>JADZEE010000090.1 GCA_020850735.1 Gammaproteobacteria bacterium | reverse complement strand
CTCGAAGCCGACGATCTGCTGCAGCTGGGCGGGCGATAGCGTCCGCGTGAACTCCAGATGCGAGAGCGCCGCGTCGCGCGCCTGTGCATACAGGGTCGGGGCACGCGCGTCGGCCATCAGATTGCCCGAGACGAGAGCGCGCGTCTCAGGGTCGCGCGGCAGCGGCAGGCCCTGCTTCGGGTCGTATTCGAAGCCAGCCGCGATGAGGTACTTGAGATTCGCCGCGGGCCGCGGTCGCCGATAGACCGAGATGCGCGGCGTCGCCGCCGTCGGTCCATAGGTCGGGCCAGTGTTGCAACCCCAGGGATCACGCACGACCTCGATCCTGAAGTCCGGGCGGATGCTGCCACCGGCGGCATCGCGCGGCGGCCACGGGCGCTCGACACGGATCAGTCCATGATCGAGTAGCAACGAATGCGAGGCGCGCTCCTGCTGCGGCAGCGCCGGACAATTCGAGCCGTCGGTCGCCGCGAACAGCGGATCCTTGCCACCGGTCGCCTCCCAGCGCGCCCGTGCGCTGCGCACCGAGAGACTCATGGCGTCCGCCGGTTGATGGCAGGTGACACAGGCGCGGCCGTTGGGACCGAGCGGCTCGAAGAACGGATGGCCGCGCGTGTCGAGTGCATCGCCTGCGAGCATGACCCGCAGCGTGCCGAGCTCGTTCTCGTAGTCGCCCTGCGCCGGGAACACGCGGCCGCTGGCCGGCGCCCACCAGCGATCGGCGTCGTAGGCGCCGGGCTCCGTGGCCCCCGCACCGAACGTCCACGACGCCAGCAGCAGCACCAGGCCGCGGCTGCCGGCCATCCGGGCAGCACGGACCGGACGACCGGGACGGGGTTGACGTCGGAGTCTCATATGCAAGCGATTTCATACGACCATCAACGCCGCGTCAATGCCCCCCCCGGGGGCAGCGCGTACCGACGCTGGTCCGGCACATCCGGGTCGGCGCGGCGCGACTGCTATCATCCGCCTGCTGCAGACGCTCGTCATTCGGAGATCCGTCCCGCTGGACCGCACGCCCGACAGACCGGAAATGGAATCCGACGTGGATGCCGACCGCATCGGCCGCAGAGTCCGCCTGCGGCTCGCGCTGCCGTGCATCGGCTTTCTGCTGCTGAGCTCGCTGGACCGCGCCAACCTGAGCTTCGCCGCTGCAGCCATGAGCGCTGAGCTCGGCCTCACACCGACGCAGTACGGCTTCGGCGCCGGTGTCCTGTTCGCCGGGTTCCTGCTCGGCCAGTATCCAAGTCTGTTCCTGTATCAGCGCGTCGGCATGGCGCGCTTGATCGCCGCCTGTGCTCTCGTCTGGGGCTGCAGCGCCGCTGCGCTGGGCTTCACTGCCACGGCTGGAAACTTCTATCTGTTGCGGGTCGTGCTCGGTGCCGCCGAAGGGGGGCTCGCGCCGGGCATTGTGCTATACCTGAGCCAGTTCGCCTCGCAGCGTGAGCGGGCCGCGACCTTCGCGTTGCCGATGCTGGCCATCCCTGCCTCGATCGTGATCGGCGGGCCCCTCTCCGGGTGGCTCATGCGCATGAACAACACCCTCGGGCTGCCAGGCTGGCGCTGGATGCTGCTTATCGAGGCACTCCCCACGATAGCGCTCGCGTTCGCCGCGCTTGTCTACTTTCCTGGCGGGCCGGCCGAGGCGCGCTGGCTGAGCGCTGCCGAACAGCGCTGGCTGGCGCAGCACGCCGCGCGCTCAGCGCGGCGCCAAGGCAACGACTGGTCGGGCCTGCGGCGCCGCGCCGTGTGGATCGCCGCGCTGCTGTGGTTCTGCCTGCTGAGCGGCTCCTACGGGCTGATCTTCTGGCTGCCGCAGACCGTGGCAGCGCTGACGCGCCTCAATCCGCTCGCGATCGGGATCGTCGGTGCTCTGCCCTGGATCGGCGTCGGCCTGGGCATGTACTTCGTCTCGCGCCGTTCGGATCGCACCGGCGAGCGTCGGCTGCATACGGCCGTGCCGGCGGCCGTCGCTGCCATAGCACTGCTTGCCGCCCTGGGCCTCGGACCCGGCGCCGCCGCGGCTGGCGCCCTGTTCATCGCCGGCCTGGGGCTGGGCGGCGCGCAGGGCACGTTCTGGGCGCTGCCCGTGCAGTCCCTGCCGCCGGCAGCGCTCGGCATCGGCGTGGTAGCGGTCAATATCTGCGGCAGCGCGGGCGGCCTGGTGATGCCGCCGGCTATGGGCTTCGCTCGCGCGCACACCGGCGGGTTCACCGGCCCGATGCTGCTCGTGGTCGGGGTACTCGCGATCGCGACCGTACTGGCGCTTGCTCTCGGGGCTAGTCGAACGCGAGCGACACCCTGAGCGCGCCGATCTCGGGAAAGCGCGTCGGCACGATCGCCCCGGCCAGCCGAAAGCCGCGCGTCTGCCGGAGGATCTCCTCGAGCGTCACCCGCAGCTGCAGTCGGGCCAGCGCCGCTCCCGGGCAGTTGTGAGTGCCCCGGCCAAACGCGAGCGATTCACACATGTTCGGCCGATCGAGCCGGAATGACTCCGCGTCCTCGAAGACTTCCTCATCGCGGTTGGCCGAGGCGTAGACCAACGCGATGGGCTCACCGGCGGGGATGCGCCGTCCGCGAATCTCGACGTCGTGCGTGGCCGTGCGCGCGAAGCCCCGATACGGCGTGTACAGCCGCAGGACTTCCTCGACGGCTGCCTCCACCAGCCCGGTGTCAGCGCGCAGCCGCGCCTGCAACTCCGGATCGCGCGCGAGGTGTACGGCGATCGAGCCGATGACCACGGTGGGCGCGATGATGCCGACGACCAGCACCTGGCGAATCGTACCGACGATCATCTCGTCGGGCAGCGGCTCGCCGTCGACGCGCACCGCCAGCAGCGCGCTAGCCGCATCCTCCCCGGGATCGAGCGGCGCACGCTTGCGCTTCGCAACCAGCGCCCGCGCCATCTCGTAGAGCAGCAGGCTGGTCTCCCGGGTCGCGGCCTCGT
>JADZEE010000089.1 GCA_020850735.1 Gammaproteobacteria bacterium | reverse complement strand
GGCGTCGTTGCCGCCGTTGTTGATCGGCCCCCCGTTGTTGAAGACGACGGTGGCCTGGGCACTGGTCGCGGCGAGCAGACAGCCGGCGGCGACCCAAGCGAGCACTCTCATCACCCTACCCTCCATTTGAATGGTTCATTCTGCGGATCAAACCTCCTGCAAGATCGATACCACGCTTACTATTCAATGACTTATGGTTATGTTGCTGGCGTCGATGTAAAGCCCCGCGCGCCGTCCGCGGCGTGCGCCGGCGGCGGCAATTCCCGCCATGTATCGGTAAGTAAATGGAATCATTGCTATTTCTGCCAAAACCGGCGGCGCCACGGGTGTGTAAGTATTCTGAACAGCTCGTTCCGCGGCCCGGCGCCCGCCGCACCGCTCTGACTGCGCCGCGGCGCCAGCACGTGCGGGCATGGCCATGGGGCTACGACCGGTGTGCACACGTTCCCACGGGCCTGCCTCAGCGCCGGGCTACGCCCCGGCTTCGCCGGCGCGTCGAACGGCGCGCATGGTCATCGGCACACGTCGCGTACCGGGCATCGAAGCTCACCCGGCAGCGGGCGCCAGGCCGCGGTGTGGCGGGAGGACCCGGTGCGGCCGGTCTGGTCCCGGCGCCAGAGCGCCCGCCGTCCGGTTTAGAATGCAGCCCCCGATCCGCGCGCAGGTGGAGCACGGCATTGCGCCCGGGTTGCGACGACACTGCCCACCCGCTGCCGCACTGGAGAACGTGATGACGCTACGGTTGAACGAGTCCGATGAACCCGCGATGAAGCCGGAGAAGAGCGAGAGTCTGGCCGAGCAACTGGTGTTCAAGTCGCGCTACATTCTGGTGTTCGGCGAGATCAACCACGCGACGGCGCGCGTCACCTGCGAGCGACTGATCGCCCTGGGCGAGCAATCCGATGCGCCGATCAACATGCTGGTGTCCTCGCCGGGCGGACACGTCGAGTCGGCCGACGCGATCCACGATCTCATCCGCTTCGTCCGTGCGCCGGTAAACACCATCGGCACCGGCTGGGTCGCGAGCGCCGGCACACACATATTTCTCGCGGTGCCGAAGGAACGGCGCTCCTGCCTGCCGAACACGCGCTTCATGATCCACCAGCCCGGCGGCGGCGCCGGCGGCCCGGCGACCGACATCGCCATTCAGGCCAAGGAGATCCTGCGCACGCGCGAACGCATTGCCCGGGTGATCGCCAGACAGACCGGCAAGCCGCTGGAGAAGGTGCTGGTCGACATGGAGCGCGATTTCTGGATGACTGCCGACGAGGCCGTGGACTACGGCATCGTCTCCCGCATCATCGAAAGCCACGAGGATCTGGCGCATTGAGCGCAACCGGCGCCGCCTGACGGCGGCCGCGGCGGGCAGGTACGCGGCCGCGCCCGCGGGTCCGGACGACCTCGATGCGCTGTCGGTGCGTCAGGGACGATCTTCGTCCACGGCGCGCCCGGCAATGATCTTGCGGCCGGTCAACATGGCGGAAACGAGGTTGCCGCCTTCGCGCAATTCAGTCACAACGACCCCGGCCACGTGCAGGACGATCACCGCGATCAGGATGAAGAAGTTGTAGTAGTGCGTGGTCACGACGGGTTTGCGCAATGCGCGCATGCTCTCGTAGGCAATCTTGTCGTACATCTCCGGCGCGTAGGGCACCAGCGTCGCGGGCGGGACGCCCGGTGCCGCCACCCACTGCGCGATCCAGCCGCCGAACGGCGGCATGAACAGATCCGTACCGGCGAGCACCAGTCCGGTGAGCGCCTGTACGGCCAGCAGCAGCAGCAGCACGGCCACCGCCAGCCGACCGGCCGGATTGTGGCCGACGTACGGCTCGGGACGGCCGCCGATCAGTGCCGCGAGGTAAGCACGCAACGCGCCGGGATAGCCGCTGCCACCGGGCAGGATCGCGCGCCATCGGGCGTAGCGATTGCCGCACCATGCCCACACCAGGCGCCACAGCAAATTGGCGGCGAACGCATAGCCGATCCAGGTGTGCAGTGTCTTGAGGCTCACCTTGCCGGCGTCCGTGACGCCCAGCGCCCCGGCGTTGAGGATCACCGTGCCCACGCCCGCGAGGCCGATGATGCAAAGGACGTTGATCCAGTGAAACCACCGGGTTCCCGCATCCCAGACCGCATGGATCTTCAATTCCGACATTCAGACCTCCGTGGCGGCGCAGTCGCACCGCGCTCGACGTGAAAGACACCGATGACTGGCGGCTCACCCGGCAGCGATCGTATCCGCGTGCCGGCGGCGGCCCGTCTGGCGAGGCGGTTCACAGCGGCGGGTTGCGCGGATGTCGCGGCAGCGTGTCGGCCAGCTTCGGCCACGGCAGCGCGCTGCACGTCCACACGTGCAGCGTCGGCTCGATCCAGGACGGATCGTCCGCGCTGCCGGCCTTGATGAGCACGATGTCCGGGTAGCCCTCGGCGCGTTCGAACAGTGGCGAGCCGCACTGCGGGCAGAACTCCCGGGTCACCGTGCGTCCCGACTGTGCGGTCACCACGTAGGACCGAACCGTCCCGGTGAACTCGAGCGCTGCCACGGGCACGACCGCCACGGTCGCGAACGGCCCGCCGGTGGTGCGCTGGCAGTCACGACAATGACACAGGAGCACGGCATGGGGCGCGGCGGCACAGCGATACCTGACCGCACCGCAGTGGCAACCGCCTTCGAATGGCACAGGCATGAGGTTCGACTCCGGTAGTGGCAACGTCGCCGGCCGAGCATAGCCAAATACTCGTCCCGTGGCTAAGGTATGCGGGCCGTGAACCGCGGCAGCGACCCCTGTAGCCGGCAACGGCCGGACATCCACCCGGGAGGACGACATGGCGAATGAAGGTTTTCACGAACCGATCGAGGAGCTCTCCGATGCGACCCGCGACATGCATCGTGCGATCACCTCGCTGATGGAAGAGCTCGAAGCCGTCGACTGGTACAACCAGCGCGTCGACGCCTGCAAGGATCGCGCGCTCAAGGCGATCCTCGCCCACAATCGCGACGAGGAAAAAGAGCACGCGGCCATGGTGCTCGAGTGGATCCGGCGCCAGGATCCGTGCTTCGACGCCGAGCTCAGGGATTACCTGTTCACGGACAAGCCCATCGCTCACGAATAGGGTCCGGACCCTGCCATCCATGGCCGAGCGGATCTGCGTCGTTACCGGAGCGAACTCCGGGATCGGCTTCGAAGTCGCGCGCGGCCTCGCGCGCCGGGCGGACACCGTGGTGGTCGTGTGCCGCAACCGCGCGCGGCGCCGCGGCGGTATTGAACCTCCTCGAGCAGCCGCCGGCGCAGGTCCAGGGCGCGTATTTCAACCGTCTGCGCAAGGCCGCGGCGGCGTTGCCGGCGGATGTCGAGGTACTGGCGCAGGCACTTTGGACGCTCAGCGAACGGCTCACCGGCGCCACGGTTTGACAGGCCGATGCGCCGCACTGCTCGCCGTGGCGCTGATCACGTCGCCTGCGCTGGGGGATCATACTCACACGCTCACTGTCGCCGGCCAGGCACGGCGCTACCACGTGCACCTGCCCGCGCGCGGGGACGGTGCCGCTCCCCTGCCGGTGGTGATCGCACTGCACGGCGGTGGCTCCAACGGTACGGCGATGCGCCGCTACTCGGGCCTCGACGAGGAGGCCGACCGGCGCGGTTTCCTGGCCGCGTTCCCGGACGGTAGCGGGCGCATCCCGCGCGTGTTGACCTGGAACGCCGGCAGCTGCTGTGCCTACGCCCGTCGCCGGCGGATCGACGACGTCGCCTTTCTGGACGCGGTGATCGACGATCTCGTGCGCCGGTATCGCGTTGATCCGCGCCGCGTGTACCTCACCGGCATGTCCAACGGCGCCATGATGGCGTACCGCTACGCCGCCGAGCGGCCACGGCGCGTCGCGGCGGTGGCCGCGGTCGCGGGCACGCTCGAGGTGAGCGCCGCGCAACTGCGCGGACCGGTCCCGGTCATGCATTTTCACGGCACGCTCGACGAACATGTGCCCTTCGACGGTGGTCGTGGTTCGAGGACGACGCCCGGCAATGCCTTCAACTCGGTGCCCTGGACGCTGGAAGCGTGGCGGCGGATCAACGGCGCCCTGGGCGAGCCCGAGACCACGGATCTGCCCGACGTCAGCGACGATGGCATGCACGTCGTGCGCAAGATCTACCGCGCCCCCGTGACGGGTGCGGACGTCGTCCTGTTCGCGATCGTCGGCGGCGGCCACAGCTGGCCGGGCCGGCCGCGCCGCGCCGGTGTGCTCGGTCCGACCACCACCGACCTCGACGCCAACACCGCCATGTGGGCCTTCTTCCGCAGCTTTCCCGCGCGCCGGCGCCAGCGCTGAACCGCCGCATCCGGCCGCCGCCACGCGTCGGGGCGCCGGCCCGCCGTCGTCGCGTGCTAGGCTTCGGATCCGTCCCTCAACGGCACCCGGTGCGCCCTCTGCCTGCCGACGGTACGAGGCGCCCGGCTGTCACAGCAGGAGGCTGCGCCCATGACCGACAAGACCATTGCGTCCCTGGCCGTCCAGCTCGAAACCCAGCAGCGCCAGTCCGCCGAGAAGATGCCCGCCGAGATCCGTGCGAAGATGGCGCGCGCCGATGAGGCGCTCGCCGCTTCCGGCCTGCCGGCGCGCAGCCTGCGCGAGGGCAGGACCGTTCCCGACTTCACCCTGCCCAACGCCAGGGGCGAAGACGTCTCGCTCGCCGCGCTGCTCGCGCGCGGTCCGGTCGTGCTCAGCTTCTACCGTGGCGGCTGGTGCCCGTACTGCAATCTCGAGCTGCGCGCGCTGCAGAACGTGCTCGGGGAGATCGAGACGCTGGGCGCCTCGCTCGTCGCCATCTCGCCCGAGCAGCCCGATCAGTCGTTGTCGACCGCCGGGAAGAACGCGCTCGCTTTCGAGGTGCTGAGCGACGCCGGCAATCGCGTTGCGCGCGACTTCGGCCTGGTGTTCGAGCTGGCCGAAGAGCTGCGCCCGGTGTTCGCGAAGTTCGGGATCGATCTCGCCGCGCGTAACGGCGACGACAGCTTCGAGCTGCCGGTGCCGGCGACCTACGTCATCGATCGCGGCGGTGTCGTGCGCTACGCTTTCGTCGACACCGATTACCGCAAGCGCGCCGAACCACTCGACATCCTCACGAGCCTGCAGAGCCTGTGAGCGGGCGGGGACGCCGCCGGTGCTGAACTTCGTCAACTTCACGTTGGCGGCGGTGGCCGAGATCGCCGGCTGCTACAGCTTCTGGATGTGGCTCAGGCTCGGTCACGGCGCCGGGTGGCTCGTGCCCGGGATGGTTTGCCTGGCGCTGTTCGCGGTCGTGCTCACGCGCATCGAAGCGACCTACGCCGGGCGTGCCTTCGCGGCTTACGGTGGCGTCTACATCGTCGCCTCGCTGGCGTGGCTGCTGATCGTGGAACGCCAGCGCCCGCAACTCCCCGATCTGTTCGGCGCCGCGCTGTGCCTGGCCGGGGCGGCGATCATCGTGGTCGGGCCACGCTTCGGTCCGCACGCCTAGCCGGTCGCGGTCCTGGAACCCGTTTCCGGCAGATCAAAATCCGCACCAACACAAAAGGAGGAACCAATGAGCGGTTTATTACAGGAGTTCAAGACTTTCGCCCTGCGCGGCAACGTCGTCGACATGGCGGTCGGTATCATCACCGGCGCGGCATTCGGCAAGATCGTCTCCTCGCTGGTCGCCGACGTCGTCATGCCGCCGCTCGGCCTGCTCATCGGCGGGGTCGATTTCAAGGACCTCGCCGTCACGCTCAGGCAAGCCCAGGGTGAGGTTGCCGCCGTGACGCTCAACTACGGTGCGTTCGTGCAGACCGTCATCGACTTTACCATCATCGCGTTTGCGATCTTCGTGCTCGTCAAGGCCATCAACCGCATGCAGAAAAAAGCCGCGCAAGCGCCCGCCGAGCCGGCCGCGCCGCCGGCCGACATACAGCTTCTGACCGAGATCCGCGATCTGCTCAAGCAGGGCCGCTGACGGATTGCGACCGCCGCCGCTGGACCCGCGGAAACACACCGGGGCGTACAATGGCGTTCGCATCCGTGAGCCCCGCCGCGCCCGTGTCCACGCCAAGAATCGGTTTCGTCAGCCTCGGTTGTCCCAAGGCGCTCGTCGATTCGGAGCGGATCCTCACTCAGCTGCGTACCGAGGGTTACGAGCTCGTGCCCAGCTACGCCGGCGCCGACGTCGTGGTGGTCAACACCTGTGGTTTCATCGACGCCGCCAAGGCGGAGTCGCTGGAGGCGATCGCCGAGGCGCTGGACGAGAACGGCCGCGTCATCGTCACGGGCTGCCTCGGCGCCAGAGCCGACGAGATCCGTTCGGCCTTCCCGCAGGTGCTGTCCGTCACCGGACCGCAGCAGTACGAGGCGGTGGTGCGGGCGGTGCACGCCGCGGCACCGTTGGCGACGCCGCACGATCCCTTCGCCGATCTCGTGCCCCCCCAGGGCGTCAAGCTGACGCCGCGGCACTACGCCTACCTGAAGATCGCCGAGGGCTGCAATCACCGCTGCAGCTTTTGCATCATCCCGTCGATGCGCGGCCGCCTCGCGAGCCGGCCGCTGGGCGAGATTCTTGCCGAAGCCGAAGGCCTGGTCACCGCCGGTGTCGAGGAGCTGCTCATCATCGCCCAGGACACCAGCGCCTACGGTGCGGATCTGAAATACCGGACCGGTTTCCGGGGCGGACGGCCGGTGCGCACGCACATCCGTCAGCTCGCCGAAGAGCTGGGATCGCTCGGGGTCTGGGTGCGGCTGCACTACGTGTATCCGTATCCGCACGTCGACGATCTCATTCCGCTCATGGCCGACGGGCGCATCCTGCCCTACCTCGACGTGCCCCTGCAGCACGCGAGCCCGCGCATCCTCAAGCTCATGCGCCGCCCCGCCGCGACCGAGGACAACCTGGCACGCATCCGTGCCTGGCGCGCCATCTGCCCGGACATCACCGTGCGCAGCACCTTCATCGTCGGCTTTCCGGGCGAGACGGACGAGGACTTCGAGCGGCTGCTGGACTTCCTCGAGCAAGCCCGGCTCGACCGGGTCGGCTGCTTCCGCTACTCGCCGGTCGACGGCGCGGCCGCCAACGCGCTGCCCGATCCGGTCGACGCCGATATCGCCGAGGAACGCTGGGAGCGGTTCATGCACGTGCAGGCCGCGGTCAGCCGGCAGCGGCTCGCGGCGAAGATCGGCCGTACGCTCGAAGTGCTGGTGGACGAGGTCGGCGGCCGGCATGCGCTGGGCCGCAGCCACGCCGACGCGCCGGAGATCGACGGCATCGTGCGCATCGACGCCGGCGGGGGACTCGCACCGGGCGCGAAAGTGCAGGTGCTCATCGAAGGCGCGGACGACTATGATCTGCACGGCCGTGTGGTACGACAGGGAGGACGGACATGACGATCACGGGAGGATGCCTGTGCGGTGCCATCCGCTATGCCATCACCGGCGCGCTCGGCCAGGCCGACAACTGTCATTGCTCCATGTGCCGCAAGGCCCACGGCGCGGCATTTTCCTCCTACGCCCTCGTAGCGCCGCAGGCCTGGCGCTGGACCGCGGGTGCGGAGCTGTGCGCGCGTTATCGATCCTCGCCGGGTTACGAGCGGGTGTTCTGCCCGCGCTGCGGATCGCCGCTCGCGGTTCTGCACGAGGGTGAAATCATGGGCGTGACGCTGGGCACCGTCGACGGCGATCCCGGGGTGCGCCCCGCGTTTCACATGTTCGTGGCCTCCAAGGCGCCCTGGTTCGAGATCACCGACGAGCTGCCCTGCTACCCGGCGTATCCGCCCGGCTTCGGCCCGGGCGGCTGAACCGCGACGGCCGTGACGGATCAGCACTGGCGCCTCGCCGCCGACGCCGTGTTGATCGCGCATGCGCTCTTCGCGGCCTTCGTGGTGTTGGCGCTGCCCGCCATTTTCGTCGGCGCCGCGCGCGGCTGGCGCTGGGTGCGCAATCGGGCGTTGCGCATCGCGCATCTGGTGGCGATCGGTGTCGTTATCGGCTCCGCCTGGCTGGGTGAGCTGTGCCCGCTGACGGTGTGGGAGAACGCCCTGCGTGCCCGTGCCGGCGACGCCGCGTACCCGGGCGCCTTTCTCCAGCACTGGCTGGAACGACTGCTGTATTACGACGCGCCGGCCTGGGTGTTTCTCGCCGCCTATACGGTATTCGGCCTGCTCGTCGTCCTCACGCTCATACTGGTCCCGCCGCGCCGGTGGTGACCGGCGGCTGGATTGCCGCGCCCGCTGCGCGGGCTCGCAATGACGCCAGATATGTGGGGATGTGGCGCGGACGTGCCCACAGCTTCCTGTGGCCGGCGGACCCGTGATGACGATGCGCGTTTCGCGCCGGCCGCCCGGTACGACCGGTCGCGGCGCTATACTGCCGGCGCCGTCAGTTTGACGTGTCGGGCCGGGGGTGCGGCTGCGAGCGCGTCATCGGCCGGTGCGCACGCAGTCATCCCGAGAGGATCGCCATGAACAGCCCCGCCAACCCGCTGCTGCACACTCCGACCCGAGCCCTGCCGGCGCGCGTCGCCGTCATCGGCGCCGGTACCATCGGCCCGGACATCGGCTACTACCTCAAGAGCGCGATCCCGGAACTCACGCTCTATCTGGTCGACGTCGATCAGGCGGCCGTCGACGCTGCCGTGCAGCGCTTTCACGACTACGCGGCCAAGGGCGTCGAGCGCGGCAAGATGAATGAAAAACTCGCCGCCGCCGTGACGCAGAATCTGCACGGCACGCTCGATTACGACGACATCGCCACTTGTGACTGGGTGATCGAGGCCGCGACCGAGGATCTCGACCTCAAGCGCCGCATCTTCGCCAGGGTGGAGGCGCTGGTCGCGCCGGACGCGCTCATCACCTCGAACACGAGCTCCCTGCCGGCTGCACGCATCTTCTCCGATCTCGAGCACAAGGGCCGCGCGACGGTAACGCATTTCTTCGCCCCCGCCTGGCGCAATCCGGCGGTCGAGGTGATCCGCTGGCACGCGGGCGATCCGGCCGTGCTCGAGTACCTGCGCTGGCTGTTCTGCAGAACCGGCAAGGTGCCGCTTGTCACCGCCGACGTCGCCTGCTTCATGCTCGATCGCATCTTCGACAACTGGTGCAATGAGTCCGCCTGGCTGCTCGACCGCGCGACCAGCGTCGAGATCGACGGCACCGCGGGCGAATTCGTCCACGCCGGCCCGTTCTTCGTGCTCAACCTCGCGCACGGCAACCCGATCATCACCGAGACCAATACGCTGCAGGCGGACGAGGAAGGCGAACACTACCGTCCCGCGCCGGTGTTCCGGTCGGTCGACAGGTGGATCACGCGGGCGCCGGGCGAGCGTGTGGAAGTTCCCGCGCAGACCGCGGCTGCCGTGCGCGATCGTCTGCTCGGGATCCTGTTCTCGCAGTCGGTCGACATCCTCGACCGCGACATCGGCTCGGCGGCCGACCTCGACCTCGGCTGCCGCCTCGCGCTCGGCTTCCGGCGCGGTCCGCTCGAGCTCATGCAGGCCGCCGGCGAAGCCGATACACACCGGATCCTCGAGCGTCTCGGCAGGGAACGACCGGGTATGCCGATGCCCAGGCGCGAGCTGCCGCAGTACCAGCGCTTCCTGCGCCACGTGCTCGTCGACGACCTCGACCGCGTCAAGATCATCACCCTGCGCCGGCCGCAGGCCCTGAACGCGCTGCACGACGAGCTGACCGACGAGATCCTCGAGGTCATCCGTACCTGGGAGAACGACTCGGCGGTCGCCGGGTTCGTCATCACGGGTTACGGCGAACGGGCCTTCTGTGCCGGCGCCGACATCGGCCGCTTCCCGGAGATGCTCGGCGATGCCGCGAAATCAGCCCGCTACGCCCGCGACTGTTCGCGCCTGCTGGTGCACATCGACGCGATGAAAAAACCGGTCGTCGCCGCGCTGAACGGCATGGCGCTCGGCGGTGGCCTCGAGCTCGCGATCCGCTGTCACGCGCTGCTGGCCGTGCGCGCGGCGTGGCTGCAGTTTCCCGAGATCACCCTGGGCATCGTGCCCGGCATCGGCGCCCTGGTCGTGCCGTATCGGCGCTGGCCGCAGGCCGCCGCGACCTTTCACGGCATGCTGCGCCGGGCGGATCGCCTGAGCGCCGGCAAGGCGCACGAGCTCGGCATCATTGCGGCGCTCGCCGATGACTATGCCGGGCTCATCGCTGCGGCCGTCGCCTGCGTCCACGACCTCGCCGGTCGCGTCGCGGGCATCGCCGAGGGTGCCGTCGACATCGCGCCGTTCGACGCGCTGGCGGCCAACGCCCAGCCGCTCAGCCGCGAGGTCATCGCCATCATCGAGCAGGCCATCCGCGACGCGGCCGCGGCGCCCACGCTCGCCGACGCCCTCGAGATCGGCTACCGCGCTTTCGGCGCCAGCGCCTGCACGGCCGCGGCCCGGGAAGGCATCAGCGCATTCGAACAACGCCGCGCGCCGGACTTCAGCCGCAGCGGCTGAGCAGCGTTCGCCGCGATCGCGGCCGAGCGCCCGTCCTGTGCGTGCCCGTGCGCGGCGACGGTGCCCGGCAGGTGCAGAGCCATTTGCCATGGGTGCCGGTATGCGGGTACAAATGCGCCGGTGTGTCCACGTGCCCACGCCGCCATGAGCCACAGCACCGCCTCGCGACGCGATCTCCTCAAGGCCGGAGGGCTGGGCCTGCTGCTGTTCAACGTCGGTGGTGTCGAGCGCTGGCTGTCGCCGCGCTCGGCCCGTGCCGAGGCCATGCCCTTGGGTGTGCTCAGCGCGCCCGAGGTCGCACTGCTGGAAGCGTTCGGCGAGACTCTGCTGCCGGGTGCGCGCGAAGCCGGCATCGCTCACTTCGTCGATCACCACCTCGCGCTGCCGCCGGCCGACAGCCTGCTCATGCTGCGCTACCTCGATGTGCCACTGCCCTACGCACCGTTCTACCAGCTCGGTCTGGCCAGTCTCGACCGCGTCGCCCGGGCGTCGGCCAACAAACCCTTCATCGATCTGGACAGCGCCGCGCGCGACGCCCTGGTCGGCCGGATCAGCCACGACAATCCGCCAGGGTGGCAGGGCCCGCCCGCGCCGCTGTTCTACTTCGCGGTGCGCGCCGACGCCGTGGACGTGGTCTTCGGCACCGAGGAAGGATTCGCAAAGCTCGGCATCCCGTATCTCGCGCACATCGATCCACCGACCCCCTGGTAATCGCGCGCGCCGCCCGGCGCCGCAGTCGAATCCGGCACGAGCGCAGCCTGCTCGAGCTCCGTCATCGCGAGCCCGCGCCTTGCCCGACCGTCGACTGCTTTCCCCTGTCGTCATCGCGAGCCCGCGCCTTGCCCGATCGTCGACTGCTTCCTCCTGTCGTCATCGCGAGCCCGCGCCTTGCCCGATCGTCGACTGCTTCCCCCCTGTCGTCATCGCGAGCCCGCGCCTTGCCCGACCGTCGACTGCTTCCTCCTGTCGTCATCGCGAGCCCGCGCAGCGGGCGTGGCGATCCAGGCGCCGCCGTGCAAGCGCCGCCCGGTGCGCGTCCACGACCGCCATTTGGCACCCGCTCGCCCGCGCCTTGCCCGACCGTCGACTGCTTTCCCCTGTCGTCATCGCGAGCCCGCGCAGCGGGCGTGGCGATCCAGGCGACGCCGTGCGGATGACGGCTGCCCCATCGATGCATTCGGCAATTCACAAGTGATCGACTGCAAGTACGCACGCCGAACCGAGGAATCGATACGTTCCGTCCACTCGGCCCGTCGCGCCATCCGGCTCAGGGATTCCCTGACTCACTTTCCTCCGATCCCTTAGCCGTTTACAACCAGATGCGCCTTCATTCCACAAACGGGGCATCTATACTTTGTCGGGGGGCGGTCGGCTACGAGATGGACGGGGGTGTCGTGTCCGTTGACGCGAGGCTCTCGACTGCCCGACCCAAGACGCAATAAAGGATTAAGAAACTATGCGCGCCAAGAAATGGATTTTATTGTCGGTCGCCGTGACTCATCTTTTGGGCTGCGCGGGACGCGCGTCTAACCCCGTGATGATTCAACAGTACGGCGACGACGATCGGTCATGCCAGGCACTCGAGCAGGAGATGAGGTTTATCCAGGGAGAAATCCAACGCCTGATTCCGCAGACAGATAAGACGGGAAAAAATGTAGCACTCGGCGTCACCGGATTCTTCTTGCTCGTCCCTCTGTTCTTCATGGATCTAAGCAAGGCGGAGCAAATCGAAATAGACGCTTTTCGTCAGCGTTATAACCATTTATTGATAATTGCCAGTGATAAACAATGCGGCCTCGAGGGTGCCCAAATACCCGCTTTCGGTTCGAATTCCTCGGAAAACAAAAAGGACGACGGGCAATCAGCGCCCTGACGAATTCATCGAGCCGGCGCAGGATGGCGGTTCTCCTGTGGTGTCGCTCCGGCCAGTCCGTTTTTTTCCGTACGCGCGTTATGTCTCGACTGACCGGTGGGAGAATGTGAAGCATCACTTTCCAGGGAACTGTGCACGGGCCACCGGCCGGACTCCAGTAACATGCATTCTCGAAATGCAAGTGCCGGGAGCGACGATGGATGGCTATCAGTACAGTTGGCAGCAGATGTGCGCCGCGTACATCGGCGGTTGTTCTGACGACATTCGGTAGGGTGGGCTGAGTAACGCAGGAGATCAAGGAGCCTGCTCATGAAAGCACCGGCAATCGTTTTCGCGCTGCTGGTTGCACCGCTCGTCGCGGGCTGCGTGCGGACAACGCCCTATCAACGGGAAGGCGCCTTCAACTGGAAGCCAGGCGGGTACAGGGATTCCGAGATCTCTCCCGGTCGCTACGAGGTGAAGTTCACGGGCAACGCTCGCGATGAGCCGGGGAAGCTGCTCGCCATGTGGCATCGCCGTGCGCGGGAGCTGTGCGAATCCGATTCCTATGCGGCGGACGTGGCAGAAAAACGTGAAATTCAAACGACGATTATTCCCGCCGGCACGATCTTCGTTCCGGTGACGAGCGAGATCGCGGTCGTCACCGGAACCGTCACGTGTGACCGTTGAGCGGGCCCTGGTGGTCGCTCAAACCGTCGCCAGCCAGATGACGTGCCGCGAGCCCTTGTGGCCGTGCGCGCGCACGCGCCGCTCGTCGACGGTGAAACCGATCTTGCGCAGGCGTGCGGTGAAATCCGCCGCCGCGGCCGCGGACCACACGGCCAGCGTGCCACCGGCTTTCAGCGCGCGCTGGATATCGGCGAGGCCGGTGAGGGAGTAGAGCCGATCATTGGCCCGGCGCGTCATGCCTTCCGGTCCGTTGTCGACATCGAGCAGGACGGCGTCGTAGGCCTCGCGCGCCCGGCGCAACAGCGCGCCGACGTCGCCGTGGTGCAGTCGGACGCGCGCATCGCGCAGCGGCTGGCCTGCGCACGCCGCGAGCGGGCCCTCGTTCCAGCGCACGACTTCGGGTACGAGCTCCGCCACCGTCACCGTTGCGTCCGGTGCGAGCCGGGCGAGGGCGGCGGCGAGGGTGAAACCCATGCCCAGGCCGCCGATGAGTACGCTGACGCCGGGGCGGGGCGCGAGCCCGGCGCAGGCCAGCTCGCCGAGCGCGTCCTCGGAGCCGTGGCTGCGGCTGTTCATCAGCTCGCCGTGGCGGGACGTGCGCAAACAGAAATCGTCACCCCGGCGCAGCAGCCGCAGCTCGCCGCCCTCGCCGGGGATCACGGCCGTATCGATCAGCTCCCAGCGGCGCATGCACGCGACCTCGTGGTGTTGAACGCCCCTGCCGCGGTGGCGGGCGCAACGCAGTGTAGCGGGTCCGGGCCGCGCGGGCCGTTCCGGGGACACCCATTAGCCGGCGCTTGTCAACGGCACGAGGTTGCTGTTCAAGGTCGTGCCATTCTGCACGCCGTTGCCGAAGGTGGCGCCGGTGAGAGCCCCGGCGGCGGTGCGCTCGCTCGCCTGCCAGTACACCAGCGCCGTCGCATCGTTGCTCAACTTGTCCAGATAGCCGTAGCCGTTGTACGCGTACCGCGCCACCAGCCCGCCCGGGTAGTGCGGGCTCGCGGGGTAGGTGAGCGTCGCCATCCGCCCGGCGCCGTCGTAGCCGATCGCCAGGGCGTAGGCGGAGCCGGCCAGGGTGTGTCTCTGGCTCGCGGGGCGCCCGAGGGCGTCGTAGCCGTAGACGTGGACATCGCCGGCGTGGCCGCTGGCGCTCGCGAGCTTGCCCACCCCCTGCGCCGCCGTGTCGTACCCCCACGTGCTCGCGCCCTCGGGCTCGAGGCGGGAGGGCAGGCGCCCGAGCCGATCGTAGGCGAGGATCACCGTCTGCTGCGCATTCCGGCGATGGCGGACACTGGTTCCGGTGATGGTGGAGCTCCTTCGAAAAGGACGGCCACCGTGCCACACTGATCACGATCGGGAAATTACGGCGATAACGGAGCGCTTACGCCACCGCTACAATACCCTGACCGATTCGAGATACGCTATGTCAGCGCCAACGGCGGAATCCGCTGGAACCGTGCCTGGGTGAACGTTTCCATCACCTGTGTCGGCGAATACGTCGCACTGGAAGAGGTGGACGACGGGACTTGGAACGTCTACTTCGGCCCGCTCCTGCTCGGCCGCTTGCATGAACGACTCATGCGGATAGAAGATGCCTTCGGACGCATCAAACGTCATCGGTGACTGTCACCCATGTCCCCCAACAGTTTTGTTACCTATGTCCCCGGCTGCTCACGTTTCCTGCGCGATATCGCGTTTTAGCATGTCGTTGACCAGCTCGTTGACCTCAATGCCCTTGGCCTTGGCCTGGCGCTGCAGGACGTTGCGCACGTCGTCATCGAGATACACCGGCAGGTTCAGGTGGGCATCGGGCCGGTAGAATTTGCCGCGCTCGCCCTTGGAAAAATCGTATTCGTCTTTCATGGGTTTTGCTCGTAGTCGCGTTGCTCGTCCGCGGTGGCCGGTCGCGCGGAGATGATCCGAATGGCGGCCCCGGTCTCGCTGATCTCTCGATACGTATGGACTACGACCAGTAGCGGTCCGTTCTCGGCCTGTCAAGGTCACCCAGCGGTCCTCGTCCTCGCTATGATCTTCATCATAGGTCGACACGGCCAGTTTGTCCGTGAACACCGTAGCGGCTTGCTCGAAGCCGATGCCGTGTTTACGGCGGTTGGCGATGGCCTTGTTGGGATCCCATTCAAAGTGATACTGAAACGCCACCGTTCAGGCTGCCGAGAAGAGGGGGGTTCCGGGGACAGTTTACGTAACTCGGAGTAGGGAGTTCCCCTCGATAGTAGTGGATTTCGAACACTGAAGGAATTACGAGGGTCTTCAGATTTCAGGTTCAGCCCGCCATCAAGCCCGATCGGATTTGGCTGCAGGTAGCGCCCCGTGTCCGGTTCGTAATCGCGATAGTAGTTGTAATGTGCCGAGCCTTGCATCGTACTGGTAAATGTGAAAACTGAAGACTTGACCCCGTAACTCTCTGAACAGGAGACAACGCCATGTCATCGGTCAAGCAGGCCGCCCAGGCCGTCCTCGATCACCTTCCGGACAACGCCACCTGGGACGAGCTCATGTACGAGCTCTACGTGAAGCAGAAGATCGAGGCAGGCCTCGCCGACGTCGAGGCCGGGCGTACCGTCACCCATGAGCAGCTAAAGGACGAACTCCTCGGCGATGCGCATTGAGTGGGCGAGGAGCGCCCGTGATGATCTGAGGGACCTTCGCGATTACATCGCCAAGGACTCGCCGTATTACGCGCAAGCCTTCATCGAACGGATCATCGCCGCCGTCGAGTCATTGCCTGCGCAGCCGCAGCGCGGGCGGCGGGTGCCGGAAGCCGATCGCGATGATGTCAGAGAGTTGCTGTTCCAGAACTACCGCATCATCTACCTGCTGCGGCCCGATACCCTCTACGTCGTCACTGTCGTGCATGGCAGTCGGGATCTGGAACGAAGACCCATCAAGCCGTGGGAGGTGGAGTGACGAGGGAGCGCGAATCTATCGGCTTCGACACCATTCTTAGCTTTACCGTTTTCCGTTTTCTCTCACGCGACAAGGATCATGGCTGTCCAGGAGCGCCCTGGGTGTCTAAGTTCGTCAGGTTTGCCCTTTCTGCAAGTCGTGCGGCATAAGTCTTCAAGAACTCGACATTGATCTTTTTTTCCTTAGTACCATCCACGTCAATGTAGATCGACTCCAGGATGTCCGAGCGAATCTGCTCCAGTTCAGGGTTCGTCAACACAGCGTTATGCAGAAATTCGTCGAGTGCACAGCTAGAGAAATTCACATTCCCGCGCGGACTAATCGCCGAATCAGCCATGATCATCTGCGCGACCTCGGCGAGTGACAGTTCGTCAAGAGTCTTTCCAGGAATCTTGATGATCTTTTCAAACACTGCACTTACCCCGTGCCGGCTTCATCGAAGCTAATTGCGATGTATATCGATCTTCCGGTTTCTGTATGCGCCTCGCAAGACAGGTCCACTCCCTCCTCTTCCCCACCCAAATCTGAGTCCGGTCCTCAGCGACGAAACCGTACGCCCCCCGTATGCAGGGTGCCCTATGAAAGAAGAGCTTGGACCAAGGGCCGGAATGTATCTGAACGCCGCTCCGCCGTAGAGCGCCGCCCCACCGGTAACTACGCCAGCAACTTGTCCGGTTCCGTAGGAGAAAGAGTCAACGTCGATTTGGCCCTCAATTTGCAGTTCAGATCGAATCACTTCGAGACTCGCCACTCTTGGCCCGAACAACCTAGCTGGCGCGGTAATGGCAGCGAATACTCCATCACCGAAACCAACGACAGCATTGGCGAAATCCTCGTTCAACATCGGAGGGTCCCAAGACAGCGTCGCATCGCTTCGCAGATTTCTGTCTGCGCTCAGGTGGGCCTCATCATTGAACAACCGCCCGAACGCCGCGGTGACCGCCCCATTTGCGAACTTCCCCCCGCCGAGCTCCGCCGCCGCGCCGCCCACCAGCGCCGCCGCCACCACGCGCTGCGGGGCGTACTGGGTGTACTCGGTCAGTGTCGCACTTCTGGCGCCGATGCGCCCGATGGCCGGCGACAGCGCCTGGGTGAAACCCGGCCGCGGCGAACCCCGCCAGGAAATCCCCGCCCTGCACCTCGCCGGCGATGCCCCCGACCATGCCGTGGGCGAGCGCGCGAACACTCGTGTCGGCGAAGCCGCTGAGGTTCAAACCGTCCACGAAGGTTTCCGCTTGATGGAACGCCCCGGCGGTCAGCGCGCCGATGATCCCGGACTCCAGATCTCCGCCCGAGGCCACCAGCCCGGCGGCAAACCCCGATTCCCAGGCGCCCACGATGGTGGGGTCGTGCAGCACGATCGCCACCGCGATCGCCGCGAACGGCCGGATCTTGCGCGGCAGGATGCTGAAAGCCGCCCGCACCAGCTTCTTCACCCCCTTGAAGATCTTCTTGAAGAAGCCAAACAGCCCGTAGCCGCTCGGATCGGTGAACGACAGCGGATTGTTGAGCACGTACGCGTAGCGGTTGTAGGCCTGCAGGTTGCCGGGGAACTGCACGAAGGGATCGGCCGAGACCATCCTGCCCAGCGTCGGATCGTAGATCCGCCCGTTCCTGTGGATGAGGCCGACCTCGTCCAGGTGCTCGTGGCCGGTGTAGCCCCGATCGGTGGTGGCCGCCGACAGCGGCACCGCCGCGTCGGTCCAGTCGGGATTGCGCCGTTTGCCGTGGGCGTCGTAGGACAGGGCCTCGAGCGGCGCCCCGGCCTCGTCGGTCACGGCGGTGATGGAATCGAGGTGGTCGCGGTGCAGGTAGCGGGTCTCCTGGGTCAGGTCCGAGCGGGAGCGGTACAGGGCGACGACGCCCGCGTCGCCCGCGCCGAG
>JADZEE010000088.1 GCA_020850735.1 Gammaproteobacteria bacterium | reverse complement strand
CTTCGATGCCAAGGGCGGCTACGAGGTGGGCGCGCCGGTCGTGCGCCGGGTGCTGGAGAATGCGCGCGCGTCGGCGGACATCACGGTGAGGGAGTTGCTGCGCAAGGACAGCCTCGACATGACCGAGCTCGACCGCGCGGAGATCCGTGCGGCGGTCGCCGCCGCCGGCCAGCGGCGCATCATCGTGACGCACGGCACCGACACCATGGTCGAGACGGCCCGCGCGCTGCAGGGCCTTGCTGACCGGGTGATCGTGCTTACCGGCGCGCTCCAGCCCGGACGGTTCACCGACAGCGATGCGCCGTTCAACCTCGGCATGGCGCTCGCCGCCGTGCAGTTGCTGCCGCCGGGTGTCTACATTGCCGCCAGCGGCCGCGGGCAGCGCGCGCTCACCACTCGCCGACGTTGGGCATCGACGCCCACGGCTCGGCCGGCGCCAGCGCCGCGCCCTTCTGCAACAGCTCGATCGAGACGAGGTCCGGGGAGCGCACGAAGGCCATCTTGCCGTCGCGCGGCGGGCGGTTGATCGTCACGCCGTGCTCCTGCAGTCGGCGGCAGGTCGCGTAGATATCGTCCACCTCGTAGGCGACGTGGCCGAAGTTGCGGCCACTGCCGTAGGGCTGCGGATCCCAGTTGTAGGTGAGCTCGATCTGCGCCGACTCATCGCCCGGGGCGGCGAGGAAAACCAGCGTGAAACGACCCTTCTCGCTCTCCATGCGCTTGATTTCCCGCAACCCGAGCGCGTCGCAGTAGAACTTCAGGGAGGTGTCGATGCTGGTCACGCGGACCATCGTATGCAGGTATTTCATGCGGCAATACTGGCCCGGGGCGCCGCGCCGGGCAAGGGCGTGCGGATCAGGTGGTCGAAGGCGCCGAGCGCCGCCTTGGCGCCCTCGCCCATCGCGATGATGATCTGCTTGTAGGGTACCGTCGTCGCATCACCGGCGGCGAACACCCCCGCCACCGACGTACGCCCGCTCGCGTCCACCTCGATTTCCCCGCGCGCATTGAGCGCCAGGGCACCCCGGAGCCAGTCGGTGTTCGGTACCAGCCCGATCTGCACGAAGATGCCCTCGAGTTCGAGCGCGTGCTCGGCTCCGCTGCCACGCTCGCGCCAGGCGAGGCCGGTGACCCGCCGGCCGTCGCCACGGACCGCCGTCGTCGCGGCGCCGACGATGACCCGCACGTTGGCGAGGCTCGCGAGCCGCTGCTGCAGCACCGCATCGGCGCGCAGCCTGCCGTCGAACTCTATCAGCGTCACCTCCGCGGCAATGCCGGCGAGGTCGATCGCCGCCTCTTCTCCGGAGTTGCCGCCGCCGACGACCGCCACCCGCTTGCCGCGGAACAGCGGCCCGTCGCAGTGCGGGCAGTACGCGACCCCGCGGCCGCGGTACTCGCGCTCGCCCGGCACCCCCAGCTCACGCCAGCGCGCACCGCTGGCGACGACGACGCTGCGCGCCCGCAGCGTCGCGCCACTCGCCAGCTCGACGCTGGCGATCTCGCCCGGCCGCAGGGCCTGCGCGCGCTGCCCCTCGATGAGCTCTACGCCGTAGGCACGCACATGCTCCTCCAACCCCGCGGCGAGACGCGGACCCTCGGTGGACGGCACCGAGATGAAGTTCTCGATGCCGAGCGTGTCGCGCACCTGGCCACCGAGGCGTTCGGCGACAAGGCCGGTGCGGATGCCCTTGCGCGCGGCATAGATCGCAGCGGCCGCGCCCGCCGGCCCGCCGCCCACGACCAGCAGGTCGTAGGGCGCACGCTGCCCAAGCTCGGTGGCGGCACGCGCACCCGCCCCCGCATCCAGCCGGGCGAGGATGTCGCGCAGATCGACGCGCCCCTGGACGAACGGCGCGCCATTCAGCCACACGCTCGGCACGGCGAGGACGTCCCGCGCCTGCACCTCGGGCTCGAACAGGGCACCGTCGATCATCGTGTGGCGCACGCCCGGGTGGGTCACGGCCAGGACGTTGAGTGCCTGCACCACCTCCGGGCACACCTGGCAGGACAGCGACACGTAGGTCTCGAACAGCCACTCACCCTCGAGCGCCCGGGCCCGTTCGAGCAGCATCGACTCGACCTTCGGCGCTACACCACCCACCTGCAGCAGCGCCAGCACCAGCGACGTGAACTCGTGGCCGAGCGGGACGGCGGCGAAGCGGATGCGTGGGGCCTCGCCGGGACGCGCGATCCCGAATGATGGCCGGCGCGCCGCCGGGTCGGGATCGTCGCGCAGGCGGATACCCGGATGCAGCGCGGCGAGCTCCTCGAGCAGTGCGCGCATCTCCCCCGATGCCGCGTCGGCGGCCCCGGCGAAGCTGATCTCCACCGGAGCGCTCATGCGCTGCAGGTGGCCCTGCAGCTGCGCCTTGAGATTCGCATCCAGCATGGCGACGACTCAGATCTTGCCGACCAGGTCGAGCGAGGGGGCCAGCGTCCGCTCACCCGGCTTCCACTTCGCCGGGCAGACCTCGCCGCTGTGGCTGGCGACGTACTGCGCAGCCTGGACCTTGCGCAGCAGCTCCTCGGCGGAGCGCCCGATCCCCAGGTCATGGATCTCGCACAGCTTGATCTGGCCCTCGGGGTCGAGAACGAAGCTGCCGCGCAGCGCGAGACCTTCCTCCTCGATCATCACGCCGAAGTTGCGCGCGATCGTGCCGGTCGGGTCGCCGACCATCGGGAAGCGGATCCTGCGGATGGTCTCGGAGGCATCGTGCCAGGCCTTGTGCGTGAAGTGCGTGTCGGTCGAGACCGAGTACACCTCCACGCCCAGCTTCTGCAGCGTCGCGTAGTGATCCGCCAGATCGCCCAGCTCGGTCGGGCAGACGAAGGTGAAGTCGGCCGGGTAGAAGAACACGATCGACCACTTGCCCTTGAGGTCGGCATCGGTGACCGGGACGAACTGGCCGTTGTGGTAGGCGGTCGCCTTGAAGGGCTTGACCGTGGTGTTGATCAGCGAACTCATGCGTGCGGACTCCTGCACTGTCGGTGGGGCCGGCGGCACTGCCGGACGGCGGCCATCATCGCGGCGGCCATCTCATCCATCAATTCGATTGTTTTTATCATATTGATTGATGAAATCTATCAAATGACCGCCCGCTGGCCGCGCCCGCCCGCCACCGGTCCACGCCCCGCGCCCAGCCGATATACTCCCAGCCGGTCACCGCGGCGGTTGCGCCACGCTTGCGCAGCCCAGGACCGCGGCCTGAGCACGAGGAGCAGCGCCAGAGCCATGAGCAAGCACGTGGTCGTCCGCGAGATAGCACGCGCCGAGAGCGCGATCATCGACAAACTGGGCGAGCACGGCGTCGCCACGGTGCACGAGGCCCAGGGACGCAGCGGGCTGCTGGCGCATTACCTGCGCCCGATCTATCCGCGCGCGGCCGTGGCCGGCTCTGCGGTCACGGTCCTGGTGCCGCCCGGCGACAACTGGATGATCCACGTCGCGGTCGAGGTCTGCCGGCCGGGCGACGTACTGGTCGTCGCCCCCAGTTCCCCCTGCAGCGACGGCTATTTCGGCGATCTGCTCGCCACCTCGCTCAAGGCCCGTGGCGTGCGCGCACTCGTCATCGACGCCGGCGTGCGCGACGTCGCTGCGCTCACCGACATGCAGTTCCCGGTGTGGAGCAAGTGTGTCTGCGCCCAGGGCACCATCAAGGCGAGCCTGGGATCGGTCAACGTTCCCGTGATCTGCGCCAGCCAGCGGGTCGAGCCCGGTGACGTCGTTGTCGCCGACGACGACGGCGTGGTGATCGTGCCGCGCGCCGCCGCCTTCCGCGTCGCCGAGGCCGCCGCCAAGCGTGTCGCCAGCGAGGAAGACAAGCGCCGCCGCCTGGCCTCGGGCGAACTCGGCCTCGACATGTACCGGATGCGCGAGCAGCTCGCCGCGCTCGGGCTCGAGTACCAATAGGCGCCCGATGGCGGATGCGGCGCCTGGCCGCATCCGCCACCCCGGGCATCCCGGGCGGCCCTCAGGGCGCGCGCACCAGCAGCTTCAGCCAGAACGTCCGGCCCGGCTCGTTGACGCGCGTCGTCTGCACGTAGCCGCCGATCGCTCCACCCATGCCATTGCCGCCGGCGCGGCTGACGAACTCGGCGTAGGTGCGATCCAGGACGTTGTCGACGCCAGCCGTAACCTGCAACGCCTGCGTGGCACGCCAGCCGCCGTTGAGTGACAGCACGGCGAAGCCGGGGGCCTCGCCCAGGTCCTTGCCGACGATGGTGCCCTGGTTGAGATCGAAGCGTGTCTGTGCCGCTACCGCCCGCAGCAGCATCCCTGCCGACCACTTCGCATCCGCGTAGTTCAGCCCCAGGCGCGCATCGAGCGGCGGCTGCTGAGGCAGCGGCCGGTGATCGCTGCGGTTCTCGCCGTGCACCCAGGCGAGCGAGGCGTCCGCGCTCCAGCGACGCCCGAACGTGCGCGCGACGGCGAATTCACCGCCGTAGCTGGCCGCATCGACGTTCCGCACCGCGCCGTTGCGCTTCATCATGCTGCGGTAGTCCACGAGGATGAAGTCATCGATCCGGTTGGCGAACAGCGCCAGCGTCACGCTGGTCGGGCCGGCGCGGTAGACGGCGCCGGCATCGAGCTGCGTGGTCTTCTCGCTGCGCACGCTGTCGAAGGCGCTCAGGCTCATCACCGCCTCCTTGGCGATCGCCTCCCAGTAGTCCGGGAAACGCTCGGCGTGCCCGATGCCGGCATACCACGTCGCCGGGACGGCGCGCAGCGGCAGCTCCACGCGCGCGAAACCGCTGTTGCGCCACTCGGTGCGCGTGGCACCCGCCGTCGGATTCGGCATCGAGCTCATCATCCCGCGGATCACCGCGCGCTCGTCCTCGGCGTGCCAGCGGTCCAGCCGGTAGCCGCTGATGAGCCGCCGGCCCTGCCGGAACGGCAGCGTCCACTCGACGAAGGCGCCCTGCTGGGCGAAGCGGGCATCGGCGGCGAACGGCATGTACATGCCGCTCGGCGGCGCCGAACGCGAATCGTGGCGATTGAGCTGCGTATCGAGCCCGAGCTCCAGCGGGCCGTCGCGCAGCGCCGCCAGTGTCGCCGCCAGACGCGCTCCGTAGGTGTAGCGCCGCAGGTCGGCGTAGCCCATCATCCCCGGCGCACGCAGGCTCTGATCGTCCATGACGTGATCGACCGAACTCGCGTACCCGCGCGCCTCCAGCGCCCGCAGCCGGCCCGGCAGGTCCTGGCGCTCGAAGAGCAGGTCGAAGCCCTGCCGCAGGAACTGCGCGCCGTCCATCGCCCGATCGGCGTAGGCGGCCCGGCCGTCGCTGTGCAGCACGGACAGTTCCAGGCGCGTGTGCTCGTCGGGCGTCCAGGCCCCGGCCGCGCTGAGGCTGTAGCGCCGGTAGGCCGAGTGCACGGCGTTGCCGTCGCCGTCCGCGTAGTCATCGGACTGCGAGTTGGTCGCACTGAGCTGCAGGTAGCCGAGCGGCCGACCGAGCCGCAGGTCCGCGACCTCGTCATGCCGCCCGGCGCTCGCGGCGAGCGCGCTGGCGTGCAGGCGGTAGCCGCCCTGCTCGAAGCGCTCGATGCGGCGCTCGAACAGCACGGTGCCCGCCGACGTTCCGGGACCGTGGCGCACTGACTGCGGCCCCTTGATCACAGTGAGGACGTCGTAGGCCTCCGGGAAGATGTAGGCGGTGGGCGCATCCATGCGGGCGTTGCAGCCGCCGAGGATGCTCGCGCCATCGACCAGGATGTTCAGGCGCGAACCGGCCATGCCGCGGAAGATCGGATCGCCGTCGGTGCCGGCCTTGCGCGTGACGGAGAACCCGGCGATGGTCTTGAGGAAGTCGGCGCCATCGTGCGCCGGCAGCGGTTGCCGCGGCGCCTTGAGCTCGCCTTCCACGACCAGCGGCGACTTCTCGGCCGTCGCCGTGACGACGACCACCGGCAGCTGCGCGACGCCCTGGACGGCCGCGGCTGCCTGGTCGGCGGCCTCATCGGCTGTCGCGGCCGGCAGCCACGCAGTGGCCAGCAGCGCTGCGCCGAACGCAAGGTACTTGATTGCATGTTGCATCGTGCTACCTCCGGCCGCTCAGTGCGGCATCGCTGCGCCATGCGCAGCGCCGGCCGGCGTCCCGACCCGGGACACGATGGGCACGCTGATGCGGCGCTCGGCGGCGTGCTGGAACCTGAGGGTCAGCTCGAGGCTTGCGCCGGCACGCAGCGGCCGCGGCAGGTCCATCAGCATCAAGTGCTGGCCGCCGCTGCGCAGTGCCGCGCTCCCGCCCGCGGGCAGTTCGACCCCGTCGATCGGCCGCATGCGCATGACACCCCCGGTGAGTTCCACGGTGTGGATCTCGACCCGGCCGGCCGCCGGCGTCGCGGCACCCACCAGCCGGTCGGCCGCCGTACCGGTGTTGTGCATGACGAGGTAGACCGCAGCCGTCGGCGCCGTCGGCGGCGTCTCGTAGGCGAGCGGATCGATGACGTGAATCGGATGATCAGCGGCGTGCAGCAGGCGGCCCGTGAGCAGCAGGACCGGCGCCAGCACGCGCATGCAGGTGCGCGTCGACATGAGAGAGAACTCCTGAATGAACGAACTGGAAGGACTGGTGTTCGATCAGGAGTACTGCGGCGGGCCGCGCGCCCGGTGCGCGTGCGAGCGCGCCGCCGGCCACGCCGGGCCGGATTCGGCAGGAAAGCGTTGCGACGTGCCGACGGCTGCGTAACCCGACACCAGGCCCGCCGCCGGCGGCGGGGCGCTCGTCCCGGCCAGCGCGTAGGGGCACGCGCCACCGGCGCGCTGGCCGTCACCGCCGTCGCCCGCGCCCTCGCCCGGCGCTGCGCCCGGGAGGGAAATCCCGGAGCACAGCACCCAGCCGGGCTCGCCGCCCGGCCCCGCGGGCATGACCCCGGCCGGCACGAGCAGCCGGGCGAGCAGCCACGGCAGCAGCCACCAGCTCAGCGCGCGTGCGGTGCGGCGCCGGATCATGCGTCCTTGGGGGCCGATCCGCGGCCGGTGCGGTGCGCTGGCACGTCCATCAGCGGCCCCGCGACTTCAGCAACGCATCCAGACGCGTGAATACGCGCCGCGCATTGCCGGCGAAGATCCGCTGCTTGTCCGCCGCACTGAGCGGCAGCGCGTCGACGTAGCGCTTGGTGTCGTCGTAGTGGTGACCGGTGGTCGGATCGACGCCGCGCACCGCGCCGACCATCTCCGAGCCGAACAGGATGTTCTCCACCGGAATGACACGCGCCAGCAGGTCGATGCCGGCCTGGTGATACACGCAGGTATCGAAGTACACGTTGCGCATGACGAGCTCGGCCAGTGGCGGGCGTTTCATGTCCTGGGCGAGCCCGCGGTAGCGGCCCCAGTGGTAGGGCACCGCGCCACCGCCGTGCGGGATGATGAAACGCAGCGTCGGGAATTCCCTGAACAGATCGCTCTGGATGAACTGCATGAACGCCGTCGTGTCGGCGTTGATGTAGTGGGCACCGGTGGCGTGGAAGTTCGGGTTGCACGAGGCACTGACGTGCACCATCGCCGGCACGTCGAGTTCGACCATCTTCTCGTAGAACGGGTACCAGTGGCGGTCGGTGAGCGGCGGCGCCGTCCAGTGGCCGCCGGAGGGATCCGGGTTGAGGTTGCAGCCGACGAAGCCCAGTTCCTGCACGCAGCGGTCCAGCTCGGCGATGCTGTTGGCCACCGGTACCCCGGGCGACTGCGGCAGCTGGCAGACGCCCACGAAATTGTCCGGGTAGAGCTGCACGACGCGATGGATCAGGTCGTTGCAGACCCGGGTCCAGGCGCGGCTGGTCTGCTCGTCGCCGACGTGGTGCGCCATGGCCGAGGCGCGCGGCGAGAAGATCGTCAGGTCCGTGCCGCGCTCGCGCTGCAGCCGCAGCTGCGCGCCCTCCAGGCTCTCGCGGATCTGATCGTCGGCGATCGCCGGGCCGCGCTGCGGGGCACGCGCCGGATCCCTCAGGGCGACGATCTGCGCGTCGCGGAAGGCCTGCAGCTCGCCCGGGGCGGTGGTGTAGTGGCCGTGGCAGTCGATGATCATGCGTCGCGCGCTCCTGCTGCGGCCGGAATCATAGCGGAAAGCCTGCCCCATTTGGGTGCGCAGCGCGCCGCGCCGCGCGCCGCGCGCCCCAGCACGCCTCGGAAATTCCCTATCGACATGCCTGCCATGCGCCGCCAGAGTCCCGGTGGCGTCCGACCGGCCGCAGCCGGCAAGCCACAGGGGCACGTCACCATGGACAAGGCGATACTGGACCAGCCGATACCGGGCACCACGATCTTCACCGGCGCCGAGGCCCGCAAGGGGTATGCACTGAACAAGATGTGCTACTCCTTCAACGACCCGGAGAACCGCGCCGAGTTCCTCGAGGACGAGGATGCCTATTGCGCCCGGTTCGGGCTCAACGCGCAGCAGCGCGAGGCCATCCGCAAGCGCAACGTCCTCGACCTGATCGCTGCGGGCGGCAACGTCTACTACCTCGCCAAGTTCGCCGGCATCTTCGGGCTGAATGTCCAGGACCTGGGCGCGCAGCAGACCGGCATGAGCGTCGAGGCCTTCAAGCAGAAACTCGTGGACGCGGGGAGATAGCTCATGGCAACCGTCACTGGCAGCGTCTGCATGTCGCACATCCCGATGATCGGGATGGCCATCAATCGCGGCCTGCAGCAGGATCCGTACTTCAAGCCGTTCTTCGATGGCTTCGCGCCGGTGCACCGCTGGCTCGAGCAGTGCCGGCCCGACGTCGCGGTGATCTTCTACAACGATCACGGCCTGAGCTTCTTCCTCGACAAGATGCCGACCT
>JADZEE010000087.1 GCA_020850735.1 Gammaproteobacteria bacterium | reverse complement strand
CTGCCCTATACCCACATCTGATGCTGGACAAAGGCGTCTCGCGCCGCTACTGTGGGCGGTGTGCGAGCACAGAGCCAGATCAAGCGTACGCTGAGCCAGCCGCAGGGTGTGGCGCGTGTGCTCGCCTTGCTGCGCGAGTCGCCGGAGGCGCATCGGACGGCGCTGGCGGATCGGGTCTGCGCCGAGTTTGATTTTGTCGACGGCCGGGGACGCGCTCAACGAGCAGGTTGTTTGAAGGCGCTGCGCGCGCTCGAGCGGGCGGGTCAGGTGGTGCTGCCCGCGCCACGGACGGCGCCAGGGCGACCCCGAGCGCGCCGCCTCAAGCAACCTGTGCCGCCACCGCAGGCGGTCCCCGCTGAGGTTGCTGAGCTCATCGACCTCGAGCTGATGCTGGTCGAGAACGACGCGCATAGGGCCCTGTGGAACGAGCTCATGGCGCGGGAACATCCGCGGGGGGCAGGGCCGCTGGTGGGCTGTCAACTGCGCTACCTGATTCACTCGGCGCACGGCTGGCTCGGCGCGATCGGTTTCGCGGCGGCGGCGCTGTCGCTTTCGCCGCGCGATCAGTGGATCGGCTGGGATGCGGCACGGCGTGAGGCCCAGCTGCACCGGATCGTGGGGTTGACCCGTTTTCTGATCCGACCCGAGGTTCACTGTCGCCATCTCGCCTCGCACGTCCTCGGGCGTGTGCTGCGGCGCTTGGGTGCGGACTTCGAGACGCGCTATGGTTACCGTCCGTGGCTGGTCGAGACGTTTGTCGAACCCCCGCATTCGGGCGTGAGCCTCAAGGCGTCGAACTGGCGCTATCTCGGCGCGAGTAGCGGCCGGGGCCGGCAGGATCGCACCCATCGGGCGGGCGAGACGGTGAAGGCGATCTATGTCTATGAGCTCGAAGCCGATTGGCGAGCGCGCTTGGGGGTCGGCCCACCCCCGCCCACGGACGATGGGCCGCTGGAGCCGGGAGAAGGTCTGGACGGGGTGCACTGGGCCGAACATGAGTTCGGCGGCGCACCGCTCGGTGACCCAAGACGGAGTCGACGATTGGTAGAGAGCGCTCGACGTCAGGCCGAGGAGCCGATGCGCGCCTTCACGGCGGTGGCCAAGGAGGATTGGCCGGCGGTGAAGGGCTATTACCGGCTGATCGATCAACCAGCGGATTCCGAAGTCACCCCGCAGAACATCCTCAAACCCCACCGCGAGCGCACCCTCAGGCGGATGCAGGCGCAGTCGACGGTGCTGTGCATCACCGACGGCACGGATGTGAACTTCACGAGCCATCCGCAGACGACGGGGCTCGGGGTGATCGGCACCAACCAGACCGGCGCCCTGAGCCGCGGGCTGCATCTGCACTCGACCCTGGCGGTGACGACCGATGGGCTGCCGCTGGGGGTGTTGCGCACTCGGTTCGAGGCGCCCGAGCCCAAGCGCGCAGCCCCGGCATCGGCCAACGAGAAGAAGGAGAAGGAGAAGAAGAGCGTGCGCTGGATTGGCAGCCTGCGCGATTGTGCGACCCTGGCCGAGGCGTTGCCCAAGACCCGCATCATCAACGTCGTCGACCGCGAAGCGGACTTCTACGAGTTGTTCGCCGAACAGCAGCGCACGCCCAACGTGGCACTGGTGGTGCGCGCCAAGCACGACCGACGCCTGCCGGACGGCCAGGGGCGGCTGTTTGAGGCACTACGCGCTACCGAGCCCGGCGGCACGGTCGCCCTCGATGTCACCCGTCAGAGTGCGCGCACCAAGAGCAGCAAGCGCCAAGCGCGCATCGGACGAACGCCCCGCACGGCAGAGCTTGTACTGCGCTATCGCCGCCTCGAGATCCTACGCGATGCCAAGGCGCCAAGGGATGCGCAGGAGACGCTGCCCGTCACCGTCGTGCATGCCGTGGAGAGTTCGCCGCCGAACGGCGAGAAGCCCATCGAGTGGTTCGTGCTGACGACGCTGACGGTGGACACCGCCGAGCAGGCCGCGCAGATCCTGAGTTGGTACAGCCTGCGCTGGCGTATCGAAGACTGGCACCGGGTGCTGAAGTCCGGCTGCAACATCGATGAGCTCGGCCACCACACGGCCGAGCGGCTCGAGCGCGCCATCGCCATTCGCATGGTCATCGCCTGGCGCGTGATGCTGATGACTTTGCTCGGCCGCGAAGCGCCCGAGCTGCCACCGCAGATCCTGTTCTCCGATGTCGAACTCAGAGTCATCGGCGACTTCGCCCAATCCCGGGGACGCGATAGACCCAACCAGCTCGGCGAGGCCGTGCGCATCGTGGCGATTCTCGGCGGCTACCTCAACCGCAACAACGACCCCCCACCGGGCCACCAGCTCATGTGGCACGGCTACACCACCCTCACCACCATGTGTCTGGCTTACCAACTCAGAGACGAGATCGACCCAATGACAAACCACCCCACGGACCAGAACCCCATCGATCGCGACTTGCGGGGCGGGACTTCTGGGTAAAGGACAGCCCTAGCCCTGGGGACTTACAGCGGTCAAGCGCCCTGCTGGCAGACAGTTTTATCGCTTGTCCTGATAACAGCAAACAACGCCGAGTACCTGAGGCTGTTCAACTCGCTTCGCGGGTGTCTGAGCTATGTTTACAGCCGAAAGGCTACTGACTATGGGATTTCCTGCGGCTTGACCTGCGGCCAATTGCAAGGATCGGATTTTTGCCAGCGCGCCATCGATTTCCTGGCGCATGCGCGCGCGCAGATCGACAAACAAGAGTTCGTCCCGGATGCTGTCCCGGCGCCCGTCCAGGTTCAGTAACCAGAGATGTCGGAAGCCGTGTTCATACGCCAGCTGAGGTTTTTTCAATGCTGCCGGTACGTCGTTGCGAATCGCCAGAATGGTCTTTTGCCTCTCGACGTGGGGTTTCTAGGACGGTAATCGCGTGCGGGATTTTTGCGGGTTTCGATCGTGCATCGTCATGCACGGTAGGGCAATTCACGCAACGGGCGCCCCGGTAAGTGGTAAGAGTAATAGTGATACAGTCGGCCATCGCGACTCATAATCCCTTGGTCCCAGCTTCGAGCCCCGGCGGGTCCACCAATCGGTACACCGACTGCCGGACGGCGCGGATCGTCCGGTCCGCGATCCCGTCGCAGCGCCGCAACACGCCGATCGCTTCGAAGTTCCCACTGCCCGATCGCCCGCAGCGGGCTCTCGGGGGATGGCGCAGATCCCTGCCCGAACCGGCGCAGCGGTGCGCTCGAAGCGAGCACCGCGCCGGCGCCTGCTTTCGTACGCGCGTCACGCTGTGCTACGTTCGCGGTCACCAGCCAGCGCGATGGAGGGGCTCCCATGCAGGCGCACAATCCCGGCTCTCATCTCACCCGGCATCACCACGTCACCATCGGCACCGGGGCGGCCCAGGAGGACTACGACTTCCATACCCGCGTGCTGGGCATGAAGAGCGTGAAGAAGACTCTGTTCTACGACGGCGCCGTACCCATCTACCACCTGTATTACGGCAACGACCGCGGTGACGAGAGCTCGCTGGTCACGACGTTCCCGATGGCGCACACGGGCGTGCGGGCGACGCCGGGCTCCGGCCAGGTGAGCTATGTCAGCCTGTCCGCGCCGAGTGCGGCCGTCGATTACTGGCGCGCGCGTCTGCTCGAGCACGGCTTCGCGGTGCGCGACGTCGAACGATTCGGCGAGCGCTACGTGGATTTCCAGCACCCCTGCGGCGTCAATTACGCAATCGTCGGCGTCGACGGCGACGTGCGACCGCCGCGCAGCGCCGGCCCGGTCCCCGCGGAAGTGATGCTGCGGGGCACCCACTCGATCGGCGTGTCGACGCGCTCCATGGACTTCATGGACGAGTTCATGGAAGTGGCCTGGGGTGGCCGCCGGATCGGTGAGGACGGCCCGCTGGTGCGCTACGCGCTCGGCGCGGGCGGCACCGGCGCCATCGTCGACTTCGTGATCGAGCCCCAGCGCAGACCGGGGAGCTGGACCGTCGGCCAGGGCGCCATCCACCACATGGCATTCCAGGTCGCGACGCACGCGCAGCAGGCCGAGCTCAAGTTCTTCATCGAAGGCCTGGGCTACACCGACGTTTCCGACGTCAAGGATCGCGGCTACTTCGATTCGATCTACGTGCGCACGCCCTCGGGCGCCCTGTTCGAGGCGACCGTCTCGCACGATCCGTCGTTCACCTGTGACGAGCCGGCCGAGCGGCTCGGCCTGGACGTCATGGTTTCACCCCAGTTCAAGGCCAACAAGGACGAGCTCATGGCGCAGATCGGCTATCTGCGCGACTGACGCGGTCGGACTTCGTACTGTGACCCGGGCGGGGTCGACAAGCGGTCGGTCGCGACCGCGCCTCGGCCGCGCGGTGGCACGGGCACCGACCGCCGATCACCGCGGGCGGCACGGAGTACCTATAATGCCGCCATGCTCGACATACTTCGTCGCATCGTCGAGGACGTCAGTCTCGCCGCCAATCTCGACGAGGCCCTCGGGATCACGGTCGGGCGCGTGCGGGCGACACTGTCGGTCGACGTCTGCTCCGTCTACCTGTTCGAAACGGCGAGCGGCGAGTACGTCCTGCGCGCCACCGAGGGACTGAATGCGGCCGCGGTGGGACGCGTGCGCCTGCGTCCGACGGAGGGCCTGGTCGGCCTGGTCGCCGAACGGCAGGAGCCGGTGCTGGTACAGGACGCGGCGAACCACGTCCGTTATCGCTATTTTCCCGAGACCGGCGAGGAGCGCTACCGCTCGTTTCTCGGCGTACCCCTGATTCACTACCGCCAGGTGCTCGGCGTGCTGGTCGCACAGCAGCGCGATGACCGCCAGTTCAACGCGGACGAATCCGCGTTTCTGGTCACGGTCGCCGCCCAGCTCGCGGGTGCCATCCATCACGTCGCGGTCACCGGCGGCATGGCGACGCTGCTCGCCGGCAACGCGGACGATCTCGGCTACATCGAAGGCGCCCGTGCCTCCGACGGCGTCGCCATCGGCACCGTGGCGAGCGCGGCGACGCTCGCCGACCTCGGCGCGGTACCGGACCGCACCGTCACCGACGTGGAAGCGGAGCTGGAGCGCCTGCGACGCGCGATCGCGGCGGTTCAGGACGACCTGCGCGCCAGCGGGGCACGCCTCGCGGGAGTCGTCTCCGACTCGGAGCTGGCGCTGTTCGACGTGTACGTCATGCTGCTCGACGGCGACACCCTGCCCGCGGACATGGCCGGGCGCGTGAGCGCGGGACAATGGGCGCCGGCCGCGATCCGCGACACGGTCGCCGCGCACGTCCGTTTGTTCCAGGGCATGTCGGATCCGTATCTGCGCGCGCGCGCGGACGACATCCGCGAGCTCGGCCGGCGTATCGTCATGCGCCTGCACGCCGACGGTCCGGTCGGACCGCGGGAGTATCCCGAGCGCTGCGTGCTGGTGGGCGACGAGGTGAGCATCACCGATATCGCCAACGTCCCGCGCCGGCAGCTGGTCGGCATCGTCAGCGGGCGCAGCTCGGCGTTCTCACACGTCGCAGTGCTCGCGCGGGCCATGGGCCTGCCGGCGGTCGTCGACGTCGGCGAGCTGCCGCTGGCACGCCTGGACGGCCATACGGTCGTCGTCGACGGCTATCGCGGCCGGGTGTTCTTCGAGCCCAAACCGGCCGTGCTCGAGGAATTCCGGCGCATCGCGCGTGCGGACGAACGCCTCGGCGCCGAGCTGCGCGCCCTGAAGGATCTGCCGGCCGAGACGCCGGACGGTGCCCGCGTCACGCTGCACGTGAACACCGGCCTGCTGTCGGATATCACCCCGTCGCTGGAAAGCGGCGCCGAGGGCGTGGGTCTGTACCGGACCGAGTTCCCGTTCATGATCCGCGAGTCGTTTCCGGGCGAGGAGGACCAGTTTCACATCTACCGCGAGGTGCTCGCGGCATTCGCCCCGCGTCCGGTGACCATGCGCACGCTCGACATCGGTGGCGACAAGCCCCTGCCCTACTTCAACGTCGTCGAAGCCAATCCGTTTCTCGGCTGGCGCGGCATCCGGGTCACGCTCGACCACCCGGAGATATTCCTGACCCAGCTGCGCGCGATGCTGCGCGCGAACGAGGATCTGGGCAACCTGCGCGTGCTGCTGCCGATGGTCAGCAACGTGGCGGAGGTGGATGACGCGCTCGCGCTCATCGAACGCGCCCGTCACGAGCTGGCAGAGGAAGGTCACGTGGCGCCGCGACCGCCGATCGGTGTGATGATCGAGGTGCCCGCGGCGGTTTACCAGGCGTCCCAACTCGCCCGGCGGGTCGACTTCCTGTCCATCGGCAGCAACGATCTGACCCAGTACCTGCTCGCCGTCGATCGCACCAACGCCCGCGTCGCGCGGATTTACGACAGCCTGCATCCGGCCGTGCTCAACGCCATCGACGAAACGCTGCGCGCCGCGCGCGAGGCGGGCAAGCCGGTGAGCGTGTGTGGCGACGTGGCGGGCGAGCCGGCGGGAACGGTGCTGCTGCTGGGCATGGGTTTCCGGCACCTGAGCATGACCGCGGCATACCTGGGGCGCGCCAAACGTGTGATCCGAACGATCAGCCGGGCGCGGGCGCGCGCGGTGCTCGAGCAGGCGTTGACCATGGAGGACGCGGGCTCCGTGCACCGCCTGGTGCGCGGGGAGCTCGAGGCCGCGGGGCTCGCGGAGCTGCTGCGCGGCCGCTGACGCTCAGACCCAGGTCGCCGGATCGAGCGCGTAGAAATCCCGCAGCACCGCGTACAGCGCCGCGTGTTCGCGGGCGAGCTCGCGGGGGCGTTCCAGAAACGCCTCGGTTGCCGTGGCGAAGAACTCCCCGGGACTGTGCGTACCGTAGGGATCGATGACGGTGTCTTCGCCGCGCGCGGTGCGCCGCTCGTGTTCGGCATACTCGGCGGAGAACACCTCGGTCCAGCGGCGCGCGGCCGCGGCGTCGGCGAGCGCGGGCGCGCCGTCGACACCGCCCCGCTCGACGTCGAGCTGATGCGCGAACTCGTGCACCACGACGTTGTAACCGTCGTCCGGCACCAGCGCGCCGCGGCGCACGTCTTCCCAGCTGAACACCACCCGGCCGCTGCCCCAGGACTCGCCGCTGCGAACCTCCGTGCTCACGGCGTGCACCCCGGCGGCGTCGACCGCCTCGATCGGCACCACGAATTCGCCCGGGTAGACGAGGATGGAGCGCAGCTGCGGGTAGTACGGTGCCGGACGGTTGGCGATCAGCACGCAGGCCTGCGCCGCGATGGTCAGCCGCACGGCGTCCGTGACCACGAAGCCGTCGCAGCCGTAGAACTGCTTTTCGGCGAGAAAGATCTGGATGGCGGCGTGCAGGCGCGGCCGTAACGCAGCCGGCAGGCGCCGATACAGCGGTACGCGCCGGCGTAGGATCCGGTCCCATCCGGAGGGGAAGGTGTGCAGCTCCAGACGCCGCCGCCGCCGGGCCGCGCGCCAGGGTGGCAACAGCACCGCGGCGACTCCGGTCAGCGCCAGCGCGACGATGACCAGCGCGCCGGCGGGGTCCGTGGACATCAGCGCGCCCCGCGCGCGTCGCGCCGATGCCGTGACACCGCCAGCACCATCTCCTCGCCGGCGACGAGCGTCTCCAGATCCAGTGCCGCGAGAACCTGGGCGCGCTTGCCGTAACGGGCCACCAGCACGACCGGCGCCGCGGCGACGTCCGCGGCCCTGGCACGGTGCGGCGCGATGACGTGGGCGTCGCGGCCGAAGTAGTAGTGCACCCAATCGACATGCGTGCTCTGCCGCCGCGGTCCCGGCGGGTTGTTGACGTGGAAACCGACCACCAGCACCGGCTCACCGGGCGCCAGCGCCGCATCCAGGCGCCGGTGCATCGCGGCGATCGCGGGTCGGGTGTCCTTGCCGAGCAGGCCCGGCACCAGGGTCGCGACGAACAGCCCCGCCGCCAGACACGCCGCCAGAGCCAGCGCCCAGCGCGGCAGTTGCTGGCGCAACAGGTGTGCCGCCAGCGCGCCGGCGAGCAGGCTCAGCGGCGGCAACGCCGGGTAGACGTAGCGCAGGTCGTGATCGGGCTTGATCGCGGCCGCCACGAACACGGCGCCGACCCACACCAGCAGCAGGCCGGCGTCGGCGCGTACGGCCCGGGTGACGCCGCGTGCGGTGCAGCGGTAGCCGCCGTAGACGCAGCCGGCGAGCAACAGGGGCAGCCAGGGCCAGAATCGCAGCAGCGGCTTGTGCACGTACTCCCGCCATGCCGAGCTGAGCTGCAGTTGGATGGATTCGGAACCGCCGCGTGCGGCATCGGCGGCAAGCTCCTGCCACACCCGTGCCCCGTGCTCGGACAGCAACCAGCCATACCACGCCAGCGGCAGGCTCAGCAGCAACGCCGCGGGCCAGCAGCGCCGGAGCGGCGGCCAGCGCCCGAGCACGAGTGCATGCGCCGGCACGAGCAGCAGCACGCCGAGCACCTGCGGTCCCTTGGCGAGCAGCCCGAGGGCGAGCCCGCCGAAGAAAGCGTACGGTCCCCAGCGGCGCCCCGCCTCCAGGTAGCCGATCACGGCCAGCAGTACGCCCGCGGTCATCAGCGCGTCCATGCGCAGGGCGCTCGAGAACTGATGAAAGGTGCTGTTGGTGAGCAACATCACGGCGCCGAGCCAGGCGGCCGCCGGTCCGAACAGACGCCGCCCGAGCGCGTAGGTGAGCAGGACCACGGCGACGCCGGACAGACGGGCGAACAAAGTTCCGGCAAAGCTCGTCGGCCCGAGAAGCTTCACCGCCAGCGCCGTCAACCACACGAGCGCGGGGGGTTTGAGCAGGTAGGCGTCGGCGCCGCGGTAGATCCCGAGCACGTCGCCGGCGTCGGCGATGTCGCGCGCCAGGCTGGCGTAGAAGATCGAGGTCCCGTGGATTTCCTTGCTGCCCGCGCCGGCGAACAGGACGATGAGGCTCGCCGCCGCGAGGACGGCGACGGACCCGCGTGGCGACGCCGTTGCGCCCAGCCATGCGCGTACCGCGCGCGCCCGGCCCCGGTCCGCGTGCGGACTCATTCGTGCCGTGCGGCGCGCGCCATGCGGTCCAGGGTCACCCCCGGCACCAGGACCCGCGGATCCAGGCGCAGGTCGAGCACCGCCGCCGTGCCGCAGCTGCGGGCACGCGCGAAAGCGGCGGGGAAGGCCGCCGCCGCGGTGACGGTCTCGCCGTACGCGCCGAACGCCCGCGCCCAGGCGGCGAAGTCGGGATTGGTCAGATCGGTGGCGACGACGCGCCCCGGATAGGCGCGTTCCTGGTGCAGCCGGATGGTGCCGTACATACCATTGTTGGCGATCAGGATGATCGGTTGCGCGCCACAGTGCATCGCCGTGGCCAGCTCGGCGCCGGTCATGAGCATACCGCCATCACCCACGAAACCGACCACGGTCCGGCGCGGGTGACGCAGCGCGGCGGCCACCGCCGCGGGTACGCCATAGCCCATCGCGCCGTTTACCGGTGCCAGCAGACGGCCCGGCCGGCGGTAGCGGCGATAGCGTTGCGGCCAGGCGGTGAAATTGCCCGCATCCAGCGTGATGATCGCATCATCGGCGAGATCGGCGGCGAGGGCGGTCATGACCTCGCCGAGCTCGAAGCCGTCGCTGTCGCGACCGGGACGCAGGCTGTCCAGGTATTCGGCCCGCAGGCGCGCGCACCACGCCGCCCGCACCGCGCTGGCCGCCGGCATGCGCCGACCCATCGCGGCAACGAAGGCTGCGGGATCGGCGCGCACCGCCAGCGCGGCCGGCGACGCTCTGCCGGGCAGCCTGGCGCCGGGATACACGCGGATCATGTGCCGTGCCGACCAGTGCGGATCGAATGCCGTGAAGTTGCGGCTGGTCGCCTGATCCAGTCGCGCACCGAGCACGAGCAGGCAATCGCTCTCCCGTACCCGCTCCCACAGGCTCGCGTGCGCATTCAGTCCGAGGTAGCCCGCGTAGCACGGGCTGTCGTTGTCGTACAGATCCTGGCGCCGGAACGCGGCGCAAACCGGCACCCGGGCGGCCTCGGCGTAGCGTACGAGCGCAGCGCAACCCGCATCCGTCCAGCTGCTGCCCCCGACCAGCAACAGCGGTCGCGCGGCGGCGCTCAGGCGCTCGCACACGGCGACCACGTCCGCGGCGGCGGGCGTGCGGATCACCCGGGATCGGGGTTCGGCGTCGGCGACCCGCGCGCGGTCGCGCAACACGTCCTCCGGCACCGCGAGAACCACCGGCCCGGCGCGATCACCGCAGGCGGTCGCGAAGGCTCGCGCGATCGCCTCGGGCAGCGCTGCGACCGTCTCCACCTGCTCGACGTGGCGGGCAAGCCCGCCGAACAGGCGCTCGTAGTCGACCTCCTGAAACGCTTCGCAGCCGGCGTGAGCGCGCGCGACCTGACCGACGACCAGCAGCATGGGCGTGGAATCCTGTTCGGCGACGTGCACGGCGATCGCGGCGTTGGTCGCCCCCGGGCCGCGCGTGACCAGACACACCCCGGGACGCCCGTCGAGCTTGCCGGCCGCCTCCGCCATGAACGCCGCGCCGCCGTCGTGCCGGCAACTCACGACCGGCAGGCGCCGGCGCTCGTCGTACAGGGCATCGAGTACCGGCAGGTAGCTCTCGCCGGGTACGCAGAACACACGTTCGACGCCGTGGCGCAGCAGCTGATCGACCAGGATCCGGCCGCCGTTTCGCTCTCGGTTACCCGTCGTCATGTACTGCGCACACAGGGGGCTCGTCACGGTCACGCCCGAGCGCGGCACTATAACATCGCCTTCGACACGGACTTTACACACCCGATCGACACGCCCATAATCGCGCGCCCATTGGCCGACCGCGTACCGCCGATCGTCGACGCAGCGGTTCGAGCCGGAGCGCACCCGCGAAACCGCTTGTACGCATCTTCGGTTGTCTCGCACCCTGGGCGACCCGCCGTTGCCCGTCCCCCTGCCCCTCGGTCATCGGCCGGTAGCCCGGGTTCCGGGCTTGCAAGCAAGGACACGCTCGCGGTATGTCTAGTCACATGTCCTCCATGGCCGAACTGGATCGCCCGGACCTGCAGGCCGCGCAGCTGGCGGTGCGGATCCTGCGCCAGCCGGACGCCCGCAGTTGCGGGCCGACCTGCCTGCACTCGGTTTACCGCTATTACGGTACCGAACACGATCTCGACACGCTCATCGGCGCGATCGAGCAGCTCGAAAGTGGCGGCACGCTCGACGTGTTTCTCGCCTGTGACGCGCTGCGACGCGGATTCGAAGCCACCATCTACACCTACAACCTGCAGGTATTCGATCCGACCTGGTTCGCGCACAAGGACGTCGACATGATTGCCAAGCTCGAGGCACAGATTCGCGAAAAACGCGACCGCCGCCTGCGCGTCGCGAGCCAGGGCTACCAGGAGTTTCTGCGCCTCGGCGGCAGGATCCGGTTCACCGATCTGACGCGGCGCCTGCTGCGCAGCATCCTGAACCGGGGCATTCCCATCATCACGGGCCTGTCGGCCACCTATTTGTACCGCGCGATGCGCGAGTATGGCCCCGATGACGCGGATGACGACGTGCGCGGCGCACCAGCCGGCCATTTCGTCGTCCTGTCCGGTTACGAGCGCCGGCACCGTACCATCCTGGTCAGCGACCCGCTGGATCCGAACCCGCTCGGCGGGGAACAGAACTACTGGATACACATCGATCGCGTAATCGGCGCCATTTTGCTCGGCGTGCTCACCCACGACGCGAATCTGCTCGTCATTCAACCCCGGCGTTGAAACATGTCCGTACTGATCGTCGTCGACAATCCGCAGCGCTGGCCGCTCGAGATTCCCGGAGTCGGTGTCGTCTCCGGGCGTGAATATCTAACCGATCCGCGCCACAGCGAGGACCGCACCGCGAAGGTGTTCAACCTGTGCCGCTCGTACCGGTACCAGACCGTCGGCTACTACGTGTCCCTGCTCGCCGAGGCCCGCGGCCACAAGCCGCTGCCCAACGTCAGCACGATCCAGGATCTGAAGTCGCAGACGGTGGTACGCACGCTTTCCGAGGAAGTCGACGATGTCATCCAGCGGGCGTTGCGCCGGCTGCACTCGAATACCTTCACGCTCAGCATCTACTTCGGCCAGAACCTCGCCAAGCGCTACGAGCGCTTGGCGCTGTGGATGTTCAACCTGTTTCCCATGCCGATGCTGCGCGCGAAGTTCGTGCGCGTAGGTGATCACTGGGATCTGCAGTCCGTCCGGCCGATCGCGGCCAGCGACATCCCCGAGTCCCATCGCCGCTTCGCCATCGATGCGGCGACGACCTACTTCACGCGCCACAAGCGCCGGGTGCGCCGGCGTGCCGCGCCGCGATACGACATCGCGGTACTGCACAATCCCGGCGATCCGCAACCGCCGTCGGACGCGCGGGCACTGAAGCGATTCGAGAAGGCTGCCGAGGCCGTGGGTCTCGATCTCGAGCTCATCACGCGCGACGACTTCGCCCGCCTCGGCGAGTTCGACGCCCTGTTCATCCGCGAGACCACCGCCGTCAACCATCACACCTATCGCTTCGCGCAGCGCGCGGCGGCCGAAGGCCTGGTGGTCATCGACGACCCGGATTCAATCCTCAAGTGCACCAACAAGGTCTACCTCGCGGAGCTGATGGATCGCTATGCCATTCCCACCCCGAAAACGCTGATCGTCCATCGCGGCAATGTCGAGGCGATCAAGCACGAGTTGGGTTTTCCGTGCGTGCTCAAGCAGCCCGACAGCGCCTTTTCACTCGGCGTCACGCGCGTGGAAACCGAGGCGGAGCTCGAAGGGGCCGTGAACCAGCTGTTCGCGAAATCCGATCTCGTCATCGCCCAGGAGTTCATGCCGACCGATTTCGACTGGCGCGTGGGCATCATCGATCAGCGCCCGCTGTACGTGTGCCGCTATCACATGGCGCGCCGTCACTGGCAGATCATCCGCCGCGATCAGCACGGCAGAACGAGCGGGACCGGCAATGTCGACACCCTCACGGTGGGCGAAGCCCCGGAGGACGTCGTACGCATCGCCCTCAAGGCCGCCAACCTCATCGGCGACGGATTGTACGGCGTCGACATCAAGCAGATCGGCCGCCGCTGCGTGCTCATGGAAGTCAACGACAACCCGAACCTCGACGCCGGGGTCGAGGACACGATACTCAAGGACGCGCTCTACCGTGAGATCATGGGGGTGTTTCTCAAGCGTATCGAGATCCACAAGCGCGGCCATACTTCGCGATGAGCGGCGACGGCCCGCTGGCCGCTTTCGGCGGCTACGGCATCGAGCTCGAGTACATGATCGTGGACCGGCGCACACTGGCTGTCGCGCCGATCGCGGACCGCCTGCTCCTTGCGGCGAGCGGCAGCTTCGATGCCGAGATCGAACGCGGGCCGCTCGCCTGGTCCAACGAGCTCGCGCTGCACGTCATCGAGCTCAAGACCAACGGACCGGCGCCGGCGCTCGAGCCGCTGCCCGCCGCATTTCAGTGCGGCGTACGCGACGTCAACGCATTGCTCGAACCACTCGGCGCCTGCCTCATGCCCGGAGCGGCGCACCCGTGGATGGATCCTGACCGCGAGATGCGCCTGTGGCCGCACGAATACAACGCGGTTTACGAGGCCTACGACCGGATCTTCGATTGCCGCGGCCACGGCTGGTCGAACCTGCAGAGCGTCCACCTGAACCTGCCGTTCGCGGACGATCACGAATTCGAACGATTGCACAGCGCGATCCGGGTGATCCTGCCGCTGTTGCCGGCATTGGCTGCGAGCTCGCCGGTCATCGGCGGCGTGCTGACGGGGCTGATGGATACGCGCCTGGAGTATTACCGCAACAATGCGCGCCGCATCCCGTCCATCACGGCCGCGGTGATCCCGGAGCCGGTTCGCTCGCGACACGAATACGAGCAACGGATCCTCGCGCCGATGTACGCCGACATCGCCCCGTTCGATCCCGGCGGGATCCTGCAGCACGAGTGGCTGAATTCGCGCGGCGCGATCGCCCGTTTCGACCGCAGCGCCATCGAGATCCGGGTGCTGGACATCCAGGAGCATCCGCGCGCCGACATCGCCGTCGCGGCGCTCGTCTGTGGCAGCCTGCGGCTGCTGTACGAGGAGCGGCTGGCGAGCCTTGCGGCGCAGCTCGAGCTGCAAAGCGGGACCCTGGCCGCGATTTTCCTCGACGCGACCCGGGAGGCCGACCGGGCGGTGGTCGACGACCGGCGGTTTCTGCACGCGCTCGGTTTCCCCGATCGCAAGGCGCAACTGCGCGAGATCTGGCAGCACCTGTGCGAGGCGGGAGCCCTGGGCGCGGGCGGCGATGCGGCGCCCTGGCGCGCGTCGATCGCGCTCATTCTGGAGCGTGGCCCGCTGGCGCGGCGGATCGCAGACGCCCTCGGCCCGGCGCCGGGGCGAGGGGCGCTGGAGGCGCTCGCGGCCGGGTTGTGCCGCTGCCTCGCGGAAGACCGGCCGTTCCTCGGCCTGGGTTGAGTGAGCGTGTACGAGCCGGCCCGACCGTCGCGCATGCGGGCGGGTTATCGCCAGCCTCGGGCCGGCCGGCGTACGGCGACCCCGGCATGAGCCGCGAACCGCAGCGCCTGCTCATCGTCACCTGCGAGCACGGTGGTGCGCGCATACCCGCGCGCTACCGGCCGCTGTTCCGGGGCGCCGCACGGATCCTGCGCTCGCATCGCGGCTACGACCGCGGCGCGCTGGCGCTCGCGCGCCACCTCGCCCGCCGCCTGCGTGCGCCGCTGTACGCGGCGACGGTTTCGCGCCTGCTGGTGGATCTGAACCGCTCGCCGTCGCACCCGCGCTGCCTGTCCGAGTTCGTGCTTCCCCTGCCGCGCGGCGCGCGGGCCGAGATCATCACGGCTTACCACGCGCCACACCGCGCCCGCGTGCGGGCCGCCATCGCCGCAGCAATCGCCGCCGGTGACCCGGTCCTGCACGTTGCCGTGCACAGTTTCGCGCCCGTTCTCGACAGCGTCGTGCGCCGCGCCGACATCGGTCTGCTGTACGATCCCGGCCGCACCGGGGAACGCGCCCTTTGCAACACCTGGGCCGCAGCGATCCGCAGGGAAGGGCTCGCTGTGCGCCGCAACTACCCCTACCGGGGACGCAGCGACGGGCTGACGACGTGGCTGCGGCGCGAGTTCACGCCCGCCGGCTACCTCGGCGTGGAGCTCGAGGTGAATCAGGCATTGCTGCGCTCACGCCGAACGTGGGCGCATACCCGCGCCGTTCTCGCCGACACGCTGCGGAGCTTCGCCCGGCCTGCGCGTCAGCCGGACGGCTGAGCGTCGTTCGTGGTGCCGCGACGCAGGACTGACGAGCTCAACGCGACGGCGAGCACCCACACAACCGGTCGCCACGGCCCGGCGCCCGGTGCCTGGTAGCCTGGCAATAGCACGAACACCAGGTAACCGATCTCGACGAACCCGCTCAGCGCGAGCGTGACCCAGTAACCGTAACGGTCCTTGCGCCACAGCAGCGCGATCGCCGCCCACACGACCGCGGTCCCGACCGCGGCCAGCGTCCATGCCTGCTGCGCCAGCGTGCCGATGATGATGCCCATGGGCGAGGGGAGTCCGGCGGCGAGCTCAGCGGTATCGAGCGCCGCGTGCAGCACGAACAGACCCCAGCAAACGTAGGCTGCCGCGCCCAGGCGATGCAGGGGCACGACTGCGGCCGTACGATCAGATCTTGAGCAACAGCAGCAGAGCGATCACCGCGCCGAGGATCATCCAGCCGTTCACGTCGATATCCAGATGGAAGTAGACGCGGTTGCCAGCGCCCAGGAGCTTGGCCTTCACGTCGTCGGCCCCGCCGCCGGGGGCGCCTTCCGCCGGGCTCTTCGGGGCCGATGCGGCATCCGGTACCGGCGGTGGTCCGGCTGCATCCTTGGACTGTTCGGGCTTCGGATCTCCGGTGCTCATGCGCGCTTACCTCCGTTGCCATCTGCGGGATCGGCACCCAGGTCACGAACGCAGTCCAAGAACTCGTTGCGTGCCCTGAGCGGCCGTAGACGCCACACTAGCATAGTTCAGACCCCGCGCGGCGGCGGCGAGGCCGGCGACGGAACATGGGCCTGCTAGAATGGGCCGCGATGCCGAACGACATGTCCAGCAGGCATCCGCGATGAGCGGGTGGGCCGGCGGGGGGAATCCGATCCTGGCCCTGCTGCTGGCCGCGATGTGGGCGTCAGGCACGCCTGCCGCGCAGCTGCAGGACAGCGGCGCACCGGTCGTCACCGCGGTCGCCACGCGCATGGTCCCGGACGAGCGGTTGCCGCTCACCGGGTCGGTGACCGCGCGCCGGATCACGGCGTTGTCGCCCAAGGTGGACGGCTTCGTGGAAGCGATACACGTGGATGCCGGCGATTACGTGCACGCGGGTGACGTGGTCGTCGAGCTCGACAAGCGGCTCGCCGAGCTCGAGGTGCAGCAGGCGGTCGCCGCGGTGGACGAGTCCCGGGCCAGGCTTGCCGAAGCCGAGCGGCAACGCAAGGAGACCGCGGAGCTGGTCGGCAGGAAGCACCTCCCGCAGACCGAGCTCGCGGCGCGCACCGCCGAGGTGTCCATCCAGACCGCGGCGCTTGTAAGCCTGCAGGCCGAACGCCGTCGCCGGGAAGAAATCCTCGCCCGACACGTCATCCGCGCCCCGTTCGAGGGCGCGATTGCGAGCAAGCGCACCGAGGTCGGCGAGTGGGTCGCGACGGGCTCGCCGGTGGTCGAGATCCTGGAGCTGGACACGCTGCGGATCGAGGTACCCGTGCCACAGCGCTATTACGACCGGATCGACGCCGGCACACCGGTGCAACTGCTGTTCGACGCCGCCCCGTCGGCGCCGGTCACCGCGACCGTCACGATGAAAATCCCCTCCGGGCGCGCAGATGCGCGCACGTTCCCGGTCCGTATCGACATGCCCAACCCGAACCACCGCTACGCCCCCGGGATGTCGGTGCGCGTCATCCTGGCGGTCGACCGCGGCGACGCCGCCGAAGTGCTGCTCGTGCCGCGCGACGCCATCGTCGCCAGCGTCGACGGATCAAAGCTCCTGTGGCTGGTCGCGGACAGCGACGGGGTAACGGTCGCACGCTCACTGGCCGTCGAGACCGGCCGGCCGCAGGGAAATCGAATCGAGGTTTCCGGCGCCGGGATCGGCCCCGGAGACCGCGTGATCGTGCGTGGCAACGAGCGGCTCGAGCCCGGCCAGCGCGTACGCGTGATCCAGGAACGCTAGACGCTCAACGATGCTGCGCTTCGCCATCGAACGCCCGGTCATCGTCAGCGTCGCGCTGCTGATCCTCTGTCTGCTCGGCGTGCTCGCGATGTTTCGTGTCCCGGTGCAGATGATCCCGGACCTCGATCCCCGCCTGATTTCGGTGCGCACCACGTGGCCGGGCGCGACGCCGCAGGACGTGGAGAAGGAGATCCTCATCGAGCAGGAGGATTATCTGCGCAAAATCCCCGGGCTGGAACGTATGACTTCCCGCGCCATGACGGGCAGCGCCGATATCGAGCTGGAGTTCCCCCACGGCACCGACATCAACGAAGCCCTGATCCGCGTGAACAACGCACTGGCGCAGGTGCCATCCTATCCCGAGAACGTCGACGAGCCGACCCTCGTGACGAATTCGATCTCGGACAGTGCATTCATGTACTTCCGCATCGTTCCCCTGCCGGGGAATCCGAAACAAGTCGATATGATGATGATGCGCGACTTCATCGACGATCACGTGCGCACGCAGGTCGAGCGGGTACGGGGTGTGTCGGAAGTCAATCTGTGGAGCGGTGCGGAGCGGCAGATCAAGATTTTCGTCGATCCCGCCCGACTCGCGGAACGCGGCATCACCGTGACGCAGGTGCGCGACGCCATCCGGGCGCGCAACCGCGACCTTTCGGGCGGTGACATCGACGCCGGCAAGCGGCGCTACCTGTTGCGCACGGTGGGCCGCTTCGAAAGCGTCGAGGAGATCGAGGAGCTCATCGTCGCCCGGCGCGGGGATTCGCTCACCCGCCTGCGTGACGTGGGATCCGCGGAGCTCGGGCATTTCGAAATACGCAATGTCTCCTACACGAACGGCGAGCCCAATATCACGCTCGGGGTCCGCCGCCAGGTCGGCGCGAACGTCGTGCAGATCAAGGACGCGGTGATGGACAAGGTCGCGGTCCTGAACGCGGGTCTGCTGCGCGACCAGGGCCTGATCATGGAGCTCAACAGCGAGGACGTCCGCTACGTCGAGGAGGCGATCCAGAACGTGCGCCGCAATCTCGCCATCGGCGCCGGACTGGCAACACTGGTGCTGTACCTGTTCCTGCGGTCGGGCACGGCCACGCTGGTGGGAGCCGTCGGCATACCGGTGTGCGTCATTGCCGCGTTTCTCGGGCTGCTCCTGGCCGGCAGGACCATCAACGTGATCTCGCTCGCCGGCATCGCATTTGCCATCGGCATGACGCTCGACAACGGCATCGTGGTGCTCGAGAACGTGTACCGTCACGCGGCACTCGGCAAGGCACGGGCCGCGGCGGCGCTCGACGGCGTGCGAGAGGTCTGGCCCGCGGTCCTCGCTTCGACGCTGACGACCGTGTTCGTGTTCATTCCCATCGTCTTCGTGCGCGAGGAGGCCGGTCAGCTGTACTCGGACATCGCCATCGCGATTTCAGCATCCATCCTGACTTCCATGCTGGTCGCGACCACGCTCGTGCCCGCCGCCTGCGCGCGCTTCGTGGGTAAGACCGCGGCGACGGCGAACGAACGCGCCCTGCTCAATCGCTTCGGCGCGTGGTTCGCGCGCCTGACCATGGGTTTCGTCGACTGGCTGCTCGCGAGCGTCCTGCGGCGCCTGGTGCTGGTAGCGGCCGTGCTCGGTCTCACGTTCGCCGTCATCGAAGAGCTGACGCCCAAGGCCGAATACCTGCCCGAGGGCGAGGAGCAGAAGATATTCGCCTTCATGTTCGCCCCGCCCGGCTACAACCTCGAGGAAATGCATCGCGTCCTGCTCGATCTCAACGAATTCTTCGTGCCCCACATCGGCGGCGATCCGCAGCTCTACGCCCGCGGCCAGTCCGCAGTTCCCGCTCTGAACTCGATGATCGCCTACGCACAACCGCACATGATCATCACGATCATCGAGGCAACGGAGCGCGCGCAGACGAACGATCTGCTGGAAATCGCCGCGCGTCGTTTTCGCGAGGAGCCGGGCATGCTCGCGTTCGCTTCGCGAGGTTCGATTTTCCAGAGCAATTTCGGCGGTACGCGCAGCATCAACCTCGACATCAGCGGCCCACAGCTCGCGCCGCTGTACGCGGCCGGGCTGGCGGCGTTCAAACGGGCACACGAGGTGTTCGACGAGCCGCAGGTGCGCCCGGAACCGCCCAGCCTGACGCTCGGACAGCCCCTCATCGAGGTGCGTCCGGACTGGGAGCGCGCAGCCGAGCTCGGCTTCACGGCGCGGGATCTCGGCTATACCATCTGGGCGCTCGCGGACGGGGCGTTCGTGGACGAATTCTATTTCGGCGACGACAAGATCGACGTGTTCCTGTACGGCACCGGCGGCAACGTGGCGCAGCCGCAGGACCTCGAAAAGCTGCTGATCTACGCACCGAACGGTGCGGTAGTGCCCTTGTCGGCGGTCGCCGCCGTGCGCGAGACGGTCAATACCGACACCATCCGGCGCGTCGACGGTGAACGCACCATCACGTTGTCGATCATCCCGCCGCGAAACATTGCGCTCGAGACGGGCGTGGAAATCGTCGAGCGCGAGATCATCCGCGGGCTCGCGGACGCCGGCCGGATACCGCCGGGGGTCCGTATGCAGATCACCGGCGCCAGCGACCGGCTCGCCGCCACACGGGAGGCGCTGTCCGGCAACTTCCTGGTCGCGGTTCTGATCGCCTACCTGCTCATGGTGGCGATCTTCTCCCACTGGGGTTACCCGATGATCATCCTGGCCACCGTGCCGGTCGGGCTGAGCGGCGGCATCCTGGGGCTGTGGCTGTTCAATTTCGCCGGCGCGCACGCGGATCTCGTCGGCCTCGCACCGCTGCGTCAACCGTTCGACGTGATCACCATGCTCGGCTTTCTGGTGCTGATCGGCACGGTCGTGAACAACCCGATCCTCATCGTCGAGCAGTCGCTCATCAACATGCGTGAGCATGCCATGGCGAGCGCCGAAGCGGTGCGCGCGGCGACGCGGGCGCGCCTGCGTCCGATCATGATGACGACGATCACGACCGTGTGCGGACTGGGGCCGCTGGTGTTCAATCCCGGCGCGGGGACCGAGCTCTACCGGGGTCTGGGCGCCGTGGTGCTGTTCGGGCTGCTGTTCTCGACCCTGATCACGCTGACTTTCATGCCGAGCGTGCTGTCCCTGGCTCTGGAGGTTCGCGACCACCTGCGCGGCCGGCGCAGGCGCGGCGACGCGCCGTTGTCGGCGTGAGCGCCGCGGCTGGGGCGCGCGCCTCAGGCGCCGAGGCGGCCGCTCGCCACCAGCACGACGACGTCGAGGGACGTGACGATGCCGACCAGGCGTTCGCCGCGGACCACCGGCAGGCGGTGCACGTGCCGCTCGACCATGGTGCGGGCGAGCGTGGCCACCGGCACGTCGGCGGCGATCGCCAGCACGTCGGCGGACATGACGTCGCGAACCTTCAACTGATCCAGCCGCCGGCCCACCCGGGCGGCGATGCCGGCAAGCGACTCGGCCGGTGCGGGTGCGTCGTGGAAGCCGGCGATGTCGATGAACCAGTCCGAGATCTGCTCGGCGTGAGTGCGTTCGACGCACAGCCGGCGGACGATATCCGAACGTGCGACGACACCGACGAGGCGCTGTCGGTCGATCACCGGAAACCCGGACACCCGGCATTCGATGAGCTGGCGCTCGAGCTCGGGCAGATCCAGATCGGCGGCGACGGTATGCACGTGCGCCTGCATGATGTCGGCGGCGACGATGGGCATCGAGGCTCCTCCCGCACTAGCGGACAGCAGATGAAGGACCGTTTCCAAATTAAACGGGCACGGCCGCGATCGAGTTGATGCCGATCACGGACACGGCTGTCCGGGGCGGGTCACCGGCCTGCGGGACGCGGTCGCGGACGGCGCCGGCCGGCGTGGCCCGGCCGGAGGATCAACCGGCGGTGGTGGCCGCCGCCCGCATGGCCCGGAGCTGCGGCTCAAAGAAAAACTCTTTCTCCCCGAACGCCGGGCGCAAATCGTGCAGCCAGGTCGCCCGCGGGTCGTAGCGGGCGAAAAACGGCCGCTGGGCCCAGTCGGGATCTCGGCTCTGGATGAAGCGCAGCACGAATACACGTTCGCCGTGAATTTCGGTGACACCCTGCACTTCCACTTTGCCGGGCGCGGCGCTCATCGACGGTCCGCGGGCGGTGCGGGCCAGCCCGGAGACCTGGCGCACGGCGTCGCGGTAGATTTCCCAGGCACGCGCGAGCGGCAGCTCGAAATAGTTACGGGCACCGGTATCCCGTTCGACGAACATGTAATAGGGCACGATGCCTAGTCGGACTTCGGTACGCCACAGCCGTGCCCACGCATCGGCATGATCGTTGACGTGCCGCAGCAGCGGTGCCTGCGCCCGGATGACGACCCCCGCGTCGCGCAGGCGGCGCACGGCCTCGCGGGCGATGGCCGGCTCGAGCTCCTGCCAGTGATTCAGGTGCGCCATGAGCGCCACGTGCTTGCCGGCCCGCACCAGCGAACCGAGCAGGCGCAGCAGATCGTCCGCATCCGGATCGCAGACGAAGCGCTGCGGCCAGTAGGAGATCGCCTTGCTGCCGATGCGGATACTCTGCACGTGTTCCAGGCGCGCATCGGTGAGCGGCTCGAGGTAGGACCGCAGCTGGCCGGTCGTCATGACCATCGGATCGCCGCCGGTGATGAGCAGATCCGTGACTTGCGGGTGGGCGGCGAGATAGCGCCGCAGGTCCTCGGTCTCGTTGGCCGCAAACTTGAGATCGCGGTCGCCGACGAACTGTGCCCAGCGGAAGCAGAACGTGCAGTACGCGTGGCAGGTCTGGCCATGGCTCGGAAAGAACAGGACCGTCTCGCGATACTTGTGTTGCATGCCGTCGAGGGCGCGGCCGTCGAGCCTGGGCACGTTCAGCGCGCGCTGGCCGGCCGGATGCGGATTGAGCTCACGGCGTAAATCGTTCGCGATCCGGCGCAACTCGTGGGCCGTGGCACCGCGGCGCAGGGCGCCGGCCACGGCGTCGAACATCGCCGGTGCGAGCATGCCGCGCTGCGGGAACGTCAGCTGAAACACGGGGTCGTCGGGCACGCGCTCCCAGTCGATCAGGTTGTCGATGACGTACTGGTTGACGCGAAAGGGCAGAACGCTCGCGACCACCCGCATGGCGAAGCGTTCGTCCTCGGGCAGCCGCCGCAGCGGCTCGATCTGGTCGAGCTGCCGATGCGTGTACACACGGAACCGTTCGGTCAGGTACAGCGGCTGACCCTGCGGCCGCAGATTGCGCTGATGTGCGGTCATCGTCCGTACTCCCTGTTGTAGCGGGTGGGCGGCGGCGCAAGCCGTACCCGGCCCGCCCGTCGGCGCGGCGCCCCCACCCCGTCACGTCCGGCCCGCCGGCGCCGCGCTCACGGGCACCTTTGGTCCGGTCGCGGCGAATGCGCGGACGGCGGGAATGTACCCGAACGACCCGCGCCTGTCTAAACGCAGGCGCTGTCAGACCGCACGCAAGCGCTTGTTTTGATTTATGTTGTATTCATCCCGTCGCGCCCACACCACGCTCCGGCGAGGCCGCGGAAAACGCGGCGAAAGCGATTGTCGGGCGGTCGGTACGGTCCGGCGCGGTCGCGGACCGGCGCTTGTCGGCGGATCGACCACAATCGTCGCGGCGCCCCCGGGCGCCAGCCAGTCAGTCGATGGAGCCGCCGTGCCCGACCCCGACGCCGTGGCAATCCAGCTCCAGGGTGGGGCCGGTCTGGCGGTAGCCGCCGCGCACGGGATCCGTGGCCAGCAGCAGCGGGGTGTCGAGATCGATCCAGGTGAATGCACCGAGACCCGCGGCGAGATGGGCGCTGAATCCCATGCCGAGCCGGCTCTCGACCATACCGCCGATCATCAGCAGCAGCCCCTTGCGCAGTGCGAAGGCGGCGATGTCGAGCGCCTCGGCGACGCCGGACTTGGCGAGCTTGATGTTCACCACCTGCGCGAGCCCGTCGCGGGCGATCCGGCGGGTGTCTTCGAGGCTGCGGCAGGACTCGTCGGCAGCGACCGGCACGCCCGCTTCCCGTGCCACGCGGCCGAGACCGTCCCAGTCGGCTCGCGCCACCGGCTGCTCGAACAGGGCCGGTACCACGTCCACGCTGCGCAGCCAGGCGATGACCTGCAGCGCCGTCTGCGCGTCGTAGCCGCCATTGGCGTCGAGCACCAGCCTGCAGCCCGGGAAACCGCGGCGGATGGCGAGCAGGCGCTCGACGTCGGCACCGATGTCGAGGCCGATCTTGGTCTTGATGGTGTCGAAACCCTCGAGCCGGTAGCGCGCCGCGAGATCGGCCGCTTGCGCGGGCGGGCAGATGGGTATGGTGATGTCCGTCGTCAGCCGCCGGCTCGCGCCGCCGAAGTAGTCGTACAGGGACATGCCCGCACTGCGCGCCGCGGCGTCGATCAGCGCCATCTCGACACCGGCGCGGGTGGCGGCATACGGCTCGAAGCGGTAGCGCAGTGCCCGTGCGAGCTCGCGCCATTCGCCCACGGGCTGCCCGGCCACCATGTCGGCGGCGCCGGCGAGCAGCCTGGCAGCCGTGGCCGTATCCTCGGCGGTCAAGGGCGGCAAGATGGCCACCTCGCCCCAGCCGACCGCGCCGTCCTCGAGCTCGATCCGCACCGCGAGGTTGTCGATCCCGCCAATGCTCGCGCTGGCGATGACGAACGGCGACTTTAGCAGCACCTGCAGGGGCCGTACTTGCAGCTGCACGATGACGGGGCCGGTCACGACGGCGGCGCCAGCACAACCCGCGCGCGGGTGCTTATCATGTCCGCGGGCGACGACATCGGCGTCAGGTGCGACCGCATCCACGACATTGTATGGGCAGACAGGCGCCGCCGGGATGGCTGCCACGGGCACCCGGGGTGACCCTGGCCGGCTGCCGGCGTGCCGGCGTGGTGCTCGTTCTGATCGCGCTGTCCGCATGCGACGGCGCCGGCAGCCCGTATTTTCCGCTCGCGCCGGGCACGTTGCGCGAGTACGTGATCACGCGCACGACCATGGACGGCACCCGTGCGCAGCGGCACGTGCTCCGCGACCTCGAACCGGCATGGCTGTCCGGACGACGGGTGATACCGCGCATCAGCCTCGGCGGCGACGTCTATTACTACGGATCCGGCGACGGCTACGTGCTGCGGGTCGCGACGCGCATGCGCACGCAACACGCTGCGCGCGAACATCTGCCCGCCGTACGGGTACTGCCGATCGCGCCGGTAACGGGAACCACGTGGAGCGCGGCGACCATGACCACCGTGCTCGAGAAAACGGGACCGCCGCAGGAAACGCTGTACCGCATCAACGTCGACGTGGTCATGACCTACACGGTCACGGCCGTCGACGCGCGCATGGACATCGCGGCTGGCAGCTACACGGACTGTGTCCTGGTCACCGGCCATGGAGATGCCAGCGCGGACGTGGGCAACTACATCGGTCGTGCGACCATCAGCGTCGAGTCGCGCGACTGGTATGCACCGGGAGTGGGACTGGTCCGCAGCGAACGGCAGGAACGCACGAGCAGCGAGGCGCTGCCGGGCGGGCGGATGGTCGTCGAGCTGCGCGCGTTGCGCCGCTGAGGCGGCGCGAGTGGACGGACGGCGGCGGGGGGCGTTACCCTGTTCCAAATTGCGCCCACGTGCGGCGTCCCGTGTTCCGTACCGGCGCGCCGACGAGAGACATCATGCCGCGTCTGCTGGCTGTGACTCTGGTGCTTCTGGCAGCGGCCAGCGCGGCCGGGGAGCTTGGCCAGAAAGGCCCTGGCGGAGCGAGCTGCGCCGGTTACCTGTCCCTGTTCGACAGCCTGGTACCCACGGGTGACTTCCTGGCCTGGACCCAGGGCTATCTGGCCGCCGCCAGCATCGCCTATCGCCGCAACATCGAGCTCGACAGTGCCGACGCGGAGACCTGGCTGGTCAATTACTGCCGGGCGCATCCGGAGCACAGCTTCGGCTACGCCGTGCTCGAGCTCACCCGGGCGCACGCCGACTGAAAGTTCGTGAAACCAGATCTGCATGGCGCCGGCGCGACCGCGACCCGCTGGCCGCCGGGGCGCACCCCGCACCTCCCGCCGCGAGCATGACCGTGTCCGCACCGCGACGTGCACCCGTGGCCCGGATCGCCGGCCTGGTTCTGCTCGCGGCCGCCGCCACGCCGGCGGCGGTGGGCCCGGCGGCGGCGGCCACCGCCTCCGGTATCGGTGCGCACACCTGCGGTGACTACCTGCACGCGGTGGACCGTGGTCAGAAAATCGCCATCGATTCCTACGTTTCGTGGACGCAGGGCTTCATCAGCGCCTATAACTGGCTCAATACGGAGCATCACGACGTCGCCGTCGATGCCGGCGCCCTCACGTACTGGCTCATCGACTACTGCAGCGGGACGCGCGGCAGCTCGTTTTTCAGTGCCGTGCAGGAGCTCATACGCCGCAACACGCGCTGAGGCCGCGGCGGCGATCCGCGGGCGCACGCGCCGTGCCCGTCCGTGCCGGCTGGCCACGCGGCGCGTGGCTCACACCCGGCAGTGCATGCACCGACCGACGATCTCGATGGTCTCGCGCTCGACCTGGAAACCCATGCGGGCGGCCCTGTCGACGATGACCGCGCTCAGCTCGCCGTCGTCCAGCTCCGCCACCGTGCCGCACTGACTGCAGATCAGAAACTGCCCGCGGTGCGCCTGCGCCGGCGCGCCGCAGCCGACGAAGGCGTTGAGGCTTTCGATCCGGTGCACCAGGCCCTCACCGCGCAGAAACTCCAGCGCGCGATAGACCGTGGGTGGCGCCGCGCGGGCGCGCTCGTCACGCAGGCGCGCGAGGATGTCATAAGCCTTGATCGGTTCGTGGTTCACCCACACGAGCTCGAGCACCCGGCGACGCAAGGCCGTCAGGCGCTGGCCGCGCGCCGCGCAGGTGCGTTCGGCCGCCGCCAGCGCGTCCGCCACGCATTGGCCGTGCGCGTGCCGGCGCGTCTTGAAGTCGCGCAGGATGCGCGGGCGGTTCACGCCCGGCTGCGACGCTATTCCCACTCCAGCTCCTTGTATGCCCGCGTCACGTTGCGGCCGTTGTTGGCGTCGAACAGCAGCCACTGCTCACGCTCGGACTGGCCGACGGTACGAATGGCATCCTCCAGGAACACGCCGTCGGCGATCGCTCGGCGCGTCTGGGCGAGCAGTGCGCCGAGATAGCGGCGCGTGTCGTTCGCCGCGGCCGGCCAGGGGGCGAACGCCGGTCCGTGACCCGGGACCGCGCGTGCAACATCGCGCTCGACGAGCCGGTCGAGCACCGCGACCCAGCCACGCAGGCTGCCGTCGAGCGCCGGGATGCGCTCCATGAACACGAGATCACCGGTGAAAAGTGTCCGCGTCTGCTCGTCGAACACGGTGAGGTCCTGGGTGGTGTGCGCGGTCCGCTGCGCCTCGAGCAGCAGCCGGCGGCCGCCGAGATCGAGCGTCAGCGCATCCTCGACGAGAGTGTCCGGACCGATCACCGCCACTTCGCCGCGACCCGCGAGCTCGGCCGGGAACTCCCGGGCGAAGAAGCCGCGATTGGCGGCGATGGCTTCAGCGAGGCGGGCGTTGCCGACGAACCTGGGCGCGGGATCCGCGACGGCGAACGCCGCATTGCCGAGTACGTGATCGAAATGGACGTGCGTGTTGATGACGTAGCATACCGGCCTGTCGGTCACCGCGCGCAGCGCCGCCCGCAGGGCCTCCCCGATGCGAATGGAACCGCCGCTGTCCACGATCGCGACGCAGGTCGCGCCGATCACGGCAGCGAGATTGGCGCTGTCTTCGCGGCGGGGATCGTCGAGCCCGGCGTGGACGCCGCGGTGGACGTGGATCCCGGGGGCCACCTCATCGAAGTTGAATGTGGCGGGCTCGCTCGCGGCGGCCGCGCCGGTCACCGGCAGCAATACCGCGCCCAGTAACAGAGCGACGATTCGATTCCTGCGTGCGTCCCCGGACATGGCGGCCCCTCAGATCGTATCGCGGCGCGATCGCCGGCGCGCGAGGATGCGCGCGCCGGCGACGGTCAGCATATAGCAGATCCCGCACAGCAGAACGATGGTCGCCCCCGGCGGCAGATCCGGCTGGTAGGCGAGCGCCAGGCCGCTGCTCGTGAGTACAAAGCCGATACCGCTGGCCAGTGCCATGATGCCGCCGAGCGAACGGGCGAAATGTACGGCGATCGCCGCCGGCAAGGTCAGCAGGGCCAGCACGAGGATGATGCCCACCAGCGGCAGCAGCAGGACGATGGTGAGGGCCACCATGCACAACAGCAGCAGGTAGAAGAACGTCGCGGGCACGCCGCGCAGGAGGGCGAATTCCTCATCGAACATCACCGCGAGCAGGGGTTTGTAGAACACGACCACCAGTGCCACGACCAGAGCGTCGAGCGCCGCCATGAGCCACAGCGCGCGCGGTTCGACCAGCAGGATGTTGCCGAACAGGTAGCTCATCAGATCGGTGGCATAACCGGGTGTGCGCGCGATGAACAGTATTCCCACCGCCATGCCGACCGACCACACGGCGCCGATGAGCACGTCCTCCTGCTCACCGTGGCGCCGGTTCACCCAGCCGATGAGCACCGCGGCCAGCAGCGCTGCCACCACGGCGCCGGCGAACGGTGGCGCGCCGAAATAATAGGCGACGCCCATGCCCCCGAGGACCGCGTGAGCGATGCCGCCGGCGAGATAACCTATACGCCGTACGACCACGCAGGTGCCCATCACCCCGCAGCCGATGCTGGCGAGCAGACCCGCCAGCAGCGCATGCTGCAAAAAGCGATACTCGAGCAGCGCAGGCAGAAAATCCATGCGTTCTAGTGTTTCGCGTGATCGACGAGCGCGGCGCGGGATTCGTACAGGCGATCGAGCACGCCCTCATCGAGCGCAGCCACCGGATGGCATTCCAGAGTCCGGTTCACGCAGCCTACCCGGCTCACATAGCGCGAGATGAAGCCGAGGTCGTGGGACACGACGATGATCGTGATCCGGGGCGCGAGCCCGGCCAGCAATTCGAAAATCTCGGCATTGGCGTGGTAATCGACGTTGGCGGTCGACTCGTCCATGATCAGCACCTCGGGCTCGCTCACCAGTGCGCGCGCGATGAGCACGCGCTGCAACTCACCACCCGACAGCATGCTGATCGCCTTGCGTCGCAACGCCAGGATCTCGACCGCTTCGAGGGCTGCGTGCGCGTGCCGGCGGTCGCCGCCGCCGAACCCGCCGAACCAGCGCGTGCGCCCGAGCCGGCCGAGCATCACGACCTCCTCCACGGTGATCGGAAACCGGCGCGTGAAGGCGATGTGCTGCGGGCAGTAGCCGACACGCACGCGTGCGCTCGCAGGTGCCATGCCGAGTACGCGCACCTGCCCTGAATCCGGCCGCAGCAAGCCGAGCATGAGCTTGACCAGCGTGGTCTTGCCGCCACCGTTGGGACCGATGAGACCGAAAAGCTCGCCGCGCTCGATGACGCAGCTCACGTCGGCGAGCACGGGCGGACCACCGTAGGAGAAGTTCACGGTGTTGATCTCGATCGCAGCGCTCACGAGGGCTTGCCGGCGATGGCCGCGGCCACGCGACGCAGGTTGTCGAGGTAGTCTTCGGCCAGCGGATCGATTTCGACCACGCGGCCACCGAGCTCGCGGGCGGCGCTTTGCGCGCTCGCGCTGCCGAGCTGGCGCTGCACGAATACGGTGCTCAGACCCTGTGCCCGCGCCCGCTCGAGCACCGCCGCCAGGTGGCGCGCGCGCGGCGCTTTGCCATCGTGCTCGATCGCAATCTGCTCGAGTCCGAAGTCGCGCGCAAAATATTCCCAGGCCGGGTGGTAGACGAGAAAACTGCGGGTTCCTCGTGCCGCGAGGATGTCGCGGACGTCCGCCTCGACGCGGTCGAGGTCTTCAATCAGCTGCCCGAGATTGCGCTGATAGCCCTCCGCGCGCACCGGATCGGCGCTTACCAGCGCCGCGGCAATGCGCCGGGCGATGCGGCGCGCTTCGCGCGGACTGGTCCAGGCGTGTGCATCGAACGCGCGGGCGCTCTCGTCCTCGGGGCCGCAATCGATGATCCGCAGTCCCGGCGCGTTCGCCCGCAGCTTGCCGAGCCAGCCGCGCTCGAACGGCACACCCGCCGCAAAGAACAAGTCCGCGCCGCTGGCCGCGGCGATCAGCCGCGGCGTCGGCTCGAAGGTTTCCGGGCTCATGTTGGCGCCGACCATCACGTTCACGTGCACGTGGCCCGTAGCGATCCGCTCGACGAAGAATTTCAGCGGCAGGATGCTCACCATGACTTCGAGGGGCTGCGCGCGCGCGCCGGCCAGGCCCGCGCACAGGGCCCACGACACGGCGACGAGCGCGGCCCGGGAAAATCCCATGCGGCGATTGCGGCGGGTGGTCATGCTCGAGATCGGCAACGAAACTGGCAATGTTATATTATAACCCTGTGTACGGTTGCTTCCCCCGGCCTTCGCGCCAGCGCGCGCTGGCGCTCCTTGTAATGCTGCTGGCGGCCCAGGTGTTGGCCGTGCACCACGTCAGCGCGCATGCCCTCGGCGGGGACCCCGGAACCTGCCGGGTGTGTCACGTGGCCGACGGCTTCAAGCACGGCGCGCTCCCGCACGCCGCCGCGCTGCCGGTGGTTCCCGCCCGTCCCGGGGCCGAGCTCCCGCGCTTCGCGCCGGCCCGGACCATCCCGATCCGCGCCTACCCGGCACGGGCCCCGCCGCTCGCGCACTGACCTGTCCCGACCCTGCGGCATTGCCCCGGCCACCGGCCACGGGCTGCCCGCCGGATCCACGCAGACACGCCGCTGACGCGCGGCGCTTGCTCGGGAACGCACGATCACCCTCGGTTTGGGGCGCCCGCAGGTGGCGATGACCGGCCGTGACGGGTGGTACACGGCGCGCCCACGAGGGGAGAAGTACATGACATCCGTCGCAGTCTCTATCCCGGGCGCGCTCGCGCTCGCGTTGGCAGCCGCGCCGCCCGCGGCCGCCGGCCCGCAACCACCCGCCCCGCCAGCCACCGAGGAGATCGTGGTCACGGCCGACCCGCTCGGCAGCAGCGAACACCACATCGTGCAGCCGGTCGACGTACTCGGTGCCGAGGAACTGATGCATCGCGATCCGCGCTCCATCGGCGAAACCGTGGCACGCGAGCCCGGCGTGACGTCCGCGGATTTCGGTCCCGGGGTCGGCCGGCCGGTGATCCGCGGCCTGTCCGGTGCCCGTGTGCGGGTGCTCGAAGACGGCATCGGCACCATGGACGTATCGAGCATCAGCCCGGATCACGCCGTCGCCGCCGAACCCGTGTTCGCGCGCCAGGTCGAAATCTACCGCGGCCCGGCGACCCTGCTCTACGGCAGCGGCGCAAGCGGCGGGCTGGTCAACATCGTCACCCGCAGGCTGCTCGACTACGTGCCCGAATCGCTCGAGGGTGGCGTCTACGGACACCACGATTCGGGCAGCGATGGCTGGCAGGGTGCAATCGATCTCAGCGCCGGCGCCGGCGACTTCGCCTTCCACATCGACGGCATGAAACGCTCCACCGGTGACTACGAGATCCCCGGGGCCGGTTCCACGGTGCCCGACCCCGGTGAGCGCCGCGGCACGCTCGCGAACAGCGACGGCGACGGCGAGAACCTGACCGGCGGGATATCGTGGGTCGGCAGCCGCGGTTTCCTCGGTTTCGCGCTCGGCACGCTCGACAACAACTATGGCATTCCCGGTGATCACGGCGACGAAGCCGGGACGCGGATCGAGCAGCAACAGACGCGCGTCGATATCGCCGCCGGCCTCGAGGATCCTGTGCCCGGTATCCGCGCCGTGCGCACTCGCTGGGGCCACAATGATCACGAGCACGCCGAGCTGGAAAGCACCGGCGCCATCGGTACGCGGCTGCTGAACGACGAGTGGGAGGGTCGCGCCGTAGCCCGTCTCGAGGCGATCGCGGGCTGGGAGATCGCGCTCGGCATGCAATACGGGCACCGTGACCTGCACGCCGCGGGCGACGAGGCGTTCATTCCCGCGACCCGGGTGGAGTCCGCCGGCGGGTTCGCCCTGGGCAAGCGCGACTGGCGCCAGTGGCACTTCGAGCTCGGCGGCCGGTTCGAGAACCAGGCGACCGATACCGTTACCGGCCTGCAATCCAACCACGACGTCTACAGCGTCTCGGGCGGGGCGCACTGGGAGTTTCACCCCGAATACGAGCTGTCGTTCGCGCTGACCCGGGCGCAGCGGGCGCCGGCCATCGAGGAGCTGTACGCCTTCGGCCCGCACGCCGCGACCAGCACCTTCGAGGTCGGCGACGCCGGTCTCGGTGACGAAACCTCCGACAACCTGGACTTCGCGTTCGCGCGCAGCCGCGGGTCGTGGACCTGGTCCGTCAGCCTGTTCTACAACCGCATCGGCAATTTCGTCTACGAACAGGAAACCGATCTCAACGGCGACGGACTGGCCGATCACGTGAATCCCGATTTCGACGGTTCACCGGCCGCAGTGCTGGCGCCGGGCAACGAGGGTGCGCCATTGCTGGTGCGCTATCTGCAGGCCGACGCCGAGTTCTACGGCGGGGAGTTGCAGAGCGTGATCAAGCTGATCGATGACCACCGCGGCCACCTGGACCTGCGTGTGTGGATGGATTACGTGCGCGGCCAGCTCGCCGGCGGCGGCAACCTGCCCCGCCTGCCGCCGCTACGCTTCAGCGCCGGGCTCGACTGGCGCCGCGGCCCCTGGCGGACCGGTATCGACTACATTCGCGTCAGCGCTCAGCACGACACTGCCGCGCTCGAGACGCGGACCGGCGGCTACAACGCGCTCGATATGAACGCCAGCTACACGTTCGAACGCGAGATTGCGCGCTGGACCGTGTTCGCACGGGCGAGCAACCTGCTCGACGAGGAGGCGCGCCGGCACGTGTCGTTCCTCAAGAGCCGGGCACCGCTGCCGGGCCGCTCGATCCTGGTCGGGCTGCGCGCGGATTTCTGAGACCCGGGATCGCCGCCGCCAGCACCGCCATCGGACCGTGCGGGCGGGTTACACGCCGCCCGCACGGCTGTGCGAGAATACGCTCCCCGCGCCCGCCAGACCGGAATTCCTGCCCATGACCGTGCTACCCACCGACGACCTGCGGATCGTCGAAACCAAGGAGCTCATTTCCCCTGCGGCGCTCGTGCGCGACGTGCCGCTCAGCGAACGCGCCGCGCGAACCGTCTTCTACGCCCGCCAGGCAATCCAGAAAGTGCTGCGCGGTGAGGACGACCGCCTCATCGTCGTGGCCGGTCCCTGCTCGATCCACGACGTCGAGCTGGCGCGCGACTTCGCGGCGCGGCTCAAGGAGCTGATGCTGGAGGTCGCGGACTCGCTGCTGGTCATCATGCGCGTGTATTTCGAGAAGCCGCGCACGACCGTGGGCTGGAAAGGGCTCATCAACGATCCGGGCCTGGACGGCAGCTTCCGGATCAACGACGGCCTGCACATCGCCCGCCGCCTGCTCGTGGATCTCAACGAGATGGGCGTGGCCTGCGCGCACGAGTTTCTCGATCCGATCAGTCCGCAGTACATTGCCGATCTCGTCGCGTGGGGAGCCATCGGCGCGCGCACCACCGAAAGCCAGGTGCATCGCGAGCTCGCCTCGGGGCTGTCCTGCCCTATCGGGTTCAAGAACGCGACCGACGGCGGCGTCCAGATCGCCGTGGACGCGATCAACGCCGCGTCGCACCCGCACCATTTCCTCGGCGTCACCAAGAGCGGGCGCACCGCCATTCTCGCCACGGCCGGCAACCCGGACTGTCATCTCATCCTGCGCGGTGGCGATCGCGGCCCGAACTTCGACGCCGCGAGCGTCGAGGAAGCGTCGCGGCGCATGCTCAAGGCCGCGCTCGAACCGCGCATCATCATCGACTGCAGCCACGCCAACAGTGGCAAGAACCACGAACGCCAGCCCGGCGTGGCGCGCGACGTCGCGGCCCGGATCGGTGCCGGCGACCGGCGTATCCACGGGGTCATGCTGGAGGCCAACATCCTCCCCGGGCGCCAGGATCTGAAGCCCGGCGTGCCGATCGACTACGGCATCAGCATCACCGACGCGTGCATGGGCTGGGACACGAGCGCACAGATCATCGGCGAACTGGCGCGCGCCGCGGCAGCGCGCAGGCAACGCAACCCCGCGGCTGCGCACTCGCTCGCCGGCTGAGCACGGCGCGCGACGCGGCCGGGACCGCCGGTTCAGGGCGCGACCGCGCCCGGCGAAGATTCCTTCGGATCGCCTTGCGCGGCCGTGGCGGCTGCCGCCGCACCGGTGGCCGGATCGGCGGCGGTGTCGGCCGGCGCGGGCAGCCGGATGAGCGCACGCAGGGCGTCGATGAGGGCGATGAAACGGTCGAGGCGGATGTCGCCGGCCTCACCGCTGACGATGGATTCGAGCGCCGGCAGTATCGCACCACCCGGCACCGCGTCGAACTGCGACGCGCGCCGGTCCACGAGCGCACGCAGCGTCGCGTCGCGGAGAAAATCGCGCACCAGCAGCGTGTCCTCCAGCATCCAGTTTCGATAGCGCCGCGCCGCGCCGTTCTCGTCGTCGAGAAACAGGGCTTCCTGCGCGTCACCCGCCGCGCCGATGGACAGCGCCGGCCAGCGTTTCTCCTCGGGGCGATAGGCCTTGCGCGAGAACTGGCTCCAGTTGGCCGCGGCGATGATCCCGCGTTTCACGCGATTGAATCCGCTTTCCTGCTCCGGCGGCTCGCTCAGCTGGGTCAGAAGCTGGCGGTGCCACTTGCGCTCGGTCTCGATCATTTCCGGCGGCACTTTGCTGCGCCCGAGCACGTCGCGCCGGCGCGCGCTGGTGTTGATCACGTCACGCAGCAGCACGTACTCGTACCAGTCGATGCGGTGACTCGAGCGCACTTCCTCGGACAAGGCGGCATACAGGTTGAGCACGCGGTCGAGGATGCGGTCCGCGCCACGCATATCCCCTTCCTCGAGTTCGCTCGCGATGGCGACCTTGCCGAGTTTCTGCAGATCCTCCAGGGACTTGACCTCGAACTCGTAGCTCTGTACTTCGGCTTCGTAGGGGCGCCACAGCGGCCACAGGATGTACTCACCGGCGGCCACCTGGTCCCAGGCGATTTCGACCACCGTCGTCGCACCGAGATCGCTGAAACGGAATTCGCCGTTCTCGTCGGGCGTGACCGTGAAGATGGTCTTGGAGGTCTTGGCCAGGATGATGAAGTTGCCGTAGCCGTCGTCACCCGCCGGCTCGTAGTATCGCGACACGATGCGGCCGCCGATGCCGTTCGCTGTGGCGGCACCGCTGGCGCCGAGCAGCACGGCGAGGAGCAGCACGGCCAAGGACCGGCGCGGGGATGCTGGGGAAAGGCTGCGCATGAGCGGCGCGATCATACCCCGCTCGCGCGCCGGCGTACCGGCCGCACGGTTCACACGTCCGCGTCGCTCGCGCGCACGTCGACCAGCGTCACTTCCTGCCGCGGACCGGGCACCCGCAGCCCGGCCGCACACAGTGCCTGCCACACCACCGCGTTGGCGGCGAAGCGAACCTGGAAATAGCGGGCGGTCGGCACCCAGTAGCGGATCTCGATGGTGAGCGCCGAATCGGCGAAAGCGCCGATCCCGACCTGGGGCGGGGGCTGCTGCACCACCTCGGCCACCGTGGCGAGTGCGCGGGTGATCACCTCGACGGCACGTGCGGGGTCGTCACCGTAGGCGATTCCGACACGGAGCTCGACGACCCGGTTGGCGTAGGAATTGACCAGCACCTGGCCGACGATTTCCTTGTTCGGAATGATCACCGTTTCACCGTCCTCGGTACGCAGCGAGGTCGCGCCGAGGCGGATGTCGTGGACGACTCCGTACGCGCCCTGCACCGCGATCGTGTCGCCGACCTTGAACGGACGCGCGAGGATGATTGCGAGCCCGGCGCCGTAATTCGACAGCGGCCCCGCGAGCGCGAGGCTGCTGCCGAATGCGACCGCGCCGAGCGCGGCGATGAGCGGGGCGATCGTGATGCCGAACTTGCCGAGCGCGGCAATGAGCACGAAGGCGAGCACGGTGATCCGCGCGACGCTGGCGAAAAACCGTGTCAGGGTGACGTCGAATTCGCGCCGGGCACACAGGCGCTCGACCAGTGCGCCGACCCGACGGGCGACGAAGTAACCCAGCGCGAGGATGATGAGCGCACCGAGCATCTGGAACCCGTACTGCACGCCGAATTCGATCACCCGTCCGGTGAACGCACCGAGTGCCCTGATCTCGTCATCCATTGTCACCCTCCGCCTCCGTCCGTCGCCGCCGTCACGGCGGGGCGAGCGTTGCCGCCTGGGGCGGGCGCTCGCGCAGATACTGTTCCAGCAGCCGCCCGTACAGGTCGTACAGCCGCCGCAGCTCCACCGCCCGCAGTGCGCCGTTCTCGCCCGCCGACCACAGCGGATCGGGCGAGAACTCGACGGCGCCGGACGCCAGGCGCATCTGCTGGCGGGCCGTGATCTTGGCCGCATACGAGTAGGTGCCGGTGGTTTCGTTCAGGTTGGCGCGAAAATAGACCTCGATGAGCCGCGCATTCTTCGCTTTGCGCGCCTGGTCGGCCGGCAATACCTGCACACCCGCCCGGGTCAGGCGCGACTCGACCAGCGCCCGCACATCGGTACGGGTGAGACCAAAGTAGGCATGTTGATCCTCGAAACCGTCGTACAGGACGGCCGCTTTGGGCACCGCATCGATCAGCGCCTGACGCGTGGCCTCTGCCGCGCGCGCGGCGGCACTCTCGGCCTCCTGCCCGCGCGTGTGCTCGGCCGCGCCGCGATCGCCGTCCTCCTGCTGGCGTGGCGACCCGGGCTGGCGCCCGGCCGTCATCCCGGCGGCGTCCTCGCGTGGCCGTTGCGCCTGCTCGCGCGCGGCCTCGAGCGCCTGTGCCGCCCGGCCGACTGCGGGCGCGCGCGGTGCCAGCTTGCGCGCGTCGTTGAGGTAGCGGTCGGCGGCCGTCAGATCGGCGGCCGCGATGGCCTGGTCGGTGAGCCACACGTAGCGTTCCGCCACGTTGACCAGACCGTCGTGCGCCTGCTGATTGTCCGGCTCGATGGCAAGCACCTGCCGGTACCGCTCAACCGCGTTGTTACCGTCGGGCGCGGTCAGTCGCAACGCGGCGATGTCCTCGCGCGCGTCCGCGAGCAGCCGCTGCACGCGCGCAGCGTCCTTCGCCGCGGTCTTGCGCGCGGTCAGCTTGCGCCGCAAGTCTGCCAGTCCCGCCGCCTCCGGGCGGATCTCGCCCGCGGCGGCGAGGGCCTCGTTCGCCCCGGCCTCGTCCCCGGCGTCGATCGCCAGGGCGGCGCGGCGCAATTGCTCCTCGGCGAGCCCGGTGATACCGCTCTCGGCCCGGGCATCGCCGGGCGCGAGCGCCAGTACCGCCCGATAGTGGGACAGAGCCGAGTCCGCGCCGCCGCTGAAACGGCCGGCAGCCCCCGCCGCCTGCGCGGCGGCGAGATGCTCGGTGATCAGCTTCTCACGGGCGCGCTCGGCGCCGGCGGTTTCGCGCCGCTGCACCAGCGTCCTGCGCAAGGCCTCGTGAGCACCGCCGTCGAGGGCGTCGGCCTCGTCCAGCAGCTCGCCGGCCTGGTCGAGATTGCCGAGATCGATGGCGGTTCGCGCGCGATCGGCGAGTCCCTGGGCGAGCGCGGCCAGTCCGCTGCGCGCATCGGCATTGCCGGCGTCGAGCGCCAGCACCTTGCGATACAGCGCCACGGCGTTTTCGCCCTCGGGCTCGAGCACGTGACCCGCACCCGCGGCGAGCCGCGCGCGATCGAGCAGCGCGGCGAGCTGGCGGCCGTCGTGCCCGGCGTCGGCTTCCAGCCCGGCAGCGAGTTCCTCGATCGGCGCGGCCACGCGCGCCGGCGTCGCGCGGCGCGCGTCAGTCGGCCCGGGCATGGCCAGCAGCGCCACCCTGATCCCGGTCAGCCACTGCCGGGCGGCGGCGTTGTCGCTGAGCAGCCACCAGCCGCCGACGCCGCCGGCGACGGCGAGCAGCAACAGCAACACCGGCAACGGCCGCAACCGCGCGCGTTCGGGCCGGCCCGGCGGAGCGTCCGGATCGGCGGCATCGGCAGCCACCGCCGGGCTCAGGATGCGGCCGAAGTCGGTACGATCCTCGTCCGGTTCGACCGCGATCTCGGTGCTGGTCTCGGATTCGTCGGGAACGCCGAACTCCGCCACCCATTCGGCGACGCTCTGCGGCCGGTCGCACTCACGGAACTGCAGCGCATGGTCGATGGCCTTGAGGAAGCGCGCCGAGTAGCGCCCGCTGCCCACCTCCTCGGCGCCAACGATCACGTCGCGCTCGGCCTTGAGTATCGCTTCGCTGCGGTCGATGGCGTCGAGCGGCGCGCGACCGCTGACGGCCCGGTACAGCGTCGCCCCGAGACCGTAGATGTCGGTCCACGGTCCCTGCTTGTCGCTCTTGGAGTAATACTGCTCGTAGGGCGCGTAGCCCGGCGAGACGACGCTCGTGAGCGCGCGGGTCTGCTGGCCGAGCGCCTGGCGCGCGGACCCGAAGTCGATCAGCACGGGCGAGCCGTCGTTGCGGATGAGGATGTTGGCGGGCTTGATATCGCGATGAATGAAGCCGGCCTCGTGGATCGCGGACAGTCCGCCGAGCAGCGGCATGAGCATGTTCATCAGCTCGCCTTCCTCGAGCGTGTGCCGGCGCGTGAGCATCTCCTGCAGGCTCTCCCCGCGCTCGTACTCCATCACCATGTAGGCGGTCTTGTTGGCTTCGAACACGGACAGCACGCGCACGATGCCGGGGTGGCGGAAACGCGCCAGCGTACGTGCCTCGGCGATGAAACGATCGAGTCCCCACTGGAAGCGATCGCCGAACTTCTCGGTGGCGGGATAAACCGAATCGTCGCCCTCGCGCACGGCGAGCTCCATCGGCAGGTACTCCTTGATGGCGACGCGCCGGTCGAGATTGGTGTCCGTGGCGAGATAGGTGATGCCGAAGCCACCCTGACCGATCACCCGCTCGATCACGTACCAGTGCAGGCGGTAGTCGGGCTTGAGGGAATTACGGTGTATGCGTTCGGGCATGGCATTGCGGCCAGGCGCGGGCCAACCAGCCTGCGCCGCAGTCCGTCGCCTGCGATTGTCGGCCGCGTCGCCGGCGCTGGCAACCGCGCTGAAAGCGCTTGCCGCACAGCGCCCGCGGGAGTAAAAAGGACATCAGCGCCCGCAGGAAGCGGGTGCATCCACGGATGGATACGGAGGTACACGGAAATGTACGCAAATCACCGCGGGACGCGGTCCCGCCCGCTCGTTTCTGGTCTGCTCATCGCTTCCCTGCTCGGTCCGGCCAACGCGGCGGCCGCCACCGTCCTCGCCTACGATTTCGACGACGGCGCGGGCGGACTGCGGCTCGCGCCGGCCGCGGAAGCGACTTTCATCACCGCCGGCCCGCTGGCGGACATCGACGGCACGATCACCGATCTGACCGGCGTGAGCGGCCGAGCCGCGGCGGCGAAGGACTGGCACGACGGCAATGCATTCGTGTTCGCGCTGACGGTGGCGCCGGGCGTGGCACTCGTGCTCGAGGGTCTCGCCTTTGCCGAGCGCGCTTCGGCCAGCGGGCCGACCGCCTGGTCGCTGGCCGTGGCGGGTACCGAGGTCGCGAGCGGCGCGACCACCAGCGGCACCTTCGGCGTCCATGACCAGCCGCTCGCCGGCGCGCCCCTCACGGGCCTGGTCACGTTCACGCTCGCCGGCAGCGGCGCCACGACCGCGAGCGGGACCTGGCGCATCGACGATCTGGTGCTGCGCGGTGCACTGCACGCGGTGCCGCTGCCGGCGGCCGGGTGGTTGTTCGCCAGCGCGGTGCTCGGCGCCGGCCTGCCGCGGTTCAGGCGCCGCGGCCGGTGATCCTGACGGCCACGCAACCGGCGCGCGCGACGAAACCGAGATAGTCGTAGCGCACGGCCTGTGCGGCGACGAATTCCTGAAAGGCGCGGAATTCGTGCTCCTGCCAGTTGGGGTAGTTGAAGTACTCGTCGAATACGATCACGGTGCCCGGCACCAGCCGGGCACCGAGGTTCGCGAACACGGTGCGGGTCGAGGAATACAGGTCGCAGTCGACGTGCATGAACGCGACCGGACCGGCGTGCTCCGCGGCGAAGCGGGGCAGGCTGTCATCGAACCATCCCGGGTGTAACGTGACGTTCGCCGGGACCTTCGGCAGCCTGCCTCCGGTCGAGAACTTGCCTTTGCGCAGACTCGTACCGGCCCAGTCCTCGGGCAGGCCTTCGAAAGAATCGAAGCCGTGGACGATCGCCCGCGTGCGCGCCGCGATGCCGCGAATGCTGCCGCCCTTCTTCACCCCGAACTCCAGGTACAGGCCGTCGACTTCGACCCGTTCCAGCGCCAGGCGATGCAGCGCCTCGCGGCTGTCGCACACGCTGGCGCTGCGCATGTGCGCCTTGACGTAAGCCACCGACTCACGCTTGGCCTCGAGCTGCAGGTCCAGGAGCAGGTCACGGGCGAACTGGCCCCGCACCAGGCGGTTGTACAGGCGCGTGAGCACAGGCGGTTTGCGGCGGGAGGAGAACAGGGCCATGGCAGGTCCGTGCGTGGCGGGCCGAGTCTAGCATAGGGATCGGCGCGCACGGCGACGGCCCGCGGTCCGCGTCCACAGGCGCCGATGCACCGGGAGCCGCCGCCTTCGAAGCACCTCCGGCGCGCGCTGGTCCCGGCCCGATTTGCGGCCTGCACCAGCGGGATTTTACCCCTGTTACATAAGTGCTTAGCGGGTTATCCTGAGATCATTCACAGCTGCCGGCGCCATCCGGGTACGGAGCCACCACCGCCATGCTGCAACGTCTGTTGATCGCCCTGTGCCTGCTCGCGGCGGCCAGCCCCGTGTGCGCCGGGCGGATGTACCAGTGGATCGATGCCCGCACCGGCACGACCCAGATGTCCGGACGGCCACCCGCCTGGTACCGCACCGAACGCCCCGGCCCGCGCGTGTTCGTGTTCGAGAACGGCCAGATCATCGACGACACGGCGCGCACCGTGGAAACGGACGAACGCGCCGCTTTGCGCGCGCAGGCGCTGCGCAGCGCGGATGTGCACTACGCCGCGGCCGCCGGCGCAGCCGCGCCGGACGACGGCGCGGCGCCCGCCGCGGATGCCGAGCTGCAGGCGCTGCTGCCGGGCGGCGAGGATTTCGATCTCGACGCCCTGCTGCAGGCGGCGCCGCAGGCCGCGACACCGGCGCCGGCGGCGACCGAGACCGACGCGCAGCTCACGCGCCTGAAAGCGCTCATCCAGGCCTGGGACAGGCAGCAGACCGCGCGCGCCCGCTCGGTCATCGACTCGGCCCGCACGCCGCCCTGAACGGCGCCGGGCTCAGCCCGAGCCGAACAGGCTCTTGAGCTTGTGCAGCAGGCCGCCGCTGCCCGACTGCGACAGTCCCTGCAACGCCAGCAAGGTCTGATTGGCCGGGTCCACCTGCAGCCCGATCTCGATGTAGTTGTGCGCCTGGGGCAGATGTTCGTTGGCCAGCTCGCGTTCGGCCAGGAACGCGAACCGTTCGGCGATCTGCGCCATGCCGCGCCGCGCCGCCGCGTTGCCGGGATCGATTTGCAGCAGGCGTGAGAAGTAGTAGTGCGCGTTGTCCCTGGCGGGGGAGGTCAGGCGGAAATCCTCCAGGCTCTTGTGCCCCAGCCACGCCAGCGCCTGCGCCACTTCCTCGAGCCGGGGCTGTGCGCCGTCGCCGGGCGGCACCGGCACGGGCGCGACCTCCACCGGTGGTGGCAACGGCGCAACGGCCTGCGGAAGGTCCTCCCGGGCCGCTTCACCCGAAACGTAGGGCTCGGCATAGTACAGGCCGGCGAACGCACCGGCGGCCACCACCAGCAAAATGACCAGCGCCCCGTGAATGGGTGGCTGGCGCCGCAGCCGGGGCAGCGCCTCCACCGGCGCAATCTCCGGATGGCGCACGGCGTATTCGCCGGTGATGTCCAGATCCGGCGCCGCGGTCATCTGCGCCGTGGTCTTGACCACTCCGCTGGCCAGCAACTGCTGGATGTAATGTATGAGCGCGGCACAGTCGCGGAACCGATCCTTGCGGTTCTTGGCAATCATCAGCTCGAACAGCGGCTGATACTGATCCAGTCCATTGGGCAGGCGCGGAATCGGCGCCTGCTTGTGCTGGAGAATGATGTCGACGACCGAATCCGACCGGTACGGCTTGGAGCCGGTCAGCATCTCGTAGAAGATGACGCCGAGCGCGTAGATATCGACGCGGCCATCGATCGGACCGGCGCTGGCCTGCTCGGGCGCCATGTAATTGGGGCTGCCCAGAAAGATCCCCGTATGGGTCAGATCGTGGTCGAGGGACAGCTGTTTGGCGATGCCGAAATCCGACAGCAGCGGCGTGCCGTCGTTGCGAAACAGGATGTTACCCGGCTTGACGTCGCGATGGACGATGCCGTTGCGGTGCGCGACGTCCAGGGCGCTGGCGATCTTGACGACGAGATCGAGCGCCTGCGCCGGCGTGAACACGCTGTTCTCGATACGGCGCTTGAGATCACCGCCCTCGACGTACTCCATCGACATATACACGCAGTCGGGGGCGATACCGATGTCGAAGATGGTGATGATGTGCGGGTGGTTGAGCGCCGCGACGATGCGCCCCTCGTTCAGAAAGCGCTCGACCGTCTCCTGCGACTCGGCGCTGCCGGTATCGAGCACCTTGAGCACGACCCGTCGGCCGAGCGACTTTTGCACCGCCAGGTAGGCAGTCGCCATGCCGCCCTCACCGATGCGGCGCTGGATGTCATAGCCCTGAATTTCCAAAGGCATACGGGCGATTATAACGGATACATTATTTTACAATCGGGTCCGAACGGTCCCCGGCGAGGGCGCGCCCGGCATATAATCGGAACCCCCGGCGCGCCCGACCCGAGCACACTGCCCCCATGAGCACCAGCCAACAGACGCCCCGACGGCGCCAGGAGAGCCTCAAGCAGATCGAACACATGCTCGCCGAGCGTGACGCCATGCTGCGCCTGCTCTGGAAAGCATCCGGACGCGAATCGTCCCTCCCCCACGCGCCCCAACCCGATCTCCTCAAGGATTTCACCAGCCTGCTCACCGATTACCTCGCCGCCGCGCATTTCGGACTCTATCAACGGTTAGCGGAAGGAACGGAACGCCGCCAGGCGGTGCGGCGGGTGGCCGAGCAAGTGTACGCCCGCATCGGCACGACCACTCAGGCCGCGCTCGATTTCGTCGACCGGTACGCGGAGCGCGGCAATGCTCACCTGGACCCGAAGCTGCCCGACGATCTCGGCAAACTGGCCGATCTGCTCGCCGAACGCATGCGGCTGGAGGACCAGTTGATAGACGTCATGCTCGATCGCACCGCCAAGGCGCCATCCGTGTGAGCGCCGCGCGGGCCGGATCAGCCGCCGGTCACCCTGAGCTTGGTGCGGATGAAGTCCGAATGCGAGACGTAGAGCAGATCGGCGATCTTGCGCACGAAGTACTCTTCGTACTTGTCGATCCGCCGGTCCGCGTTCGCCACCTCCCACAGCAACTCGACCACGCGCACGCGCTCTTCGTGTGACAGGTGATCATTAAGATCGCGCGTGAAGTCGTACAAGGACACGGAGGCGTCCGCGCGGGCATCGGCCGCGGCGGTCAGCGCCCGGGTTTCGGCTGCCGACAGACCGTAGACGTGCCGGACCAGCCCCGCGATGACGTTTTCCTCGACTTCGCTGACCGTCGCGTCGGCACGCGCGATTTCCAGCATCAGCGCCGTGGTGGCCAGACGCAGCGCCCGCTCGCGATCCTGCGTCCCGGTGCCCGGATCGGACTGCGTGAGCGCGTTACTGATGAGCTGTCGGACTTTGGCGAGCATGAGTCGGCGGTATCCCGATGCGGGGGTGGTGCGGCCGGTTGGCGGCGCGAGGCCGCTCGCCTGTGAGTTCGAGCGCGTCAGGCCCGGCAGGTTCCGATATTAACAGACAGAGGCTTCTGTTCATGTCCAATGCCGACATGGTCAGCCGGGATCTGAACGTCCTGTGGCACCCGTGCACGCAGATGAAGGACCACGAACGCGTGCCGCTGGTGCCGATCCGCCGCGGCCGGGGCGTGTGGCTGGAGGACTTCGAAGGCGGCCGTTACCTGGACGCCGTGAGTTCCTGGTGGGTGAACCTGTTCGGCCACGCCAATCCGCGCATCAACGCGGCGATCAAGGAACAGCTCGACGAGCTGGAGCACGTCATATTCGCCGGCTTTTCGCACGAGCCGGCGATCCGCCTGGGCGAGCGCCTGGTGTCGATCACCCCGCCCGGACTCGAGCGCTGCTTTTTCGCCGACAACGGCTCGGCGGCGGTCGAGGTGGCGCTGAAGATGAGCTTTCACTACTGGCTCAATCACGCGCGCCCGGACAAGCGGCGGTTCGTGGCCCTGGCGAACAGCTACCACGGCGAAACCCTGGGTGCGCTCGCGGTCGGCGACGTCAGGCTGTACAAGGACACCTATGGCCCATTGCTGATGGAGACCATCATCGCGCCCTCGCCGGATTGCTATCTGCGCGAACCGGGCGAGTCCTGGGCGGACTGCTCCCGGCGCCAGTTCGAGCCGATGGCGCGGCTGCTGGAACGCCGGAGTGATGAGATCTGCGCGGTCATCGTCGAGCCGCTGGTGCAGTGCGCGGGCGGCATGCGCATGTACCACCCGGTCTACCTGGAGCTGCTGCGCGAGGCCTGCACCCGTCACCACGTCCATCTCATCGCCGACGAGATCGCGGTCGGATTCGGCCGCACCGGCACCCTGTTCGCCAGCGAGCGGGCGTGCGTGTCGCCCGATTTCATGTGCCTTTCCAAGGGTCTGACCGGCGGCTATCTGCCGCTGTCGGTAGTACTGACCACCACGGCGGTGTACGACGCGTTCTACGACGATTACGACAAGCTCCGCGCCTTCCTGCACTCGCACAGCTATACGGGCAACCCGCTGGGCTGCGCCGCCGCGCACGCCACGCTCGACATCTTCGAAGAACAGGACGTCATCGCCGCCAACGAGCGCCTGGCGGCCACCATGCGCGATGCCACCGCGCATCTCGCCGAGCACCCCCATGTCGCGGAAGTGCGCCAGTACGGCATGATCCTGGCCATCGAGATGGTGCGCGATCGCGACACCCGCGAGCCCTTCCCCTGGCAGGAACGCCGCGGCCTGCGCGTGTACGAACACGCGCTGTCGCACGGCGTGCTGCTGCGTCCGCTCGGCAACGTCGTCTACTTCATGCCCCCGTACGTGATCACCGGGGACGAGATCCGCATGCTCGCCGAGGTCGCCACCGAGGGGATCGATCGGGCGACGCGGGTGTGAGGCGATGCGCGTACCACGCTTTCACGTCGCCGGTCCGCTGACCGCCGGGGCGGGCGTCGATCTGCACGCGACCGCCGGCGCTCACCTGGCGCGCGTACTGCGGGCGCGCGTCGGCTCCCCGGTGGTGCTGTTCGACGGCCGCGGGGGCGAATACGAAGCGCGGATCGCGTCCATCGGCAAGCGCGTCGTGCACTGCCAGGTCGGGCGTTTCGTCGACGTCGACCGCGAAAGCGCCCTGGATCTGACCCTGGCCCAGGGCATCTCGCGCGGCGAGCGCATGGACTACACGCTGCAAAAAGCGGTCGAGCTCGGCGTCGCGCGCATCGTACCGCTCGCAACCGCGCGTTCGACGGTCCGTCTCGATGCCGCGCGCAGCGCGAGTCGGCTGCAGCACTGGCGCGGCGTGGTCGTGAGCGCCTGCGAGCAGTGCGGCCGTTGCCGCGTGCCGCCGGTGCGCGCGCCGGCCGCACTCGCCGACTGGCTCGCCGACGACCGTCCGGCGCTGCGCCTGGTACTGCGTGCCGAGGCGCCCCGCACGCTCGCGCAACTGCCGCCCCCGGCCGGTCCGGTGACCGTGCTGATCGGGCCCGAGGGCGGGCTCGCGCCGGAGGAAATCGACGCCGCCGGGGCGGCCGGTTACACCCCGGTGCGTCTGGGACCGCGCATCCTGCGTACCGAGACCGCGGCCGTGGTGGCGCTCGCGGCGCTGCAGGCCCTGTGGGGCGATCTGCAACGCCGTTGAGCGGTTGCGGCCCGCCGTGGCGGCGTCGGCGAGCGCCGCTTCAGCCGCGCAGCCACTTGCGCACACCGGCCAGCAGCCGGCGACTGACCGGGAACTGGCGATCGATGCCGCGCAGCGCCACGCGCCAGCCGCCATCGGGGCTGCGCACCAGACCGTCGACGTGGGCGACGGCGATCAGTGCGTTGCGATGGATGCGCAGGAACCGGCCGGCGAATTCATCTTCGAGCGCCTTCAAGGGGTCCTCGATGGGAACGTCCCCGCCGGGCCAGATCACCGTGACGTACTTCTGCTCGGCAAGAAAACAGCGCACCTCGGCGACCGGGACCAGGCGCAGATTGCCGCCGATGACCGCACTGACGTGCGTGCGCCCGCCGTCGCCGTGGCCCGCGGCCGCGAGCGCCTCGAGGCGGGTGCCGGACAGGGCCGCGGCGCGCTCGAGCGCCTGTGCCAGCTGATCCTGGCGCACGGGTTTGAGCAGATAGGCGACGGCATTCGCCTGGAAGGCGGCCAGCGCGTGGTCGCCGTACGCCGTGGTGAACACCACCGCCGGCGCGGCCGGCAGCGCGGCGAGGTGGCGCGCCGCTTCGAGCCCGTCCATGCCGGGCATGCGGATGTCGAGCAGGACGACGTCGGGCCGTTCCTGCGCGACCGCCGCGATCGCGTCCTGCCCCGTGCCCGCCTCGGCGACCACGGTGCTCGTGCCGATGTCTTCCAGCAGGGCCCGCAGGCGTTGCCGCGCCAACGGCTCATCGTCGACCACCAGCACGCGTATCCGCCGTGGTGCGGTGCTCATGCCCGGTTCTCCCCGTCCTGGAGCGGAATCGCGATCCGCACGCGGTATTCGTCGCTGCGCACTTGCACCTCCAGCGTCGCCGCGGCGCCGAAATGGGCGGCGAGGCGCTGGCGGACGTTGTCCTGGGCGACGCGGTTGCCGGGCCGCTGCCCCGCCCCGGGGGTCGGCAGCGGATTGCATACTTCCAGCAGCATCCGGCCGGCCTCGGTCCACCCGCGCACGCGCAGGCTGCCCCCGCCGGGGCGCGGTTCGATGCCGTGGTAGACGGCGTTTTCCACCAGCGGCTGCAGGCTGAGCGCAGGCAGGCGGCAGGCGGCAGGCAGATCGGCCACCTCCCACTCCACCCGCAGGCGCTCGCCCAGGCGCAATTGCTCGATGTCCAGGTACTTGCGGCTGAGCGCGATTTCCTCACCCACCGGCACCAGGTCGCGCGCATCGGCAAGGCTGGCACGGAACAGATCGGCGAGATCCTCCACGGCCCGCTCCGCCGCCGCCGGCCGGATCCGGGTCAGGCTCGCGATCGTGTTCATGCAGTTGAAAAAGAAATGCGGCCGGATGCGCGCCTGCAGGGCCTGCAGGCGCGCCTGCAATTCCGCCTGCAGCTGGCGCTGCCAATGATACTGCACGTAGCAGTAGCGTAGCGCGACCGCCGCGACCAGTGCGCACACCGACAGGTTGCGGAACAGGAACTCCCCGTGCTCCGCCGCGATCAGCCGCCGCTCCGGATCGAAACCGCCGACACTCCACCACGCCGCCTCGCTGACCACGGCGGTCACCAGCAGGATCAGCAGGTAGGCCGCGGTCGCCGCCCCGACTTCGGACAGGCGCAACAGCGCGCGCCGCAGCACGCACAGAACCGCCGTGCAGGCGAGCGCCGTCCACTGCACCAGCAGCGAGATGAGGGCAAGATCGTCCAGCCGCCGCCACAGGCCCGTGGTCGCCACCAGCGCAAACATGAACGCCAGCAGCTCCGACAGCACGACGACGACGAATACCACGCGGATCGAACAGAAGTCGGGCAGGAACAGGCCGTCGTCGACGCGGCCACCGCGCCACGGATCGGCCCCGTGCAGGCGCGCGCCCTTCACGTGCGCACCGTCACGGCGCGCTCTGCCCGGCCCGGTCGGGTGGAAACGGCATACGTTATACTGTCCGCATATCCGCGCGCGTACCCATCAATGACAGGCGATCCGGGCAATGACAGGCTTTGGGGTGGTCGCTTCTCCGAAGCGACCAACCGCTTCGTGGAGGAGTTTACCGCCTCGGTCGGTTTCGATCAGCGGCTTTATGCCTGCGACATCACCGGCTCGGTCGCGCACGCGCGCATGCTTGCGCGCTGCGGCATGCTGACCGGTGCCGAGTGCGACGCCATCGTCGGCGGGCTCGAGGACATCCGCATCGACATCGAGCGCGGCGAGTTCGCGTGGATCGACGAGCTCGAAGACGTGCACATGAACATCGAGGCGCGCCTGACCGAGCGCATCGGTGCCGTGGGCAAGAAGCTGCACACCGCGCGCTCGCGCAACGATCAGGTCGCCACCGACGTGCGGTTGTACCTGCGCGCCGAGATCGACGCCATCACCGCCGAGATCGAGCGCCTCGCGAACGCGCTCATCGACTGCGCCGAGCGCGAGGCCCAGACCATCATGCCGGGCTACACCCATCTGCAGCCGGCGCAGCCCGTCACCTTCGGCCACCACCTGCTCGCCTGGGTGGAGATGCTGCTGCGCGACCGTGAGCGGCTGGCGGACTGCCGCAAGCGGGTCAACCGCATGCCGCTCGGTGCGGCCGCGCTCGCCGGCACGAGCTTTCCCATCGACCGCGCCTACACGGCCGAGCTGCTCGGCTTCGAGAGCGTGTGCGAGAACTCGCTCGACGCGGTCAGCGACCGCGATTTCGCCATCGAGTTCACCGCCGCCGCGAGCCTCGCGATGATGCACCTGTCGCGTTTTTCCGAGGAGCTGGTGCTGTGGAGCTCGCCGCAATTCGGTTTCGTCGAGCTGCCCGACAGGTTCTGCACCGGCTCCTCGATCATGCCGCAGAAGAAAAACCCCGACGTCCCCGAGCTCGTGCGCGGCAAGAGCGGGCGTGTATTCGGCGATCTGGTGGCCTTGCTCACGCTCATGAAGGGCCAGCCGCTCGCTTACAACAAGGACAACCAGGAAGACAAGGAACCCCTGTTCGACGCGGCGGTCACACTGGGGCAGTGCCTGCGGGCTTATGCCGATCTCGTGCCGCACATCGAGATCAGGCGCGAAAGGATGCGCGCCGCCGCCCGGGACGGATACACCACCGCCACCGATCTCGCCGACTACCTGGTGCGCAAGGGCGTACCGTTTCGCGACGCGCATGCCATCGTCGGCCGCGCGGTGCGCCACGCCAGCGAGCAGGGCGTCGATCTGGACGCCTTGGCACTCGAGACCTTGCGCGAGTTCGCACCGCAGATCGAGGACGACGTGTTCGCGGTCCTGACGCTCGAGGGCTCGGTTGCGGCGCGCGACCACGTCGGCGGGACGGCGCCGGAGCAGGTCCGCGCGGCAGCCGGCCGGGCGCGCGCGCGCCTGAGCGCGGTCGGCGCGAAGTGACGGGCCCCGGCTCCGATACCCGCTCCGCCCCGGCCGCGACGCTGGAATCCCTGCGGATCCGGCTGGCCGCATTCGCGCAGGCGCGCGACTGGGACCAGTTCCATTCACCCAAGAATCTGGCGATGGCGCTCATCGCCGAGGCGGCGGAGCTGGTGGAGCACTTCCAGTGGCTGAGCGAGGCCGACAGCCGGACGCTGGCACCCGCCAAGCGCGACGCCGTGGCCGAGGAGCTCGCCGACATACTCATATACCTGGTGCGTACGGCGGACAAGCTCGAGGTGGATCTGCTCGCGGCGGCCTTTGCCAAGCTTGCACGCAACGAGCAACGCTACCCGGCCGACCGGGTTCGTGGCGACGCGCGTCGCGCCGGTGAATACGAAGGAGGTACGCCATGAAGACCGTCCTGAAGCTCGTCCTGTTCGTCTTTTTTCTTCTCGTCGTGATCGCCATCGGTGCCGTCGTCGCCGTACCCGCGTTTCTCGACCCGAACGACCACAAGGGCTGGATCGTCGAGAAGGTCCAGGCGCGCACGGGACGCAAGCTCACGATTGCGGGCGACATCGACATGAGCTGGTATCCGTGGCTCGGTCTGACGGTCCGGGGCGTCACGCTCGGCAACCCCGCGGGCTTCAGCGACGAGCCGTTCCTGCACGTCGATCTGCTCGAGGCCCGGGTGAAGCTGCTGGCGCTGCTGCGCAAGGAGATCGAGATGGACACCGTGCGCCTGCACGGCGCGGTGATCAACCTCGCGGTCGCCGCGAACGGCCGCACGAACTGGGAGGACCTGGCGCAGCCCGGTGAACCGCGGCAGCAGTACGAACCGATGCAGCTCGCCGCGTTCGCGGTGGGCGGCGTCGACGTCAAGGATGCCGGGCTGTCCTACACCGACGCCGGCGCGGGCCGGTCGTGGAAGGTGGGGCACCTGAATGCGACCACGGGCGCGCTCGAGCTCGGTCAGCCGATCGAGCTCACGCTCGCCGCGGATTTCGCCGCCGACAAACCCAGGCTCGAGGGCGACATCGCGCTCACCGGCACGGTCGCCTACGACGAGAGCGGCCAACGCTTCAAACTGCAACCGTTCGCGGTGAAGGGCGAGTATCGGGGTCCCAACGTGCCCGACGGCAAGGCGCCGATCACCATGACCGCGAGCGTCGACGTCGATCTCGACGCCGGCACCGCCCGTGTCGCCGATCTCGCGCTCGCCGCGCTCGGTGCGACCGCCACCGGCAATCTCACCGCGAGCCGCATCGACACCGACGCGCCGGCGGTACAGGCCGCGCTCGCGGTGCAAGGCGACGATCTCTCCCAGGTGTTCCGAGTGCTCGAGGTGAAGGCGCTCGCCGATCAGATCGCGCGCCTCGCCGACCGGTCCTACGCGGTGACCGCGAAAGTCGACGCGGACATGAAATCGGGCGATGCGACGCTCGCGGATCTCACGATCAAGGCGGTCGGCGCCACCATCACCGGCGGACTCACCGCCGCGGCCATCGACACCGGCGCGCCGGCGGTCAAGGGCACGCTCAAGGCCGCCGGGCCGGACCTGCCGACGCTGCTGCGCGTGGGCGGCCAGTTCCAGGCCGGCAAGAACGCCTCCCTCACCCGCGCCGGCAAGGCGCTGGCCGACCATCCGAACCGCGCGTTCGACGTCGCCCTGGAGCTCGACGCCGACTACGGCAAGGGCACGGTGAACCTGCCCAGGCTCACGGCACAGCTCGTCGGCGCGAGCATCGGCGGCCACCTGGAGGCACGCAACGTCAAGGGCGACCAGGCAGCCGTCAAGGGCGAGCTGAACGCCAAGGGTGCGGATCTGCCGGCGCTGCTGATCGTCGCCGGTGCCTTGCAGGGCGGCGACAAACCCGCGCTCGCCGAGATCGGTCGCAAGCTCGCCCAAGCGCCGGACAAGGCCTTCGAGATGGCGACCCGCTTCGACGTCGACATGGGCAGCGGCCGCATCGATCTGCCGCAGTTCAGCGCCAGTGGCATCGGCGTAAACGCGATCGGCAACCTCAAGGCGAACAATTTCGGCGCCAGCAACGGCTCGATCAGCGGCCAGCTCGCCGTACGCGGCGAGCGCCCGGGACCGCTGCTGCGAGCGCTGGATCAGGCCGGGCTCGCGCAAGTCGTGCAGTCGATCACGGCCGACGCCGGTATCTCGGGCTCGGGCAACGATTTCACCCTGCAGCCGCTGACGGTCCAGGCGACCGTCGCCGGCAAGGACATCCCGAACTCGCCGGTGACGGTGAGCTTCGGTGCGAACGCGAAAGCCAACCTCGACAAGCAGACGGCGTCGGTCGCCGATCTGTCGCTCAAGGGACTCGGGCTGAACGTCGAGGGCCGCATCGACGCGACCCGGATCGTCGACGCGCCGGCCTTCGGCGGCCAGCTGTCGGTGGCGCCGTTCAATCTGCGCGCGCTGCTGCGCCAGCTCAATCAGGAAGTGCCCAGGACCGCCGATCCCAAGGTGCTCGGACAGGTCGCGCTCAGGACCGACATCGCGGGCACCGCCGACAGCGTCAGCCTGAGCAAGCTCGCGCTCACCCTCGACGAGACGTCCATCACCGGCGATCTCGCGGTGCAGGGCTTCGCCGATCCGGACATCCAGTTCGGTCTGGGCATCGACAAGCTCAATGCCGATCGCTACCTGCCGCCCAAGACCCCGGGCAAGGCCGGCGCGCCACCGACGCCCGAGGCCGCCGCCGCGGGCGCGGCCCAGCTGCCGATCGAAACCCTGCGCGCGCTCAAGCTCAAGGGCAATCTCGCCATCGGCCAGCTCGAGCTGTCGGGCGCGAAAATGACCGACGTCAAGGTGTCCGTCAACGCCCGCGACGGCCGGCTCGGCATCGATCCGGCCGCCGCCCGGCTCTACCAGGGTCGCTACGACGGCAAGGTCCACCTCGACGCCACCGGCAAGCAGGTCAAGCTCGACGTCAGCAGCACGCTCGCCGGTGTCCAGCTCGGCCCGCTGCTGCGCGACTACGCCCGCAACGACAAGCTCGAGGGCGTCGGCTCGGTGTCCCTGAACCTCACTGCGGCGGGTCGCGATTCGGACGCCCTGATCCGCACGCTCAACGGTAACGGCAGCTTCGAGGTCAAGAACGGCATCCTGCACGGCATCGACGCGCGCAAGGTGCTCGAGCAGGCGGAAATCATTTTCGAGAGCAAGGATGTCACCCGCATCGCGGCCCTGAAACAGCAGGGCGGCGACACAAACTTCGAACAACTCACCGGCACGCTCGACGTCAAGAACGGCGTCGTGTTCAACAACGATCTGATCTTGCGCTCACCGGGCATCCTCGCCACCGGCGACGGCATGCTCGCGAACCTGGTGACCGGGCAGATGAAGTACAAGATCGAGGTCGGCGTCGAACAGGGGCGCACGGTCGCGGGTACCGACACCTACAACCTCGGCGGCTACAAGATCCCGATCCGCTGCGCGGGCGCGCTCGACGACATCGCCGGCGCCTGCAAACCCGATTACTCCAAGCTGGCCAAGTCCGTCGCCGGCAAGATGCTCCAGGACACGGTGAAGGACAAGCTCGGCGACGCCCTCGGTTTGCCCAAGCAGCAGGCCGCGCCGCGGGCAGCGCCCGTGCCAGGCGGCACCGCGGCGCCGGCGCCCGCACCGGCACCGGCGAAACCCGAAGAGCTCCTCCAGGACGCCCTCAAGGGGTTGTTCAAGAAATAGACCCGGCGCGCCGGCGCAAGCGCGCGGCTCACGCCGGGATCCGGTCGATGCAAGCAAGCCTGAACGCGGGAGTCACAGCAGCGTCCAGGTCGCGCCGACGGCGCCGGATCACGGCGAGCGCCCTGTGCCTCGCGGCCTGCACCGCGGCGGCGGGCACGATCGAACAGGCGGCGGTCAGCTACGCCAACGGCCGCTACAGCGCCAGCGCCGAGCTGCGCCTCGACGCTCCGGTCGCCAACGTGCGCGCGATCGCCCTCGACCACGATCGCATCGCCCGCGTGAGCGACATGTTCACCGCCTCGCGCCTCATCGAGCGCTACGACGACCGCCACGCGAAGCGTCGGATCGATGCGCACACCTGTGTGTTGGTGTTCTGCTTCGACTTCGTCATGACCGAGGACGTCGAAGAGCAACCCGATGGCGTCATCGTCACGACCATCATTCCCGCGCAGAGCGATTTCCGCGCCGGCGCCTCGCGCTGGGAGATCGTCGCCGCCGGCCCGCGCACCACCATCCTGCGCTTCAGCACCTACCGCGAGCCGGATTTCTGGGTGCCCCCCCTCATCGGCCCGTGGATCGTCAAGCAGAAGCTGCGCAAGGAGCTGATCGCGTCGATGCTGCGGATCGAGGAGCTGGCGAGGGCCGCCGATGGCGCGTCGCCATGAAGGCGGCGGTGGCGGGCCGGTCGCCGCCGCGGCGAGCGGCGATCCGGGCACGGGCGGGCGGGCGCGATTGAACGCTCTCGCACCGCGCCTGCTCGCCTGGTGGGATCGGCATGGACGCAAGGATCTGCCCTGGCAGTGCGAACGCAACGCCTACCGCGTGTGGATCTCCGAGGTCATGTTGCAGCAGACCCGGGTGGCTACGGTGATCCCGTACTTCGAGCGTTTCGTGGCGCGTTTTCCGGACGCCGGCGCACTCGCGTCGGCGAGCCTCGACGAGGTACTGCGACACTGGTCGGGACTCGGCTATTACGCCCGCGCCCGCAACCTGCATGCGGCGGCACGCGCCATCGCCGAACGTCACGCCGGCGAGCTGCCGGCGGATCCACACGCGCTCACCGATCTGCCGGGCATCGGCCGTTCCACCGCCGGCGCCATCCTCGCCCTCGCCCACGCCCGGCGCGCACCGATCCTGGACGGCAACGTCAAGCGGGTCCTGGCGCGCTACCACGCCATCGACGGCTGGCCGGGCGACCCGGCGGTGACGCGCGCGCTGTGGACGCTCGCCGAAGCGCACACACCGCGGCGGCGCGTCGCCGCCTACACCCAGGCGATCATGGACCTGGGTGCAACCGTGTGCACACGGGCGCGCCCGCGGTGCAGCGTTTGCCCGCTCGCCGCGGATTGCCGCGCACGCGCCGACGAGCGCACCGGCGAGCTGCCCGCCGCACGGCCGCGCAGAACCAATCCGACCCGCAGCACGCGGCTGTTGCTGCTGCGCGGACCGGACCGCAGCGTACTGCTCGAGCGCCGCCCGCCGAGCGGGATCTGGGGCGGCCTGTGGAGCCTGCCGGAATGCCCGCCGGAGGCGGATCTGGTCGCCTACTGTCGCGCCCGCTACGCGTTCACGGTCACCGCGCAGCGACCGTGGCCGGCGCTGCGGCACAGCTTCACGCACTTTCACCTCGACATCACGCCGGTGCTCGTGGACGGCGCGCCGGCCGGCGCGCGCGCCTTGGACGCTGGCGACACGCTTTGGTATAACGGCGGCCGTCACGCCGATGTCGGCCTGGCGGCCCCGGTCGCGGCGCTGCTGCGCCGCCTCGAGCCCACGGCAAAGGGAGATCCGACATGACCCGCATGGTCAACTGCGTCAAGCTCGGCCGCGAGGCCGAAGGCCTCAAGCTGCCCCCCTACCCGGGCCCGCTGGGCCAGCGCATCTTCCAGAACGTGAGCAAAGAAGCCTGGCAAACGTGGCTGGACCATCAGACCATGCTCATCAACGAATACCGGCTCACGCCCATCGAAGCCGAGCACCGCAAGTTCCTGGAAACCGAGATGGAGAAATTCTTCTTCGGCGAAGGCTCGGCCGCGCCCGGGGAGTTCGTGCCACCGTCGAAGTAGCGGCGCGCCCCACCCGCCGTGTCCGCGGCGCTGCGCGGGTGCGCAGCTCAACGCACACCACCGCCGCCGGGCCGGCTTGACTCTCCCCGGACCACCCGCTTAAATACCGCCCCTCGCCCTCCCCCGACTCATCGGGATCCGCACGGCCAGGTAGCTCAGTTGGTAGAGCAGCGGACTGAAAATCCGCGTGTCGCTGGTTCGATTCCGGCCCTGGCCACCAATCAATTCATTACCCCGCAGCGTTTGCAGTTCTAGCCGGCGTGTCGCTCGGTACACTTCCGGAACGCCTGTGCTCCGAAGGCGACCGTGGCAACCATCCGCAAGCGCCGCTGGCCGGCGGCGATCAAGACGTTCCGCACCAAGCGCGGTGCCGAAGACCGGGCGCGGCGCACCGAGGACGAGATGCAGGCGCCGGCAAAGCGACTCGTGGCCGGCTCCTCGACAACGCCGGCGCCCCACTCGTCATCGACGAGCGGGCAGGCGCACTGGCGGCTGGCGCGTTCGAGCACTCGCCGCGCGGCTACCTGAAGACGCTGGCCGTGCGCTGCCAAGCCGGCGACATGAGCTTGCGCTACGCGGGCGTCGTGCCGCCGTTGTCGTCGTCGGGAGTCCGATTATTGCAGGGGAATAACCGGCCGACCCCGAAGCCTGCCCGCCGCCATCGCGCAAAGCCGTGCACGTCAATAGCGAGCGATAGCTAAGCTAGTGACATGCGCGGCAACCGCTAGTCAAGGAAGGCTTGCCATCAAGGCGGCATCGATCCCGGATCGGGAGCTTCGCGGGCGACCTTCGGCGGCAGCGTCGTGCGAAATCGAGCAGCGACGCTATCCTTGTAATTCTGGAATGTCACTCCATAATTGCACGAATGATTCCCCGCCGGCTCTTCCCCGCGCTCACCGCCGCCCTCGACGAGACTCCGGTAGTGGCCCTGCTCGGGCCACGCCAGGTCGGCAAGACCACGCTGGCGCTCGAGGTCGCCGAATCCCGGCCAGCCATCTATCTCGATCTCGAATCGGAGGCCGACCGCGCCAAACTGGCCGAGCCCGAGCTCTACCTCGCGCAGCACGCGGACAAGCTGGTGATCCTGGACGAGATCCAGCGCACGCCCCAGCTCTTCCGGAGCCTGCGCGGGCTTATCGACACCGGCCGCCGTCGCGGGCAGGGCCAAGGCAAGAGCAATGGCCGTTTCCTCGTGTTGGGTTCAGCGTCCATCGACCTGCTCAAGCAATCCAGTGAAACGCTCGCCGGCCGCATCCGCTATCTGGAACTGGCACCGGTCGACGCTGGCGAGGTTGATCGCGATCGCCTGGATGCCCTCTGGCTGCGGGGTGGCTTTCCGGAAAGCCTGCTGGCCGATTCCGATGCGGCGAGCCTGCGCTGGCGCGGCGACTTCATCCGTACCTACCTGGAGCGGGACATCCCGCAGCTCGGGCCACGCATTGCGGCCGAGACCCTGCGCCGGTTCTGGACCATGCTGTCGCACCAGCAAGGCGCTCTGCTCAATGCCGCAGTACTGGCCCGTGCGCTCGCGGTGGATGGCAAGACGGTGGCGGCTTACCTGGACCTGCTCGTGGACCTGCTGCTCGTCCGCCGGCTTGCGCCTTGGCATGGCAACGTCAAGAAGCGACTGGTCAAGTCACCCAAAATCTACGTTCGGGACAGCGGCTTGGTGCATGCACTGCTTGGCATCGGCGATCACGAGGCCCTGCTGGCCCATCCGGTGGCCGGCGGAAGCTGGGAGGGCCTCGCGATCGAGTCGCTGATCGGCGCCGCCCCGGCCGGCACGGAAGCGTACTTTTTCCGCACCGCGGTCGGGGCGGAAATCGACCTGCTGCTCCAGCGCCCCGGCGAGCGCAAGCCCTGGGCGATCGAGATCAAGCGCGGTCTCGCACCGAAGCTGGAACGCGGTTATCACGCGGCCTGCGATACCGTTAAACCGCTGCGTCGACGTGTGGTGTACGGCGGCGTCGAGCGATTCCCCCTCGCCGAGGACGTCGAAGCTGTCTCGCTGCCGGATCTTTGCGAGGAGCTTGCCGACGTATGAGCGAGAAATACGTCCGGTCGATTCTCTTTCATGACCATGGCGCGCGTGACCGAGTTCCAGCTGCTTTACAGAAGCACACGATCGGACTTGCCGCGGACATCTGAATACGAAGTCGCGAGCGATCGGGCACGGCGGCGACTCGTTGGTGTCTTCGGCGACCGGATTGTCGCGCCCGACGGTACGAGCCGGTCGGCTGGAGATCGAGTCGGCGGTGGCTCCGGATGCGCGCAGCCGTCGCGCAGGCGCGGGGCGTCCACGTCTGGATGCCTCGCAACCGGGGCTGCAGGCGGCGCTCGAAGCGTTGGTGGATGCGCAGCAGATCCGCGTCAGTCATTTTCCGCCCGGCACCATTAAGTGGAACACGATCGAACATCGCTTGTTCTGTCACATCACGCGCAACTGGCGTGGCAAAGCGCTGTGCACCTTCGAGAGCATTGTCGACTGGATCGGCAACACCAGAACCGAAGCCGGACTTCGCGTAAAGGCCTGGCTCGACAAGCGCGCCTATCCGACCGGCGCTGTTGCCAGCACGAAAGAGATGAATGCGCTCTCGTTGCATCGCGATGAATTTCAGGGTGACTGGAACGACTCGTTGCATCCTCGAATGCCTGACGGAAAAACCTTCAAGCCGTCTCGCAAATCGAAAAGTAATATCGATCAGATTCCTGACCGGGCGCGTGAGGCGGGTGAGACGGGATCGATAAGCCGGCGCGACCGCCCGTGTATTGCTAAGGATGGCTTTACCACTGATGCATGCCGGGAAAGCCTGCTTTACCAGCGGAGTCGCCGACCCTGCAGGGCACCCCAGAAAGAACTAGGTTGAATTATGCCCGATTAGGGTATTAATATGCCCGAAATGGGAAACATAGCGCCGACACTGTCCTCCCGCCCGGCCCGCCGCAAGGCGGCCGCTGGCCGGATCGATGAACCCACGAGCCTCGCCGACGCCCTGTTCACCACCACCCAGCAACGCGTACTGGCGCTGCTGTTCGGCCAGCCGTCCCGCAGCTTTTTCGCGAGCGAGCTGATCGAGCTCACCGGCTCCGGTTCCGGCGCCGTGCAGCGCGAGTTGAAGCGACTGAGTTCCAGCGGCCTGGTTACCGTCAAGCGCATCGGCAAGCAGAAACATTACCAGGCCAACCCCGACTGCCCGGTCTTCGAGGAGCTGTGCGCCCTGGTGCGCAAGACCGTCGCCATGGTGGCGCCCATTCGCCAGGCGCTCGCGCCGCTCGCCGAGGGCATCACGCTCGCCCTGATCTACGGCTCCGTCGTCAAAGGCACGGTCACCGCGAGCAGCGACATCGACCTGCTCGTCGTCGCCGATGACCTGACCCTGGAAGCGCTCTACTCGGCGCTCGCGCCGGTGGAGGCGAGCCTCGACCGCAAGATCAACCCGACGCTCTACACCAGGCAGGAATTCGACGACCGCCGCGCGGCCGGCAACCCCTTCCTGACCCGCGTGCTCGCAGGCGAGCACCTCGTCCTTATCGGAAGTGATAATGACGCAGCGTGAGCTCGACAACCTGGTGCGTACGGGTAAGCTCAAGCCGGAGCCGCCAGTCAAGGCTGAACTGGAAGGGCTGCTGCGTTCCGGTAACCGGCGTCTCACCGATGCCGAGCGAACCGCGCTCAGCCTCGAGAGCCGCTTCGACCTCGCCTACAACGCGGCCCACGCCCTGGCGCTCGCGGCGCTGCGGGCCACCGGCTACCGCTCCGAATCCCGCTACCTGGTCTTCCAGTGCCTGCAGCACACCATCGATCTGCCGAACGAGCAGTGGCGCGTGCTGGACCAGGCCCACCGCAAGCGTAATCTTGCTGAATACGAGGGCGAGATGGACGTCGACGAGCAGCTCGTCGAGGCCATGCTGCGAGTGACGCGAGAGGTCGAGCAGCGGGTGGTCAGACTGATCGAAGGGGCTGCAGGGGAATCGTAGTGAATGGCAAATCAATGTGCCCCGATAGAAGGACTCTGAGTTCTTTCTATCAGGATTCGAGCGCAGCGCGACAGGCTCGCAATATTTCCGAGGTAACCCGATGAAGATCCGAAAGATCACCCTGAAGAACTGGAAGAATTTCATCCGGGTAGAAGTGAATATCCAGGATCGGTTGTTTCTCGTCGGTCCTAATGCATCCGGGAAGTCGAACTGCCTGGACGCGTTTCGGTTCCTGCGAGACCTGACAACGACCGGTGGTGGCTTTCAGGAGGCCATTGCATGGCGATCGGGCGTCTCGGCTATTCGCTGCCTCGCAGCCAGAAGAAATCCCGACGTCGAAATCTCCGTCACGCTCCAGAACGGGCAGGGCGAAGACATGTGGGAGTACGAGCTCGCGTTCCATCAAGATAATCAGCGGAGACCGCTCGTTCGAAAAGAAAAGGTGATTCGCAACGGCGAAGTTCTCTTGAAACGTCCAGCGCCGGCCGACGAGTCGGACCCACAACAGTTAACTCAGACGCACCTCGAGCAGGTCAACGTCAACAAGGAGTTTCGTGCAGTTGCGAGCTTCTTCGCGACCATACGTTACCTGCATATCGTTCCGCAGCTCGTTCGCGAGCCAGATCGCTCCGTCGGCCGAACGAACGACCCATGGGGCGGAGATTTCCTCGAACAGGTGGCCAAGACGCCTGAGCGAACGCAAAAATCCCGACTGCGTCGCATTCAGGAGGCACTGCGAGTCGCTATTCCCCAGCTTCAGGAAATCGAGTTGTGGCGGGACGCACGAGGCATGCCTCACTTGCGGGGAAAGTACCAACACTGGCGCCCACAGGGCGCATGGCAGACGGAAGAACAGTTTTCCGATGGAACCCTGCGCCTTATGGGGCTTTTGTGGGTGGCGCTGGATAAGGAGGGACCGCTACTACTCGAAGAACCGGAACTGTCATTGCATCCTGAAATAGTCGGTGTGCTGCCACAAATGCTCGCGCGCATGCAGCGGCGCACCGGGCGCCAGATATTTCTGAGCACCCATTCTCCAGATCTGCTGAGAGATGAAGGCATAGGCCTTGACGAGGTGCTACTGCTCCAACCGGGCGCTGAAGGTACCGAGGTGACCACCGCCGCGTCGCACGAAGACATCCAGGATCTGCTGCGGGGTGGGTTGACTCTGGCAGATGCGGTGATTCCTAAGACCCGGCCCACTCAGGCCGCGCAGCTCACCCTGTTCGGGGATCCCTGAGCGTGGCCGACACGGTTACGATCTGTGCCGCGGTTGAGGGGGTAGTCGATGAAGTGGTCGCCGCCCGGCTCATTCGCCATGTCGGGGCGATTCCCGGCCCTGCGTATGGCCGCAGAGGCAAACCCAATCTGCAGCGCCAGATCGGCGGCTACAACGAGGCAGCCCGGCGCGCGCCATGGCTCGTTCTGGTCGACCTGGATCAAGACGCGGACTGTGCGCCACCAATGCGGCAGGCATGGATTCCGGCGCCGGCACCGATGTTGTGCTTCCGCATTGCTGTCAGAGCAATTGAGGCCTGGCTCATGGCCGACGCGGAGGCTCTGGCATCGTTCATAGGTGTCTCTCGCGCACGCATTCCGCGCGACCCGGAGGCCATTGATAATCCGAAAACGGCGCTGGTGAACATCGCCGCAAGGTCACGACGTCGGGCGATTCGAGAGGACATGGTGCCACGCGAAAGCAGCGGACGGGCAGTCGGTCCAGCCTACTCATCAAGGCTGATGGAGTTCGTCTCTAATCATTGGCGCCCCAACAAAGCAGCAGCCACGTCCGAAAGCGTTCGACGTGCGATAGCGTGCCTTAAACGCTTGACAGTCAGCGGCGGAGACTAATTCGTGGCGCGAGCGAAGAAGAAAGCAACAACCAAAGCGAAAACATCCGCCAACGTCGGCTACGAAGCCCAGCTCTGGCTGATGGCCGATGCGCTCCGTGGCTCCATGGACGCGAGCGAGTACAAGCACGTCGTGCTCGGGCTCATCTTCCTCAAATACATCTCCGACGCCTTCGAGGAGCAGCACGCCCGGCTCGACGCCGAACGCCACCAGGGCGCCGACCCCGAGGATCAGGACGAGTACCGCGCGCTCAACATCTTCTGGGTGCCACCCGAGGCGCGCTGGCAACACCTGAAGGCCCAGGCGCGCCAGCCCACCATCGGCCAGCTCGTCGACGATGCCATGGCCGGCATCGAG
>JADZEE010000086.1 GCA_020850735.1 Gammaproteobacteria bacterium | reverse complement strand
AGATAACGCCATTTGCGCGGCCACCGATAGCAGCCGCCATGCCCTTTGCAAACGCAAAGGTCCGCGCCGCGAGCGTCCGGTGCATTTCTATGCACGGGTGGCAGACGCAGGTTTTTCGCCGTCGCGGTTCAGCGCCGAGCTGGATCACGGATCGCCAGAACGCCCATCCAACCGACCAGCGCGTCCGCATAGTCACTCCAGGTGCGAAAGCGCCGGGCCCGTGCCTCGGTCGCGAGCGCGGCGGTTTCCGGCGGAGAGTGGAGCAGTCGTCCGATGGCGGCTGCAATCGCGTCGGCGCTGACGTCGTCGAGGCGCACGCACCCGCCGCCGCGGGCCGATTCGCCCAACGCGCCGCGACCGGAGCAGATGCACGGTTTGCCGTGGGCCAGGCTCTCGATCACGGGCAGACCGAAACCCTCACGCAGCGAGGGATACACCGTGAACTGACAGCGCGCATAGGCGGCGTCGAGCGCGGCGTCCGAGACTGGCCCATCGTAGCGTAGCGCTCGGCCCGACGCCTGCAGTTCACGAATCCGCCGCTGCGCCGCCGCTCCCGTCTGCGGATGCGCGAGGCCGATGAGGTGGAGCGTGAACGTCGCGCCGCCGGCCCAGAGACGCTCGCAGGCGTCGAGCAATGCGAGGTGATTTTTCCGGCCTTCGATGCTGCCGACCGACAGCACGGTTGGCTCCGCTTCCGGTGGCACCCGGGAGGACGACGCCACCGGCGGCAGGTCGACCCCGAGCGGGATGGCCTGGACCGGCGGCGGGCGCGGGGTTCCGAGCCAGCGCCAGTAGTCGGTGAGCGCCGCGGCGGAATCCTCCGAGACCGCGGCGATGCCGTCGAACGTCAGCAGTTCAATCAAGTAGGCGGGAAAGCGCGCGACCGTCTTCGTCGGGGTCAGCTCAGGCAGCTGCAGCGCAATCGCATCGTGAAACAACGCGACGCGCGGTCCCCGCGTCGCCGCGAACAGATCGGGCAGCGCGTGCGCGACGCCCGGCGAAAAAACTTCCGGCACGAGCACGCCGGAATTGGCCGGCAGGCCCGCCGGCTCACGGCCGAGGAAACGGCGCGCCCGGCCGCGCAGCCGCGCGGCGAGCGGCCAGTGTGCCCCGCGCGCCGTCGCCGCACCGGTCGCGGCGAGATTGGCGTCCTCCCACGCTTCGAGCTTCCGCCAGACGCCGCGGTGCGGATCGTGCGTGATGGCGCACGCGCGAAGACCGAGCGCCGATCGCAGGGAGCGCGTGACGCGCTGAATGCCGGTGCGCGCCCGCGTGTGGCTGGTATGCGAAAGGTCGAGCAGCAGGGGCGCGGACATGGCGGGCACGTTTGTGTCAGGGCACCATGCCCGGCATAAAGCGCAAACCCGCCGCCGGACCGTGCGCCCGGTCCGTGGCCGAAAATTGCCGGAGCGGGAGCGCCGTCATGGTCCGCGCGCCGGGGCGGTCCCGTCCAGTTGCCACAACGAAAAATCGCGCACCGTCTCGAGCCGCGTCCAGGTTCCCGGACAATTCTTCTGCAGGGCCTCGGCTTCCTCGCTCTTGTGCAACACCGCGCCGACCGGCCGGCCGGCCTGCTTCACCCGGGTGAGAAAGCGGCTGAATTGCTCGGGCCGGACGAACTCCCAGCGCAGTAGCGGCAGGTCCGTGTAATAAAGCAGGGTGCCGCTCTGCAGGCCGGCCACCACGAGCGTGCCGGGCGCGAAACGCGCGCGCGCCGCGGTCGCGGCGTCGGCGTACGCGCGTTCGTAGGTCTTGGTCAGCAGAAGGTGGAAGCGCTGGGTCCAATACCCGCCCAACACCGCCGCCCATACGGTCAATCCCAGCGCCGCACCCAGGCGCAGCCGGTGGGCCGAGGCCGGCGTCCGGGCGCGAGCCAGGGCTTCGAGGCCGAGCAATCCCGCCAGGATCAACGCGGGTGTTCCCGGCAGGAGGAAACGAAGATTCCACCACACCTCGTGCGAGATCTCATAAAAGATATAGAAGCAGGCGAAGGTGCCGAACCAGAGTGCCAGGGCCGCGAGTTCGCGTCCGCGGGCCGGGCTTCCCCGCCGGCTGCGCCAGGGCAGCACCAACAGCACCGCCGGCAGCAGCAGCGCCAGCCATTGCGCGAAGTGCAGCGCGGTCGGCCCGCCGTACGCCCAGCCGAACGCCTGCGAGATGTCCACGTAGCCGGAGCGAAACGCACTGCCGTAGAGGGCGTGCTGGTAGTACCCGAGCCACATCGCGCCGGGCAGGCCGCCGATGATTGCCAGCCCGAGCCGCCGTCCGTCCAGCCCCAGCAGCACCACGAGCGCGGGCAGCAGCAGCAGATTCGTCGCGCGCACCAGGACGGCGACGGCCAGCGCGGCGCCGCAGGCCGCGGCCCAGCCCGCCCGGTCGCGCGCGCGCAGCGCCGTCCAGACCGCGGCCAGGCTCCACGCGGTCGCCGGCGTGTCGCTCAGCGGCTGGAGCGACATGAATACAAAAACTGGATACACCGCGATGATCGCCGCGCCGGTCGCGGCGAGAATCGACGGCAGCCCGAGCTGCCGGGCGACTGCATACATCAGACCGAGCGTGGCGAGCGCGGTCGCGAGGCCGACAAGGTAGGGCGCCGCCGTCCAGCCGACGAGCCGGCCGGCCAGTGCCAGGTGCAGCGGCACACCGACCGGATACGTGGGGGAAAGCTTGGGATTGCCGTCGAACGGCACGAAGCCGTGCGGTTGGAAATGCTGCCGGATCACCCGTTCGTCCGGCCCGAACTCGGCCGGAATCCGCGGCTCGGCGGCCAGCTGGCCCGTGGCCAGCAGCCGGGCGCTGTTGAGGTAACCCGACGAATCTGCCCCGCCGGCATACGGGGAAAAATTCCAGCCGAGAAAGACGGCGTAGCCAGCGAGGGCCACGGCGGCGATCCACCCGGCGGCGCGCGACCAAATGGCGGCGGCGAAGGGGGGATTCGGATTTGACATGGGACGCTTGCGTTCTGTGATGCCGCAAACTGTCTGTGACAAATTTGGATGACAAGCGCCCGCGTGGAGTGCGTCGTTCCCTCGGCCTGCGCTTCGCGCGGAGCGCGGAATGAGCGCGGTGGAGCGCAGAGTCAGGGGCGGCGTGTTGCTGCGACTGCTGGGTTCCCCGGTGCGGGTGGCCTATCTGGCCGCGGTGGTGATCTTCCTGGGCTGTATCACGCAATTCTATAACCGGCACACCGGCTTCTCGAGTCTCATCTCCATCGGTGATCTGCTCAGCAGCTCCAAAGTCACCGCGTTGCGCGAGTCGCCGCATCACGTGTACGAGAGCTCTCCCGGGTACGATGGCGCCTACTACGTGCAGCTCGCGCTGTACCCGACGCTCGACAATCCGGAACTGCTCAAGGCGATCGACAACCTGCCCTACCGCGCGAAGCGCATCCTGTTCTGCTGGACCGCCTGGGCGCTCGGGCTCGGCCAGCCCGCCTGGGTCATCCAGGCGCACGCGCTGCTGAACGTCCTCAGTTGGCTGGCCCTCGCGGTCGTGTTGCTGCACTGGTTTCCGCCGACGAACGGGCAGAATCTGCTGCGTTGGACCGCGATCCTTTTCTCCCACGGCGTCTGCATGAGCGTGCGGCACTCGCTGGTCGACGGCCCGAGCCTGCTCCTGGTGGCGCTCGGCCTGCGCTGGCTCGAGGATGGCCGCCGCGGCGCGGGCGCGGTCACGCTGGCGCTCGCCGGCCTGGGCAAGGAGACCAGCCTGCTCGCCACGTCCGGCCTCGACTTCGACTGGCGCGCGCCGCGCACCTGGGCCCGGACCGCGCTGACGGTGGCGCTCGTCGCGCTGCCGCTCGCGGCGTGGATGACCTACGTGCGCGTGAAGTTCGGCCCGGCCGAGGATCCCGGGCTGGGCAACTTCACGTATCCGCTCGCCGGTTACTGGGAGCGTTTCAGCCTGGCTTGGCGCGAGGCGAGGGGACCGGAGGAGGGCGCAATTTACGGGGCCACGCTCGCCACCGTGCTCGCGCTCGCGGTCCAGGCGCTGTTCTTTGTTTTGCGCTGGCGGCCCGCCGAGCGGTGGTGGCGGGTGGGCGTCGCGTTCGCCGGCATGATGCTGTTCCTGTCCACGCCGGTGTGGGAGGGCTATCCGGGCGCCTCGACGCGCGTGCTGCTGCCGATGACGCTCGCGTTCAACGTGCTCGTGCCGCGGACCGGACGCTGGCTGCCGATTCTGCTCGCGGGCAACCTGACGGTGGCGGCCAGCGTGTTTGAATTCTCGCCGCCGCACGAATTCCACGATGTCCGCGGCGACGCGACCCTGCGCCAGAGCGTGCGCGTCGTGCCGTCGACCGGCTGGCACGGACCGGAGCGCCATCTCAAGGACCGCTGGCGTTGGACTACCGGCGACGCCGAACTGAAAATTACCAACGATTCCGACCAGCCGATCCGCATTGCCGTGCGCGGCAAGGCCAGTGCCGTCACCGAGCCGCGGCAGTTGCGCGTGATGCAGGGCGAGCGCCTGCTGTGGGGGGACACCGTGGTGAACGTGCCGAAAGAGCTTCGCTTCGGCCTCGTGCTGCCTCCGGGCGTGACGATTCTACACTTGGTCAACGACCGCCCGGGCGAGAAAGTGGGCACGGATCCGCGCGACCTGGCGATTCGGGTGGCCAACCTGGAGGTGTTCGTGTCACCACCCGGGGCGTCCCGCTGATCCCCGCATGAGTTTCAGTTCCAAACCGCTGCTGCGCCTTTTTCCCCGCTTCCGCCGTCTCGAAGCCGAACGCAACCGGCTGCGTGAGGAACTGAACCGGCTGCGGGTCAATGAAGCGGATACGCCGACCTTTTTTCCGGCCGGCCATTTCTATTCGCCCCTGCCGTCGCGCCGCGAGATCGCCGAAGCCTTCGCCCGCGGCGGCTTCGGGCCGCCGTTTCCCGGCATCGACCTCAACGAACCGGCCCAGCTCGAGCGACTGCAGCGCTTTGCCGCGTGGTATCCAGAGCAGCCGTTCCCCGAAAAGCCCACCGAGGGCCACCGGTACCACCTCGAGAATCCGTCTTACGGCCACTACGATGCGATCATGCTCTACGGCATGCTGCGCGAGGCGCGGCCGAAGCGGATCATCGAAGTCGGGTCGGGGTTGAGTTCCGCGTCGATGCTCGACCTCAATGACCGGGTCCTCGGCGGCGCAGTCGCCTTCACGTTCATCGATCCCGACATGACGCGGCTGCGGCCGCTGCTGCGGATCGATGATCACGCCCGGGTCACGCTGATTGAGCGGCGCGTGCAGGAAGTGCCACTGGAGGCCTTTGCCGCGCTGCGGGAGAATGACGTGCTGTTCATCGATTCGTCCCACGTGAGCAAGATCGGCAGCGACGTGAACCGGCTCTACTTCGACGTCCTGCCCGTGCTCGCGCCCGGCGTGCTCATCCATATCCACGACGTGGCCGGCAATCTCGAGTACCCGCGGGAATGGCTCGACGAGGGCCGCGCCTGGAACGAGCAGTATCTGCTGCGCGCGTTCCTGATGCACAATCACGCGTACCGGATCGAGCTGTTCACCGGTCTGCTCTTCAATCAGCACCACGAATTCCTTCGGCAACACCTACCGCTCGCCGCGATAGGCGGCGGTGGGCAGATCTGGTTGAGAAAGTTGAGCTGATGGCGTGTGGGAGCGGCTTTACGCCGCGACTGAATGCAGGTCGCGGGATAAACCCGCTCCCACAGCCAGGTCGGTGCGGCCTCAGAATGTCGCGATGCTCTCCAGCCGCCGCCGGTAACGCGCGCCGATGACCGCGGGGGCAAAGCGGGCGCGAATCGTCTCGCGCGCCGCGGCGCCGAGTTGCGCGGCCAGCGTGCGGTCGGCGAACAGCCGGCGCATGTGCGCGGCGGCGTGCTCCGCATCGGGGTCCGCCCAGGTCGAGCCTTTCGCGTAGGGTCCGTGGTTGCGATCGAGCGTGACCAGCGGGGCACGCACGGGGCAGCCGTTGTGGACGTTCACAAATTCCGCGGTGGCCGACCAGTCGGTCGAGATCACGGGTTTGCCGAGCAGCATGCTCTCCGCGACCGCGAGACCGAAGCCCTCGGAGCGGTGCAGCGAGACGAAGCAATCGCACGCCGCCTCCAGCGCGTACACGTCGGCGCGAGGCAGCGTTTCCGTGAGCAGCACGGTTTCGGGCAGGTCGGCCACGCTGGCCTGGAGCGCGGCGAAATCGGCTTCGTTGCCCGCCACGTTCTGCACCTTCAGCACGAGGGCGGCTCCGTGCCCGGCGAGCCCGGAGCGCCGGAACGCCGCGACGACCGCCTGCGGATTCTTGCGCGCCGCGTAGGAATTCAGGTCGAACAGAGTCAGGAAAAGAAATCGATCCGCCGGCAGCCGGAAGCGCGCGCGCCAGTCCGCCATCGCACCAGCCGGCGGCGCGAAATCGATCGCATGCGGCATCGTGAGAACGGGCAGCGGAGACTTCAGCGCGATGGCGGCGGCGGCAAAGTCGCTCGGACACCAGATCTCGTCGTAATAATCGAAACTGGGCACCCACGTGTCGGGAAACTCCGGCAGCTCCCACGCGAAGTAGGCGATGTTGTATTTGCCGGCGCGAAACGCCTTGCCGTGATGATGATCGAGGTCGCGCGACGCCGGCGGATCGACATGCACGACGTTCACGTCGTGCGGATTGTCGTCCTGCAGCCGTGAGGCATAGGTCGGGTCGCCCAGCCGGTTCTTGCAGTTGAGCTTGAGCGGTACGAGCGCGGTCGGGATGCCGGCGGCGTCGGCGGCGCGCACCATGCAGCGCGCTGACTCGCCCACGCCGAGGTCCGCCGTGAGGAAACCCGCGATGTTGAGGCCGAGCCGGGCATGCCGCCGGGCGTACTCGGAGGCATAGGGGGCATCCCGGCGCGAGAAGTCGAAAATGACCTCGCCCGCTTCCGTCGCGATCGTCGTGACGCGCAGCTGACGGTTTTTGTTCTGGGCCCGGAAGCGCTGCCAGATGCCCAGGCCGGTGACGCGCCCGAGCCAGGCGAGCAGGTTGGTCAGGCCGATGTTCGAAAGACTGAACGCGAGCGTCACCGTCTCGGCGGCGGGTACGT
>JADZEE010000085.1 GCA_020850735.1 Gammaproteobacteria bacterium | reverse complement strand
GGAGGGCCGCGAGCCCGCGATGCTGCCGCACGACGCCCCGGTGTGCGCGGTGCGGTTTCAGCACACCCACGGCCTGCTCGCCACGGGCGCGCAGGACGGCGTGGTGCAACTGTGGAGCCCCGAGCGCCGCCAGCCCCTGCGTGCGACGGTGCGCATGCCGTCGGCCGCGACGAAACTCGCCTGGTCGCCGGACGATCGCCTGCTCGCGATCGGCTCGGAAAAGGGCGCGGTGTACGTGCTCAAGTGCGAAGCCTGATTATCGCCCACGGAACACACGGAATACACGGAAGAGGCCGGTTCCTTCCGTGTATTCCGTGTGTTCCGTGGGCAAACCGGCCTGAAGTCTGATCAAGTCTCCTGGCGCAATACTTCCAGCGGCGGGTGGTTCGCGACGCCACGGCTGGTGAGCATGCCGGTGACGACGGTCACCACACAGACCGCGGTCGCGCCGAGAAGCAGAAGTCCGACCGGCACGGAGGGGGTGATGCGGAAGACAAATTTCGCCAGCAGGCCGCTGCCCAGCACCGACAATGCGCCGCCCACCAGCGAGGCGAGCACGCCGAGGATCGCATATTCCACCAGCTGAATCCGGAAGAGCTGGCGGCGCGTCGCCCCAAGCGTGCGCAACAACACCGTTTCGCGGATCCGCTGAAATCTTCCGGTCATCACAGACCCGGCGAGGACGATGATACCCGTGAGCACCGTGAAGGCCGCCATGAAATTCACCACGAATGCGACGCGGGTGAAGATGCTGTCGACCGTCTCCAGCACGAGCGCGAGGTCGATCGCGGTGACATTGGGAAACGCGGACACCAGCGCCCGCTGCACCCGCGCCGAGTGATCGCTGTTCTCGGCGCGCACCGCCGCGACATGGAATTTCGGCGCCGGCTCCAGCACGCCCTCGGGAAATACCACGAAGAAATTCGGCTCGAGCCGCCGCCACTCGACCGCCCGCACGCTGCCAAGCTTCGAGCGGATCGGCACACCCTGGACATCCCAGCCGATCTCGTCGCCGAGTTTCAGGCCCATCTCCTTCACCAGGCCCTCTTCCATCGAAACGGGCACGACGGCCTCGCCCGGCGCCACCTTGCCGACAAACGTGCCGCTCACCAGCCGCTCGGTGCCCTCGAGTTTCCCCCGGTAGGTCGACCGGTATTCGCGACGCAGTGTCCACCCCGGCATTCGCTGCGCCCCCTCGGCTTTGCCGCGGCCACGCTCCCGCTCGTCCGCCTTCGCTTCGGGCGGTCCGCCCGGACCGGCCTCAGCGCCACCCTCCGGGCGCGAGCGGCTCTGCCGGATCAGCTCCTCGACGGGGCGGCCGTTGATGGACGCGATCTTCATCGTGATGATCGGCGCGTGCACCTGGACGGGCGCGCCTTCGGCGGCGGCCATCGTCTTCAGCCCATCCACCTGATCATCCTGACTGTCGAATAGCAGCAGATTCGGCCGCCCGCCGCCGCCGGAGAACTCGATCTCCTTCAGCAGCATCGTGCGCGTCAGGAAGAGAGTGAGCATGAGAAACGTGCCCAGGCCCAGCGACACGAGCAGCAGGACCGTGCGGTTGTTCGGCCGGTAAAGATTGGCGAGGCCCTGCCGCATCACGTACGGCCAGCTGCGCGGCTGCCACCGGCGCGCGGCCCACGCCACGAGCTTCGCCAGACCGGCGAGCAGCCCGAAGCTCACGGCCAGCGCCACGGTGAAGCCGATCCCATCGCGCCAGCGGCCCGTCTGCCAGACGGCAAAACCGGCGACTGCCAGCACGATGAAGGCGAGGATCGCAATGCGCCAGGGGTCCGTCCCACCCGTCGTCTCCCCCACCGCCGAGCGAATCGCCACCAGCGGTGACACCCGTCGCACGGCGAGCAGCGGGAGCAAGGTGAAAAGGAGGCAGATCACGAGCCCGGCGCCCATGCCGCGAATCACCGCCGGCCAGGCGATGAAGAACGCGACCTCGAATGGCAGCATGTCCTTGAGCAGGTTCGGCAGGACGACCTGGATGATGAGCCCCAGGCCGGCGCCGACGATCGCGCCGAAGAACCCCAGCGCGATGCCCTGGACCAGATAAACCGAGAATGCCTGCCGGGCGGACGCGCCGAGGCAGCGCAGGACGGCGACGGTCGGGATCTTCTGCCGCACGTAGACATGGATCGCGCTGGCCACACCGATCGCGCCGAGGAAGAGCGCGACAAAGCCGACGAGCCCGAGGAAATTCTCGATGTTGTCGAGGGCGCGGCCGAGATTGCGACGGCGTTCCGCGACCGTGTCGTAGCCGAGCCCCTCGTTGCGAAAATCACGGCGCAAGTCGCGTTCGACGATCTCCGGCAGGACGGTCGGCGGAAGCTTCAGCATCGTCCGGTGGCGGATGAGCACATTGCGTTCGGTGAGTCCCGTCGCCTCGAGGGCGGGGCGCGGGATCAGCGCCCGCGGCGCGACCGTGGCGGAAAGGGCGGACGACTCGCCGGGCAGTTTCTGCAGGGCACCCACGACGGTGAAGGTGCTGTTGCCGAGCTTCACGCTGTCTCCGACGTTCGCGTTGAACTGCCGCAGGAGGGATTCCTCGACGATCGTGACATTGCCGCCGGCGCGCAGTTTGGCGGGCGCGTCGGCCGGGACGGTGGTGAAGTCACCGTAGAATGGATACGCGCCTTCCGTGGCGCGGACGTTGACCAGCCGGGTCAGGTTGTTGGCGGTGGGGAACGCCATCATGGAGGAGAAACTGACCTCGCGCGCCTGTTCGCCGCCGAGACTATCGACGCGGCGTTGCGCGGCCTCGCTCATCGGGTTGCGGCCCGTGATGATGAGATCGGCGCCGAGCAGGCCCTTGGCCTGTTCATCGATGGCGCGCTCGAGATTAGCGCCGAGCGAGCCGATCGCGACGAGCGCGGCGATGCCGAGCACCACGGAAAACGAGAACAGCACCAACCGCCGCCGCGAAGCGCGCGAATCCCGCCAGGCCATTTTAAGAATGAAAGTCATGG
>JADZEE010000084.1 GCA_020850735.1 Gammaproteobacteria bacterium | reverse complement strand
GCTTGAGGATCGGAATGAGCGTCTGGCCGCCGGCGAGCGGTTTGGCCCCGTCGCCGAGCTCGGACAGCAGCCTGATCGCCTCGGCAAGCGACGCCGGCCGGTGATAACGGAACGGTGCTGGGTACATGGCGGCTACTCGTCAGGGGCCGGCGGTCCGTGAAGGCGGAATTCTGCCTCAAGATGTGAGCCATTTCCATGTTCCCGGACGACCGTGATCGCCCCTCGCCCGCTGGGACAAGGACCGGCGCGCTCGCAGGCAAGACAGCCCGCGGGCATTACTCTATGATCCGCTTACGTTCAGCGCTCGACGTCGCGGCTCCCGCGATCCGGGCCGGTGAACGCGCCGCCGTCCTGCAAACCAATCCGCAAGAGTGAAGCCATGCGCAGCACAATCCCCCGAGACAAGGTCTGGATCAGCGACTTGAACGCGCGCGAGGAGGTCCGCGGTGGCTTCGACCGCAGCCGCCCCGTGCGCTTTTACGACACCACGCTGCGCGACGGCGAGCAGACCATCGGCGTGGTGTTCACGCCTGAGGAGAAATACGAGATCGCCTGCCAGCTCGCGCAGCTCGGCGTCGGCCGCATCGAGGCCGGGTTTCCGCGCGTTTCCGAAGGCGACTCCCGGGCCGTGAAACGGATCCTGGACGCCGGTCTGAGCTCGGAGATCTGGGGCTTCTCGCGCGCCGTGCGCGCCGATCTCGATGCCCACGTCGAACTCGGCACCAGGCAGGTGCTGATCGAGATCTCGACCAGCGATCTGAAGATGAACGCCTACGGTTTCACGCGCGAGAAGGTGCTCGACAAGGTCACGGACGCGGTCAGGTATGCCCGTGACAACGGCATGCGCGTCATCTTTTTCGCGGTGGACAGCACCCGCAGCGATCTCGGTTTTCTGCGCCATGTGTACGAAACCTCTCTGGCGGCCGGCGCGGAGGAAATCGCCGTGGTCGATACCATCGGCGCATGCTCACCGGAGGCCGTGGGCTATCTCATCGGCGAGGTTCGCTCCTGGGTCGGTGCGAAGGTGCCCGTCCACTTCCACGGCCACGACGATTTCGGCCTCGGGACCGCCTCGGCGATCGCCGCTGTGCGCGCCGGCGCGCAGTGGATCCACGGCAGTATCAACGGCATGGGCGAGCGGGCCGGCAACGCCGATATCTGCGAAGTCGCGCTCGCGCTCGAATGCCTGTACGACGTGCCCTGCGAGCTCGATCTGAGCAAGGCGCGGCAGGTCTCGCGCGTGGTTCAGAAGGCGGGCGGCTACACCGTCGACGGCTGGAAGCCGGTGGTCGGCGAGAACCTGTTCGTGCGGGAAAGCGGCGCGGTCGCCAGCCAGTTCCACATTCCCGCGGCAATCGAGCCTTTCTCGGCTGACATCGTGCAGGCGCAGCGGCGCATCGTGCTCGGCAAGAAAAGCGGCCTGGACAGCATCCGCCTCAAGGCCGCGGAGCTCGGACTGGACGTGCCGGACGAGAAGATTGCGCCGGTCCTCGCCGAGGTCAAGGAACGCGCGACCAGCGCCGGACGGCTGCTCGCGGATTCCGAGTTCCGCGAAATCGTCGACCGCATCGCCCGCAGCGCCGCCTGATACGCATCACCGTACGGCCGTGAGGTCGCGGCCACGCGCGCGCCGGCGATGGCTGCGCCGACATGAGCTCCTGCAGGGGACTGAAACCAATGAGCGACGACAAACCAACCATTGCAGTCATCGGCGGCACCGGTGATCTGGGAACGGGTCTGGCCTTGCGCCTGCTGCGGGCCGGCTACCCGATCGTGATCGGTTCGCGCGCCGCCGACCGGGCCGCGACGGCCGCCGCGGAGCTGCGCGAGCGCGCGGGTACCGGCGAGGTCCGCGGTCTGGACAACGCGGCGGCGGCGGCGGCGGCCGACGTCGTCATCATGACGGTGCCCTTCGCCAGCCAGCGGCCGACGCTCGAGGCGGTCCGCGACGCGGTTCAGGGCAAGGTCTTCGTCGACACCACGGTGCCGCTGGTGCCCCCCAAGGTGATGCGCGTACAGATGCCTGCGTCCGGTTCGGCGGCCAAGGGCGCGCAGGAGTTGCTGGGTGAGGACGTGCGTGTCGTCTCGGCCTTTCAAAACGTCGCCGCCGCGCACCTGCAGGACGAGCACGCCCGCCTGGACGACTGCGACGTGCTCGTTTGCGGTAACGACGCGGACGCCCGCGCTCAGGTCGTCACGCTGGCCGAGGCCATGGGTATGCGCGCCTGGCACGCCGGCCCCATCGACAATTCAGTCGTCGCCGAGGCGCTCACCTCGGTCCTGATCTTCATGAACAAGCGCTACAAAATCGACGGCGCCGGGATCCGCATCACCGGTCGGACCGCCGCGGACTGAGCTCAGCGCCGGCATCGGTGCCGGTGACTGCCCAGAAGCGCTTACTGGCGCGCGCCCGCTGCCGGCACTCGCTTTACCCTGACTCTGACCATGTCGTTGTTCGAGCCAGTTGCGTCGGTCAGATCCATCAGCATCGGTACCAGATTATTGAGGCTGGGACGGTTCAAATCCTTGGCATAAGGCGTTTTCCAATGCCCGAATTGCGCCAGCATGATCACCACGTCCGGTCGCACACCCTGGCGTGGACGTGCCACACCGCGGGCGCTGCCGACTGGTGATTCGATTTCGATGAGGTCACCGTCGCCGATACCCAGCTCACGGGCTCGCTGCGCGTTGATCATGATCCCGTCGTGCCCTTGCACGTCATCCGCCGCTTCCCGGATCAGCGGCAGCAACGTGCAATGCGCATGCCGCATTTCCGGGGTCCGGATCCAGTTTTCCGCGTCGGTGGGATTGAACGGGAAATCCATGAATCCGTCGACACCCAACTGCACGGTTTGCGTTCGGTCGAAAGGCAGAGCATTGATCACGGTCAGTCCGCCGAGCAGACTTCCCGGAACTTCCAGCCCGCCCACCAGCGTCATCAGGACCGTGCGCGCCCAGACGCACTCGTAAGATCCCCAGCCATTGTTCACGTTGCGACCGAGCATGATCGACACCGGGCGGTATGGCAGCTCACGCCCTTCAATTACGATCGTTGCTCCGATCCCGGCTTCGGCGAGAAACTGGTTGATGACGCGACGGATGGTATCGGCGGCAACGTCGCTGATCGGCTCCGCCCACTCCGGGGTGTATCCGGACACGTGTTGTTTCAGGAGCTCGAACGCAGTCGTGGCCTCGACGTCCCGGTGTACCCGCTTTTCCCCGTCGGCCCCGACCTCCGATCCGCTCACACGATACGTGCCCGTCAACGCAGGCTCGATGCCGGGTGTATCGAAGGCCACCGCCGCGTTCTGTTTCACATCCCAGACCAGGGGCTTGTTGTCCAGGCTGCTCCGCAGGTATTACCGGTTCGGACCGACGAGACAGGGGGAAGCCGTACGATCCCTGAGAAAGGCGACATCGAGACTGGTCAACGGATGCTCGTGCAACAGAACGTGCAACATGGCAAACAGCACGGCGCCGTCGGTGCGCGGCCGAATCGGGATCCACTGCGCGGCAGAAGCGCCGGTTATGGACAAATGCGGTTCGAACTGGATACGCCGCGAGCCGCGTGTTCTGTAGGAACCCGTACGGCTTGACGCATACCTAGCCGTCGGCCGGATGTTGTCCCATGAGTCCGAAGTTCGGTTCGATGCGCGTGGCAACGCCGTCTTCCACCGCAACGGTGAGCAGATCCGGTCCGTTGACACATTGACAGCAATAGCCGGGAACTTTCTTGTGCAGCGGCTTCGATTTGGCGTTCATGGACTTCATTTCACCCGCGTCAGGTAGCTGATTCGGCGACCGCATGCGCCCGGGCCGATGGCGTCGCGTTTGTTCGCATCGCGGCCCCGCACGCCGGCAACCCGGTCGTGCCCGCAATGATCCAGCCCCCGTCCATGGAATCGCGAACGCGGCGGCAGCGCCGTCATTGACCGGTCTCGTTGCTTATGGTAGTTGAAGGTAATGCGGGAAACCAAAGCGATCTCAAACGCGCCGGCCACGGCTCGATCGACCGTTCGTACAATCTGCAGATCCTGCGGTCACGGTGGTTGTGGCGTTTACGTGGCGGTCGAAAACGGCAAGGCGGTCAAGATCCTGCCGGACCACGAACATCCGGTCAGCAAGGGCTACACCTGCAAGAAGGCGCACGGATTCCTGGAGCTCCAATATCACCCCGATCGCCTGCTCTATCCCCTCAAGCGCGCCGGTGCCCGGGGCGAAGGCAAGTGGGACCGAATCACCTGGGACGAGGCACTGACGACGATCGCCGGCAAGCTCAATCAGTTCAAGGCGCAGTCCGGTGCCGAATCGGTCGTATTCGGGCACGGAACGGGGCGCGATTTTCATCGCTTCGTGTACCGGGTCGCCAATCTGTTCGGAACGCCGAACGTGCTGACGCCGGGGCATATGTGCTATCTGCCGAGGATCGCCATCTCCAAGCTGATGGGCATGGAGATCTCGCTTTGTGATTACGACAACAAGCCGGGTTGCGTCATTTCCTGGGGCAGCAACCACCTCATTTCCAATCCGGACGAAAACAAGGGTATCAACCTGGCGAAGACACTCAGCAATGGTGCCAAGCTCATCGTCATCGATCCGCGCCGGACGCGCCTGGCGGAAAAGGCCGACCTGTGGTTGCAGCTCCGGCCGGCCACGGATTCCGCGCTCGCGCTCGCAATGATGCACGTGATCGTCAAGGAGGATCTCTACGATCACGACTTCGTGGAAAAATATACGACCGGCTTCGACGAGTTGGTGGAGCGACTGGCAGCGTTCCCTCCCGAAAAAGTGGAGAAAATCTCCTGGGTTCCGGCGGAAAAAATCGTCGCTGCCGCGCGCTTGTATGCCCGGACGAAACCGGCGGCGCTGCAGTGGGGGGTCGGAATCGAGCAGAACGTCAACTGCGTCGATGCCGACCGAGCCCTGATTTACCTGGTGGCACTGACGGGAAATCTCGACGTGCCGGGCGGGAACGTGATTTTCGGGCTGCCGCCCGGCATGCCGCGGGCGAGATTCTCCCTGTTCGAAAAGCTCCCGCCGGAACAAAGGGAAAAGCTGCTGGGGGCCGATACGTACAAGCTCGGGGCGACGATCAACCGAATCACGCCCCATGTCGTGTGGGACGCCATAGAAAACGGCGATCCCTACCCCGTGAGGGCGCTGGTCGTGTTTGCCAGTAATACGCTCACGGCGAGGGAAAACGCCAAACGCGTCTACGACGTGTTGAAAAACCGGCTCGAGTTCTTCGTTGCGACCGACGTTTTCCCGACACCCACGACCGAGCTGGCGGACATCGTATTGCCGGCGGCAACCTGGCTCGAAAACGACAATATTGCCGATTACTGGAAAGTTCACGGTTACGTCTTCCCCAGAAACAAAGCGGTCGAGCCGGCGGGGGAAGCGTGGTCCGATCACGTCATCCTGAACGAATTGGGAAAAAAACTGGGTTTCGGGGAATATTTCTGGGACAGCTATGAGGAATCGCTGGACTACATCCTCGAGCCCGCCGGGGTGACCTGGGAACAATTCAGGAGCACCCCCTATCTGCGAACCGAGCCCCGGTACCGCAAGTACGAAACCGAAGGCTTCGCGTCCGAGTCCGGCAAGCTGGATTTTTTCCTGAAGCAATACGAGCAGTGGGGTTACGACCCGTTGCCGGGCTTCGTCGAGCCGCCTGAGAGCCCCGCCAGAGAGCCGGAGTTCCTGGCGCGGTATCCCTTGATACTGATCACCGGAACGCGGATTTTCAACTTTTTCGGTTCCGAGCACCGGCAGTCGGATTATCTGCGCAGAACACATCCCGATCCGCTGGTCGAGATACATCCTGACACTGCCGCCGAACGAGGCATTGCAGACGGTAGCTGGGTTGTCATCGAGTCACCCAGGGGCGAGGTGAGATTCCGGGCGAAGTTGTTCGATGGCGTCGACCGCAGGGTCGTCAGCGCCGAATTCGGCTGGTGGTTCCCCGAAAGGGATCGCACCGCTTACGAACAGCTCGAATCGAACATCAACGTGCTGACCATGGATGGCCCGCCACTCGATCCAGGCATGGGCGCGACGAACCTCAAGGGATTGATGTGTGACGTTCGGGCGGCAGGACAAGGGACGCCGCGCATTGAGTCCGCCCACGCGCCTGACCGCCAGCGGCGCTGACCGGCCGGGTGCCGCTGCGCGGGCCTGGTACTAGGCGATGGCCGCTGGCGCCAAGTCATCACGGAACCCGGACCGGCGCGCCCTGGAGGACTCGGTACGGGGCGCGTACGTGCTCGTCGACGTCGAACCGTCGGAGCAGTTTCACAGCTTCGTATTTCGTGAGTTTCCGCTCGCCAAACTGCGTATCTACGACATCGCCATCGATCCGGTGGTGATCCACCGCCGGGCGCAGGACATCATGAGCGACGAAGTGGTCGACAATTTTCTGACCACGTTCCTGGAGGGCGAGGCGATCATCCGCCAGGGAACCCAGGAGTTCTCCATCGGCCCGGGTGATCTCGCGGTCATCGCCGGCGGCATCCCCTACTCGACACAGTACTTGAAACCCAGCCGCCGCCTGGTGGCACGCATTCCGCACCAGCTGTTCCACGACCGGGTGCTCGGGCGCAACGATTTCCGCTTCGAAGCGAGCCTGCTCAAGGACTGCGGCCTGGTACCGATCGTGGTCAGTATGTTCCGTTCGCTCGCCACGCAGGCCGAGCACCTGAGCGAGACGGAGCAGTACACCCTGGCCGAGAGTTTTCTGGAACTGGTCGGGGCGGTCGTACGCACGCCGCTCAAGGTCCAGGGGCGACCGCACAAGAGCAGCCGCGACGCCCTGATGCGCCGGGTATCCGCGTACCTGGAGGAAAACTACGCCGACCCGAAGCTGGCCCCCGACAAGATCGCCGCCGCCAACGGCATCTCCACGCGCTATCTGCACAGCCTGTTCCGCGACTCCGGAACGACGGTCTCGCGCTGGATCTGGGACCGGCGCCTGAAAGCCGCCCGGGAGGATCTGCTCGACCCGTCGCTGCGGCACGTGCGCGTCAGCGAGATCGCCTTCCGGCGTGGATTCAACGATTCGGCGCACTTCAGCCGCGCGTTCCGCGAACGCTTCCACATAGCGCCGAGTCAGCTGCGCCAGAAGGCGGGCGGGAAGCCTTGATCCGGCCCCGGTACGCCAGTCCCGGGAACGGCGCAGCGGCTGCGCTGACAGTCACGCGGTAGAGCGGCGACAGTCAAGACAGCTGCGGGCTGCCCGGCATATCATGACCGCCACCGGTGGCCGATTCGCCGCCGCGCCGGCCGGGCCCTTCCGCAATCACAGGCGACGATCGGCACGGGGTGAGACACATGACCGCCCAGGATCTGCTCGCGACGATAGAAGACCACGCCCTGGAGAGGGTTCCGGACGCGCAGCGCAAGTCCTGGATCAAGCTGAGCTGGAACACGGCCGGCCTGGTGACGACGCTGGTGATGCTGTTCTTCGGCGCGCTGGTGTGCTTCGTCGCCGGTGTGCGCATTGCCGTGCTCGCCGGGCTGAGCTCCTTCGTCATCGGCAGCCTGCTCGGTTGGGCGCTGGCGCGGGTCGCCTACGTCACCGGCTGCTCGAACACGCTCATCACCCGCCGTCACGGACTGGGCGTGCGCGGATCCGCGCTGGCCTCGCTCATTTTCGGCTTCCTCATCATCGGCTTCCTGGCCGTCGAGAACGCGCTGCTGTACCGCGGTTTCCTGTTCTTTTTCGGGCTCGAGGATGTCTGGAGCAGCCGCCTGTTCATCTACGGCGGACTCACCATCGCATGGATCGCCTTGACCACGTTCGGCTTCGATCTGGTGACCCGTTTTTCCTCGTTGATGGTGCTGTCGTTTGTCGCGGTGATGGCCTGGGTGCTGTACGTCATCGTCGCCCGCTCCGGGCAGTCACTGGGAACGATGTTCAGCTTCGGGACGCAGCTGCCGGCGGCGGCGCTCGCCGAAATGGGTATCGAATCCGCCCGGGACAAGTACGTATTCGCCTTGAACATCCTCCTCGGACCGGCCTGCGCCCTGGCACTGAACACGGCGGACTTCGGCCGTTACGGCCGCTCGACGGCGGACGTGGCTGCCGCTGCCACGATCGGCATAGGCGTGCAGTCGCTGCTCATGATGCTGGCCGGCGGGGTGCTGGTGTTTGCCGCCGCGCCGTCGATGGTCGAGTACTACCTCGATGCCGGGGGCATGACGCAGGCACAGGCACACCGGCAGGTTCTGCAGAGTCCGGACAGCATCGCCGCGACGTTCATGGTATTCGGCGGCGCACTCGGCTTCCTGCTCATGCTGGTCGCACAGGGCAAGGCCCAGGTACTGAATACCTACAGCTCGTCGCTGTGCCTGAGCAACCTGTTCGACGCCCTGTCCGGCTGGCGCCCGGGACGGTTCGCGTTCGTCGTGCTGGCGAACGTCATTGCCATCGGCCTGCTGTATGGCCACCTGCTGGAATTCGTCGAGGCGTGGATCCGGCTGCTCGGCGTGTTGCTGAGCTCACTGGCGGGCGTCATCATCGCCGACTATTATCTGGTCGCGCCCAGGCTCGCCGCGATACCGGCGCGGGCGGACGAGCCCGTCAACTGGGCAGGTGTCCTGGCGATCGTCGTCGCGGTGATCGGCGCCCGTGTCCTGGTCAAGCCCTGGCAACCCGTCGAAGCGCTGACGGCGCTCGCGACCGTTGCGGTGGTCTACCCGCTGCTGCGCCTGACCGTGCTCCGACCCCCGCTTGCGCCGCCCCTCACGGTCGGATCGCAGGCTTTGACCGAAAAGGAAACCCGATGAGACCCATCAAACGCACCTGTATCGTCGGTGCAGGTGCCATCGGCAGCCTGTTCGCGGGCCACCTGGCAAGCGTCGCCGAGTCCACCGTGCTCGTACGGCGCCGGGAGCACGCGGATCTGCTGAACCGCGAAGGGCTGCGCGTGAGCGGCAAGAGCGAGCTCCATTCCAGGGTGCTGGCAGCCACCGACCCGGCGGAGCTGGGCGACGTGGACCTGGCAATCATCGCCACCAAGGCCAATGCCGTCGAGGACAGCGTCAGGCGCTTGCAAGGGCACTTCCCGAATGCCACGGTCATGACGGTGCAGAACGGACTGGGCTGCGAGGCCATGGCCGCGCAGTTCGGCGACTGGCCGATCATTTCGGCGGTGACGTTCATGAGCGGCACGCGGCACTCGGACACGCACGTGGAATACGAGCTCGACACCGCGACCTGGATGGGCCCCTGGGCGCAGGGCTGCGCGGACTTCGAGACCACCCGGCAGGTGACGGACCTCATCGTGCGCGCGGGCCTGAAAGCCGAGGCCTTTCCGGATCTGCTGCCGGCGCAATGGTCCAAGCTCATCTTCAACTCCGCCGTCAACAGCATCGCGGCCGTCACCGACCTGCCGCACGTGAAGCTGTTCGCGATGCGCGAGTCGCTGAGCGATCTCGGCCATCTCGTATGCGCGATGATGGCGGAGGCCGGGCGGGTGGCGGCGGCACGGGGTATCGAGCTGTACGAGGACCCGTGGGAGATGAACGTCAAGGCGGTCAGCAAGGGCATGACGGGCTACGATGCCTACGCGCACGTGCCGTCCATGCTCGACGACGTCCGCGCCCGGCGCCCGACCGAGATCGACTGGATCACCGGCGCCGTCGTTCGCGAGGCACAAGCCCTCGGCGTACCGGCCCCGATCCACGAAACCATGTACCGGCTGGTAAAGGCGCGCGAAGCGAGCTGGAACCTCACGGCCACGACACACTGACGGAGGACTGACTCATGCGGGTCTGCATCATCGGCTGCGGCGCCATCGGCAGCCTGTTCGGCGCTCATCTGGCGCGTCTCGAGGATACCGAGGTCTGGGCCTACGACGTCAACCGGGAACACGTCGACGCGATCAACGCGAATGGTCTGCGCCTCACCGGCCTGGCCGACTTCAGCACCCGCGTGCGCGCACGCAGCGATGCGAAGGAAATACCGCCGTGCGATTTCGGCATCATCGCCGCCAAGACGCTGCACACCCGGCCGGCCATCGAGGCCACCGCCCATATCTTCCGCGACGGTGCCGTGTGCTCGGTACAGAACGGGGTCGGCAACGAGGAAATCCTCGCCGAGTACGTGCCGCGCGTCATCCTCGGCACCACCTTCCCCGCCGGCCACGTTGTCGCGGCCGGCGTCGTCAACATGGATACCGGCGGCAAGACCTGGATAGGCCCGTTCGAGCCCCGGCCGGCGTCGATGGATGAGGTCCGCAGCCTCGCGCAGGCCCTCACCCGCGGCGGCATGGAGACGCTCGCCATGGAAGACGCCCGCGGCGCGATGTGGACCAAGGTCATATTCAACTGCGCGTCCAACGGGCTCGCCGCGCTCACCCGGCTGCCGCACGGGGTCATGTGCGATCAGCCGGGCGCGCGCCGGTTGATGCGCGAGGTCGTCAACGAGGGCAAGGCCGTGGCGGCCAGGCTCGGCGTCACCCTCGACAGCGATCCCGACAAGCTGGTCGACTTCGGTCGCGAGAAGGCCTATTACCACAAACCGAGCATGTTGCAGGACGTGCTGGCCCGCCGGCCCACGGAGATCGACGCCCTGAACGCCGGCGTCGCCCGCATCGGCCGCGAAATCGGCGTGCCGTGCCCGCTCAACGAGGCGGTTGCCGATCTCGTCAAGGCACTGGAATTCTCCTGGACACTGAAGGACTGAACCGAGGAACCGACATGACCGACTACGTCAACCGCTACGCTCCGAGTCAGGCGGAGATCGACCGGCGCTACACCAATGTGCGCAACGCAATGGAAAAAGCCGGACTCGACGCCCTGGTGGTCGCCGGTAGCGAGTACACGGGCTTCGAGGGCGCGGTGCGCTACATGTGCGGTTTTCACATTCTGCACCGCTACGCCTACGTCGTGATCCCCGCCAACGACGACCCGGTGTGCGTGTTCCCGCGCGAGGCGACGTGGGTCGGCGATCACGCCCAGACCTTCATTCCCAAGCGCGAGCTCCCGGCGCATTGCGGTGAATGGATGGCCGAGTTCCTGAAGACCAAGGGCGTGAAGCGGCTCGGGATCTACGGGCTGCAGTACGTCATCAACGTGCGCGATTATTCGGCGCTCGCGGCGCAGGGCTTCGAGATCATCGACTTCGAGGAGCAGTTCGACTATGCGCGCGTGCAGAAAAGCGAGGAGGAGCTCGCGTCCGTCCGCCATTCGATGGCGATCAACAAGGGCGGCGTACTGGAGGTCATCAAGGCCTTCGAACCCGGCAAGACCGAAGCCGAGCTCATGGGTGTCGCGGAGGGTTACTTCGCCGCCGCTAACACCTCGCGCAAGACCATGGACATGATCCTCAGCGGTCCCGACGGCTCGCTGCGCCCGCAAATGGTGTTCGCGAGCAACCGGCCGGTACGCAGCAGCGACAGTTTCGTGTACGGCCTGGAGATCGCGGGCGAGGGCGGGCACTGGGTGGAGTTCTCGCGCGTGCTCGCGCCGGGCGGCCTGGATCCGGTCATTCAGGAGATGTTCGACGCCTACCAGGAATTTCACGAGCTGGCCCGGCAGCACATGCGGGCCGGCAATACCGCGCAGGCCGCGCACCAGGCCTGCATGAAGCCGTTCGTGGACCGTGGTTACCGCTCCGGGCACGTGTGCGGACACTCGATCGGCATGACCATGATCGAGCTGCCGCGCATCGGCGAGGGTACCCACTTCGTGCTGCCCGAGAACATGGTGTGCTCGATGCACCCGCACGTCATGACCCAGGACCGCGCGCACTCGCTGTATTTCCAGGAGACCTACCGTGTCGGCCGTGACGGCGGTGAAGCGCTGTCCGGCGTACCGATCAAGGTCTACGACGGCACCGAGACGGCGTTCTGAGCGGGCGGCGGCCAGGCGCCGGGAACGCTCGCGGGCGGGCACGTGGGCTGCGATCTCAGCGAGCCGGTCCGGCGCTACATCCTGGCGCACCGTGTGGCGAGGCTGGCGACCGCCGACGCCGGTGGCGCGCCGCACGTCGTGCCATTGTGCTACGCCTTCGACGGCCGGTGCTTTTTCTTCGTGGTGGACGACAAGCCCAAGGCAGCAGCGCCGCGGCCGCTCAAGCGCATTCGCAACCTGCTGGAAAACCCCCGCGTCGCGCTGGTGATCGACGACTACGCGGACGACTGGTCGCAACTCGCGTGGGTTCTGGTCACCGGTACCGCCGCGCTGGTCGCGGATCCGGCCGAATACGAGCGTGCCCTGGCGCTGCTGCGCGAGCGCTACCCCCAGTACCGGCGCATGCCGCTCGCCCCGGACCGTAACGCGATGGTGCGTATCTCGCCTGCCCGCGTGCGCGCCTGGGGCCGTATCGGCTGAGAGCCTGTGACACCATCACCGCGCCCGCTGCGACAGCCCCCGAGCGCCTCTGGCCGCGTTGTGGGGACCCCCGAAATCGTTTCCGCAGGCCCGCTGCGTGCGCGATGTTGTGCACCCCCGCGCCTGGCCGCGAGCGCCCGGAAACCGTCTCGCTACGGCGGACGAACGTTTCACGAGCTCTGAGACCCGGCCGTCGATGGGATCCCGCCACGATTCTGCCGAGCCACTGGCCTACCCGACCGCGGCCGCTCTGCCGCCGGTCGCGGGCGACGGCACGTCCCTGACCATTCGCACCGCGGCGCGGTCGCTGCAAGGCATGCAGAAAGAAGCCCTGGTGTGCGGCACAGCGCACGGCCCGGGCTGGCGCCTGCTGTGCGACGAAGGGCCATGGCTGAACGGCACCGATCTCGCGCCCTTCCCGCTCGCGTTCTTCACCGCCGGCGTCGCGGCAGCCGGCCTGTCGGCGTTCCTGGCGGTGGCGCGACAACGCGGGGTGGCGGTGCAGGCGCTCGAGCTGACGGTCGACAACCACTACAGCATGGAAGGCTCGGCGGCTCAGGGCACCATGACCGGCAGTGCGCACCCGGCCGAGCTCGATTTCGCGGTCGCGGCCGACACCGATCCGGATACGCTCGCGGCGCTGGCCTGTGCCGCGCTGGCCGCGTCCCCGGCCGACAGCTGCCTGCGCACCGCCCTGTCCGGCCGCTTCGCGCTGGTGCGCAACGGTCTGCCCGTGCCCCTGGCGGGGATCGACGTCTGGTCGACGGCTCCGGCCAGCGATCCGGCACCGCTGTTCGCCACCGCCACGCCGATCCCCGGTGCGGGTTTCGCCGCCGACATCCTACGCAAGCTCGGCGGCCCGGAGGCAGCGCCGCAGGTACCCGCCGGTCCGGCGACCGGTGTGCCGCTGGGTTTGCAGGGCGAACAGAAGCGCCGCGTGCACGTGCGCGGCACCGCGTGCGTGCGCGCCGACGGCCTGTACGCCATCGCGGTGCGCTGCATCCGGCCCGCCGGCAGCCTGTTCGAGCTGCTCAGCGACGACGCCGGTGGCGCACGGGCACCGTCGGCACTGGCCTACCTGTCCGCCGGCGTGGCGTTCTGCTTCATGACCCAGCTCGGCCGCTACGCGAGTATCGTCAAGCAACGAGTGGACGCGTACCGCATCGTCCAGGACACGACCTTCGTGCCCGCGACCGGCGCCAAGGGTGCCGCTGCCCGCCCGGTCGACACGCAAGTGTTCGTGGACGGCGAGGAGCCGGCCGCGGGCCTGAGCACACTGGTGCGCATGGGCGCGCAGACCTGCTACTTGCACGCCGCCTACCGGGCCGCGAACAAGTCGCGGCTGCGCTGCCGGAAGCTTTGACGCGTGCGAAGCCGGCTGGCGCAGACCATCGGTCCGGGCGTGGTGCTCGCGGGCTCGGCGGTGGGCGTGTCGCACCTGGTGCAGTCGACCCGGGCCGGTGCCATGTACGGCATGGGACTGGTCGGCTTCATCCTGCTTGCCAACCTCGCCAAGTACCCCGCTTTCCTGTTCGCGCCGCGCTACGCGGCGCTGACGGGCCGCTCGATTCTGTCCGACTACCGGCGCCAGGGAGCGGCGGCACTGGGCTTTTTCGGCCTCACCTCGCTGGCGACGATGTGCATTGCGACCGCCGCCAACCTGCTCGTGACCGCCGGACTGGTGCAGGCCACGCTGCCGGTGTCTGTCGGGCTGCTGCCGGTGGCGGCCGTCATCGCCGTCACCGGTATGGCACTGCTGGTCATGGGCCACTACCACTGGCTCGATCGGGTCATCAAAGCGCTGATGGTGTTCCTGACGCTGGCCACGCTGGCTGCCACGTGGATGGCGCTGCCGATGGTCGACTGGTCGGTGTCGGGCAGCTGGTGGCCCGAGCGCTTCGATCGGGCGACGGTGCTGTTCCTCGCCGCGCTGGCCGGCTGGATGCCGACGCCGCTGGACGTGTCGGTCTGGCAGTCGCAGTGGACCGTGGCCAAGATCCGCGACACCGGCGTGGTGCCAACGGCTCGGGAGACCGCGATCGACTTCAACATCGGCTATGCCGCCATCATCGTGCTCGCACTGTGCTTCGTCGTCCTCGGCGCCGCGGTCATGCACGGCTCGGGCGAGCGCTTCGAGGACGGCTCCACCGCCTTCGCCACGCAGGTCATCGCCCTGTACGAGCGCTCGCTCGGCCCCTGGAGCGGTACCCTGGTCGGCTTCGCCGCGCTCGCGGTGATGTTCTCGACCCTGCTCACCATCCTCGACGGTTTTCCGCGCGGGCTCGCCAACTGGCTGCTCATGCTGCACGGCGAGGAGGAGGTCGCCGATCCGGCGCCGGCAGTGGAGCGGCGCAGGCACCGCTATTACTGGGGCCTGATGGGGATCATCGTCGCCGGCGCCCTGCTCATCCTCAGCGTCTTCATGGACGCCTTCAAGACGCTGGTGGACATCGGCGCGACCATCGCCTTCCTGTGCGCACCGGGATTTGCCTGGCTCAATCACCGCGCGATCACGGGCCCGGCGATCCCCGGGCAGGCGCGCCCGGGGCCGGCGATGCGGCTGTGGAGTCTGACCGGTATCGCCGCCCTCAGCGGTTTCGCGCTGCTGTATCTGTACCTGGTGCTGCGCGCCTGAGACGGATCCCGCCCGGCGCGATCCCGTGGCGGAACGTGCGCGCGGGGTTCGACTGCGCGCGCCCGCCGTCCGGACCTAGATCAGGGCGCGGCCGCGGCTGAGGAGGACATCGACGTCGTCGAACTCCCACACCTCGCCCAGGGCGATGTGCGGCGGCGCGGGCGCGTAGTTGGCGAAGTCCTCGGCGAGGGGCCGGCTGGCATCCGGGTCGTTGTGCAGCCGCATGAAGCCGTCCAGTCCCGCGCGCGTATCGAAGATCAGCCACACCGTCGCGTATGCGTCGGTGGATTCCGGCGCGCCGGTCATGCCGAATGTCGAGTGCTGGATCATCACCCGCCTGGGCGCCAGCGCGTTGGTGCGCTCGAAGATGGCCAGCCCCATCGGCATGTGCACCTGTGCCCAGTGCTCGAGATTGAACTCTTCGCCCGCCTTGCGCGGATAGCGGATGCTCACCGCATACATGGTGCGTTTGCTCATGTCGCCGCCGTTCAACTGCCGTAAGCCTTGCGGAAGCTCTCGAGCACCTGCGCGCCGCAGGTCGTGGGCGGGTAGTGCGCAGCCTCGCCCGGTTTCACCACCGGGACGATCGCGGTGTCGAAATCCGGGTCGACGAACACCGCGATCGCCTGGCGGCCACGGCCCGAGGCATTGACCACGCGATGGCCGTTGGAAAGAAAGCGCTTGTTGGTCCAGCGCTCGAGACAATCGCCGACGTTGACCACGAAGGTATTGTCGATCGGGTGCGCCGCCAGCCATTCGCCGTTGCGCCCGCGCACCTGAAGGCCGCCGACCTGGTCCTGGTACAGCAGGGTCAGCACGCCCCAGTCGGTATGCGGCCCGATCCCGAACTGTTCCGCGCCCTGCTCGGCAGACTGCGGCGGGTAATACAACGTCGAACCGCGCGACATCGTCCGCTCGAAGCAGTGTGAGAAATAGTCCGGCTCAATGTCCAGCGCCAGCGCGAACAGACGCAGCAGGCGCCGGCCGAGCGCGATGCAGGCCTCGAAGTACGCGCTCAGCGCCGGCTGCATGGCGGGCAGGAAATCCGGCCACTGATTGGGCCCCATCAGCGGCACCGCGGCCAGATCCGCCAGCGTACGGGCATCGAATTCGCGACCCCAGAGGAAGGTCTCGCGAAAATCCCGGGTCGTGGCGCCCGTCATCTTGGCGGTGCACGGGGGGATGTAGCCGCGCTTCTTGTCGCTGACCCGCACCCGGTCCTTCATCTGCGGTGCCAGGTCGAAGAACTCGCGCGAAACACGGAAGGCATCGGCAATCAGCGGCGCAGGGACACCGTGTCCCCGGACGTAGAAAAACCCCACGGCTTCGGCGGCGGCCTGTATCTGCGCCGCGAGCGCGCGGCACGCCTGCGGATCGCCGTCAGGCAACGGCGAGATATCGATGACCGGAATGGTGTCACGCTGAATGTCCGTGGCTGTCGCGTAGCTCATTGCCTGCCCTCCATTGTCAGTACTGCGTACGCAGGCGCGCCGCTGGCGCTCCGATCGCCCTGCCGACCAGCAGCCCGGAGCCGGCGCCGAGACCGGGACCGGGGTGGGTCAATGCGCCGATGTGGTACAGACCGCGCACCGGGGTGGAGTGATTGCGGGTAGCCGGCAGCGGCCGGTTGGCCGACGGCGATGGTTCCTGCCCGCGGCAGCAGACCGCAATCCGCTTCATCGCAGGCGCGCGAGACACCGTCGAGCCCGGGTGTGAGGTGGACGATGGCGGTACCCGCCAGCGCCGGGTCGCGCCAGCGCGGTGGTTCGGCGAGCGCGAGATGGATCTGCATGTCGGCCCGGCCGTGACGGAACGCACGCGCCTGCGCGGCGACTGTTTCCGGCACCACGCCGGGATCGAGCAATCGTGTGTACAGCTGCGCCGGCGTCACGCTCGCGATGACCGCCTTGCGCGCGGCAAAGGTCTCGCCAGCGCTCGTGCGCACGCCGCTCGCCGCCGGTCTCGATACGCTCGACATCGGTGCCCGTACGCAACACCCCGGCGCAGGACTCGATGAGCTGCCGGAAAGCCTCCACCAGCCGATAGCTGCCACCACGAACCACAGGACAACCGGCCACCTCGAATGTGAACGCTATGACGCGCGCCATGTGGCCGGAGGCCGGCGAATCCGGTGTGAGACCGGCATGCGGCACCCAGGGCGCGAGGCAGGCCCGGACCAGCTCGGAGTCCAGGTCCGTTTCCAGCCAGGCGCGCGCGCTGCAGGCTCCAGCCGAAATATTGCGCCATGCCGTGCGGCCCGAGCCGCCACAAATCGCGCAGCCGCGCTCTTGCCGTCGGCCAGCTCCATAGCTGCGAGCCGAGCAGGGTGAAGGTCAGGTCGAGGCTCTCTTCGAGCCGGCCGAGCGCACGGCGATAGCGCTCACCGTCACCGCCCGCGATCCGCTCCATCGCCGCGGCATTGTCGTCGCGCGAGCGCCGCAGCACGAATGCGCGGTCGTCGGGCAGCACGACGGCCGTGGGCCGATCGGTGTTGCAGAATTCCACGCCCCGGCGCTCCAGATCGGCACCGAGCGCGGCGTACGCCGGCGAGGTCACGAACAGCGGGTACCAGCTCGACAGCACGTCGTGAATGAAACCCGCTTCGGTGATCTGGTCCGTGCGGACGCAGCCGCCGAGGCGATGGTTGCGCTCGAGCACGCACACCGCATGACCTTTTTTCGCCAGCACGGCGGCGCACACCAGGGCGTTGATGCCGCTGCCGACGATGACGCAGTCGAATTCCGCCATGTGATCCCGGAGCATAGCGGTTCGCGCGTGGTGGCTGCGCGCCGCGCTCAGGCGACCTGGCGCAGGGCCTGTTCGAGCCCGGCACCGTGCTCGTCCGCGAGCGCCGCTTCGCACAGCGCCGCGAGCATGGCCGCCGCACCCGCCCGACCACGTATCCGCGGCAGCGCGTCCAGGACCGTCTCGAAATGCTTCAGCCCGCGCGCGTACGTGTCACCGTAGCCCTTGACCAGCCGCTGGCAGCGTGCCACCTCGACGGCGAGCTCGTAATCCTCGCCGGCCACCTCGCGGATGCGGCCGAGCCACGCCGTAATGCGGCCCTCCTCGAGGCGATAGCGGTAAGTCGAACGCCGGAAGCGGCGCAGGCCCGCGAGCGCGTACAGCAGCACGAACCCGGACAGGGTCGCGGTCCTGATCTTGCGGCCCTGACGGCAGAACAGACCCAGGATCCGCCTGAGCGGCGCGCTGCCCATGACGAGTGCGCCGAGCGCCGCCGGCAGCGTGTCGCAGATCTCCTCCACGCGCGGATGCATGAACTCGGTCAGGTACACAAGCTGCTCGTCGCCGGCGCCGACCTCCTTGCGCACGCGCTCGAAGCGTCGCTTGCGGGTCTTGAGATCGGCGACGCGGATGGTGTCCTCGTAGGACATCCACAGCGCCAGGTGTCGCGCCGTTTCGCTCAGCAGCAGATGCTCGTGCCCCGATCCGCCTGCACGCCGGTCGGCGAGCAGGATGGGTTCGAGCCGGTTCAGGTACTCGCCCGCATGGCGCACGTCCTGGTAGTCGATGAGGCGGCGCACGCCAGCCACGAGGGTCTCGTGCGCCGGGGCCGGAAAACAGTCGTACAGCCGTTGCAGCAGCGCATCGACCTGCGGGTGCGCCGCGCGCAGCCGTTGCGGCGGGGGCGTGACCGCGGCGCCGGTGCCCTGCGGCTGCCGCGCCTGCCCGGCGCGCGCGTAGCCGGCGGCGAAGCCGGCGAGATTCGCGCTCACCGCGACACCGCTTGCGCGAATCGCCTGTTCGAACTGCGCGCGTGTGAACGGCAGCACGGCCGTGCCGGCCAGCGCCCCGAACAGCACCGAGCTGATCACGCTGCCGCTGTCTTCGGCGAGCGCGGCCATGTCGAAACACACGAATTCCCGCGCGCTGCGCCCGGCGGCCTCGAGAATCGCCGCCTCGTTCACGCGCCCGTCGCCCATCGCCATCTTCTCCGACAGTGCATAGTCGCGATGGCGAGAAGCGACCAGGACCGTACGCTCGGGCGTGACGAAGCCACGAATGATTGCGCGACCGGCCTCGACCAGCTCCCCGGCCACGACCACGTCGACGTCGCCCGGCACCGGCATCAGTGCCATAACCGGATCCCGTCCCGCAGCCTGCGCCCCGGCGTGGGCAAAAATCTCGAGGTAGTACACCGTGGCTCCCGTGCGCTGCGCGACTCCCGGTACGGAGGTCGATTGCGCGAGGTAGCCGTTGGCCTCGGCGAGATCGACGATCCAGTCGGACAGCACCCCGCCGCCCTGCCCGCCCATGGCGGCGATGGCGATGGTGATGGGACGGACCTGTGGTTCGCTCATCGACGCCGGAGGCTCAAACGGCAAAGCATGCCAGGCGCCGTTCCGTGCGGGCCTGCAGCCGGGCAATCGCGCCCCGGCGAAGCCGCCACAGCCAGCGGTCGAACCGCGTCGGATTGCGCACGATCTCGGCACGGTAGAACGACGGGCACAGCACGGCCGCGTGCGCCACTTCCCCGCACACGCCGCAACCGACGCAGCTCGACAGGACGGTGGCGACGGGATCGCGACGCAGCGGATCGGGGTTGTCGCGGATCGTCAGCGACGGACAGCCGGACAGGCGGATGCAGGAATGATCGCCCGTGCAGCAGTCCTCGTCCACGCCGAAGTGCTCGCGAACGTGGCGCCGGCCCTCGGCGAGCCACTGGCGCAGGAGCGGCCTGATGCGCCGGTCGCGGTTCAGCTGGCACTCACCTTCGGCGATGATCACCTTGGGTCCGTGCGCCGGTGTCGTCATCGCCTCGCGCAGGGTCTTGAGGCCCTCGGCGATGTTGAACGTGCGGATCCTGCGCACCCGGCGCACACCCATGCCCTTGATCGCCTGCACGATCGGGATGCGGTACTGGCGGTTGCCCGCGTCGGCGCGCGAGGACGGGACCCACTGTCCCCCGGTTGCCGCCGTGTAGCCGTTGTCGACGACGACGATGACCCCGTCATGCCGGTTTTCCACCGCGTTGCCGATGCCGCTCGCGAGCCCGTTGTGCCACAAGCCGCCGTCCCCGATCAGGCTGATGGCGCGGCGCCGGTGGCGGATGTTCAGCGCCGACGCGCTGGCGGGGCCCAGTCCGTAGCCGGTCACGGTGCTGCCCATCTTGAACGGCGGCAGGGTGGCAAACGTGTGGCAACCGATGTCGGCGCTGACCTGCAGCGGCCCGGTCTCCCGCGCGAGCAGCTTCATGGCCGTGAACAGCGGGCGCTCGGGACAGCCGGTGCACAGGCCCGGCGGACGCTCCGGCATGGTCGCCGCGAGCTCACCGGCAGCACTGGCGCGTGCGCCGCGCACCGCGCCGCGCCTGCCGATCAGCTCGGGTGCCCGCTGCTCGAGGAACTTGTGCACACCGCCGGTGAGCACCTGGCCGGTGTACTCGCCGGCCCGCGGTAACACCGACTTGCCGTCCACGCGAGTCGCCACGTCGCGCTCACGCAGGATGCTGTTGATCGACTGCTCGATGAAATTCGGCTGACCTTCCTCGACGATCAGAATCGCGTCCTTGCCGCGGCAGAAATCGAGCAGTTCCTCCTCCACCAGCGGATAGGTGACATTGAGCACGTACAGCGGGATCTCGCTGGCACCGAACGCGTCGGCGCAGCCGAGCAGCTCCAGCGCCCGGTTGAGGGTGTTGTACAGCCCGCCCTGCACGACGATACCGACCCGCTCCGCCGGCGCGTCGATCCGCTCGTTCAGACCCCGTTCGCGGATGAACCGCACCGCCGCCGGCCAGCGATCGCGTACCTTCTCCTGCTCGTGTTCGAACAGGTAGGGAGGCATCAGCACACGGTCGTCCAGACGCTGCGGGTTGTCGAGCGCGTCGACCACCGTGAACGCCGGCCGCCGATTGGCCGTGGTCCGAAACGTGCCGCGCACGTGGCAGGCGCGGATGCGCAGCTCGAGCATCACCGGCGTGTGGCTCGCCTCGGAAAGCTCGAACCCCTGTTCGACCATGCGGGTGATCACCGGCAGGCTCGGCCGCGGGTCGAGCAGCCAGATCTGCGACTTCATCGCGAAGGCGTGTGCCCGCTCCTGGATCACCGAGGCGCCCTCGCCGTAATCCTCGCCGACGATGACGAGCGCTCCGCCCTGTACCCCGGCCGAGGCGATGTTGGACAACGCGTCGGCGGCCACGTTGGTTCCGACCGGCGATTTCCAGGTCACGGCCCCGCGCAGCGGGTAGGTCACCGACGCCGCGAGCATGGCGGCCGCAGCCGCCTCGTTGGCGGAGGACTCGAAGTGCACGCCGAGACCGTCCAGGATCGCGCGGGCGTCGGCGAACACGTCCATCAGGTGCGTGATCGGGGCACCCTGGTAGCCGCCGACGTAAGCGACGCCGGACTGCAGCAGGGCCTTGGCCACGGCCAGGATCCCCTCGCCGTGAAACAGCTCGCCGTCGCCCAGCTCGAGCGTGCGCACCTCCCTGGCGAATGATCGTTCCGCCATCAGCCCCTCCCGGAAAATTCAACCACCGCCAGTATATTGCATCGCTGTACCCGCCTTGCGACGCGCCGTTTACTTGCGCGGATTTATTTTAACGTTAAAATAATGGCGCCCAAAGTTCCTCGCCGCCGTCCCGGTGCAGACTCCCGCAACGCATCGAACACGCGCCCGCTCCCCGCGGCCGGCCGGGCGCCGGGAGTGCGCGGCGTCCGGTGGCGCCGACTGGCCCGAGCCAGCGCTGCGCGAGCATCTGGTCAGCCCCGCTCACGGCGGTGCCAACATCGTCACCAGCGCGCGACAGACGCCGGCAGACCGGGATTTCTGCCCCGGGATCGAGCCGGACCGCGACGAGCAGCCAGGGGTGTGCGGGTAATCGTACGACGGCGGGCGTCCGAACCGGCAGCACGAGTCGTTCACCTGCGGGCCGTGGGACGAGCTCGAGATCGACGCTGCGCTCGTGCGGCGATCGCGGCGCGGACGCCGGTGCCTGACCGGCTGCGAACGATCTAGCCCGCAGTGACGATTTCACCGACAATGATGGGCCTCGATGGCACACCCGGACGACCAGGAGGCGGAGACGAGAACGCAGACATGAACGACCAGCAAACCACAGCCACGGCGCGCGGCGGACGGCCCGTGAGCGAAGTGGATAACGTCATCATCCGCTTTGCCGGGGATTCCGGCGACGGCATCCAGATCACCGGCGCCATGTTCAGTCACGACTCGGCGACCGAGGGGCACGACATCTCGACCCTGCCCGACTTCCCGGCCGAGATCCGCGCGCCGGCGGGGACACTCGCGGGGGTGTCGAGCTTCCAGCTCAACTTCTCCAGCTACGACGTGCACACGCCCGGCGACCGCCCGGACATGCTGGTCGCCCTCAATCCCGCGGCGTTGAAGGCCCACATCGGGGATCTGCGCCATGGTGGCACGGTCGTGGTCAACAACGATGCCTTCGGCGAGGGCGATCTGAAGAAAGCGGGCTACGGCGCGGATCCGCGCGAGGATGGCAGCCTGAACGGTTACACGCTGTACTCGCTGCCGATTTCGATGTTGACCGCCGAGGCCGTCAAGCCCGCCGGCCTCTCGAAAAAGCAGGCCGAGCTTTGCAAGAACATGTTTACGCTCGGCATGGTGTGCTGGCTCTACGACCGCGCGCTCGAACGCCTGAACGATCGCATCGAGGCGCTGTACGCGAAGAAACGCCCGCAGATGGCCGAGGCCAACAAGCTCGCGCTGCTGGCGGGCTATAACTACGCGGACACCGTCGAAGTGTTCATGAACCAGTACCGGGTGCGCAAAGCGGTGCTCGCGCCCGGCAAGTACCGGCGCATCACCGGCAACGAGGCCAGCGCGCTCGGTTTCCTCGCCGCCGCCGAGCTGACCGGCCTGCCGCTGCTGTACGCCTCCTATCCGATCACGCCGGCGAGCGACATCCTTCACGAGCTCTCGCGGCTGCGCCATTTCGGCGTGCGCACGGTACAGGCGGAAGACGAGATCGCGGCCATGGGCATGGCCATCGGCGCGGCCTATGGCGGCGCGCTCGGCCTCACCGGCACCAGCGGCCCCGGCGTCGCGCTCAAGTCCGAAGCCATCGGCCTCGCGGTGATGGCGGAGCTGCCGGTGGTCATCGCCAACGTCCAGCGTGCCGGCCCCTCCACGGGCATGCCGACCAAGACCGAGCAGGCCGATCTCCTGCAGGCGATGTTCGGTCGCAACGGCGAGTGCCCCGTGGCCATCGTCGCTCCCGCCACGCCGGCCGACTGCTTCGCCATGTCCATCGAGGCATTCCGCATTGCCGTCAAATACATGACACCGGTGTTCGTTCTGTCCGACGGCTACCTCGCCAACGGCTCGGAGCCCTGGCGTATACCGACCAAGGAAGATCTGCCGCCGATCCAGGTCGACTTCGCGACCGATCCGGCGACCTTCCGTCCCTACGCGCGCGATCCCGACACGCTGTCACGACCCTGGGCCGTGCCCGGAACGCCCGGGCTCGAGCACCGCATCGGCGGGATCGAGAAACAGGACATCACCGGCGAGGTCAGCTACAACTCCGCCAACCACGAGAAGATGGTGCATCTGCGCGCGGAGAAGATCCGGCGCATCGCCGCCGACATCCCGCCGCTGACGGTTCGCGGCCCGGCGCAGGGCGATCTGCTCGTGCTCGGGTGGGGTGGCACGGCCGGCGCGATCCGCCACGCGGTGGAGAATGCGCAGAAGCGGGGCCTGAAGGTCGCCGCCGCGCACCTGCGCTACCTCAATCCCTTCCCGGCCAACATCGAACAGGTACTGCGCAGCTACCGCCACGTGCTGCTGCCGGAGCTCAACCTCGGGCAACTGCGCATGTTGCTGCGGGCGGAGTACCTGATCGACGTCATCGGTCTGAACAAGGTCCAGGGCCAGCCGTTCCTGACCAGCGAGATCGAGGACAAGATCTACGCCATCCTCGGCGCCGAGCTGCAGCCGGCGGCCAATCAGTAACGGCGTCGATGCCAGACGCAATCGAGAGGCAGTTGTCATGAACGATATCGTCCAGACCAGCGCCGGCCCGACGGCCGCGCCGATCAGCTACTCGCGCAAGGACTTCGAGTCCGACCAGACCGTACGCTGGTGCCCGGGTTGCGGAGACTACTCCATCCTCGCGCAGGTACAGCGGGTGATGCCGCGGATCTGCGCGGAGATGAACCTGCGCCGCGATCAGATCGTGTTCGTATCGGGGATCGGCTGCTCGAGCCGTTTCCCCTACTACATGAACACTTACGGCTTTCACACCATCCACGGCCGCGCGCCGACCGTCGCCACGGGCCTCGCCGTCTCGCGTCCCGATCTTCAGGTGTGGGTCATCACCGGTGACGGCGACGGCCTGTCGATCGGCGGCAACCACTTCCTGCACTGCCTGCGACGCAACGTCGATCTCAAGATCCTGCTGTTCAACAACCGGATCTACGGCTTGACCAAGGGCCAGTACTCACCGACCTCCGAACGCGGCAAGCGCACCAAGTCGAGTCCGATGGGCACCTTCGAGGAGCCGATCAACCCGCTGTATACGGCGCTCACGGCCGGTGCGACCTTTGCGGCACGCGCCATCGCCACCGACGCGCCGCACCTGCAGGAGATGCTGCTGCGCGCGGCCCGACACCGTGGCACGGCTTTCATCGAGATCTTCCAGAACTGCAACGTCTTCAACGACGAGGCGTTCGATCACTTCAGCGACCGGTCGGTGCGCGACGAACGCGTGATCTACCTCAAGCATGGCCAGCCCATCCTGTTCGGCAAGAACCGCGACAAGACCATCATCATCAACAGCGGTGCCAGCGGCCTCAAGCCGCTGGTGGTGGACGTCGCCGACGTGCCGGCGGAGCGTCAGATCGTGTTTCGCGAAGATGCGGATCCGAACTTTTTCGGTCGTTTCCTCGCGCTCATGGACGAGCATGCCTATCCGATGTCGCTCGGGGTCTACCAGGCGCACGACAAGCCGATCTACGACGATCAGCTCGACGCGCAGATCGCACAGGCCATGAGCCTGCAGGGTCGCGGCGACTTTTTCAGCTATCTGCACCAGGGCGACACCTGGGAGGTGCGCTAGCGCTGCGGATGCGTCCCGCTGCGGCTGGCCCGAACGGGCGGAGATCCTGTTGCCGCGCGCGCGCACGGCACAGCGGTCGCGGTCAATCCGTTCCGCCGGCGGCGCCGGCCACCACGTAGTCCTGCATGCGCGCACGGATGTCGGCGTCGATGGGTGTCTTGCCATAGCGATTGCCGAGCAATACGTAGACGAGCACCGCGCGTGCCCGCAGACGCAATTCGCCGTCCCGCAGCGCGCGCACCTGGATCGTGAACGACGTCGTCCCGAGCCGCTCGACCTCGAGCTCGAAGATCAGCACCTCTCCGACCTGGCTCACCCGCACGAAATCACATTCCACGTGCACGGTCGGCACGGCCGTCCCGCGCTCGGCGCTCATCGCCGGGAAGCTCGCCCCGAGCGCCTGGGCGAACCAGTCCTCGACGACCATGTTCACCATCTCGAAATAGCGCGGGTAGAACACGATGCCGGCCGGATCGCAGTGGTGGAAGCGGACCAGCATTTCAGTGGTGAATTTCACGCGCGACGCTCCTCGCAGGTCGGGTTCGCTGCCGGGGCACGAGTCCTGTTTCGCCGTGCCGCGGCGCGCATCCGGGTACCGCCGTGACGATACGCGCGCGCACCCGGCACGTGGCAGGCCCGGCGGGCGCTCGGATCCCGGTTTCCGGCCGCACACCCGGTGACGTTCGCCGGGGCGGTGAGCCGGTCGCGCGGGCCGTTACGGCGCGGCGCGGCGGCACGGGGCGCGGACCCGGTGACCACGCCGGCCGAGTCGGACTCGCGCCGCACGGCGCCGGTACGCGGAGGTCCGCATCCACACCGGTATCGCCATGGGTTTCGGATTGCCGCGTAGCCCCGCGGACTCGCGGGCCCCTGCCGGGTCCGCCGCGTCAAACGGTCCTGCACGCCGCGACGTCACGGTTTCGCGCCGGTCTCCGGATGCCGACCGCAGCCTGGCTGCGTCGGCGCCTCGGGCGGTGCCTGCGCTGCGCGCGGGTACTAGCTCGCCGAGGTGATCGGAGCGTCGTCTCCGGGTGGCTCGGGGGCGTCCTCGGCGCTGCGCTCGCGCTGCGCCTCGTCCTTGCGCAAGCGCTTCTTCTCTTTTTTCTTCGCCTTGGCAAGCTCTCTCTGTCGTTTCGCAAAGGAATAGTTCGGTCTGGCCATTCATGCTCCTGTCCGTTTCGCACGGATTCCGTGTCTGGGAACCGCGAGCATACCTCCGATAGCTCGTGACGGCACGCGCTGCAATCGATCGAGCCACGCGCGGGCGGGCCGTAACCGGCGCGGCGATTGACCTGTCCGATCCCCGCCCGGCACACTGCCGCCACTTCCTCACCGGGCCACCGGACGCCCATGATCGATACGCGCGAGGCGATCGAACGCGTTCTTCGGGAGTTTCTCGCAGCCTTCGAGCGCTGCGATCTCCCGGCGATGGGCCGATATTTCGCGTCCGACGCCACCTCCTTCCCGCAGGCGATCATGTCGCCCGCAACCCCGGCTGACGTCGATCCGGACGCTTACCGTCGTTGCGCGGGTATGCCGGCGGACATGCAGCGGCTGGCGCGCGAGCTGCCCGCGCAACGCCCGGGGCCGCCCTACCACGCGCTGGAGCCTCAGGATCTGGACATCCGCGTTTTCGACGGTGCGGCACTGGCGACCTTCCACCTGGAACGCCCCGGCTCGCTCGGCCGCAGGACCATCGTCCTCGCCCGCACCGGTGACGACTGGAAGATCGTCCATCTGCACGCCTCGCGGGTCGAGCGCGCGTGAGCGCCCGCCCGCCGCGCGGCGCCGGCAACCACGAGTGTATGGGTGCCGCGCAGTCCCGCTGCGTTCTTGCAGCTACCGGTTCATACCGCTCCCCGACCTGCCTGTCGCCGGCACATGGATTACCACCCTGGTTCGCGGGGGACGGATACCGGCGACGCATCGCCGTCACGCGGTCGACCGGCTGACAGCCGGCGCGCCCTGCTGCACACTGACAGCCGGCAGGAATCAGCGGCTACAGGGAGAGCAACGCTTGAGCGAACACCCTCCGATCGATCCCGGCTTCGAAGCACGCACGCGGGCGAGCTTCGCGCGCCAGCAGGTGATGGACACGCTCGGCGCGCGGATGACACACGTGACGGCCGGCGAATGCGAGATCGAGCTGCCATTTCGGACCGCGCTGACCCAGCAGCACGGCTTCCTGCACGCGGGCGTGGTGGCGACGCTGCTCGACAGCGCCTGCGGCTATGCGGCCTTCACGCTCATGCCGGCGGACGCCGGTGTGCTGACTATCGAGTTCAAGATCAACCTGCTCGCACCGGCGCGCGGCGACACGCTGCTCGCCCGGGGCACCGTCAAGCGCGCGGGCCGCAACGTCATCGTCGGCAACGCCGACGGCTACATGCTGAGCGGCGGCGAGCGCAGGCTGGTCGCCACCATGATCGGCACATTGATGTGCATTCAGGGACGTGCGGACGTCACCGGCTAGGCGGCGCGCCGTGACCTCCCGCAATTTTCCTGCATGCCGGGCACGTTGCGCAGCAGGCGCGGCGTGAAGGCAACGCGAGTGCCGGTGATGGCCCGCAGTGACGCCACCCGCGCGAGACTCCGGCGCGACCGATTCACGTGCCTCGTGGGCCTGTTCGGCGCCGCGCTGGCCGGCGCCGGCTGCACGACCGATCAGTGGCAGCGCTTGGGCTACGACGTCGGCAGCCAGTACGCCTGCCGGCAGGCAAACCGCGAGCGCCCTGACGCGAGCGCCCGGGATCTCGAGTGCATGAGCCACACTGCGCGTCGCGACGCCGATTACGAGACCTACCGCGTCAACCGCAGGCAGGCTCTCGACGACCGGGATACCGGCCCCGACGCGGCGCCCGGCTCGCCCTGAGCATCGGATCGGCCGTGCGCAGCTACCGGCAGGAGCTCTGGTTCGAGACGCCGACCCGTGTTGCTTTCGTCAATATCACCGCCCAGGTGAGCGCCGCACTCGCCGACAGCGGCGTGCGTGAGGGGCTGGTGCTGATCAACGCCATGCACATCACCGCCTCGGTGTTCGTCAACGACGACGAGCACGGACTGCATCAGGATTTCGAGCGCTGGCTCGAAGAGCTGGCGCCGCACGCACCAATCTCGCGCTACCGGCACAACCTGAGCGGCGAGGACAACGGCGACGCGCACCTCAAACGCCAGGTGATGGGCCGGGAGGTCGTCGTAGCGGTGACCGCGGGCCGGCTCGACCTCGGTCCCTGGGAGCAGATCTTCTACGGCGAGTTCGACGGCCGCCGGCGCAAGCGCGTGCTGGTGAAGATCATCGGCGACTGACCACGGACCGCGGCGACCGGGGCCTCAGCGGGTGACCGAAAACCCCGTGCCGTCCGGATCGAGGGTCACGCGGCCGTCGCGGATGCTGCCGATCCAAAGCGCCGTCGCCTCGACTCCGCCGAAGGTGAAAAAGTGTGGTTGGACGATGCGCGAGGCCGGATCCACGCAACGTTCGCGCGCGAGCGCCAGCAGCATCTGGTCCGGCGCCGAGACGGTCACGAGGTTGGTGAGCGCGCTGCACTTCATGTTCAGCGTCCGCAGCGACGCCCCGATACCGCAACGCATGGCGTAACGGATGAGCTTGGCAAGCGGTGCCGGACCGGCCAGACCTACGTGTATCGGCAGCCGGATCCCGTCGGCTGCGACAGTGCGCGCCCACGCCAGCACGGCCCCGGGATCGAATCCGAACTGCGTGACGATATACATTGGGATCCCGGTGCGGCGGGCGAAATCGTTTTTCGCCCGCAGCGCGCGGCGCAGACGGATGGCACCGACCGCCTGGTTACCCTCGGGATGCCCGGCGACGCCGATGCATTCGATGCCGTGGTGCTCGACGATGCCGCTGTCGAGCACCTGCAGGGTGTCCTCGAACGGGCCCCGCGGTCGGGGTCGATCGCCGGCGAGCAACAGGATCGCGCGCAGGCCGGCGGCAGCGAGGCGCGCGAATACCTGTCCGGCGTCGCGTTCGCTGCGGAGCTCGCGCGCCAGCACGTGCGGAACGGCCCGCAAACCGTGCTCACGCACCGAGACGGCGGTGGCGAGCACGTGGTCGAAGCTCGTGCGTGGCGGATGCGCGACGTAGACGGTCACACCCGGCGGCACCAGGCGAGCATAGCGGGCTAGCGCGCCGCGCTCATGCGGGGTGACCTCCAGGGAGCACTCGCGCACGAACAGCGCTAGCTGTACCAGCACCTCGTCGCGCACACGCGGACATGACGATTTCAGCACCGGATCGGCCATGTCGCACCCTCCGCGGGGTTGAATTCCGTCACCTTCGCCGCGAGACGACGAAGGTCTCGTCGTTGAACCACAGCCCGGAGTGCTTGCGCAGCACCTGCTCCGTCGCCGCGATGAAGCGGCTGCCGGCGAGCGCCACACCAAGCCGCTCGTCCTCGATCTGGTTGACGTAGATGGCCGCGTTCCAGGCGGCAAAGGTGGTCGACGTGCCGATGCTCGCGCCGATTTCCGTCGGCAGCGTGTGCATGCGGTACTGGAAAACTGCCTTGGCGTCGGAAAAACTGTTGAAGTTGTACTCGCGTGCGTCGCGACCGAGCTCCTTTTTCAGCGCGTCCAGCAGCATGTGGCGGTTGACGGTGAACGGGTTCTCGTCGGGCCAGATCCCCTGCACGATTTCCAGGCCCGGATCCTGGCCGCAGGACTGGATACCGAGCAGCCGCCCCGCGGGTGCCAGCGCGCGGGTGAGGGGCCCCAGCACCCGCCGGGCTTTGAATTCGGCCGAATTGCGCGCGCGCCAGGGCTGCGAGGCGAGCACCAGGTCGTAATTGCCGGCGGTGTGACCGGGCCGCGGGATTACCGGGTCGAGCAGAAACTCGTGGTCCTCGCGGTAGATCACCAGCACCGACGGGCGCACATACACCGGGTTACCCGAGCGTTCGCTCAGGCCGGTCTGCCAGCCATTGACCAGAGTCTGGTCGAGGGCGGCGATCTGCTCGCCGTAGTGGTGCGCGCAGTCGCCCTCGAGGCGCGCGACGTGCCAGTTCAGCGCCGCCGCCGAACGCACGTCGCGCGGCATCAGCCAGGGCGCCTCGGCGTAGTTCAGGTTGGTCACCACGACCACCGTCGCGGGATGCTCGAAAAAACGATCGGGCAGCTTCTCCAGTCCGAGGCGCACGTCTTCGAGGCTGATTTCCTTGGCGCAGACCACGAACGGCACGGTGGGAAAGTGGTGGTGCATGTCGCGCATGACCAGCGTCATCACGGTGCCGTCGCCCATGCCGGCGTCGAACAGTCGCAGCGCCGGGGGGCGCGGTTTGATGTGCTGCAACTCGCGCCCGGCACGCAGCGCGATCGCGCGTTTCTCGTTGCAGGTGTTGACGAACGCCAGGTATTTTTGCCGGTTGTCGTAGAAGCGGAACGGCTGGCCGCCGGGTGCCCTCACCGCCGCGGGCGGCGTCGACGGTGCCGGCGCAGGCGCGGTCAGCTCGGGCGACGCAGCGGCGTCAATCGCGCCGGGGCCCGCACCCGCTGCGGGCGGATGGCTGCGGATGTAGTCGCGAACCTTGAGGATGGTCCGCAGGGTCACGCCGCGGCCTTCGCGCAGACGGCGAATGAATTTGCCATCGTTGACGACCTGACGCCCGAAGGTGGTTTCGGCGATCCCGACCTGGCGACAGAAGCCCTCGATCTCCGCAATGAAGCTCTGCACGTTGCTCGACATCGTGAACACCTCCGCGCCTGCTACCAGGGGGGGTACTTTTCGCCAGACGCCAGAATTACGTCTGCGTTCCCACGGTGTCAACCCAACAATTCATGTAACTGCGTAATGGGGATATCGCCCACTCGATGGGCCAGTCGACGGCCCACGCGCGACCGTCGTAACGTACCTGGGAATTCGCGCCAGTCAGCTCCGATAGACACCTGGCCGGGGATGCTCGCGCGCTCCCCCTTACGCGGCGAGGCGGGCCGGCGAGTGGGATCCGTCCCCCGGCAACACGCGGTTCGGGGTGGATCCGTCCACGCTCGACAAATCATCCATAATATTGTTAATCATATATCACGGCGCAGCGCGACGTGGCGCGCCACATCAGCGGCGGCCCGGCGAACGTACATCCGACTGCTTCCGGGCACGTTGAACGGCCGGCGGTCGCGTGGAGGAACGTGGCGACATGAGCAGAGCATCGAGACCCGTCCTGTTGATCGGCGGTATCCCGGGCGACACCACCGAAGACGTATTGCGAACCCTTGGCCCCGCGCTCGGCGATCTCGCCGTCGCGCTGCCCGACGGCGAAACCGGCATCCGCCGCATGTGGGTCGGCGCGGTCGCGATGCGCGTGTGGGATCGCTGCGTGGAGCTCGAGAAAGTCCGCGAACCGCGCGGCGCTCCGGGCCTGCCGGCGGGCATGCCGGCCGGCTACGACGATTTCTGGATCTATCGCTCGCGACCAGGAGTCGAACGCCTGCACGTCGGTACCTTGCACTACCCGGACGATGCCATCGCGGCGTACCGGGTATTCGCGGCACTGCGCGAACAAGGCGTGATCCCGGCCGGGGTACGCTTTCAGTTCGGTCTGCCGTTTCCGGAGGACGCTTGCCGGGAGTTCACTGACAATGCGGCGGACATGGCGCTGATAGTAACGGCCTATCTCGAGGCCCTCGAACACGATATCGACGCGATCTGTGCCAACATCCCGCACGCAGACCTGCTTTTCCAGTGGGAGATCAACTGGGAAACCATTGCTGTTGATCACGGCGACTACCTCGAAGGCCAGGCGCCGCTCGACTACCGGCCGCATGGCGTCGCGTTCACGCGCTACACCGACTACCTGCGTCGCTTGTCGCCACGGATCCCGGGCGCGGTCGCACTCGGCATGCACCTGTGCTACGGCGACCTGCACCACCGCCACTTCCTGGAGCCACGCGACCTCGGCGCGTGCGTGCGCATGGCCAATGCCGCGGTCGGCGCTGCCGGCCGGCGCATCGACTACGTGCACATGCCGGTACCGCGGGAACGCGGCGACGACGCCTATTTCGCGCCGCTCGCCGATCTCCACATCGGCACGACGACGCTGTATGCGGGCCTGGTGCACTACACCGATGGCGTCCCCGGTTCGCTGGCGCGGCTGCGCTGCCTGCACCGGCACTATGACGGTCCGACCGGTGTCGCCACCGAGTGCGGCCTGGGGCGCCGGCCCAGGGATCAGAGCCTCGAGCGGCTGCTCGGCATGCACCGGGAGGTGGCTGCCGCACTGTGACGGTACCGCCCGCCGCGGCGTCCGGCGTATTAGAATGTACGCGCGGCCCGGCCGCGCGAGCAGCCATGACAGTGATGCAACCCGATGCCGATATCCTAGCCACGGCAAGCGACTGGATCGCCGCTGGCCGGCGCGTGGCGATCGCCACGGTCGTCACCACCTGGGGCTCGAGCCCACTGCCGGTCGGCAGCCAGCTTGCGGTGGACGAGGACGGGGGCTTCGTCGGTTCGGTCTCCGGCGGCTGCATAGAGGGCGCGGTAATGGCGGCGGCGCAGGAAGCCATTGCAGCCGCGGCGCCGCGGCTGCTCGCGTTCGGCGTCAGCAACGAGCGCGCCTGGGAAGTCGGCCTGTCCTGCGGGGGCGAGATCGAAGTCTACGTCGAGCCCGTGACATGAACCGGGACATGCTCGCCCGCCTGCAGTCGCTGCGCGCCGCGGGGCAGTCCATCGCGCTCGTCACCCACCTGCCGAGCGGTCACAGCGCACTGGTGACGGACACGGCGCTGGAAGCGACCGATCCAATCACGCTCGACGCGCGCACGCTCGAGGCGATCCGGCGGCGCCTGGCCGAGGATCTCAGCGGCCGCCTCGGCGAGTGCGACCGGGATCTGTTCGTCAATGTGTACACGCCGCCGCTGCGCCTGATCCTGGTCGGTGCCGTACACGTCGCCCAGGCTCTCATCCCGCTGGCGATCGCGGCGGGGTACCGGGTCGCGGTGATCGATCCGCGCACGGTGTTCGCGACCGACGCCCGCTTTCCAGACGTCGAGCTGCGCACCGACTGGCCGGACGCCGCCCTCGCGGCCCTCGCGCCGGACCGGCGCACCGCGGTCGTCACCCTCACCCACGACCCCAAGTTCGACGATCCCGCCCTCGCCGCCGCGCTGGCGACGCCGGCGTTCTACATCGGCGCGCTCGGCAGTCGCCGCACACACGCGGCGCGCTGCGAACGACTGCGCGCACTCGGCGTCGACGACGCCGCCCTCGCTCGCATCCATGCGCCGGTCGGCCTGCCGCTCGGCGGCCGCCGGCCGGTGGAGATCGCCATCGCCATCCTCGCCGAGATCACACAGGTCCTGCGGACGCGCCCGCCGGCATGAGATTCGGACGCATCCCGATCGCCGAAGCCGCGGGGGCGATCCTCGCGCACACCACCCGCCACGGTGACACGGTGGTGAAAAAAGGGCGTGTGCTCACCAGCGGCGATATTGCGACGCTGCGCGCCGCCGGCTGTGAACACGTGGTCGCGGCGCGGCTCGAGCACGGTGAGATCGGCGAGGACGAAGCTGCGGCACGGGTCGCGCAACCGTTGTGCGGGTCGGGCGTGCTCGCCCACGCGCCGTATACCGGCCGCAACAACCTGTATGCACGCGGGGACGGCCTGCTGGTATACGAGCGCGAACGGCTCGACGCCATCAATCTCGTCGACGAGGCGGTGACGGTTGCCGCGCTGCCGCCGTTTGCCGTCGTCGGCGCGCGCCAGCTCGTGGCGACGGTGAAGATCATTCCCTATGGCGTCGCCGCCGCAACCGCGGACGCCGTGGCCGCGCTCGCCGCCGCACCCGCGCCGCTGTTCGAGCTCGCGCAGTTCCGGCCGCGGCGCGCCGGGCTGGTGCAGACCCGCTTCGAGTCCACGCGCGAGAGCGTGCTGGACAAGACCCGCGCGACGCTCGAACAGCGCATCGCGCGTGGCGGCGGCGGTATCGTCGCGGAAGTGCGCTGCGCGCACGACGAGCTCGCGGTAGCGGCGGCGCTGCGGACACTGCGCGAAGCAGGCTGCGATCTCTATCTCGTCACCGGCGCCTCGGCCACCAACGATCGGCGCGACGTCATCCCCGCCGCCCTGGTGGCTACCGGCGGGGCGATCGTGCATCTGGGCATGCCGGTGGAACCCGGCAATCTGCTGTTGCTCGGACGCAGCGCGGACGAGCGACCCGTCGTGGGGCTGCCGGGCTGCGCGCGCTCACCGGCGCTGAACGGCTTCGACTGGGTGCTCGAGCGATTGCTCGCGGATCTGCCCGTCACCCGCGAGAGCATCATGCGCATGGGTGCCGGTGGTTACATCAAGGGCCAGCGGACAGCCCCGCGCGCACGGGAAGATGAGGATGGCACGGCTGCGGATCGCGCACCGCACATCGCCGCGCTGGTGCTCGCCGCCGGGCACTCGCGCCGGATGGGTACCACCAACAAGCTGCTCGTGCCGGTCGACGGCGAACCGATGGTCCGGCGCGTGCTGCGCACGCTGGGTGCCGCCTGCGTGGACTCGATCACGGTGGTGACCGGTCATGACGGCGAACGCGTGCGGGCCTGCGTCGCGGGCGAAGGTGTCACCGTGGTGCACAATCCCGACCATGCCGAGGGACTGAGCAGCTCGCTGCGCCGCGGTCTGGCGGCGCTGCCGGCGGATGCGGACGGCGTGCTGGTGTGCCTGGGCGACATGCCCTGGGTGAGCGTTGCCGACGTACGGGCACTGATCGCCGCGTTCGCGCCGCAGGCCGGACGCGGCGTGTGCGTGCCCGTGCACGGCGATCGGCGCGGCAATCCGGTGCTCTGGGAACGCCGGTACTTTCCCGAGCTCGATGCGCTGCGCGGCGATTCCGGCGCGCGCAGCCTGCTGCAGCGACACGCCGAGGCGATCTGCGAGGTACCGGTCCCCGATGACGGCGTGTTGCGCGATGTCGATACACCCGCGGCGCTGACTGCCGCGGGTTGAGCCCGGGCGGATCCGCACCGCCGGGGTGTCAGCGCCACAGCCCGCGCAGGGTGCGGGCGAGCTGGGCGAGGCTTTCCAGGCTGTGGGCGGGCAGGAAGTAATCCATGAACGGCAGCGCGGTGCGGATGCCGCGGCACAGCGGCTCGTAGCCCTCGGCACCGAGCAGGGGGTTCAGCCAGATGAGCTTGTGCACACGCCGGTGCAGATGCTCGATCTCCTCGCGCAAGAGCACGGGATCGCCGCGGTCCCAGCCGTCGGACAGGATCACCATCACCGTGCGGGTACGCAGCATCTCGCGCGCGAAACGATCGTTGAACTCGCGCAGACAGCCGCCGATGTCGGTGCCGCCACCCCAGTCGCGCACCGTGGCGGACACCTCGCGCAGCGACTTGCCGACATCGCGCGTAGCGAGCAGGTCGGTGATGACCGTCATCCGCGTCGCGAACACACCCACCTCCACCGCCGGCAACTCGCGGCGCAGGGCGTAGATGAATTCGACCAGGAACCGCGAATAGCGCTCCATGGACCCGCTCACGTCGCACAGAAGCATGAGCTTGAGCCGCTTGAGCTTGCGGCGGCGATACAGAAACTCGATGCCATCGGCGCCGCGAAGAGCGTTACGCCGGAGCATGCGCCGCAGATCGAGCTTCGAGCCGCGCGGCACCGACGTGTAGCGGCGGCCGCGTACGGTGGCGAGCAGCGCGACCAGCTCGGCGAGCACCCGCCGGGCGCGTTCGAGCTCGGCGTCCGACATGGACGCGAGGTTCTTGCGCATCAGCACCTCGTCGGCGCTCCAGCCGATCGGCGTCGGCGCCTCCTCGTCGGCCCCGCTGCCGGTGTCCTGTTCGGCGGCGCTGCGCTCCTCGCCCTGCGTGCGTTCCGTGCCCTCGTCATCCTCGTCCTCGTCCGCTTCCGGGGCTATCTCGCTGTGCGGCACGCGATCGATCAGTGTCCAGAATTCCTCGAAGGCATGATCGAAGACCGCGAGCTCCTCGTACCGGGTCACCAGCGTGGCGCGCGCGGCCGCGTAGAAATCGACCCGGTCACCGACGTCGACGTGGGCGAAACACTGGCACAGATCGACGAGCCGGGCCGGGCTCACCGCCACGCCACGATCGCGCAGGGTGCGCGTGAATCGCACGAGCCGTTCGAGCATGGGTTCGTACCGGACACCGGCCGGCCACGGCTGCAGGGGCTCGAACAGCGGCACGGCGCGCGGCGATTCGACGGCCATGGCGACGGCGCGCCCCGATCAGGCCGGCATTGATCCGCACAGCGCCAAGATCGGCGCGGTGCGCGCGGATCGATCAACCGGCGGCATGTACCGGTGCCGCGACGGCGAGCCCCGCGGCGCGCGCGCGCTCGACGATCTGGGCGAGATTGACCGCCAGCGCCTTGTCGATGTCGCCCTTGTACTTGAGGATGCAGCCGAGCGTGGCGGCGACCGTGTCCGCGTCGAGATCGGCGATACCGAGCGACATCAGGGCCAGCGCCCAGTCGAGCGTCTCGGCGATACCGGGACGCTTGTACAGATCCTGCCCGCGCAGCGCCTGCATGACCGCGCACACCTGCCGCGCCAGTTCGGCGCGGATGCCGGGTATTCGCGTGCGCACGATATCCACTTCCTTGTCGAAAGCCGGGTAGTCGATCCAGTGGTACAGGCAACGGCGCTTGAGGGCATCGTGGAGCTCGCGCGTGCGGTTCGAGGTGAGGACGACGAACGGCGGTCGCTCGGCGCGGATGGTGCCGAGCTCGGGGATGGTGATCTGGAAATCCGACAGCACCTCGAGCAGGAAGGCCTCGAACTCCTCGTCGGAGCGGTCGATCTCGTCGATGAGCAGCACCGGGGGCTGCGGGCCATGCGCTTCCAGGGCGCGCAGCAGCGGTCGCTTGAGCAGGAACTCCTCGGCAAAGATGTTCGCACCGATACGTTCGCCGGCCAGACCGCGCGCCTCCTCGAGACGGATCTCGAGCACCTGGCGCGGGTAGTTCCACTCGTACAGTGCGGTGGCGGTGTCTAGCCCCTCGTAGCATTGCAGACGGATGAGCTCACTGCCGAGCACCGCGGCCATGACCTTGGCGAGCTCGGTCTTGCCCACGCCGGGTTCGCCTTCGAGAAATACGGGTTTGCGCAGCGCCACGGCCAGGTAGACGGTCGTCGCCAGCAGGCGATCGGTCAGATAGCCCTGGGCAGCGAATTTCGCGCTCACCTCGTCGATGCTCGCAAACGGTGCGGCACGCGTATCGGTCATCGGCACCCGTCTCCTGTGGCGCGCTGCGGCGGCGGCCGGCGCCCACGCCAGCCGTGAGAACGTCACGGCGCTGAACGGCGGCACGAGACCGCCCGGACAGACTATACCACCGCCCCCGGACCGCCCTCGACGCCGACCGCACGCCGGCGCGCGAGCTGGGTCACGAGCTTGCCGGCGATCCCCGGTCGGCTCCACGGGCACACGGCGATGCAGATGCCACACCCGAGCGTGTCGTTGAAATACGGCACGCACTTGTCGAAGTCCACGTACCACTTGCGCATGCCCCGAACCCAGGTCTTGTCGGGCAGAATGGCGCGCGGCGGGCAAGCCTTGCTGCACACCTGGCAGCGCGCGCAGAAATCGTCCACGCCGAGCGCATCGGGCCGATCGGCGTCGAGCGGCATATCGGTCAGCACGTAGGCGAGCCGGAACGCGGAACCGTACTTGCGGTTGATGATCGAGCCGTGCTTGCCGAGCTCGCCCAGGCCCGCGGCGATCGCCGCGGGGACGACGCTCAGACCGCTCGCGAACGGTGCGCCGAATCCGT
>JADZEE010000083.1 GCA_020850735.1 Gammaproteobacteria bacterium | reverse complement strand
GTCCAGAGGGGCTCCCGGACGGCCGGATTCACTGGGCGAGTCTGACGATGGCAGACGCGGGCTCAACATAAGGCCCGTTCCACGAACCGGCTTGGGTGCGGAAGGTGGGTTGAATTTCCTATCCGCCGCCCACGACGCGCCGCTGCCCACGCCCCGGGCGGCGCCCGGCCCGGCAGCGGCGCGCACGCTGCACGCGGCCGTGCTGATCGGAGCGGGCATCGCTGCGTTCGTGCTCTTTCACGTCGGCAACCAGCTGACCGGCCTCGCCGGTTCCGACACCTACGACCACCTGATGAAGCTGGGGCGCGTCGTCTATCGCTCCTCGCTGATCGAGCCGCTGCTCGTCGTGCTGATCTTCGTGCAGCTCGCGAGCGGCCTGTACCTGCTCTGGCGCGACGCCGCCGGACCCCAGGACCGGTTGCGCACGCTGCAGCTCGCCTCCGGCTGCTACCTCGTCTTCTTCCTGCTGAGTCACCTGAACGCCACGCTGATCTTCGGCCGCCGCGTCCTGCATGGCGACACCGGCTGGGCCTTCGCCACCGGTGGTCCGGGCGGCCTCGTGCACGCCGAACGCCTGATTCCCTACTACGGGTTCGCGGTGGTCTTCGCGCTGCTGCACCTGGCGCTGGGTGTACGACGGCTGCTGCTTCGGCGTCACGTGCGCCGCTCGCGCGCCGACGGCGTCGTCCTGGCGACCGGCGTGCTCGGCGCGCTCATCGCACTCGCGATCCTGGCCGGCATGCTCGGCCTGCGCGTGCCGCGCGGCTGAGATCGCACGGAGCGGCCCGTCCCCGGGCAACGCGCCGGCGCCAACTTGCAGCCGCGATCGGCGATACTTCGCGGCCGGGTCCGGCGCCCCATCGGCGCGCTGCCGGGCGCCGGGCCGTTTCACTCATCAGACCTCGCCACGGAGCACCCATGGACCGCGCGTCCTACGACCGCTACCTCTCGCGCTTTAACCATTGCGACGCAACCGCCTTCGACGACTACATGACGCCGGACGCGCGCATGATCAACGGCGCGCTCGAGATGCGCGGCATCGCCGCCATCCAGGACCACTATGCGAACAGGATCTGGCCGTTCTTCGAGGAGACGGTCCACGTCGAACGCTTCGTGCTCGACGGCAGCACGCTGGCCGCCCGGCTGTGGACGCACTTCGCGGCGCGGCGTGACGCCGACACCATATTCGGAGCGGTGAAGAGGGGCGAGATGTTCGACTACCGGGGCCTGGTGATGTACGAGATCGCCGGCGGGCGCTTCGCCCGCATCGACGTCTCCTACCTGACGTTCTCGCGCACAAACCTCGACGGCCGGACGACGCTCCTCGGCTTGCCGCACTAGGCGCCCGGCGCAACGCCTGATCCCCGGGCGGGAACTCCTGCCGGAGCGATCGGCCTATATCACCATCTACCAGGAGATCGCCATGTCCACGCTGTCCCTGACCACCCTCGCCGCCCCCGATCTGCCGATTCCCGGTGCCGACCCCTGGTCCGCCAGGGCACAGGACCCCGCGATCACCGTCATGACCGACTTCCGCGAACGTGCGTCGGTCACGGTCCGCGAATCGGACACCATCGATGCGGCGCTGGATCACATGAAGCACAACGGCGTACGCTGCGCCTTCGTGACCAATGCGGCGGAGCGCGTCGTCGGCCTGATCACCGCCTACGACATCATGGGCGAGAAACCGCTGCGCCATGCACAGGCGCCCGGCGCGCCGCAGCACGACATCGCGGTGAAGGATATCGCGGTGAAGATCTCGGAGTGGCAGGTCGTCGATGTTCGCGAACTCGAACGCACGACGGTAGACGCGGTCCGCCGCACCCTGGACCGCTCGCAGCTGACTCACCTTCCCGTGATGGAGACGACCGGGAGCGGGCCGCGCCTCCGCGGTCTGCTGTCGGCGGCCAAGATCCGGCGGCTGCTGGCCAATGCAGCGGACCTCCACCACGACCGGCTTCCGGCGCAGCGACGATCCAGCGTCTAGCGGCGCGCCGGCGTGCCGCCTGCGAGTCAGACCAGCTCCACCGGCACCCGCTGGCTGACGCCGCAGACGGGCTCACCCCGTATCGCTCCGGTTGTCTCGCGGGCAACAAGAGCGGGCGAGAGTGCACTGGCCGCGAATCGTCCGACCGGCCCACTCCCGCCTGCTTGGGGGAGACCCGAATTCAATAATGCGCAGCGACACGAACTCCGATGGTCCTCGGCGGATATGGCGAGCCCAGCATGTAAGGTCCTAGCCCGCCGTTGGCGACCAGCAGTGCATCATCATTGAATATGTTGCGGACGTAGGCACCGACACTCCAGCGGTCATCGGTCGAGTTGTAGGTGACATCGACGGAGTGACGCGAGAACGGCGCCTGGTACGAGCCCGGTGTGTGGCGGTAGTCAACCCACTGCCCGGCCTCGTAGCGCGATTCCCAGTGCGCGACGACATTCGAGCCGCCGCTCAGCCGGAACGTGTGGTCGTAGTTGACCGACGCCGTGAAGGCCGGCGCATTCTGCAGCTGCTTGTCGGTGAAATTGGCACCGGCTGCCGGCACCTCGAACTTCGTGTAGATGGCGCTGAGACCGGTCAGGCTGACGCCCAGCTGGTCGTCCTCCGTCACGAGGAAGGCCGTCTCGAGCTCACTGCCGTAGAGGCGCGCGGTCTGTGAGTTGGTGGTGCCGCCAATCAAGACGATGGCATCGGTATTGGGATCGGTCAACACGGCAAACGTGCTGGTCTGGTAACCCTTGTAGTCGTAATAGAAGGCCTCGGCATTGACCTGGGCACGGTTGTTCCAGAAGCGGCTCTTGAAGCCCGCCTGGTAAGCGGTGACTTCCTCCGGCTCGAAGGTCTTTTGAAACGGTGTGTTGGGCGGTACACCGTTCGCGCCGCCGGCCTTGTAGCCCGTGCTGACGTTGGCGTAGGCGAGCACCTTCGGCGCCACGTCGAATTCGACGCCAGCCTTGTAGTTGAACTTGTTCTTTTCGTACAGGCCGGCGACGTCCACCGACGCGACTGCCGGCACACCAGCGTTCAAGTAGACATAGCCGGTATTGCCAGCATGCGTCTTCTTGTCCTGGGTGTAACGCCCTCCAGCCACTATGCGGAAGCGGTCGGTCACGGGAATCGAGACCTGTGCGAACGCCGACTGCGAACGGTACATCAGCTCGTATACGTCGTTCTTGAAATAGACGTGTCCAATCGGCCAGAAGCCCGGCCGGTTGATGGTGACGAACGGCACCGAGGCGGCCGTGAAATAGTTCTCCTCGGCGGCTACCTCGCGACCGTAGTACAGGCCCACCACCCAGGTCCATTTCGAACCCGGGTTGGAACCCAGCCGCAACTCCTCGGAGTGCATGTCGTCCTTCACTGCCGGTGCGTAGCCAAAGAAGTGCGACAGCGACTGATGATTGCGGTACCACCACTTGCGGTAGTTCGGCTGCCAGGTCAGCGTACCGAATCCGAGGTCGTAATTAAACTCGGCGTAAAATGCGTGGTTCTCCGAATTGAGCATATTCGGCTCGGCCATGTCGAGGGTCTCGCTGGTACCCTGACCCGGGGTACCCGCCCACGGATCCCATTTGACACCAGCGCATCCCTGCGCCGCTGTGCTGCCCGGCGGGCACGGCGAATAGGTTTGACCCACTTCGCGGCGACGATTGTAGTCGGCCGTGATGATGCCCTCGAAGTTCTCGTTCGGCTTGATCAGGAGACGAACCCGCGCACCCGCGACATTCTGATCACCATAGCCGTTGTCGAAATAGCCATCGTGCTGCGCCGTGGCACCGGAGAAGCGCAGCGCATAGCCGCTGGCGAGCGGGATATTGATCATTCCCTCCGTCTGCACGGCTGTATAGTTGCCGTAGGCCATCGAGGCCTTGGCCGCAAATTTCTCGACCGGCTTGCCCGATACCAGGTTGATCGTACCCGCGACCGCGTTGCGACCCTGCAAAGTGCCCTGCGGCCCGCGCAGCATCTCAATGCGCTCCTGGTCGAACAGTATCGTCGGGATGCCGTACGGCTTATCGATGTAGATGCCATCGACGTTGTATGCGGCCGACTGGTCCACGCCTGGCTGCGAGGAATAGTTGCCCAGGCCACGGATGTAGGTCAGCAGGATGAAGCTCGGCTGGATGCTGACGCCCGGCACCAACCCGTTGAGCTGGCCGGGATCAACGATGGCGCGCGCCTCCAAGTCATTGGTCGACAGCGCGGTGACCGATACTGCGGCGTCCTGCAGGTTGACTTCGCGCTTCTCCGCCGTCACGACGATTTCCTCGAGTCCCGTCGCCGCTTCGTCCTTGGCCACTGCGACCGGCGCAGCGAGCATGGACGTCGCGATGCTGCACACGAGCATCATCACCAGCGAAGGCCGCCCGACCAGCCGGCGCAAGTCCGCCGCCGACACGCTCAGATTGTTGATTTCCATTGACACCCTCCCGGACACGAAATGCTCACCATTACGGTTCGTCTTGTTGCCGATGACACCGCATGCATCGCGCCACGTCTTGCCCGGACGCGAACCGTGCAGTTTCGCGGTGACGAACGCCTCATGTGCTGGCGGCTTCCGGTCTGGCGCCCTGCTCGGGCGAACGTGACTACAGAATCGTCAGTGTTCGCTGGTAACCGCCGCCATCGCGATTGCGCGGTCACGGCGTATCGGGAAGCCATCGATGAGGTAGTCCAGGCGATCGCGCCGATGGCGGGCTTCCCGAACGAGAGCCTGGCTTCCATGACGCCGGGATCGCGCGGGCGCGAAGCGCGGCCGCTCACGGCGCAGAATCGTGGCGCGCTGCCGGCAGCCTATTGCGAGGACTTGCTTGCCAGTGCGCTCGCGCCGGCCAGCGCGACTGCCTCGTCCTCTACTGCCGTGGCTCCACTACTGGCGATTCCGCCCACCACCACGCCTTTCACCATCAGTGGTACGCCGCCCTGCAGCGGAGTCACACCGCCGATCGCCAGATAGGATGGCTTGCCACCGTCGACGATGTCCTCGAGTGCCTTGGAAGGGATCCCGAGAAGCGCCGCCGTCCGGGCCTTGCCCAGGGCAGCGTCCACGCTGACAGGCATGGCATTGCCGAGCCGTTCGAATGCCAGCAGGTTCCCGGCAACGTCGACGACGGCGATGCTGAGTCGCAGCCCCCGGCGCCGTGCCTCCATCTCCGCCGCCGCGAGCGCCAGTCGCGCCCCGTCGAGAGTCAGGCTCTTGACGTCCGCAGTCAGGGCATCGGCGGCGCGTACCGGCCCGGAAATCGCTGCTGTGAGCACGGCAACCAGCAGCACCAATCGCCACATCGTAGGCATTTCGAACTCCTCAGGGAATCGCTGCCGCGATTCTGCTGCTGCGGCTGGTGCGCCGATCAGCCGCCGCGCGCCGAGAGGCGGTATTCGCGCGGCGACGCGCCAAACGCGCGGCGGAACTCCGTGGAGAAATGCGCAGAACTGTTGAAGCCGCAGTCGAAGGAAATCTGCGTAATACTGCGCTGCGCCAGTGCGGGGTCCTCGAGCATGCGCGCCGAGGCCTTCAGACGACAGCTACGCAGGTAGTCACCCGGCGTCAAACCCTCCGCAGCCAGCGCCTTCTGCACGTAGCGCGGGCTGAGCTGCAGCTGCCGGGCAATCACCACGACCGACAGATCCGGGCGCGCGAAATTGCGCTCAATGAATAGCTTTACCTGCATCTTGCGAACATCGAGCGCCGTCCGAGTGCTGTGGCCTTCTTCCGTGCCTGGCATCGGGACCAGCGCCAGCATGGTCAGAAACGAGCGAATCAGCCGCGGTCCGGCCTCCTCAAACATCCCGGCGCAGGTGATCGCCCACGCGGACTCCATCGTCCGGCGCAGGATGTCGTCAAGGCTGAACGGAAAGTTGAGTCGACGCGCAAGTATCGCCGCGTGATTGGGTACGTATTGGTGGAAGAGGTCGCCGTCGATGACCAGAGAGGAGGTTTCGTAGTCACGCGCCATCACGTATTCGCAAGGCGTATCGGACCCCAGAATGATCATTTCGCCCGGCTGCAGACGCAGCAGTGGGCGCCCCTCGATCTTGATCAGTGACGTCTGGTTGGCCGTATAGGCGTAGTACTTGGACGAGTACTTCTTGTCGGCGCCGGGATTGACCAGTCGCAGCGGCGACATCTGCGCCCGCGATATCGACACCCCGTCGGCCGTGGCCCAACTGATGCTCGCCGGCGGGTGCCGCGGGCCCACCGGCTCCGCGTGCCAGGGCGCACTGAAATTCTCGGAGATCCAGCTGCTCAGCACGCTGAACCGCTCCGAGATGTTCGGCATGCTCGCTTCGGCTGTCTTGAGTTGTGTCACAGGCCCCCTCCCGCCCGTGAACCAGCTCGGAACATGGCACGTTCGCGATGGAAACTCAAGTGCATCAAGGGTTGATGCGCCGCAACCACCAGCCGGTTCGGCTCTGCGAAAACTTTCGCTTCGGTTTGACGCAAGTCGGAGCCGCCCGCCCCGGTATAAGCGTCGTAACCATCAGCGACTCAACCACGCACGTGGGCCAACGGGCCTGCAGCATCAATGAACCCGGGGGTCTTCTCATGGGCGATGAGCAGTTTGATACACAGTCCCTGCTGCATGAAGTGCGACGCCTGCGCGATCGCCAGGAGATACTGGATTGCGTGAACGCCTATGCGCGTGGCCTCGATCGCCTCGACGCGGACCTGCTACACAAGACCTTCCACGCTGGCGGCATCGACAATCACGGGCCCTTCATTGGCACAGTCGACCAGTTCGTTCCCTGGGCCATCGAGATCGAGTCCACCTTCGAGTGGACGCATCACGGCTGCACTACGCATAACTGCGAGATCGATGGCGACGTGGCACACGCCGAAAGCTACGTGCACTTCTTCGTGCGTATGCCGGACCGCAAGACCGTAGGCGCCGGCGGCGGACGATACGTCGACAAGCTGGAGCGCCGCAACGGCCGCTGGGCGATCACCATCCGGCGGACGCTGATCGACTGGAGCTTCGAGGTACCCTACTCGGCGTGGCTGGGACCTGACTGGGAGCGCATCCGCGGTCACCGCAACCGCCAGGACCCCTCCTACGAGCGTCCACTGAGCCTGCCCCAGCCGGACCGGGGCCCAGCCTGATGACGGCCGCTGCGAGCAACACCTGGCCGACAGCCCCCGCGGGCACCGCCGGACTGTTCAGCCCGCTGCGGATCGGCCACGTGACGCTGCGCAATCGTTTCGTGATGCCTGGCATGCAGCGTGGCTGGTGCAAGGACGGTGCGCCGCTGCCCGAACTCGCGAACTACTACCGTCGCCGCGCCGAAGGCGGTGTCGCCATGATCATTGCCGAGTCGTCGGCCGTGGACCATGTCACAGCCACCGTTCAACCGACGGCCTGCCGCCTCAACCCCGCCACCGCCGGTGCATGGGCACGGTGCGTCGAGGCCGTGCATTCGGCCGGAGCGCCGATGCTGCTGCAGCTGTGGCACGAAGGCGGTCGCCGCAATCCGTCCGACGGCCAGACGATCAGTCCATCCGGTGTCGCCTATCCCGGTCATCCGGGCGGCCGCGCCGCGACGCACGCCGACCTCGAACAGGTGCGCGATGCCTTCGTGCGCAGTGCGAAGCTCGCGCAGACCATCGGCGCCGACGGTATCGAGGTCCACGCCTGCCACGGCTACCTGCTGGATCAGTTTCTCTGGACCGCGACCAACCAGCGCGAGGACGGCTATGGCGGAGTCGCCATCGCTGATCGCGCCCGCTTCCCAGTCGCGATCGTAGCGGCGATCCGCGCCGCCTGCGGCCCCGAGTTCATCATTTCCTTCCGCTTCTCGCAGTGGAAGGAACACGACTATGGCGCGCGCATCGCGAGTGCGCCGGCGGAACTCGCGACGCTGGCCGCACTGCTGCGCGGCGCGGGCGTGACGCTCCTGCATGCCTCAACGCGCCGCTTCTGGATTCCCGAGTGGGACGGTAGCGATCTGGGGCTCGCCGGCTGGACGCGACGAGTCAGTGGCCTGCCGACCATTGCCGTCGGCAGCGTCGGGCTGGATCGCGACGTAATGGAGAGCTTCCTCGGCGACGGCGAGGCAGAGCTGCGGATGCAGGCGACGCACGACGAGCTCATGCGGCGCTTCGCGCGCGGTGACTTCGACCTCGTCGCCATCGGTCGCAGCCTGATCAGCGATCCGGACTGGGTACGAAAATTTGGCGAAGGCCGGTTCGACGCGATCCGCACCTTCCGCAAGGCCGATATCGCTTCGTTGCAGTGGGAATGGTGATCAGGACCGTACGGCGGTCATTGGGGGAAGCATGAGATCAATGGTTGCCACCGTCACCCTGGCAGCTCTGACGTTGCCTACCGGCCTGTCTGCAGCTGGCAGCGCTGCGCCGTCCGCTGAGGCCGCACATGCGGCACGCTGCGATCGCCATTGCCTCGAGAGCATGACCGACCGGTATCTAGCTGCGCTGATCGCCCACGACCCGACTCAACTGCCACTGGGAGTTCCGGTCAAGTACACGGAAAACCAGCAGATCCTGCCGCTGGGCACCGGCCTGTGGCGAACTGCGGCGGAAATGGGCAGCTACAGGATCTACGCCGCGGACATCGACAACCGGCAAATCGCCTACCTGGGTAACATCCGCACGACCGTCGGGTGGTCGATGATCGTCGTGCGCTTGCGCGTCCAAGAAGGTCGGATCACCGAGGTGGAGACGATACTGCCGGGCGCGGCGGCCGGCGAAGGCACCTTCGACCTGAGCCGCGGCGCCGCCAGCCTGCACAGCGCGCGTCCGGCCTTCGCGACCGCTCTGCTGCCGTCCGAGCGACGCGACCGCTCGCAGCTCATCTGGTCGGCTGATCTGCACTATGAAGGTGTGGAACGCGGCAACGGCGACATCGTGCCCTTCGGCGAGAACTGCATCAAGGTCGAGAACGGCGTGCAGCTGATCCGCAACCCTGACTTCCACTCGCCGGGTGTCTCGCCCGCCGGCAAGACCGTGCCGAATTTCGCCTCGATGAGCTGCCGCGACCAGTTCAATACGCACATCTGGGACACCGACCGCATCACCGATCGGCGCTATCCGGTCGTCGACGAGGAACGCGGCGTGGTGGTGGCCTTCGCCATGTACCACCAGTACATAAAGGGGCCATGCGCCAACGTGGTCGACGTCGGCACCGTATGCCCGCCTGTCCAGGTCGATCCCTATACGCTAGCCGTCGCCGAGGCGTTCAAGATCCGTGCCGGTAAGATCGAGGAGGTCGAGTCGATCTTCACGGTGCTGCCCGTGCTGCGCCTGCGGGGTGTCTGGTAACCGCGCCGCCGGCGCGTCAAAGATGGAGCCTGTACCGATGGAAACGAAGCAATGTGACCTCCTGCTCATCGGCAGCGGCGCCGCGGCGATGACGGCGGCGCTGACGGCGCTGACCGCCGGACTCAGCGTGCTGATGGTCGAGAAGGAGGAGTATTTCGGTGGCGCCAGCGCCCGTTCCGGCGGTTGCATCTGGATGCCGAACCTGCCGCGCGCAGCGGCCGCGGGCGGCAAGGACAGCCGCGAGATGGCACTGCAGTTCTTCATGCACGAGAACGGGCCGCGCTTCAACGCCAGGCTCGCCACCGCCTTCATTGACAACGGCCCGCGGATGGTCGAATTCGTCGAGCAGAACAGTCCGCTGCGATTCCACTGGCTGGGCGGGTTCCCCGACTACCACTGCGACTCACCGGGCGGCTCGACCACCGGCCGCGCCTATTACCCGGCGATCTGGGACGCCGGGCCGCTCGGCAAGGAGATCCACCGTCTGCGCCCGCAGCTCGGGTTCGGCACCTTCCTGGGCATGCAGATCGGCGTCAACGAGGTCGGTTACTTCATGACGGCCGGACGCAAGCTGGGCTCGCTGCTGTACGTCGCCAAGTGCATCCTGCTGCGGATCCGCGACCAGTTCCGCGCCGGCCGTACGCTGCGGCTGGCGGCCGGCAATGCCCTGCTGGGCGCCCTGGCATCGAGCGCCTTCGAGCGTGGCCTGGAACTGTGGACCACCTCGCCGGCGCGCGAACTCATCCGCGAGGGCGAGCGGATCGTGGGTGCAGTCGTCGACACAGCGCGCGGCCGCGTCCGTATCGAGGCGCGCCGCGGCGTCGTGCTGGGTACTGGCGGCTTCCCGCATGATTCCAAGCGGCGCGCTGAGCTGTTTCCGCCGGGTGCCACCGCCCCGGAGGTCTGGGGCATGATGCCCTACGGCAACTCCGGCGACGGCATCCGCCTTGGCGAATCCGTGGGCGCGAAGTTCAACGCCGACATGAAGTCGCCGATCGCGCTCACGCCGATCAACACGCTGCACTCCGGCGAGGGCCGGCTCGAGACCATGCCCATCTTCTTCAATCGTGGCATGCCCGGCGTGATCATGGTGACGCGCGATGGCCGGCGCTTTGCCAACGAAGGCCGCTCCTACCACGACGTCGGTGTCGCGCTGCTCAGGCAGGCGGCCGGCGAACCGGAGGCGGTGGCGTGGGTCATCTGCGATCATCGCGTCATCCGCCGCTATGGCATGGGTCGTTCCTATCCGTTCCCGCTGCCGTATCGCCGGCACGTCAAGAGCGGTTACCTCAGGACCGGACGCACGATCCGCGAGCTCGCCGTGAGCGCCGGCATCAATCCGGACGGGCTCGAGCAGACGGTCGCCAATTACAACCGCAACGCCGCCGAAGGCCGGGACCCGGAATTCAACCGCGGCACCAACGCCTTCGACATCGCCAGCGGCGATCCCGAGCACAAGCCCAACCCGGCTGTCGGACCGCTGGATCATGCGCCGTTCTACGCGATCCGCGTGTATGCCGGCTGCGTCGGGACCTTCGCCGGACTGCAGACTGACGAGAATGCGCAGGTGCTCGACACCTCCGGGCGCCCGATCGCCGGCCTGTACGCCGTCGGCAACGACATGGCCAGCGTGACCGGCGGCGACTACATCTCCGGCGGCTGCACGCTCGGGCCCGGCATGACTTTCGGCTATGTCGCGGCGCGCCACGCCGCGGGCCTGTCCGCGCAACAGGCGTCGCCGCAGTCCGCCCAAGTCACCTGATACGTCCACGTGCCGAGCCACGGGAGACCTGCTGCCATGTCAATCCAGCGCGCCATCCTCGCCCTTGCGTCAGCGTTCGGACTTTGCGCCTGCGGCCACCAGGTCACGCCGGCCGGCGCAGCCGGGTACGGTGCCGCCGGGGTCGACGGCGCGCTGCTCGCGAACGAGGTCGACGGCAGCAACTGGGCCAGCTACGGGCGCACCTACAGCGAGGATCACTACAGCCCGCTGGTCGAGATCCAGACGGATAACGTGGGCCGGCTGGGACTCGCCTGGTCCTACGACCTGGATACGCCGCTGCGCGCCGATTCGCAGCCGCTCGAGGCCGACGGCGTGCTGTACATCACCTCGGGCCTGAGCGTCGTACAGGCGATCGACGCACTCACCGGCAGGCGCCTGTGGCGCTTCGACCCCGGGGTCGCGGCGGTGGCAGGCATGAAGAAGCTGCTGCCCTCCTGGGGGGTACGCGGCCTGGCCCTGTGGCAGGGTCGCGTCTACGTCGCCACGCAGGATGGCCGGCTGATCGCGCTGGACGCACGCAACGGCCAGCCGGCGTGGCAGGTGCAGACGCTCGATGAGAGCGTCGACAAATACGGGGAGGTCACGATCACCGGTGCGCCGCGCGTATTCAACGGCAAGGTTGTCATCGGCTTTGCCGGCGCGGAGCGCTGGGCGCGCGGGGCGGTAAGCTGCTATGACGCCGCGACGGGTCGCTTCCTGTGGCGCTTCTATACCGTGCCGGGCGACCCGGCCAAGGGCTTCGAGAACGATGCGATGCGCATGGCGGCCAGCACCTGGTCGGGTGAGTGGTGGAAGTACGGACCGGGCGGCACGGTCTGGAACGGCATCACTTACGATCCGGAGTTCAACCGCGTCTATCTCGGTACCGGCAACGGCGGACCATGGAACTGGCGCGTGCGCAATCCCGCGGGCGGCGATGCGCTGTTCCTTGCCTCCGTCATCGCGCTGAACGCGGATACCGGCGAGTATGTGTGGCACTACCAGGAGAACCCGAACGAGGCCTGGGACTTCAATTCCACCATGGACATGGAACTCGCGACGCTGGACATCGGCGGCCGGCAGCGCAAGGTCCTCATGCACGCACCGAAGAACGGCTTCTACTACGTCATCGACCGGATCGATGGCAAGTTGATTTCAGCGGAGAAGATCGGCGACGCCACGTGGGCCAAGGGCATCGACATGACCACGGGGCGCCCGATCGACGTGCCCGGCTCGCGCTACGAAAAAGGTGCCGTGCTGATCTGGCCTGGCACCTACGGCACGCACAACTGGCAACCGATGTCCTACAGTCCGAAGACGCGGCTGGCGTATATCCCCACGATTCACCAGGCGGACATCTATTCCTCCGAAGGCCTCGACCCGAGGAAATGGCAGCGCACGCCGAATAGCTGGAATACTGCGATGTCCGGCTACGCGACCGCCGCATTGAAGCTGCCGGTTGAGGAGTTCTCCAGCACGCTGCAGGCCTGGGATCCCGAGCAGCAGAAGCCCGCGTGGAAAGTCCCGACACCCGGCGTCGTCAACGGCGGCACAATGGTGACGGCCGGCGGCGTCGTGTTCCAGGGCCACGTCGACGGTACCTTTAATGCCTATGACGCCATGAACGGCAATAAGCTGTGGACCTTCGCGGCCGGAGTCTCCGTACTTGGGGCACCGATCAGCTACTCCGTCGGCGGCCACCAGTACATCACCGTGCTGTCGGGGCCCCCGAGTGGTTCCCCGGCGGCAACCCTCACAGTGCAGGCCAAGTACGGCTGGCAATACCGCGAGCATCCGCGTCGGGTGCTCACGTTCCGCCTGGATGCCAATGCTCCGCTGCCACCATCGGCACCACCACGCATCGCCAGGCCGTTGCTCAGCCCCGGCTTCAAGGTTGATTCCAGGTTCGCAGGACGCGGCGTGACCCTGTACACCAATGCCTGCATGGGCTGCCATGGCGTCGCGGCGGTGGCAGCAGGCGGCGCGCCGGATCTGCGCGAATCCGCGCTGCCGCTGGACGCCACCGCTTTCGCTGCGGTCGTGCGCGGCGGGACGCTGCTACAGAAAGGGATGCCGCAATTCGCCGACCTTCACGACGACGAGCTGGATGCGATCCGCCACTACGTCCGGCAACAGGCTGCGCTTGCGACCAGCGATAATCCCGCGGCGGCGCACGGTCCGTAGCGGGTGAACTCCGTCCGCTGAGGATTGCTACACCAGCTACACCAGCTCCACCGGCACCCGCTGGCTGACGCCGCAGACGAGTTCGTACGGCAGCGTGCCGGCGGTCGCGGCCACCTCTTCCACCGGCAGTGAGGCGCCCCACAGCTCGGCGTGTTCGCCCGGGTGCACCGGCGGCAGGTCGGTGACGTCGACCGCGATCATGTCCATCGAGACGCGGCCGGCGAGCGGCGCCCGGCGTCCGCCGATGACCACCGGGGCACCGTTCGGGAGACTGCGCAGCAGACCGTCGCCGTAGCCGCCGGCGATGATCGCGACCCGCGACTCGCGCTCCGCCCGCCACGCGGCACCGTAGCCCACGGTCTCGCCCACGACATGTGGCGATGAGCTGGGCACAACGACTCAGGCGCGTGTTCGGCGTTGAGATTAAGGCCTGTGCACGCTGCGGCGGGAAGCTTAAGGTGATTGCCAGCATCGAGGAGCCGGAGGTTATCGCGAAGATTCTGGCGCATCTGGAGCGCACAGCCCCGGAGCAGCATCAGTCCGAGC
>JADZEE010000082.1 GCA_020850735.1 Gammaproteobacteria bacterium | reverse complement strand
GGGTTGCGCCGGGCGGCCCGACGTCGCGCCGCCCGACGCTGAGCAGGTCCAGGGGTTCGACCCCCGAATCAATTCGCTGCGGCCACGCGAGCGCGTAGGCGATCGGCGTGCGCATGTCCGGGTTGCCGAGCTGGGCGAGGACCGAGCCGTCGACATATTCGACCAGGGAATGGATCACGCTCTGCGGATGCAGGACCACCTCGATCGCGTCCTGGCGGGTATTGAACAGCCAGCAGGCCTCGATGATTTCCAGACCCTTGTTCATCATCGTTGCCGAGTCGACCGAGATCTTGCGCCCCATGACCCAGTTCGGGTGCGCGACCGCCTGTTCCGGCGTTACCCCGGCGAGTTCAGCGAGCGGGCGCTTGCGGAACGGACCGCCCGAGGCGGTGAGCAGGATGCGCCGAACGCCCAGCCGCGCCAGGCCCTGTTCGAACCCCGCCGGCAGGCACTGGAACACGGCGTTGTGCTCGCTGTCGATGGGCAGCAGCTCGGCGCCGTGCTCGCGCACGGCGTCCATGAACAGCTGGCCCGACATCACCAGCGCTTCTTTGTTCGCGAGCATGACGCGCTTGCCGGCGCGTGCCGCCGCCAGGGTCGGCAGCAGTCCGGATGCGCCGACGATGCCGGCCATGACGTAATCGGTCTCGGGATCGGCTGCGACCGCGGCCAGCGCCTCGGCGCCGCCGAGCGCCTGGACCCCCGAGCCGGCGAGACCGCTGCGCAATTGCGCGAGCCCCGCCGTATCGGCAACGACGGCGTAGCGAGGCCGCCACTCGAGGCACTGCTGCAGCAGACGATCCACGTTGCCGTTGGCAGTGAGTGCGAAGACGCGGAAGCGGTCACGGTGACGGGCGATGACATCGAGCGTGTTCACGCCGATCGTGCCGGTCGAACCGAGAATGGTGACGGCTGTCATCGAATCAATCCAAGGCCGATCAGGCCCAGCAGAAAAACGGGTGCCGCGGCGGTCAGGCTGTCGATCCGGTCGAGCACGCCGCCGTGACCCGGCAACAGCGCCCCGCTGTCCTTCACGCCGGCATGACGCTTCACCAGGCTCTCGAGCAGATCACCGACAATCGACATCGCGACCGTCGCCAGGCACAGCGCCATGAACGTCACCGCCTGCCAAGGCGCCAAACCCCGCATGGCGGCGGTGCCGGCGCCCACCGCCAGCGCCATGGCGAGCGCCGCCCACACGCCTGCCCAGGTCTTGCCGGGACTGATCCGGTCGGCCAGCCGCCGGCGCCCGAACCGCCGGCCGCCGAAATAGGCCGCGCTGTCTGCGAGCCAGATTAGCACCATGAGCAAGATGACCCAAAACGGCCCCTGTCGTTCCACCGCGTGCAGGCGCACGAGCGCGAGCCAGGCGGGCAGGAGCACCAGCCAGCCGATGCAGGCGAGCGCCGCGACGGACCCGGGCACCTTGGGCACGCCGCGCTGCGCGCAACCGACCCACACGGCGGCGAGCACCCACCAGGCACCGGCCCCCAGCAGCACCGCACTGCTCGCTGCCGCGGTCAGCGGCCAGGCAGCGCCGGCGAGCGCCGCCGTCAGCGCGACGTAAGCCGCGCGCGCGGTCGTGCCCGGCACGGCGGCCAGGCCCGACCATTCCCAGGCACCCAGCAGCAGAACGGTGGCGAGCACGAGCGCGAATATCGGTGCGGGCGCATACAGCACCGCAGCGAGCATCGCCGCAATCAGCACGACCGCGGTCGTGACCCGCTGGCGCAGCGCGCCGGATGCCACGGCATCGACCGGCGGGATCAGGGTTGCGCCCCGCGCGTTCGCGGCAGGATCCGGACCGCTGGTTCGCCGCGCCAGCTCACGCGGTCGTCTTGTCGAGTTCCAGCTGCTCGCCCGTGCGCCCGAAGCGCCGCTGGCGCCGGGCGTAACTCGACAATGCCCGGTCGAGCTCGCGTTCATCGAAATCGGGCCACAGGCATTCGGTGAAGTAGAGCTCGGTGTAGGCGAGCTGCCAGAGCACGAAATTGCTGACGCGTTGCTCGCCACCGGAGCGGATGAACAGGTCGGGCTCCGGCAGACCCGCCAGGGCCAGATAGGATTCGATCATCTCCTCGCTGATCGCATCGGCAGACACGCGTCCGGCATTCACTTCGATCGCGATGCGCCGCAGCGCCTGGGCGATGTCCCAGCGGCCACCGTAATTGGCGGCGATGACCAGCGTAAGACCGGTGTTCCCGCGGGTGAGTTCCTCGACATCGCGCATGCAATCCTGCAGTTTGAGCGGGAAAGCGGCGCGGTCGCCTATCACGCGCAGGCGCACGTTCGCCTCGTTGAGGCGCCGTGCCTCCTCTTCCAGCGCCGTCAGGAACAGATCGAACAGCAGGCCGACCTCGCGTGCCGGACGGCGCCAGTTCTCGCTCGAGAATGCGAACAGCGTGAGGACTTCCACACCGCGGCGCGCGGCATTTCGTACGACGCCGCGCACGGTCTCGACGCCCGCCCGGTGGCCGGCGAAGCGGGGCAGCCCCCGTCTGCGCGCCCAGCGACCGTTGCCATCCATGATGATGGCGATGTGGCGCGGCACCGCCGCATCCGGATCTGCTTCGTGTGGCTGCTGACTGGACATCGCGGGTCCGGCGGATCTGGGTGCGCAGGCAGGGGCCGCGCCGCGGCGCCGCTCGCGCCGCTCAGATCTGCATCAGGTCCTTTTCCTTTTCGGCCAGCATCGCGTCGATCCGCTTCACGTGCTGGTCGGTGAGTTTCTGAATGCGATCCTCGGCCCGCCGTTCGTCGTCCTCGGTGATCTCCTTTTCCTTCACGAGCTCCTTGAGCGTGTGGTTGGCGTCACGGCGCACGTTGCGGACAGCGACACGGGCATTTTCACCCTCGTGACGCACGATCCTCGTCATCTCCTTGCGCCGCTCCTCGGTCAGCGCCGGCAGCGGTATGCGGATGGTTTCACCCGCGGTGGCCGGATTCAGGCCCAGGTCCGAGTTCAGGATCGCCTTTTCTATCTTCGCGACCATGTTCTTGTCCCACGGCTGGACGCTGAGCGTCCTGGCGTCGAGAACGGCAACCGTGGCGGCCTGTCCGATCGGCACCTCGTTGCCGTAATAATCGACCGTGACGTGATCGAGCAGGTTGGGATGGGCCCGCCCGGTGCGCAGCTTTGCCAGCTCCAGGCGCAAGGCCTCGATGCTCTTGTCCATGCGCCGCTCGGCATCCTTGACGACGTCTTCGATCACGACTCCCCCCTGCCGCCGCGCGCGACCAGTGTCCCCTCGGCCTCGCCGTTCACCGCCCGCATCAGTGCACCCGGTTTGCTCATGTCGACCACGCGTAGCGGCATGTCGTTGTCGCGACACAGTACCACCGCGGTCGCATCCATCACCTCGAGCCGCTTGGCCAACACCTCGTCATAGTCTAGCCGCTCGAATCGGCGCGCGTCACCGAATTGGACCGGATCGGCGCTGTAGACGCCGTCGACCTTGGTCGCCTTGATCATCAGGTCGGCGTCAATCTCGACGGCGCGCAGGCTCGCAGCCGAATCGGTGGTGAAGAACGGATTGCCCGTGCCGGCGGCGAAAATCACCACGCGCCCCTTCTCCAGGTGGCGCACGGCCCGCCGGCGGATGTAATCCTCGCAGACCTGGTTGATCTTGATCGCCGACATGACGCGCACGTTCATGCCGTGGCGCTCGAGGGCGTCCTGCAGGGCGAGCGCGTTGATGACGGTGGCCAGCATGCCCATCTGATCGGCGGTGACACGGTCCATGCCCGCCGCCGCCATGCCCGCACCGCGGCAGATATTGCCGCCACCGATGACCAGGGCAGTCTCGACGGCGGCGCGGGTCAGTTGCCGGATTTCGGTGGCGATGTGCGTCAGGACGGCCGCGTCGATGCCGTATTCCTGGCCGCCCAGCAATGCTTCCCCGGACAGCTTGACCAGCACGCGCCGGCCGGATCGGGTCGCGGGGATCGGATCCATGGCTTGCTCCGGGTCGACGCTCGCCGGCTGCTTCCTCAGCTGCCCTGCCCGGCGTGACGGACCTGGGCCATGACCTCACCGGCGAAGTCCGCAGAAGCCTTTTGCACGCCCTCGCCGAGCTCGTAGCGCACGAAGCGCAGCACCCTGGCACCGTGGCTGTGCAGCAGCTTGCCGACGGTGGTAT
>JADZEE010000081.1 GCA_020850735.1 Gammaproteobacteria bacterium | reverse complement strand
TGATCTGAGGGCGAACGGCGCCCGCAAGCCGTGGCCCGCGCGCGCCCGCGACGAGCGGGTTTGCTCGGCAGGCGTGCTCGAAAACGCCGATCCCGGCTACGGTGATCAATCTTGCAATGGCAAGTGAGCGCCAAAACGCCCGGCCAACCGCCACGCCGGGGCTGGATCCAGAAAAGCTATTTTCCTTTCCCCTGTCCGGTACCGGGCTCGTCCAACAAACGGTTCAGATCGTGGCGCCGCTTCGCGACGCACGATCTAACCTTGTTCGTTAGGCGGCTGGCACAGGGCCTCTTTAGACACCAATATCCGCATTGAACGTACCCTTCCACGATCGCACTCGAATGCGGCTGTAGTCCTTCACGAACTTGGCGCTTGGCTGTGCACCAGCTTCAATCTGAGACGACCCCGCCCATGACTCGCCGAGCCACCAGGACACGACGGCCACCCGCTCGCTGACTATTTGCCGCACAAGCGCAACTGCCGCCGTAGTACCAAAGTGCTCGCCATCTCCGACCATGGAATCGAAGTGTGAATGATAGAAGTCGAACCCGACGGTAACCTCGTCGTTGTCCGTGTGCACCAGTAGGCCATGTTCGACCGCCGCCTGGGCAGGTGGGTCGATCTGGAGCACAAAGTACGAGCTGCCGTCATCGCGCTGCTCTGACCGTGCGAACTCCCGCCATTCGGGGAATGCGGCAAGAAACTCATCGGCGGCCTGCTCGGAAAAGCGGTCCATCAATGTGCCGCCTCACGCCATTGCTCAGGCGCGTGCGTCTTAGCACGTCGCCTGGAGCAATTTGTTCGGCGGTCTTTGTCAACATTTGCAGCCATGGCAGACGAAGGTAATGCGCTGTTATCTCGGTTTCCCAGTCCGACATTGAGAGCGCTGTAGTGAACTACTTTGGAACCTGAAACACCAGAACAGTCAGTGTCAGTTCGCGGTTTGCGTCATCCCTACTACGAAGCGCATACCGGAATCCGCTTTCATGCTTCCATTCGACGCGGTTCTTGAAACTGGCATGAGCTTTGACGGTCGCATCGATGCCCGAGAGGACTGTGGTTGTGTCGATTCCGCGATTGAAGACGAGAATGACAGTCTTGCCATCGCGCCATGTCGCGTAGCCGAGGAGTTGATCGACTGCCTCTCCGAAAGCCTTTGGGCCCTTCCAGAACTTGCATTCCGCGATGAAGACGTTACGGTTACCTTCGCGCAACAGGATGTCCGTCTTGCCGCTCATGTTGAAAGTTTCCCCGGTCGCCTTGCCTTCGAACTGGCCGTTCAATTGGACCAGAAAATGCTGTCGCAGAGCTTCTTCATCCATTGACTTGAAGGCATCCGGACTGCGTTCCATCACGAGCGCCATGTCCTGCATGATCTTCAGGGCCTGTTCGTATTGCTCCATTCCCCAAGTCGGTTCTGGCTCAAACTTCGCTGAACTTGCGGGCGGAAGTGATGGGGTTGCCTTCTTGCGTACGGTAGGGATGGCATAGGTTTGCGGCGCGTCGTCGCGTCGTTTCACGGGAATGCCAAGGGCATCGGCACGCTGGGATTGGGCCAGCAGGCGCTTGCGTCGGTTATCTATGACCTTCTGGGCAAGCCCAGGAAGAGCCGTGTTGTGGGCGTCGATCATGGGTCGCTGCCAGCCGATATGCTGTTCGATAGCAGCCATGTCCTGGTCTACAAGCGGGCGGACATCTCGCGGAGCGTCCGACGGCATCTCATAGCGGAGAACGAGTTCGTTTCCTTGGATAGCGGCGCGCGGTGGATTCATGTTGAACGTGTTTGAGCGCGAATAGAAGAGTTCGGATTCGCCCTCGAACGGAATGCGCACTTCCGTCCGTTCACCTGCGACAAGAGCCGGTTTGCTCTTGTCATCTATCCAACGCATTGGATCGTAGCGGACATCGACCCGAACTTCTTTGGTGTCGGCGTACCAACCTTCCTTCAGGAGGGTGACCGGTTCGATCTTGTATTTCTCGACACAATACGTCACAAGATCGGTGACGGGCGTGTTGAGTAACCGGTTGCCATCCAGACCCTCAATCTCCTCACGCATCTTTTGCTGCGTATTCTGCAGCGATTGCCCGAGATCGTAAGTGACAAAGAGGAGGCCTTTGCTTTTGTCGATACTGCCGAACATTTCGACTCCTAAAACGGTCGTTGTTATGACGCCGAACGCGCCGTTCAGCGGCTGCGGAGCGCGCAGCGCGGAGCGGTCCGCTGCAACGGCTGGTTAGGCGTCACGCTGTTACCTATCCGCCCGGCCGCTCAGCTGAGAATTCTTCTTTTAAGCAGCCACTGCATCATCTGAAAGCTTTCCCCATTGGAGTACGATGCCTTCGTTCCGCACCGCGAGCATATCCGGCCCTATACTCGGCGACACGACTCTCCCAATCTTCCATCAAGGCTTTGTAGTCTTCGGCTTTATCCGTCCAAGCTCGATGACGTGCCGCAAATTCCTCTTCGGTTTCTGCCGATTTTGCTTCCCAGAGGCTAACACCCCTTTCTTCTAATCTATTTAGCTCTTCATCGTTCTTTAGTGCGGGGAGAGAGCGCTTTGGAAAAATCCACTCCTTAGTGGTGGGATTCCAGCGACCACCTAGTCGCTTCAACTCCTCGCGAAAGTGGTGCGTTGGCCCCGATATTCCTATGACGCCATTATTCACATCGCGGACATTGAAGCCCGGGGCCTCGGCCTTTCGCCTCTTCGGTTCTTGAGGAATGTTCGGCCTAGCCGGCAGAGAAGGGCTAGCTTGGTGAAAGCCACTGGTTAAACCGTCAAGGTATTCCTTTGTTCGGCCTTCTTTTCGCGCGATGGCAAGCAACGGGGACAGCGCCGCACCGAAATTATCGTAGTTGACAATCTTCATGACACTGCTCCTTTCTGTGACGCCTAACGCGCCGCTAACCCGCGCGCGTCAGCGCGTCGGGTTGAGCGGCTGGTTGGGCGCAACGTTCATTGGGAAAGTTTGCGCCGAGGATCGGGAGCTTGCCAATCAGGGCATCCCTGACGGAGCGCCGTGCGCGGCGCAATGGAATGGCCAAGACTCGGGAAACGCGTTCCCAGCCGCGCCTGCCGGTGACAGAAGGGCCGCCAGCAAACGAAGCGGGTGTCAGTGACGAGAAACCAGAGCGCTGCGTCAGCCGTTGAAGCATCGTGTCAGTTCCGCCCAGGTGACGCAGCTCAACATTGAGTCGACGGGAATCTCCCGTGGTTAAACACAGGAGGGTCCCGTCTATCCCGCGAAGGGTGTTGGTCCATCTGGATGAGTATAGACGGCGCTCGGGTGGATGGAAGGCCGCCGAATTTCAGTTGCTTAGGGAGCGCTGGCCGCGGCTGCCGGGAGGTCGGGTCGAAGGTCGCCGCTGCGGGATATACGGGAATCTCCCGTGTTGTCCCGCAGGCGCGAGACCGGGGGTTGACGACCGCCCCGGAATCTGTATTTATATACAGTAACTCGAGGGCATGGCGATGGCGATTTCAACCGGGCCGTCTCTGCTCGACCAGGTCCGCGCGGCGATCCGGGTGCGGCACTACAGCATCCGGACCGAGCAGGCCTACGTGCAGTGGATCAGGCGTTTCATCCTCTTTCACGGCAAGCGCCATCCGCTCGATATGGGCGAGGAGCAGGTCGCGGCTTTCCTGACTCACCTGGCGGTGGCGGGGGAGGTGGCGGCGAGCACGCAGAACCAGGCGCTCAACGCGCTCGTTTTCCTGTACAGGATCGTGCTTGATCGGCCGCTCGGCGAGATGACCCACGTCGTGCGCGCCAGGAAGCCGCAGCGGCTGCCGGTGGTGCTCACGCTCGAGGAGGTGGCAGGCATGCTGCGCCATATCGACGGCGTGCACTGGTTGATCGCCTGCCTGCAGTACGGTTCGGGGTTGCGGCTTCTGGAGAGCGTGCGGCTGCGGGTGAAGGATCTGGATTTCGACCATCGTGCGCTTCTGGTGCGCGACGGCAAGGGTGCCAAGGATCGGGTCGTCACCCTGCCGGACGAGCTGATCGTGCCGCTGCACCGGCATCTGGAGAATCGCAAGACGCTTTTCGAGAAGGATCTGGCCATGGGCTGCGGATCGGTCTACCTGCCTTACGCGCTGGCGCGCAAGTATCCGAACGCGGCTTGCGCGTGGGGATGGCAGTACGTGTTCGTTTCCTCGAAGTACAGCCCCGATCCGCGTTCCGGTGTGCGCCGGCGTCATCACGCCGATGAGAGCTCGGTGCAGCGGGCGGTGCGCATCGCAATGCGCAAGGCCGGGATCGTCAAGCCGGCGAGCTGCCACACCTTGCGGCATTCGTTCGCCACCCATTTGCTCGAACGCGGCGCGGACATTCGTACGGTGCAGGAGCAGCTCGGTCACAACGACGTGCGAACGACCCAGATCTACACGCACGTGATCCAGCGCGGTGGCCTGGCGGTGAAAAGCCCGCTCGGGGCGGTGCTCGGACGTGCGCCGGTGGTGGAGGAAAGCCGCGCGTTTTATTCAGCGCTCCGCCAGCGCCCGGCGGAAATCGTTGCTGCGCTTTGATCTGACGCTGGAGGCAGCGCGATGAATCTCACCACCCGCCAGGCCGAGATCCTCGGGTTCATCCGTGACTGCATCGCCGACAGCGGCATGCCACCCACGCGCGCGGAGATCTGCACCGCGCTCGGTTTCCGCTCGCCGAACGCGGCCGAGGAGCATCTGCGCGCGCTGGCGCGCAAGGGCGCGATCGAGATGGTGCCCGGGGCCTCGCGCGGGATCGTGGTCAAGGGCGGCAGGACAAAGGGTATCCCGGTGATCGGCCGGGTCGCGGCCGGCAGCCCGATCCTCGCCGAGCAGCACATCGAGGAGTATCACGCCATCGAGCCGCGGGTGTTCCGTCCGCGTGCGGATTACTTCCTGCGCGTGCGCGGTCAGAGCATGCGCGACGCCGGCATTCTCGACGGCGATCTGCTCGCCGTGCACATCGCGCGCGAGGCGGTCAACGGCCAGATCGTGGTTGCCCGCCTCGACGGCGAGGTGACGGTCAAGCGTTTTCGTCGCCGCGGCAACCGCGTGCGCCTGCTGCCCGAGAACCCGGACTTCGAGCCCATCGAAGTCGATCTGCGCCGGACCGAGCTCGTTATCGAGGGGCTCGGTGTCGGCGTTCTGCGCAACAAGACGCCTCTATGAGCCTCGACGACGTGCTCGCGCGTGCCGATGTGTGGCGCGCACGGGAGTGCGCCCCTGCGGCGCGGCCCGGGGTCCCGAGTGGCTGGGCGATGCTCGATGCCTGTCTGCCCGGTGGCGGCTGGCCGCGCGGCGCACTGATCGAGATGCTCGTTGCCGGCGAGGGCATGGGTGCGCTGGCCGTGCTGTTGCCCGCGCTCGTGCGCCTGGGCGGGGAAGGGCGCTGGATCGTGTTCGTCGCCCCGCCGCACATACCGTATGCGCCGGCGCTCGCCGCGGCCGGGATCGATCTCGCGCGCGTGCTGGTGGTCAGTCGGCGGCGTGCGGATCGTGGTGGCCGGCTGTCGCTGTGGGCCTGCGAGCAGGCCCTGCGATCCGGGGCCGCGGCCGCGGTGCTCGCCTGGATCGATCCCATCGACATGACTGCGCTGCGGCGCCTGCAGCTCGCCGCGGATGCGGGTGATGCGCTCGGTGTGCTGTTCCGTTCCCGTGACGCCGCCGCCGCGCCGTCCCCGGCCGCGGTGCGCATCCTCGTCGATGCCATCGGCGGCGATACGGCGTTGCGCATCGTCAAGATCCGGGGCGCTGCGAATAGTCCGTCGCTGCGCATCCCGGCACGCCATGCACCGTGCTCCCACGGGGAGAGGGGCGGGGGTGAGGGCCGGGATGCACGACGCGACTGAACGGGATGGGATCGGAAGGTAGGCCATTGTGCGTGACGACGGGGCGCGGGTTTCGAGCATGGCGTCCGGAACACGGCGGCGACGGCGTGGCCCGCTGGCGGTGGCGACGGCTGCGCCGCGGGGTGGTGACGACACCCGGGGCACGGGACGGCGCCCGCAGCCGGTGCCGTTGTGGCTCGGTGTGCACTTCCCGCACCTGCCGATCGAGGTGTTCACGCGTGCCACCGAGGCGGCCGGTGCCTGCATCGTCGTCGGCGGCAAGGGGCGTGATCAGCGCGTGATCGGCGCGAGCGATGCCGCGCGTACGCTCGGTGTCGCGGTTGGCATGCAGGCGAGCGCGGCGCACGCGCTCGGCACCGTGCGTGCATTCGTGCGCGACACACGGGCCGAGACCGATGCGCTCGGGCATCTCGCTGCCTTCGCCGGCCCGTTCACGCCGGAGGTGGTGCCGGTCGCGCCGGCGACGCTGCTGCTCGAGCTGCGCGGCAGTCTCGGGCTGTTCGGCGGTTTCGCGCCGCTGCTCGCGCAGCTGCGTGCCGGGTTCACGGCTATCGGTCACCACTACCGCCTCGCCTCGGCGCCGACGCCGCTCGCCGCGACCTGGTTCGCCCGCGCCGGGACGCGGGTTCACGTCGCGGAGCCGGCACGCCTGGCCGGTGCGCTGGCGGCGCTGCCGGTGGAGGCGATCGATTGCGATCCGCGCGTGCACGAAGCCTGTCGCGGTTTCGGTGTGCACACGCTCGGGGCGCTCGCGCGGTTGCCGCGCGGCGGGCTCGCGCGCCGTTTCGGCCGCGAACTCGTGGTCATGCTCGATCGTGCCTATGGACGGTGCCCGGATCCGCGCCGTGCGTACGTGCCGCCGGCGTCATTCGTACAGCGCATCGAGCTGCCGGACGCAGTGACGCATGCCGGCCCGCTCGCGTTCGTCGGCCGCCGCCAGTTGCTCGCGCTCGCCGGTTTTCTGCGCGGCCGCGGTGCCGGAGTGGCGCGCTTGCACTGGCGGCTCGAGCATCCGGACAAGGCGGCAACCGTGTTGACGATCGGTCTGCTCGCCCCGGATCGCGACGCCGACCGGTTGCTCGGGCTGCTGCGTGAGCGTCTCGAAGGCACCCGGCTCGCGGCGCCGGTCGTGGCGCTCGTTTTGGAAGCCGCCGGGATCGTGCCGCTTGCGGACCTGAGCGGAGATCTGTTCGCCGATACTCCCGCCGCGGTCGAGCGCGAGCGGACGTCGCTGGTCGAACGCCTGCGTGCGCGCCTGGGCGAGGAGGCGATCACCGGCCTGTGCCTGGTCGCCGAGCACCGGCCGGAATACGCCTGGCGCACGTGCGAACCCGGCAGCACCGGGGCCCTGCCGGTGTCCCGGTCGCGACCGTTGTGGCTGCTCGCCGCGCCGCGCCCGCTCGAGATCGTCGCTGCGCAGCCCTGGCTCGGGGGGCGGCTCGTGCTCGGTGCGGAGCGCGAGCGTATCGAGAGCGGCTGGTGGGACGGCAGCGACGTCGCCCGCGATTATTTCGTCGCTGAGAATCCGGCCGGCAGCCGCTTCTGGGTCTACCGCGACCTGCGCGATCGCCGCTGGTACGTACACGGCATTTTCGAGTGAACACCTGCGCCCGCCGGCTGGCGCCCGGCCCCGGTGCGGCGCCCGGCGCGTGCTCCGGGGCGCGGCATGACGGCAGCGATGAGCGGACCGCGCGCATTCCCTACAATGGGCGCACCAACCCGCACAGAAGGAGCGCGCATGCCCAAGGCGATCAGGGTCCACGCCACCGGTGGTCCCGAAGTGATGCAATACGAGCAGGTCGACGTCGGCGCGCCCGCGGCCGGCGAGGTCCGCGTCCGCCACGGCGCCATCGGCTTGAACTTCATCGACGTGTATTTCCGCACCGGCCTGTACAAGGCGCCGGCACTGCCGTTCACACCCGGTTTCGAAGCGGCCGGCGTCGTCGAGGCGGTGGGCGAGGGGGTCGAGGGTCTTGCCGCGGGCGATCACGTCGGCTACTGCACGGCGCCGCTCGGCAGTTATGCGCAGGTGCGGATCGTGCCGGCCAGGGCGCTGGTGAAGATCCCCGCCGGCATTGACGATCAGACCGCCGCGGCGCTGCTGCTCAAGGGCCTCACGGCCTGGTACCTGCTGCGCCGGACCTACCGCGTGCAGGCGGGTGAAACCATCCTCGTGCATGCCGCCGCCGGCGGAGTCGGACTCATCACCTGCCAGTGGGCCAGGCATCTGGGCGCGACCGTGATCGGCACGGTGTCGAGCGATGCGAAGGCCGAGCTGGCGCGTGCCCATGGTTGCGATCACCCGATCGTCTACACCCGGGAGGACTTCGTCACCCGGGTACGTGAACTGACCGGTGGCGCCGGGCTGCCGGTGGTCTACGATTCGGTCGGCAAGGACACTTTCCTGCGCTCGCTCGAGTGTCTGCGCCCGCGCGGCATGATGGTGAGCTTCGGCCAGTCCTCGGGCGCGGTGCCGCCGCTCGACATCGGTGTGCTGTCGCAGAAAGGGGCGCTGTACCTCACCCGCCCGACACTGTTCGTGTATGCCGGTGAGCGCGCCGAGCTCGAGGCCGGTGCGACCGAGCTGTTCGATCTGGTGCGTGCCGGCACGGTGCGGATCGAGATCGGCCAGCGCTACGCGCTCGCCGACGCGGCGGCGGCGCACCGCGCGCTGGAAAGCCGGGCCACCACCGGCTCGACCGTGCTGCTGCCGTGATCGCACCGCGGTGCTACGGCGGACGAGCCCGTCCGTCGCATGCGGGCGCCCGCGTGTACATGGGGCGGGCGCATTGATCCGCTTGCGCGCGCCCGCGCATTGTTTCTTCGTTGCGAGCCGGCGCCCGTCAGGGCCGTGCTGCACGACCGTGCGTGTGCGGCGCGAGCGCGGCTAGCGCGGCTGCCGCGACGCTCACCGGCAACGGCCCATGTACCGGATCTGCCCGAAATGCGGTCACCAGCGCGACGCGGCCGATCCCGGCGCGCCGGACCGTTGTCCGGCCTGCGGCATCATCTACGCGAAATGGCTGAAGCGGCAGTTGGCCGTCGCCACCCCGGCGCCGGCGGCCGCCGGCGGGGGCGTGGACGTCGCCGCGGGGGTTCTCGGCGCGCGTCTGCGCGAGCTTTTTCTGCACGTTCCCGAGCGCGTCAACCCGATCGAATTCTGGGCGCGTGTCGCGGTGTTCGTCGGCCTGCTCGCGTGGGGGTGGCACTTCATCGCCGTCGACATCGAGACGCTCGGTCTGGAGCCGGGCTTCCTGCATCGGGTCAATCTGCCCTTTCACGAAACCGGGCACCTGATCTTCCGTCCGTTCGGGCGGGTGATGATGTACCTCGGTGGCAGTCTCGCGCAGGTGCTGATGCCGCTCATCGTGCTCGGGGTGTTCCTGCTCAAGTACCGGAACACCTTTGCCGCCGCGGTCGCCCTGTGGTGGACGGCGCAGAGCCTGATGGACGTGGCGCCCTACATCGCCGACGCCACGGCGATGGAGCTGACGCTGCTCGGTGGCAAGAGCGGCTGGGAGGCGCCCGGCCGGCACGACTGGCAGCAGATCCTCGGTGAATTCAACCGCCTGGAATGGGACAAGCCGCTCGCTGCGGCGGTCGACAACGTCGCGATCGCGCTCATGCTCGCCGCCTTCGCCTGGGGCGCGCTCGTGCTCTGGCGCCAGTGGCGGAATCTCGATCGGCGCTGAGGGCAACGTGCGGGCGCCGGGCGTCGATGCCGGCATCCGCGGTGCGGGCGTGCAGCCTGCGGCCGCGAACCGGATATCCTCCGCGCACGACGCGGCACACGTTGCCCTCAGCGCCGCACGAAGCAATCCTTCTGGGCCGATACCTGGCGTAATGCGTCGAGGCGGCGGTTGACCGCTTCCACGCGCCGGCTGTCGTAGTAGGACTCGAAGGCGGTATAGCCCATGAGGTAGTACATGGGTGTGAACACCGTACCGAGGAACGCCGCGGCCTGATTGCGCGGATCGTCGTAATAGGCCGGCGCGAACGAGTTCGTGCGCTGCATGAGCACGGTGCGCTCGTAGTACAGCTCTTCGCAGGACCGGGCCAGATCGTCCGGCGTCACCACGGCGACCTGCGGGCCGTTCGGGATCGACGTCAGGCCGGCGGCGGTGGTCCTCGCGGCGGCCTTCAGATCCGTGAGGCGGAGCGGGTGCTGCGCCATCTCGATGCCGGCGAATGGTTCCTGGGCATGGATCGGCGCGGCGGCCAGCGCAGCGGCGAGGGTGGCGCCGGCGAGGCGCGGGATCGTGCGGACACGGTTGCTCATGCCCGGGATAGCGGCCCGGACGGCGCCGGCTGAAGCGCGGTGCAGGCGCTCGGGCGGGTGCGGGCGCGCCGGACCCGGAATAAAGGGGCCCGAAGGCCCCTTCATCCCGTCAACCGCGAGGGTCTCGGGCTTACTCGGCCGGTTCCAGGTACAGGAAGGCGAGACCGCCGGAAACGCCGAGACCGGTGCTGGTCTCGACCGCGAGCGGCTGCAGCGCGACGTTCTTGTTGCTGCCGCCGACGAGCGCCTTGGCGCCCACGCCGACGCCGGCCGCCGCGGAGGCTTCGCCGCCGACGAACTTGCCGCGCAGCGCGTGCGCGCCCGGCTTCACGTCGTCCACCGCGCCGATGACGGCGAAGGAGATCTTTTCGTTCTGCTTGAAGGAGAGATCCAGACCCAGCGCGATGCCGGTCTCACCCTTGTACTTCTCCATCGTGCCCTGGTTGTTGAAGGTGCACGTGACGTCGGCCGTCGAGCGGATGAGCAGGTTGACGCGTGAGCCCGGAACGACACTGCACTCGATGACACCGAGCTTCACACCTTCCTGCGCCATGACACCCTGACCCGCTGCGGCCAGCAGCGCGACCGCTGCCGCCAGCGTGACTTTGTTAGCAAGCTTCATGTTGTTTGCATCTCCTACGTTGCCTACCCGAATACGACCTGTCGTTGCCGGGGAAGGGGAACGATACGGTTCTCGCCACCGGCCTGGAAAGCGGCCGGAACGGCAGATCCGCCCCCTCGCGCCGGAAACTTCGCGGCAAAGTCTGGCAGTTGTGCGGTGCGATGTCGAGCGTCGTGCGCGGGTTACGTGACGCAGCGCAAGCCGGACAGGACGGCGGCGGCGGGGCCGGCGGGACCGTGCTGCGCGCCGGGGCGGCGTGTCCGATCGGCGGCCGGACCGCGGCGCGGGCGGTATCCGGCCGGCAGCTGGCCGTCCGGTGCCGAATCCTGTATATAAATACAGTTATCCGATGGTGCCTGTCGCACGCCGATGTCCACGCCCCCCGCTTATGCCGAGCTGCACGCGCTGTCCAATTTCAGCTTTCTGCGCGGCGCCTCGCACCCGCAGGAGCTGGTCGAGCACGCCGCCGCGCTCGGCTACCGCGCGCTCGCCCTGACCGACGAGTGCTCGCTCGCCGGCATCGTCCGTGCTCACGTCGCGGCGCGGGCGCGGGGTTTCGCGCTCATCGTCGGCAGCGAGATCCGGCTCGCGGACGGGCCGGCGCTCGTCCTGCTCGCGACCGATCGGATCGGTTACGGCAATCTCTCTGCGCTCATCACCCGCGGCCGGCGGCGCAGCGCCAAGGGCGGGTATCACCTCGTGCGGGCGGATCTGGAGGACGGTCTGCCGGGTTGTGTCGCGCTGTTGCTTCCGGACGGGCGGGGCGCAGGGCACGCGGCCGGGGATCCGGCCACGCCACGCCGGTGCACGCAGCCTGCGGGCGTGATGGTTGCACCACCCAGCCGAGGCCAGGCCCCGGCAGCGCTTGCTCACGCCCGCTGGCTCGCCGGGTGCTTCCCCGGCCGTGCCTGGATCGCCGTCGAGCGGATGCTGGAAGCGGATGACGAGGCCTGGCTGACCGCTCTGGAGGCGCTCGGACGCGCGAGCGGTCTGCCGCTCGTCGCCGCCGGTGACGTGCACATGCACGTGCGCGGCCGGCGCCTGCTCCAGGACACTCTCACCGCCATTCGCGTCGGCACACCGCTGGCGCAGGCCGGTCACGCGCTGTTTGCCAACGGCGAGCGGCACCTGCGCGCCCGCAGCCGGCTGGCGCGCCTGTATCCGCCGGCGCTGCTCGAGGAGAGCGTGCACGTTGCCGGACTGTGTCGCTTCTCCCTCGAGGAGCTGCGCTACGAGTATCCGCGCGAGCTCGTGCCTGCCGGCGAGACGCCGTCGAGCTGGCTGCGGCATCTGACCGAGGCCGGTGCGCAGCGGCGCTGGCCGCAGGGTATGCTGGCGAAAGTGCGCCGGCTGATCGATCACGAGCTCGCGCTCATCGCCGAGCTCGGTTACGAGGCGTTCTTTCTCACCGTGCACGACATCGTCGTCTTCGCGCGCGGGCGCGGCATCCTGTGCCAGGGTCGCGGCTCGGCAGCCAACTCGGCAGTGTGTTTCGCGCTCGGCATCACCGAGGTGGATCCGGCGCGCATGGAGATGCTGTTCGAGCGGTTCATCTCCAAAGAGCGCAACGAGCCGCCCGACATCGACGTCGATTTCGAGCACGAACGCCGCGAGGAGGTCATCCAGTTCGTCTACGCCCGCTACGGCCGCGATCGGGCCGCGCTCGCGGCGACCGTCATCACCTACCGGCTGCGCAGCGCCATCCGCGACGTCGGCAAGGCCCTCGGCATGAGCGCCGGGCAGGTCGACCGTCTGGCCAAAAACCTGCACTGGTGGGACGTAAAAACCATAAAAAAACCGGAAAAACCGGGGTCAGAGTCGAATTTCCTGACCGATGGGAATCAAGGTGTGTGTGTCGGGGAGAAATCCGACTCTGACCCCGGTTTTTCCGCGCGGTTGCGCGAGGTTGGTCTCGATCCGGACAGCCCGGTCCTGGTGCGACTGCGGTGGCTGGTGGCGACGCTGCTCCGGTTCCCGCGCCATCTCTCGCAACACGTCGGTGGCATGGTCATCGCGCGTGGCCCGCTGTCGCAGCTCGTGCCGATCGAGAACGCGGCCATGCCCGAACGCACCGTGATCCAATGGGATAAGGACGATCTCGATGCGCTCGGTCTGCTCAAGTTCGACTGCCTGTGTCTGGGTATGCTGAGCGCGATCCGCAGGAGTTTCGACCTGATCGCGGACTACAGCGGGCGGCGGCTGACGCTCGCATCGGTGCCGGCCGAGGATCCGGCCACCTACGCCATGATCCAGCGCGCTGACACCATCGGTGTGTTCCAGATCGAATCGCGTGCACAGATGGCGATGCTGCCGCGGTTGAAACCGCGCTGCTATTACGATCTCGTCATCGAGGTGGCGATCATCCGACCGGGGCCGATCCAGGGCGAGATGGTGCATCCGTACCTGCGCCGGCGGGACGGCCTCGAGCCGGTGACTTATCCCAGCGAGGAGGTGCGCGAGGTCCTCGCGCGCACGCTCGGTGTGCCGCTGTTCCAGGAGCAGGTGATCAAGCTCGCGATGGTGGCGGCGGGTTTCTCGCCCGGCGAGGCGGATCTGCTGCGCCGCTCGATGGCCACCTGGCGGCGCAACGGCGGCCTGGAGAAGTTTCGCGCCCGGCTGGTCGAGGGCATGGGTGTGCGCGGCTACACGCAGGAGTTCGCCGAGCGTATCTACCAGCAGATCCTCGGCTTCGGGGAGTACGGTTTCCCCGAGTCGCATGCCGCCAGCTTCGCGCTGCTCGCCTACGTCTCGGCCTGGCTCAAGTGCCACGAGCCGGCCGCCTTCACCGCAGCGTTGCTCAACAGCCAGCCCATGGGTTTTTACGCGCCCGCCCAGCTCGTCGCCGACGCCCGTCGCCACGGCGTCGAGATCCGCCCCGCCGACGTCACTGTCAGCGCCTGGGATTGCGCCCTGGAAAGACCCGGAAAACCGGGGTCAGAGTCGCATTTTCCCGTCGCTGCAGCGGCGGGCTTCCCAGTCGAAGAGAAATTCGACTCTGACCCCGGTTTTCCGGGGGTGATGGCGCTGCGGCTGGGGTTGCGGCTGGTGCGGGGGGTGTCGCGTGTCGGCGTGGAGCGGCTCGTCGCCGCGCGCGGGCAGGCGCCCTTCGTGGACGTGGACGATCTCGCCGCGCGGGCCGGGCTCGAGCGCAGGGATCTCGATGTGCTCGCCGCCGCCGGCGCCTTGCGCGCGCTCGCCGGACACCGCCATCGGGCCCGCTGGGACGTGCTCGGTGCCGCTGCCCGCCCGGGCAGGGGACAGGTGCGAGGTCCGCGCCGCGAGACCGGCGCGGGAAACGAGGCTGAGGGGGGTGGTGCGAACGGGCGTCCGCTGCCCGTGACGGCGGATCTGGCGCTTGCGATCGCCGAAGCCGAGCCGCTGTTGCGCCGGCCGACGGAAGGCGAGGACATCGTCGCCGACTACGACCGGCTCGGCCTGACCCTCGGTCGCCATCCGCTCGCGCTGTTGCGGCGACGATTGCGGCGGCTGGGCATGCTCAGCGCGGCGCAGATCGGTCGCCTGGCCCATGGCACGCCGGTCCGCACGGCCGGGCTGGTGATCCTGCGCCAGCGGCCGGGTACGGCTACCGGGGTCGTGTTCGTGACGCTCGAGGACGAGACCGGTCACACCAACCTGATCGTCTGGCGTTCGCTGGTCGACGCCCAGCGCCGCGAGTTGCTCGGCGCGCGCCTGCTCGGTGTCGCCGGCGAGGTGCAGCGCGAGGCCGGGGTGATCCACGTCGTCGCCGGACGTCTCGAAGATCACTCCCACCTGCTCGGGCGCCTGCTCAGCCGCTCACGCGATTTTCATTGAGGCGGGCCGGACGGCGAAAAAAAGACCCCGCCGAAGCGGGGCAACCATGAGCACAACACATTGCCGCCGTGGCGGCCGTTCGCACGACTGATACGAGACCAACCACGGAGCACCCGGATCCAAGCACGCGCGATGCCAACCGGAAAATCCTCAATGAAAATAATGCCATGTTGATTCAGGCCGATTTTCACCGGGGCGCTCGTGTAAACAATCCCGACACGTTGGCGTGGCGGCGCCGCCACGGCCGGCGAACCGCATGAGGATCCGGCCCGGCGGCGGGCCGGTCAGGATTGCGTCAGCTTCGCCAGCGCCGGGCGGCCGAGGCAGGCACCGAGCCATTTCTGTACGTTCGGGTAGGGCGACAGATCGTATTTCACGTAATTCACGAGCATGAAGATCGAGGCGAGGTTCAGATCCGCGACGGTGAACTTGTCGCCGAGCAGATAAGACCGGTTCTTGAGGTGATCCTCGAGCACCTTGAGCGGGCGCGGCAGCGAGGCTTTGGCGTCCTCGATCCGGTCCGGCATCTTCTGGTCGTCGGGCGTGAACATCTGCTGCACGAGGATGGTGATCAGCGGGGGCTCGATCTCGGTCATGCCCCAGAAGCTCCACTGGATCGCGCGCGCCTGGTCGGCTTCCGACGCTGGCCACAGATCCTTGCCGTACTTGCGGCCCAGGTACAGGTTGATGGCCATCGACTCGAACAGTTTGACGTCGCCGTCCTCGAGCGCCGGCACCTTGCCGTTCGGATTGATGGCGAGAAACTCGGGCTTCTGCGCCTCGCCCGCCTGCTGATTGACCGGCACGTGCTGGTAGGGGACGCCCGCTTCCTCGAGCAACCACAGGCAGCGCGGTGCGCGCGACATCATCTGACCGTAGATCTTGATCATTCCTTCATTCTCCCCGATGGATGGTGTGTGACCGCCGGCGCCGATCGTACGGCGATCCCGAAACAGGGCCGCCGCCCCGGCACGTCGCCACATACGCCCGCGACGTGCGGGCCGATCGGCGCCGCTAGCATGGCGCGGCCGGGACGTGACTGCAATGCGTGGCAGGGGTGCGAACGCGGCGCGCGTTGACAGGCGGGAGGCCCGTTCTACAATGGCGCGCCTCGAATCGCGAACTTCATCAATTGAGGAGATGCCCTGATTGTGATGCTCGCCCACGTGCCGTTTCTGCCGTGCCCGCAGCCGAACGGCGTCCAGCGGGCAGGCTGCGGGCCCGCCAGGTCGTGACCACCACCACCGTCGATCGGGAAACCGGTGTGCAGCGCACCCCGCTGTACGACCTGCACACCGAGCTCGGCGCCAAACTGGTGCCGTTCGCGGGTTACCTGCTGCCGGTCAGTTTCCCGGCCGGGATCCTGCACGAACACGCGCACACCCGCCGTGGCGCGTCCCTGTTCGACGTCTCGCACATGGGCCTGGTGCGCCTCGCCGGCGCCGGCGCGGCGGCGGCGCTCGAGGCGCTGGTACCGGCGGATCTGCTCGCACTGCCCGTCGGGCGCCTGCGCTACACCGTGCTGACCAATGAGCAGGGCGGGATCCGTGACGACATCATCGTCGCCAATCGTGGTGATTACCTCGAGCTGGTGATCAACGCGGCCGTCAAGGACGCCGACATCGCCTGGCTGACCACGAAGCTCGGCGCGATCTGCGCCGTGAACGTGCTCGCCGGCCGCGCGTTGCTCGCACTCCAGGGGCCGGCGTCGGCGCGGGTGCTGGCACGGTTGGCTGCGCGGCTGCCGGAGTTTTTCATGCACGTGATCGACACGCGCGTCGCCGGCGTTGCCTGCAGCGTGTCGCGGTCGGGCTACACCGGCGAAGACGGTTTCGAGATCCTCGCCGACGCCGGCGATGCCGAGCGCCTCGCCAGGCGCCTGCTGGCCGAGGTCGAAGTCGAGCCGGCCGGGCTCGGCGCGCGCGATTCACTGCGCCTCGAGGCCGGCCTGCCGCTGTACGGCCACGACCTCGACGAGCACACGACGCCGGTCGAGGCCGGTCTCGATTTCGTGATCGGCCGGGCGCGGCGCCGCGACGGTGCCCGGCCCGGTGGTTTCCCGGGTGCGGCGCCGATCCTGGCCGAGCTGCAACACGGGCCGGCTCGCCGGCGCGTCGGACTGCGGCCGCAAGGCCGTGCGCCGGTGCGCGCGGACACGCCGATCGTCGACGCCGAAGGCGCCGAGATCGGACGCGTCACCAGCGGCACGTTCGGCGCCAGCGTCGACGCACCCGTCGCGATGGGTTACGTCACCGCGGCGCAGGCGGCGCCGGACACCCGGCTCGCGGCGCTCGTCCGGGGCGCACCCCGGCCGCTGACCGTCGTGCCGCTGCCGTTCGTCCCGCATCGCTACCAGCGCCCGTCATCTGCCTGAGGAACCGAACGATGAGTGAACTGCGTTTTACCGAGGATCACGAATGGATCCGCGTCGAGGCCGACGGCACTGCGACGGTCGGCATCACCGATTTCGCCCAGGAGCAGCTCGGCGACGTCGTCTACGTCGAGCTGCCCGCGATCGGGCGCGAGTTCGCGCGCGGTGACGACGCCTGCGTGGTGGAATCCGTGAAAGCGGCCGCCGACGTCAAGCTGCCCGCGAGCGGCACCGTGGTCGCCGTCAACGAGCGCCTCACGGAGGCGCCGGAGCTGGTCAACCAGGCGCCGACCGACGCGGGCTGGTTCGTGCGCATCCGGCTCGCCGACACCGGCGAGCTCGACGGCCTGATGAGCGAGGACGCCTACCGGCACTTCGTCGAGTCGTCGGCGTGACGGCGCAGCGCCCGTGAGCGCGGGCATGCCGCGCCCGACGCTGGCCGATCTCGAGGTCCGGGACGATTTCGTCCGTCGCCACATCGGTCCGGACGACGCCGAGATCGCGGCCATGCTCGCCACCTTCGGTCTGGATTCCCTCGACGCGCTCGTGGAGCGCGTGGTGCCGGCGGATGTTCGCGACCCCGACCCGCTCGCGTTGCCCGAGCCGATGAGCGAGCGCAGCGCGCTGAGCCATCTGCGGCGCATGCGCGAGCGCAACCGGGTGTTCATCTCCATGCTCGGCATGGGTTACTACGGCACCATCACGCCGGCGGTCATCCGTCGCAACGTGCTCGAGAATCCCGCCTGGTACACGGCCTACACGCCTTATCAGGCCGAGATCAGCCAGGGCCGGCTGGAGGCGCTGCTGAGCTTCCAGCAGATGGTCATGGATCTGACCGGCATGAGCCTGGCCAACGCCTCGCTGCTCGACGAGGCCAGCGCGGCCGCCGAGGGCATGACCATGGCCCGGCGGCTGTCGAAGTCCGGGTCGAATCGCTTCCTGGTCGCCGCCGGCTGCCATCCGCAGACCGTCGCCGTCGTCGCGACGCGGGCGCGGCCGCTCGGCATCGAGCTCGTGATCGGTGAACCCGACGTCGAACTGGCACGGGGCGATTACTTCGGTGCCCTGCTGCAGTACCCGGATACGCACGGCAACGTCATGGATCTGCGTGTCCTGATCGAGCGCCTGCACGCCGGCGGCGGCATCGCCGTGGTCGCGACCGATCTGCTCGCACTGGTGCTGCTCGAGCCGCCGGGCGCGATGGGCGCGGACATCGTGGTCGGCTCGGCGCAGCGCTTCGGTGTGCCGATGGGCTACGGCGGCCCGCACGCCGCCTTCTTCGCCACGCACGAGCGCAACAAGCGCCAGACGCCCGGGCGCATCATCGGTGTGTCCAACGACGCGCGCGGGCGGCCGGCGCTGCGCATGGCCTTGCAGACGCGCGAGCAGCACATCCGCCGCGAGAAGGCGACGTCCAACATCTGTACCGCGCAGGTGCTGCTCGCCGTGCTCGCCGCGTGCTACGCGGTCTACCACGGCCCGGACGGGCTGCGCCGCATCGCCGGGCGCGTGCACCGGGTCGCGCTCATCCTGGCGGCGGGGCTCGCACGGCTCGGATTCGAGGTGAGCACGCGCGTGTTTTTCGACACCTTCGTCGTGCGCGTGCCCAATCTCGCCCGGCGCATCGCCGCGCGCGCCCGCGAGGCGCGGATCAACCTGCGCGTGCTCGACGCCGATCATCTGGGCATCGCCGTCGACGAGACGACCCGGCGCGGCGAGGTCGAATCGTTGTGGCAGGTGTTCGCGACCGACGCGCCCGAGCGGATCGCCATCGACGCGCTCGATGCCGAGGTCGAGGACTGCGTGCCCGAGTCGCTGCGCCGCCGGTCGGAGTTTCTGAGCCATCCGGTATTCAATACGCACCATTCCGAGACCGAGATGCTGCGTTACCTGAAGCGCCTCGCAAGCAAGGACATCGCCCTCGATCGGGCGATGATCCCGCTCGGTTCGTGCACGATGAAGCTCAATGCCACCACCGAGATGCTGCCGGTGACCTGGCGCATGTTCGCGCAGATGCATCCGTTCGCGCCGCTCGATCAGGCCCAGGGATACCAGCAGCTCATCGAGGAGCTGGAAGCGCAGCTGTGTGCGATCACCGGCTTCGACGCGTTCTCGCTGCAACCGAACGCCGGCTCGCAGGGCGAGTACGCCGGGTTGCTGTGCATTCGCAGGTATCACGAGACACGCGGCGAGGATCAGCGCCACGTGTGTCTCATTCCGGCCTCGGCGCACGGCACCAATCCCGCGAGTGCGGCGCTCGCGGGGCTCGAGATCGTGGTGGTGGCCTGCGATGCGCACGGCAACGTCGACGTCGACGATCTGCGGGCCAAGGCGGCGCATCACGATCGGCGCCTGGCCGCGTTGATGATCACCTACCCCTCGACGCACGGCGTGTTCGAGGAGGGCTTCCGGATGATTTGCGACATCGTCCATGCGCACGGCGGGCAGGTGTACATGGACGGCGCCAACCTGAATGCGCTGGTCGGCATCTGCCGGCCCGGCCGGGTCGGTCCCGACGTCGCCCACGTCAACCTGCACAAGACCTTCTGCATTCCCCACGGCGGCGGTGGCCCGGGCGTGGGGCCGATCGGCGTGCGCGGGCACCTCGCGCCCTATCTGCCGGATCATCCGGTGGTGCCGGGGGTCAACCCGGCCGCCGGTCCGGGCGGCACCATCGGCACGGTGGCGGCCGCGCCCTGGGGCTCGGCGAGCATCCTGACGATCGCCTGGGCCTATATCGCCATGGCCGGCGCGGCGGGCCTGAAAAAGGCCACCCAGGTGGCGATCCTCAATGCCAACTACGTGGCGGCGCGGCTGGCGCCGCATTACCCGGTGCTGTACACCGGCCGCAACGACATGGTCGCGCACGAGTGCATCATCGATCTGCGCCACTTCAAGTCCGCCGGCATCACCGTCGAGGACGTCGCCAAACGCCTGGTCGACTACGGCTACCACGCGCCGACGATGTCGTTCCCGGTCGCCGACACGCTGATGATCGAACCCACCGAAAGCGAGTCGCGCGCCGAGCTGGACCGCTTCTGCGACGCCCTCATCGCCATCCGCGCCGAGATCGCCGCGGTCGAGCGCGCCGAGATCGCCGCCGCCGACAGCGTCCTGCGGCACGCACCGCACACCGCCGACCTGCTGCTCGGGGAATGGACCCGCGCCTACACGCGCGAGCAGGCGTTCTTCCCGCAGCCGTGGCTGCGCGAGAACAAGTACTGGCCGCCGGTCGCGCGCATCGACAATCTGCACGGCGACCGTGAGCTGATATGCACTTGCCCGCCGCCGGAGGCTTGGGCACACTGACCCGCCCGCACGGATGAGGGATCCGTCGCGATCACGGCGCGGCGAGATCGTCGCAAAGGAATGCGCGGTCCGCGCGCGCAGCGGTGAACGGGAGCCGAGCGGTCGGCGGATCCGGGCCGTGACCACGTCCGTTTCCGGACCGCGGCGACGCGACGCCGCCGGGCGGCGACGGGTGGCGGCAGCCACTGCGCCAGGCTCAGGATCCGGGCACGAGTCAACTGGAGAACCGCCATGCCGTCGACGCTGATCCTCACCATCATGGGCCCCGACCGGCCCGGCCTCGTCGAGGCGCTCGCGCGCGCGCTGGCCGGACACGGCGCGAACTGGATGGAGAGCCGCATGGCCTGCCTCGGCAACCAGTTCACTGGCATCCTGATGGTCAGCGTGCCGTTCGAGAACGTCGTCGCGCTCGAGCACGATCTCGGCGACCTGCGCGCCAAGGGTCTGCGCGTGAGCGTCGACACCGTCGCGGCCGCCGCGATCGCGCCCAAGCGCACCATCCGCCTGGAGCTGACCGGCCAGGACCGGCCGGGCATCGTGCAGGAGGTGGCCGAAACCCTGGTCGGCTCGGGGATCAGCATCGAGGAGCTGGATACCCGCTGCGAGAGCGCACCGTGGTCGGGAGAGATGCTGTTCCACGCGCGCGCGCTGCTGTCGGCGCCGCACGAGCTGGACGTCGATGAGCTGATCGGACGGTTCGAATCGATCGCCAACGAGCTGATGGTCGAAATCACCCTGCACGAGCTCACGAGCGCGCGGCCAAGCGGGCGTTGAGGCGGCATTGCGGCGCCGATTGACTTATTGCTGCGCCGCACTAGAATTGCCGCCCGACACGTTGATCCGCGCACGCTTCATGAATTGATGGAGATGCCCTGATTATGAAGCCCGTTCAACGGCCCGCGCGGCCGTTTTTTTCTTCCGGCCCCTGTGCCAAACGTCCCGGCTGGTCCCTGGCGGCGCTCGACGGCGCGCTGGTCGGCCGCTCGCATCGGGCGAAGGAAGGCAAAGCACGTCTGGGCGACGCCATCGCCCGCACCCGGAAGTTGCTCGGCGTGCCGGACGACTACCTGATCGGCATCGTGCCGGCGTCGGATACCGGGGCCGTCGAGATGGCGCTGTGGTCGCTGCTCGGCGCCCGCGGCGTCGACGTCCTGTCCTGGGAAAGCTTCGGCGCCGGCTGGGTCACGGACGTGGTCAAGCAGCTCGAGCTGCCCGATGTGCGCGTGTTCGAAGCCGGGTACGGGCAACTGCCCGATCTCGGGGCGGTCGATTGCGATCGCGACGTCGTGTTTCTGTGGAACGGTACCACCTCGGGGGTGAAGGTGCCCGACGGCGACTGGATCGCCGCCGGCCGGGCCGGGCTGACGATCTGCGACGCGACCTCGGCGGTCTTCGCCATGGATCTGCCCTGGGACAAGCTCGACGTCGTCACCTACTCGTGGCAGAAAGTGCTCGGGAGCGAAGCCGCGCACGGCATGCTCATCGTCTCGCCGCGCGCCGTCGAGCGCTTGCAGAGTTACGAGCCCGCGTGGCCGTTGCCGAAAATCTTCCGTCTCACCAAGGGCGGTAAGCTCATCGCCGGCATCTTCGCCGGGGAGACCATCAACACGCCATCGATGCTGTGTGTCGAGGATTATCTCGATGCCTTGAAGTGGGCGGAATCGCTCGGCGGCCTGCCGGCGCTGATCGCGCGCTCGAACGCCAACCTCGCGGCCGTCGAGGCCTGGGTGCAACGCACGCCGTGGGTGGATTTTCTCGCCCGCGCGCCGGCGACACGCTCGAACACCTCCGTATGCCTCATCGTCACCGAGCCGCGTTTTAGCGCGTTGCCGGTCGATCAGCAGTCGGCGATCACCAAGCGTATGGCGGCCCTGCTCGACGCCGAGCGGGTCGCTTTCGACATCGGCGCCTATCGCGATGCGCCGCCGGGACTGCGCCTGTGGTGCGGCGCCACCGTCGACACCGCCGACATCCAGGCGCTGCTGCCCTGGCTCGACTGGGCCTGGACCGCAGCGTCCTCCGCCTGAAAACCGGGGTCAGAGTCGAATTTCGAAATCGCAGAAACCGATGTCGGACAGGCCCTTGCACGGGACCGCCGGGCTGATCCGGCGTGCGGTTCGGTGCCGATCCCCGTCGTGCGATCGGGCGTGGAAATTCGACTCTGACCCCGGTTTTTTTTTTGGAGTTTTGCGTGGAGGGTTGAGTTGCCATGAGCAGGAAGAAGGTATTCGTTGCGGACAGCATCGCCGACGAGGGCGTGCAGTATCTGCGCGCGCAGCCGGACATCGAGGTCGATTTCGCGCCGGGGCTCGATGCCGCCGCCGTCGCGGCACGCATGACGGATGTGCAAGCGCTGATCGTGCGCAGCGCCGTGAAGGTGACTGCCGGCATCATCGCGGCGGGCGGGAGCCTGCGTGTCATCGGCCGGGCCGGCATCGGCGTCGACAACATCGACACCGAGGCGGCGACCGATCATGGCGTCGTGGTGATGAACACGCCGGATGCGAACGCGACGACGACCGCCGAGCTGGCCGTCGCCCACCTGCTCTCGCTGTCCCGGCACCTGCAGCGTGCCGACGCCTCGGTGCGCGCGGGCGAATGGAAGCGCTCGGCGTTCGTCGGCGCGGAGGTCTCCGGCAAGACCGTCGGCATCGTCGGTTACGGCACCATCGGACGCATCGTCGCCGTCCGCTGCCAGGGCCTGAAGATGCGCGTGGTCGCCTACGATCCGTTCGTCACCCGCGAGATGTTCGTCAATGACGGGGTCGAAGCCATCGAGCTCGACGCGCTGCTCACCCAGGCCGACTACGTGACCATACACTGCCCGCTGAACGACAAGACCCGCAACCTCATCGACGCCGCCCAGCTCGAAACCATGAAACCGGACGCGCGCATCATCAACTGTGCGCGGGGCGGCATCGTCAACGAGCAGGCGCTGTACGACGCGCTCGCGGCCGGCCGCATCGCCGGTGCCGCGCTCGACGTGTTCGAGGTCGAGCCGCCGAAGGGCTCACCGCTGCTCGGCTTGGCGAACGTCGTGTTCACGCCCCACATCGGCGCGTCCACGGCCGAGGCGCAGGTGGCGGTCGGTGTGGAGATCGCGAAGCAGGTCGTGACCTACCTGCGTACCGGCGAACCGATCAACGCGGTCAACCTGCCGCCCATTTCCTCCGAAACCCTGCGCCGGCTGCGCCCCTACCAGGAGCTCGCCCATCGCCTCGGCCGCCTGCTCGATCTGATGCTGCCCCAGCCGATTGAGCACGTCGAGCTGTCCCTGCACGGGCGTGCCGCCGAGCTCGATTCCCACCCCCTGGTCGCCGAGGCGATGGTGGGGCTGCTCGGCACGCGGTTGTCCTCGCCGGTCAATCGGGTCAATGCCCTGCACGTGGCACGCCGCCAGGGGATCGGCATCACCGAGTCGCGCACCGAGGAAACGCACGGTTACGTCACGCTGATCAAGCTCAGCGCGCGGGCCAACGGCGAGCAGGTATCGCTCGCGGGCACGCTGTTCGACGAGCGCCACCCGCGTCTCGTACGCATCAACGACTACGAGATCGAGGCGTTCCTGGAAGGCAACCTGCTGCTCACCCGGCATGCCGACCAGCCCGGGGTCATCGGCGCGCTCGGCGGCATACTCGGCGACGAGAAGGTCAACATCTCGCGCATGCAACTCGGCATGGTCCCCGGCAGCGACAAGGCGGTGGCTGTGCTCGAGATCTCCAGGCCGCTGCCGGAACCCGTGCTCGCACGTATCGCCGCCCTGCCGGCGGTGGGCAAGGTGGGCCAGATCAGCCTGTAGCGCGGCGCCGGCGGAACGGATCGGCCCGCGCGACTCGCCGCCGCGCCCGTACCGGGTGGGGCGATGGTGTAGGATGACCGCTGGATTCCCCGGAGCCGCCGCGAGCCGATCAGCCGATGTCCGATCCCTACCACCCTGCCGCCGGCCACGGCCGGCTGGGACGTGCCGTCGCCACGGTGGCGGTGCTGTATGCGTTGCTCATCGGCGCGCTGATGTTCTGGTGGGACTACGAACCAGAGCTGTTCGACGTGGTGCAGGTGGCCGACGCGCGCGCCGGACATGCGCCGCGGGCGAAGACCACCGGTTACGTCACCGTCGCGACGCTCGAGACCGTCGCCGGCATGCTGCTCGACAAGCGCGGCGGCTACCTGTCCAACGACATTTTTCCGCCGGGCGTGCTGATGGACAACGTCCCCAACTGGGAGTACGGCGTGCTGGTGCAGGTGCGTGATCTCGCCAAGGCGCTGCGCAACGACTTCAGCCGCTCGCAGACGCAGTCGACCGAGGATCCGGACCTGACCGTGGCCGAGCCTCAGCTCAACTTCGACAGTGAATCCTGGGTGTTGCCGGCCACCGAGGGCGAGTACCGCAAGGGCATCGCCGCGCTCGACAACTACCTCATGCGGCTCACCGACGAGAACGAGCAGGACGCACAGTTCTACGCGCGCGCGGACAATCTCAGCGACTGGCTGGCGGTCGTCGAGAAGCGTCTGGGCAGCCTGTCGCAGCGCCTCAGCGCCTCGGTCGGGCAGGTGCGGGTGAACACCGATCTGTCCGGCGAGACCGACGCTTCACAGTCCACGCGCAAGCCGCGCGAGGCCATGGTCAAGACGCCCTGGCTGCAGATCGATGACGTTTTCTATGAATCACGCGGTGCGACCTGGGCGCTGATCCATTTCCTGCGCGCCATCGAGATCGACTGCCGTTCCGTGCTGGAAAAAAAGAACGCGCTGGTGAGCCTGCGCCAGATCATCCGTGAGCTGGAAGCGACGCAGGACACGGTCTGGAGCCCGATGATCCTGAACGGCAGCGGTTTCGGCCTGCTCGCCAACCACTCGCTGGTGATGGCGTCCTACATTTCGCGCGCCAATGCCGCGGTGATCGACCTGCGCAATCTGCTCCAGCAGGGCTGAAGCCTGCCGGCGCGGCTGTCAGCGTCCGAACAGGCGCTTGAAGAACCCGAACACGCCGCCGGGGGCGTGCTGCGGGCGCCGGGCGGTCGTTGCCGTGCTGGCCGTGCTGCGCGCCGGGCGCTGGTCGCCGCGACTGTCGCCGCGATCGCCGCCACGCTCGCTGCCGCCCGCTTTCGGGCGCGATTCGTCCACGCGCAATTGGCGGCCCTTGAACTCCGATCCGTCCAGAGCCTTGATGGCGGCGCGCGCTTCGCCGGGATCGTCCATGCGGATGAATCCGTAGCCGCGCGAGCGGTTGCTGCGCCGGTCGATGATGACTTCCGCTTCCTGTACGGTGCCGAATTTCTCGAAAGCGGTGCGCAGTTCGGCCTCGCGCACGCTGTAGGGCAGGTTGCCGACGTAAATGTTCATGGCTGTTCGATTCCTGGTCGTGAGAGCAAACACGATCCCGTGCCGAGCATCGGCCCGCAATCGTTCGGTCGCCGGTGAAGGCCGCGAGCTGCGGCGCGGGACGATCGTCGTAAACGTGCCGGCAGGCTGCATATCCCCGAACGGGTAGCGGCCGCCGCAGGATCCATACAATGGCGTTTCGGATTGAAGCATAAATGATGACGGACAGGCAATCGAACGCCGCGGCGTCGCCGGTGACGGTGCTCATCATCGGCTGTGGTTACCTCGGCGGCGCGCTCGCGCGGATCGTGCACGCGCGTGGCGAGCGCGTGCTGGCGAGCACCCGCAGCGCGCAACGGGCCGGGGCGCTCGCCAGCGCCGGCATAGAAACGGTGCACTGGGATCTCGATGCCGGCACCGGCGTCGACCCGTTCGGCGGGTCGATCGGTGGAACGGCGCTGCGGATCGTTTATCTGGTACCGCCGGGACTGCGCGGCGCCGGCACCGCCGATCCGCTCGCCGCGCTGCAGCGCGCGATGACCCGCCTGCGCGGGGAGAACGTCGCGAGCGCGGTACTGGCCTCGTCCACGGCCGTGTACGGCGATCGGGGCGGCGCGACGGTGAGCGCCGACACGCCGGCCTGTCCGGACGACGAGCGCGGCCGGCGTCTCGTCGAGATGGAAGCCGCGTGGCTGTCGCTCATGCCGGCGGCGCGGGTCGTGCGCCTCGCCGGGTTGTATGGCCCGGGTCGGGTCATCGGCCGGGCAGGCCTGCAGGCAGGCATGCCGGTCGGCGGCGACCCGGACGGCTGGCTCAACCTGGTGTACGTGGACGATGCGGCACGCCTGCTCGACTGCATGCATCGCACGCCCGCCGACATCGAACTGGGCTGCGACGACCAGCCGGTACGCCGGCGCGACTACTACGGGCACCTCGCCAGCCTGCTCGGTACGCAGCTGGAGTTCGCCGGCGCGGTCGGTGAACGACTATCGCGCCGCTGCGACAACGGGCCCACCCGGGCGCGCACCGGCTGGCGTCCGCAGGCGGCGGACTACCGCAGGGGACTGGCGCTCGCGTTGGCCGGATCCTGAGCGATCAGCGCGGCGCGATGAACTCGCCGAACGCGCGGCTGCCGTCGCCCGTGCCGATGCGCCGGGTGACGGCCAGGGTGTCGGCGTCGATGACGACGACCTCGTTGCTGAACCAGTTGGCGACGTAGACATGCCGTCCGTCCGGATGCAAGGCGATGCCCTCGGGGAATTCGCCCACGGCGATGTCGGCGACGGGCTCGAGCCGGTTCGTGTCGAAAACACTCACGCTGTCGTCGTGCTGGTTGGTCACGAAGGCGCGCCGGCGACCGGCGTCCACGGCGACGCCGTACGGGTACTCGCCGACCGCCACCGTGCCGACGACGGCCAGCGTGGCGGTGTCGATCACGCTGACGTTGCCGCTGCGTACGTTGGCGACATAGACGCGGCTGCCGTCCGCGGACACGGTGAGCCCGAAGGGCGCGTCCCCGACCGCGACAGTGCCGGAGATCCGGAGCGTGTCCAGCGCGATCACGGCGACGCTGTCGTCGTCGCGGCAGGCGACGTAGGCGCGGCTGCCGTCCGGCGCGATCGCAATGCCCGCGGGGGCCGCGCCGACCTGCACGCGCGTGCGCACGGCGAGTGTGTCCGTATCGATGACCAGCACCTGGCTCGCGTACCAGTCGGCCACGTACAGGCGCCGGTCGTCGGGCGCGACGGCGATCCCGAGCGGTCCGCCGCCGACCTCGATGCGGCCGGTGACACGCCGCGCCACCGCGTCGATGACCGACACGGTCTTGTCGCCGGGATTGGTCACGTACACGCGCGCCCCGTCCCGGCTCGCCGCCACCCCGGCCGGTTCCCTGCCGACCGCGAGCGTCGCCACGACGCGACCGCTGGCCGTGTCGATGACGCTGACGTCGCTGCTGCTCTGGTTGGTGATCCAGGCGAACGGCGCGGCCGGGGCCTGCGCGCAGGTGCCGAGCAGCCAGGCCACGGCGTAGCCGCGGATCCGGCGTGTGGTCACCGCCGCGGGCCGTCGAGCGCCGCCCGCCGGGCCCGGGCAGTGCGCAGCGCCGTCGCGATGCCGCCGACCGCGGCGCGCGGCCGGCGCGTCCCGGGGCGCTCGTGCGCCACTTACTGCTCCGCGAGTTCCTTGATCCGGGCGAGCCCGGCGGTGTAGACGCCGGTGACAGCGGTCACCGCCGCGGCGTCGGACAGCTCGGGCGGCGGATCGTTGTTGGGGTAGCCGCGGTAGAATCCGCCACGCCATTCCACCGTGCTCGTGCCGCCGTCGCCGTCCTTCACGCTCAGGAAAGCCGAGTACGTCGTCACCGGCAGCACCTTCACGTCGACGTCGGTGATTTTGTACTTGTAGGTCATGCCGGCGTCGTCCCAGGCCATCAGCTCCTCGGTGATGGTCGGGCCGTTCTCCTCGCCGAGTGTGAGCACGCGGGTGGCGCCGGGTTCGTTGCCATCGCTGCCTTCGCACTTCACGATGGCCGGATGCCAGGTCGAAATCGCGCAGAAATCCCTGATGATGGCCCAGACCTTCGCTGCCGGCGCGGTCACACGGATCGACTCGGTGACCTTTTGCCGGCTGGGCCCGTGCGCGTCGGCCAGCGTGGGCGTCAGCGCGATCAGCGCGCACAGGATCAGTCGCTGCATGTCTCGTTCTCCGGAGGTGAACCGCGCCGCGCGGCGGCGCACATGGTAAGGTTTCCGCGCAGCGGCGGCCAGCCGTCGCGGGCGGGGGGAGTAGCGTGATGGCGACCACGATCGTGTGGTTGCGTAACGATCTGCGGCTGACCGACAACCGGGCCCTGCACGCGGCGGTCGCGCGCGGCGGGCCGGTGGTTCCCGTGTTCGTCTTCGCGCCCGAAGAGGAGGGCGGCTGGGCACCGGGCAGCGCGGCTCGTTACTGGCTGCACCAGTCGCTCACGGGGCTGGGCGCCGCGCTGGCGGCGCGCGGCTCGCCTCTCGTTCTCGCGCGCGGTCCGAGCGCGCCGGCGCTGGCGGCACTGGCGACTCAGACCGGTGCCGATGCAGTGTTCTGGAACCGGCGCTACGAGCCCGCCGCGATGGCGCGTGACGGCGAGATCGCGCCGCGTCTGCGCGCCGGCGGTCTGCACGTGGACAGTTTCAAATCCGGCCTGCTGGTCGAACCGCACGAAGTCGCAACCAGGGCCGGCACGCCGTTCAAGGTATTCACGCCGTTCTGGCGCCACTGCACGCGCGAGCTCGAACCGCCGGCGCCGCTGCCCGCGCCGGTCGAGCTGCGCGCGCCCGCGCGCAGGCCGGCGTCGCTGCCGCTCGCCGCGTTCGGGCTCGAGCCGCGACCGGACTGGGCGGACGGGATCCGCCGTGCGTGGCAGTTCGGCGAGCAGGGCGCGATCGACCGGCTCGCGCAGTTTATCGACACGGCCCTCGACGATTACGCCGACGGCCGCGATCGCCCTGATCTGGAGGGTGGGTCGCGCCTTTCCCCCTATCTGCACTTCGGCGAGCTGAGCCCGGCGACCATCTGGCATCGGGTGCGCGCGGCGCAGGCACAGCGCGGCCGCATGAGCGAGTCGCGCGCGGCCGCGGCGTACCTGCGCCAGATCTGGTGGCGCGAGTTTGCGCACCATCTGCTCCAGCATTTTCCGGCGACGACCGATGCGCCGCTGCGACCGCGGTTCGCGGGGTTTCCTTGGATCGAGGATGCCGGCGCCCTGGCGCGCTGGCAGCGTGGCCAGACCGGTTATCCAATCGTGGACGCGGGCATGCGCGAACTGTGGGTGACGGGCTGGATGCACAACCGCGTGCGCATGATCGCGGCGTCGTTTCTGGTCAAGGATCTGCTGCTGCCGTGGCAGGCCGGTGCGCGCTGGTTCTGGGACACTCTGGTCGATGCCGATCTCGCGAACAACACCCTCGGCTGGCAATGGACGGCCGGCTGCGGTGCCGACGCCGCGCCGTATTTCCGCATCTTCAATCCCGTCAGCCAGGGTCGCAGGTTCGATCCGAACGGCACTTATGTTCGCCGCTGGTTGCCGGCGCTCGCGCACCTGCCGGCGGCCCACGTGCACGCGCCCTGGAACGCCCCTGCAAACGTGTTGGCCGCGGCCGGTGTGCGCCTGGGGGAGAGCTATCCGGCGCCCATGGTCGAGCATGCCTGGGCGCGCAGGCGGGCGCTGGCCGCCTATGACCGGGTCAAGGCCATGCGTGGCTGAGACGCGTGCCGGCGTGCTTTTTTGCGCCCGGGGGGTCCGCTCGGTACCATGCAGGCGACCCGCCATGATGGATACACGCACGCAACCGGATCTGCCGCAGTACGCGCCGGACTGGGCCTTTTTCCTCGATGTCGACGGCACGCTGCTCGAGCTGGCTGCGCATCCGCACGACGTGCAGGTGCGCCCCGAGCTGATCGCCGCCCTGCACGATCTGCACGCGGTGTGTGACGGTGCGGTGGCGCTGGTGACCGGCCGCTCGCTCGCCGATCTCGACGCCATCCTGATGCCCGAACACCTGCCCGCGGCCGGGCAGCACGGGCTCGAACGTCGCGATGGTCTGGGCCGGGTGCGCCGGCGCGCGATCGACACCACGGCGCTGGCCGGGGCGCACGCGGCGCTGGCCGGGTTTGCGCGCACGCATCCCGGCATGCTGATCGAGGACAAGGGCGCGGTGCTCGCGCTGCACTATCGTCAGGCCGGTACCCAGGCGCAGGCGGCGCGTGCCTTCGTCGAATCGCTGGCCGCCGGCCTCGGGCCGGGCTACAAGGCCCAGCACGGCAAGATGGTCGCCGAGATCAAGCCCGTGGCGGCGGACAAGGGCACGGCCATCGCCGAGTTCGTGCGCGAGCCGCCGTTTCGTGACCGCACGCCGGTGTTCATCGGCGACGACGTCACCGACGAGGACGGATTCGCCTATGTCAATGCCGTCGGCGGCGTGTCGGTCAAGGTCGGCGCCGGCGCCAGCGCGGCAGCGCATCGGCTGGCGGACGCGCGCGCCGTGCTCGATTTCCTCGAGGGCTATGTCCGCTACCGCCACCGGGCCGCAGGAGACGCAGTGCTTTGAACCGTCTGGTCGTCGTGTCCAACCGCGTGCCCGTCCCGAGCGACGTGCGCACACTGCGCGGCGGCCTGGCCGTCGCCGTGTATGCCGCGCTCGAGAGCCGCGGCGGCTTGTGGTTCGGCTGGAACGGCCAGGTGGTCGAAAGCACGGCCCGTCACGCGCGCGTGGTGAAGGAGGGCAAAGTCGGTTTTGCAACCCTGCCGCTCGCCCGCGCGGATTACGAAGACTTCTACAAAGGCTATTCGAACCGGGTGCTGTGGCCGCTGTTCCACGAGCGCCTGAATCTCGTGGAATACCGGCGTCGCTACGAGGAAGGTTACGCGCGTGTCAACAGGCTGTTCGCACGCAAGCTCCTGCCGCTGCTCGAGGCCGACGATCTCGTCTGGGTACACGATTACCACCTGGTGCCGCTCGCGCAGTGCCTGCGCCAGGCCGGTTGCAGCCAGGCGCTCGGTTTCTTTCTCCACATTCCCTTCCCGCCCTACGACGTGTTTCGCGTGCTGCCGCACTACGAGCGCATGCTGGGCGACCTGCTCGCCTACGATCTGCTCGGTTTCCAGAGCGACGTCGACCTGCACGCCTTCCTCGACACGGTGCGCCAGACGTTGCCCGAAGCGCGCGTCAACGCCGGCACGGTGAGCTTTGCGGGCCGGCGCGTGCGCGTAGGCGCGTTCCCGATCAGCATCGACGTCGATGACGCGGTCGCGAAAGCGCGCACGGGCCGCAATTCGGCGCTCGCGCGGCGCCTGCGCGAGAGTCTGCAGGGCCGCCGGCTCATCGTCGGTGTCGATCGACTCGATTACAGCAAGGGTCTGCCGCAGCGCTTTCTCGCCTACGAGACGATGCTCGAGACGTACCCGGCGAACGTCGGCAAGGTCGTGCTCATGCAGATCGCGCAACCCTCGCGCGGCGACGTGCCGGAGTACCAGGAGATCCGCCGCGCACTGGAAGCCGCCTCCGGACGGATCAACGGTCGGTTCGCCGATTACGACTGGCAGCCTCTGCGCTACATCAACAGCAGCTACGGCCGCAGCTCGATCCTCGGTTTTCTCGCCCTGAGCCGTGTCGGACTGCTCACGCCGCTGCGCGACGGCATGAACCTGGTCGCCAAGGAGTTCGTCGCCAGCCAGGATGCCGATGATCCCGGCGTGCTCGTGCTCTCCTACCTCACCGGCGCCGCGCGTGAGCTCGACGCCGCCCTGCTGGTCAATCCGTACGACATCGAGGGGCTGGCGGACGTGCTCGCGCGCGCGGTCGCGATGCCACTGGCGGAGCGGCGCGAGCGCTGGCAGGCCATGTTCGACGTCATCCGTCGCAACGACATCAACGCCTGGCGGCAGCGTTTCCTCGCGGTGCTGGAGTCGGGACGCTAAAGGACGGCAGCGTGGCGGATCTGTGCCTGGTCGCGGACATCGGCGCTACCAACGTGCGTTTTGCACTGGTCGAACCGGGCGGTGTTCCGGAACATCCCCGCGCCATGGCGATCACCGATTACCCCGGGATCGGCCCGGCGGCACATGCCTACCTGCAGCAGCACGCCGGACCGCGGCGCCCACGCTATGGCGCCTTCGCGGTGGCGGCGCCGGTCGACGGCGACCGCGTGCGCATGACCAACATCGAGCGTGAATTCTCGATCGCGCAGCTGGCGCGCGAGCTGGGGCTCGAGCGTCTGTTCGTGTGCAATGATTTCCTCGCCGCCGCGCTGGCGGTGCCCCGCCTCGGTGACGGCGATGCGCAGGACATCGGTCCCGTGCTGCCCGCCAAACCCGGCGTCGTCGCCGTGCTCGGACCGGGCACGGGCCTCGGCGTCGCCACGCTGGTGGCCCACGACGGCGGCTGGCTCGCGCTCGACGGCGAAGGCGGCCATGTCACGGTGGCTGCGCAGACCCCGCAGGAGTGGGCCGTCGTCGAGCGGCTGGGCCGGCGCTTCGGTCACGTCTCGGCCGAACGGATGTTGTCCGGCCCCGGCCTGCTGAACATCTACACCGCGCTCGGCCCGCCGGCGGGCGATACGCCCGCCACCCCCGCCGCGCTCGTCGACGCCGCCCGCGCCGGTGCGCCGCGGGCGCGCGCGGCGCTCGAGCTGTTCTTCGCCATGCTCGGCAGCGTCGCCGGCGATCTCGCCCTCACCGTCGGTGCGCGCGGCGGTGTCTACCTCGCCGGCGGCATCCTGCCGCGCGTGATCGATCTGTTGCGGGACTCGCCGTTCCGGGCCCGGTTCGAAGCCAAGGGGCGCTTCGGCGACTATCTGCGCCGGATCCCGACCCGGCTGGTCACGACCCCCAATCCGGCCCTGGCGGGCCTGAGCCTGTTCCTCGAACAGCAGTTGGGCAGCCACCCGTGAGCGCAGGCACTGCGGGCGGGCTGCTGTGGCTGGCCCTCGTTGCGGCGCTGCCCGCGCAGGGCGCGGGCACGGAGACGCTGGCGATCACGACCCGGTCGGGTGTCGTGCAGTACTTCGAGATCGAGCTGGCGGCCACCGACGCGGCGCGCCAGCGCGGCCTGATGTTCAGGCGCGCGCTGCCTGCCCGCCGCGGCATGCTGTTCGATTTCGGTCGCCCGCAGCCGGTCCGGATGTGGATGGTGAATACGCTGATCCCGCTCGACATGCTGTTCATTCGTGCCGACGGCACGATCGAGTCCATCGTCACCGGCACCGAGCCGGGATCGAGCCGCCTGATCGAATCCGGGCTGCCGGTGCCGGCGGTGCTGGAATTGAACGCGGGGACGGCGGCGCAGCTCGATCTGGCGCCGGGCGACCGCGTCCGTCACCGGCTGTTCGGCGCCGGCCCGCGGATCAGCGCAGCGCGCGCAGACCGGCGCTGAAACCCTTCAGCGACAGTGGTACGGTCACCGGCTGGCGCGACGGATCGTGGAAGGTCACCTGCGCCTCGGTACCCTTCTTGAACTGTTCGAGGTTCGCGGGCGCCAGCTTGAAGCCGCCCTGGCAGCCGTTCGGTTCGCAGCGTTCGATCCCGAAGCGCGTGGGTGGATTGTCGTCGATCTGGACCGCGGCGCCGGGCGGCAGCGAGATGCCGAGCGGCAGCGTGACCAGCGCGATGGGCTCTTCGAGATCGGGGAGATAGCCGATGGATACCCGCAGTACGCGCTGACCACCCTCGCGCAGCACCAGGTCCTGGAAAATAAAGCACTGGGAGCGCTGTTCCGCCTTCACCGGCTCGCAGTGAATGGTCCAGTTGTCGAAGGTGTCGCCTTCCTTGGGCGCGGGCCGGTCCGCTGCCGCTGCGCGCGCCGGTCCGAGCACCAGCATGGCGGCGGTCATGATGACGACGGACACGGATGCTTGTCGGCGCACGGGCGGGGCCTGCGATGAGGGGGGGCTACGCGAGCGGCGCCACTGTATCGCAGTCGCCGCATTGCCGCCAGCCGGCGGCCCGCGTGGCGCGGAAGCGGTGTTTGCATCCGCGGCGCTCAGTTGCCGGGACGCACGGCGAGCCAGGCCGGCAAGCGCAGATCGGTGAATACGTCGTAGTGATCGTAGGGCTTGATGTCGATGACGGGGGTACCGTCGTAGGCGTCCAGCCGCCGTACCGTCAGGCAGTAGCCGGCTCGCTCCAGCAACTCGACCACCGCGAGCCCGACCGGGTTGGGGTGGTTGCGGCCGCGGCTGGCGAGCACGCCGGTTGCGGGCAGCGATGGATCCCCGCGCGGGTGGCTGAGCAGCGGCCCGCCGGCCGCGGCCCGGTGCATCCAGAAGATCACGAACAGGTGCGAGTAGGCGTCGATCCCGGTCAGCGCCGGGGCGAGCGCCGGCCGCAGCTCGATCCGCGAGACGATATCGCGGCGGCGGCGGGGAACGTCCTCGTCGGGGACATCGGTGCGTACCCAGCCGATCGGGTCGAGGTGGATGCCACCGGGATCGGTGCTGCCCATGCGCTGTGCTCAAGTCCGTAGGAGCCGTGACGATACCCGATCGGTATCCTCGCCCGAGATCACGGAGCCAAAGGCATGCAGGCGCAGTCGCAAGGGCTCGGCATCGCCGGGAAGCCGGGCCGCCTGCGATTCTTCAACCGGTTTCGTGATCTCGATGCGGAATGGATCATACCGCTGGCGAGCCGGGCGCGCTTTGTGCCGGTGTACACCGGCGATCGGCTCGTGCGCATCGGCGACGAGGATCCGCACGAGTTGTTCCTGCTCGAGGGTGCGCTCGACATCGTCGGCCGCGACGGCCGGCGCATTCGCCTCGACGCGGGTACGGAACAGGCGCGCGAGGCCATCGCGCCGCTGCTTCCGCGCCGCTACAGCGTGACCGCCGCCAGCGCCGGACTGGTGGTCGAGCTCGACCACGCCGTGCTGCAGGCCGTCGTCGGCGTGGCCGGTGTGCCGGCGGCACCCGTGGCGCTTGCCGTGCCGGTGCCGGCGCCGTGGCAGGCGCTCTACGCCGATGTGCTGGACGCCCTCGCGCGCGAGCGCCTGCGTCTGCCGACCCTGCCGCGGGTGGCACTGCGGATCCGGCTGGCCCTCGAGGACGATACCGTCGGCGTGGCGGAGATTGCCCGCCTCGTGAGCGCCGATCCCGCCATGGCCGCCAAGTTCGTGCGGGTCGCCAACAGTCCGCTGTACCGCCACGGTCGTGTCGCGCAGTCCTGCGCCGAGGCGATCGCACGCATCGGCGTGCAGACCGCGCGCGAGCTGGCGATCTGCTTTGCCGTCCGCGACGTGTTCAAGGCGCCGGTTGCGACCATGACCGCGCGCGTGCGCGAAAGCTGGGCGCGCGCGGTGCACGTGGCCGCGCTGTGTCAGGTGCTCGCGCGTCAGTGCAAAGGCTTCAATGCCGACCACGCCATGCTCGCCGGCCTGCTGCACAACATCGGAACCATGCCGGCGCTCACCTTCGCCGCCGGCCGGGCCGAGCTGATCGCCGAGCCCGCGCGCCTCGGCGAAGCGGTCGCGGCACTGACCCCGGCGCTGGGCGCCACGGTGCTGCGCAACTGGGATCTGGGCGAGGACCTCGCCCTGGCGGCCGAGCATGCGGGCGACTGGACCTACGACGGCGGCCGCGCGGATTACGCGGCCCTGGTCATCGTCGCCGTGCTGCACGCCCGCATCGAGTGCGGCGACGTACGCTACCTGCCACGCCTGGACACCACCCCGGCGGTCTCTCATATCCAGCCGGGCGACCCGGACCCGCGATCGAGCCTCGCGCTGCTCGAAGCGGCCCGGGCGGACCTCAGCGCGCTGCGCCAGCTGTTCGGCTGACCGCGTTGGCGCGCGGCGCATCCGCTACAATGGCGCCGTGCGCGGCGCGATTTCACAGGGGCTCGTGCGCCTGCGACGCGGCAGGCGCGGCGCATGAGTCCGGAGCTGTTCCACCCGGCGGTACGGCGCTGGTTCGAGGGCGCGTTCGCCGCGCCGACGCCCTGCCAGCAGGCCGCCTGGCCCGCCATCAAGAGCGGTGAGCACACGCTGATCGCTGCGCCCACCGGCTCGGGCAAGACGCTTGCGGCGTTCCTGTGCGCACTCGACGAACTCGTGTGCCGGGACCTGAACGGCACCCTCGAGGACGCGATCCAGGTCGTCTACGTGTCGCCGCTCAAGGCGCTCAGCAACGACGTGCAGAAAAACCTCGAGGCGCCGCTGGCGGGTATCGCCGCGCAGGTGATCGCCGGCGGCGGTCTCGGCCTGAGCCTGCGCACCTTCGTGCGCACCGGTGACACGCCGGCGCAGGCGCGCGCGGCCATGCGCCGCCTGCCGCCGCACATCCTGGTCACGACCCCGGAATCGCTGTACATCCTGATGACCACCGCGAGCGGTCGTGCCGCCCTGGCGGGGACGCGCACGGTCATCGTCGACGAGATCCACGCCCTCGCCGGCAGCAAGCGTGGCGCTCACCTCGCCCTGACCCTGGCTCGCCTCGACGCGCTCACCGTCCGGCCCGCCGTACGCGTCGGTCTGTCGGCGACACAAAATCCCATCGAGGTGCTCGCCAGCTTCCTGACCGGTTGCGACGCGGCTGGCGCGCCGCGCCCGTGCCGCATCGTGGACGCCGGTCACGTGCGCCGGCGCGACGTCGCGATCGAGCTGCCGGACTCACCGCTCGAGGCGGTGATGTCGCATGAAGTCTGGGGCGAGGTGTACGACCGGCTCACCGCGCTGATCGAAGCCCACCGCACCACGCTCGTGTTCGTCAACACCCGCCGCCTCGCCGAGCGCGTGGCGCACCACCTGTCGGAGCGCCTCGGCGCGGCGGCCGTCGGCGCCCATCACGGCAGCCTGTCGCGCGAACAGCGGCTCATGGCCGAGCAGCGCCTGAAGGCCGGCAAGCTGCGGGTTCTCGTGGCAACCGCCTCGCTCGAGCTCGGCATCGACATCGGTGACGTCGATCTGGCGTGCCAGCTCGGTTCCACGCGTGCGATCGCGACCTTCCTCCAGCGTGTCGGCCGGTCCGGCCATGGCATCGACCGGGTGCCCAAGGGTCGCCTGTTTCCGCTGTCGTGCGACGAGCTGGTGGAATGCGTGGCGCTGGTCGATGCCGTCGACCGCGGCGAGTTGGATCGGCTCGTCATTCCCGCCGGCGCGCTCGACGTGCTCGCGCAGCAGATCGTGGCCGCGGTCGCGAGCGAAGACTGGGACGAGGACGCGCTCTACGCCCTGGTTCGCCGCGCCTGGCCGTACCGGGATCTCAGCCGCGAGCGCTTCGCTGAGGTCGCGCGCATGCTCGGCGACGGTTTCAGCTCGCGCCGGGGACGCGATGGCGCCTGGCTGCACCGCGACGCCGTGAACGGCGTCCTGCGCGCCCGGCGCGGCGCACGTCTGACCGCGATCACCAATGGCGGTACGATCCCGGAAACGGCCGCGTACGAAGTGCGGCAGGCGCCTGCGGACCTGTTCGTGGGCACGGTCGACGAGGATTTCGCCATGGAGAGCATCGCCGGCGACATCTTCCAGCTCGGCAACACGTCCTGGCGGATCCTGCGCGTCGAGGCCAGCGTGGTGCGCGTGGAGGATGCGCACGGCCTGCCACCGAACATCCCGTTCTGGCTCGGCGAGGCGCCGGCGCGCACGCTGGAGCTGTCGGCTGCGGTGGCGCGCCTGCGCGCCGACGTCGCGGCGCGTCTCGAGCAGGGCGGGGACTGCGCGCGCGCCTGGCTGAGCGCCAGGGCGGGGGTGACAGCGGCCGCGGCCGAGCAGGTACTCGCGTACCTCGGTGCGGCGCTCGCGACCTTCGGCGCCCTGCCGACCCTCGACACACTCGTCATGGAACGGTTTTTCGACGAGTCGGGCGGTATGCAGCTCATCATCCATTCGCCCTGGGGCGGGCGCATCAACCGCGCCTGGGGCCTGGCCCTGCGCAAACGCTTCTGCCGTACCTTCAACTTCGAGCTGCAGGCGGCGGCGACCGAAGACGCAATCATTCTGTCACTCGGGCAGACGCACAGCTTCGCGCTCCCCGAGGTGTGGAATTTCCTCAAGCCCGCGAGCGTGCGCCAGGTGCTGGTGCAGGCGCTGCTCGATGCGCCCATGTTCGCGGTTCGCTGGCGCTGGAACGCGACCTGCGCGCTCGCCGTACCGCGCTTTCGCGGCGGTCGCAAGGTCGCGCCCAAGCTGCAGCGGATGATCGCCGAGGATCTGGCGGGCGTCGTGTTCCCGGACAGCCGGGCATGTTTCGAGAACATCCGCGGTGAACGCGAGATCCCCGATCACCCGCTGGTCGCACAGACCGTGCACGACTGCCTGACCGAGGCCATGGACATCGACGGCCTCGAACGCCTGCTCGACGACATCGCCGGCCGGCGCCTGCGTCTCATCGCCCGCGATCTGACCGGACCGTCCCCGCTCGCGCAGGCGATCCTCACCGCCCGCCCGTACGCCTATCTCGACGACGCACCGCTCGAGGAGCGGCGCACGCTCGCCGTGCAGGGCCGGCGCTGGCTCGACGCCGACACCGCCGCCGATCTCGGCCGACTGGATGCGCAGGCGATCCAACGCGTGTGTGCCGAGGCCTGGCCGCAAGCCACCAGCGCCGACGAGCTGCACGACGCCCTGTGCGTGTTCGGCTGCGTGAGCGCCGCCGAAGGGGAGGCGGAGCGCTGGCAACCCCTGTTCGAGGCGCTGCTCGCCAGCGGTCGCGCGACCCGCTGTGCGGCGACGCCGGGGGCGCCGGAGCTCTGGCTGGCCGCGGAGCGCACACCGTGGTTGCGCGCGATCCGGCCGCGAGCGATTTTCTCGCCCGCCGTCCGTGTGCCCGCTGAGCTGGCCGGCGAGACGTGGACGGCCGAGGCGGCGCTGGTCGAGCTGGTACGCGGCCGCCTGGAGGCGCTCGGGCCCGTGACGGCCGCGGCGCTCGCGGCCACGCTCGGCGTCGGCGAGTCCGCGATCGCCGTCGCGCTCGCCACGCTCGAGAGCGAGGGCTTCGTCATGCGCGGCCGCTTCACGGCGGCGAACGCAGGCGAGCAGTGGTGTGACCGGCGCCTGCTAGCGCGCATCCATCGCTACACCGTGGAGCGCCTGCGGCGCGAGATCGAGCCGGTGTCGATGGCCGATTTCATGCGTTTCCTGTGCGAGTGGCAGCACGTCGGTGACAGCGCACGCGTCGAAGGGCCGCAGGCGCTGGCGGCGGTCATCGAGCAGTTGCAGGGTTTTGCGGCGCCGGCGGCCGCCTGGGAACGCGATATCCTGCCCGCACGCGTGCGCGACTATGCGCCGGCGCGCCTCGACGAGCTGTGTCTGTCCGGACGCTACCTGTGGAGTCGCGCCGACGTCCCGCGCGCGGCGCAGCTGCGTGATCGCGCGCCGGCGCCGGTGAAGATCACGCCCATCACCTTCGTCGCCCGGCGCACGGCGTCGGCCTGGCGTGGTGCGCCGGCGCCGGGCGCGCAAAACACGGCATCGGGCAGTGCCGCGGTGGCGGTATACGCGGCCCTGGAGCGCCATGGTGCCAGTTTCTACGACGAGCTGGTCGAGCACACCGGCCTGCTCGGCGCGCAGATCGAGAGCGCGCTCGGCGAGCTGGTGGCGCTCGGGCTTGCGCGTTGTGACAGCTTCATGGGCTTGCGCGCGCTCATCGCGCCGGCGGCGGCGCGCCGGCGGGCCGCGCGGATCGCCCGCCGCCCGCGGTTCGCGGCGATGGAGGTCGATAGCGCGGGTCGCTGGGCGCTGCTGGCGCCGCGTCGCGACGCCACGGACGAGCGCACGGACGCGATTGAGGTCGTCGCACGGGCGCTGCTGGCGCGTTACGGGGTCGTGTTCCGGAGCCTGCTCGCACGCGAGGCGCCGGTCCCCCCGTGGCGCGAGCTGCTGCGCGTGTTGCGCCGGCTCGAGGCGCGCGGGGAGATCCGCGGCGGGCGCTTCGTGAGCGGCGTGGTCGGCGAGCAATATGCCCTGGCGGATGCCGTCGGCGCGCTGCGCGCCATCCGGCGCACGGCCGCACGCGCACAGCTGGTGTCGGTGTCCGCCGCCGATCCGCTCAATCGCGTGGGCATCCTCGTGCCGGGTCCGCGCGTGCCGGCGCTGGCCGGCAACCGCGTGCTGTACCGCGACGGCGTCGCCGTGGCCGTGCAGATCGGTGCCGAGATCGAGCTGCTCGCGCGCACCGATGCGGCCGGTGCGAGCCGTTACCGTGCGGCGCTGCTGCGTAGCGCCGGACCGAGCGGGACGCGGATCGTGCTCGGCCGCACCGCGTGAGCGCTGCCGCCGCACGCCGGCGCGTCGTGTCCCTGCCCGCGCTGCTCGTCGCCGTGCTCGTCCTGCTGGGGGCGGCGACCGGCGGGTGGTGGACGATGCTGGCGATGCCCGCGCCGGTGCGGCGTCTGCCGGTACCCGATCCCGTCGAGGTCGATGCGCTCGCCGCCCGCCTGCGCGCCCACGTTGCCGAGCTCGCCGGTCGCATCGGCGTGCGCCACAAGGACGTTGCCGGCAGTCTCGAGGCGGCGGCCGACTACGTCGACGCGCAGCTCGCCGGCGCCGGTTACGACGTCCGCCGGGAACAGTTCGGTGTCGTGGCGGCGTTCGAGAACGTCGAGGCGGAGATTCCCGGCGCGCAGCGGGCCGGCGAAATCGTGATCGTCGGCGCCCATTACGACACGGTGCCAGGCTCGCCGGGTGCGGACGACAATGCGTCCGGTGTCGCCGCGGTCATCGAGCTGGCGCGCATGTTCGCGGGCAGCGCACCGGCACGCACGTTGCGTTTCGTCGCCTTTGCCAACGAGGAGAAACCGTTCCTGCTCACCGACGACAGTGGTTCCACCGTCTACGCCCGGCGGGCGCGCGAACGCGGCGAAACGATCGTCGCGATGCTGTCACTGGAGATGCTCGGCTACTACAACCCCGCACCCGGGAGCCAGAGCTATCCACGCCCGCTGGCGTGGTTCTTTCCGGACCGGGCGGATTTCATCGGCTTCGTCGGCAATCTCGCATCGCGCGCGCTCGTGCAGCGGACCATCGCGGCCTATCGCGAGCGCGCGGCGGTCCCTGCCGAAGGGATGGCCGTACCGGCGGCGCTCGTGCGCGACGCCCGCCGTTCCGACCACGCCTCGTTCTGGGCCCGGGGTTACCCGGCGCTGATGGTCACCGATACCGCGGGGTTTCGTTATCCCTTTTATCACCTGGCGCTCGACACGGCCGAGAGCCTGGACTACGGGCGCATGGCACAGGTGGTGCTCGGGCTCGCCCATGCGCTGCGGGCGGAAGTGCAACGCTGACCCCGGGCCGGGCTCGGTGATCGTGCGCTGCCGGCCGGTCGCGCCGGCTTTCCCGTGGCCCGCATCCATGCTATCAAGGCGCCGCGATGACGCCGGCCGGCTGCGGTGGCGCAGATCGATACGCGCGCGTGCGGCGCCATCCAGTCCGCCAGGAAACCCGCCATGAAAATCGTCATCGCCCCGGATTCGTTCAAGGAATGCCTGACCGCGCTCGAAGTCGCGCAGGCGATCGAAGCCGGCGTGCGCCGGATCGACCGGCGCGCGCGCTGCATCAAGGTGCCGATGGCCGACGGCGGCGAGGGCACGGTGCAGTCGCTGATCGACGCGACCGGCGGACGCCTGGTGAAAAAACGCGTGCGCGGACCGCTCGGCGCGCCGGTACGGGCCGGTTACGGACTGCTCGGCGACGGTGCGACCGCCGTGATCGAAATGGCGCAGGCCTCGGGTCTGCCGCTGGTACCGCGCGCCGAGCGCGATCCCATGCGCGCCTCCACCTGGGGAACCGGCGAGCTCATGCGCGATGCCCTCGATCGCGGTGTGCGCACGATCATCGTCGGCATCGGCGGATCGGCGACCAGCGACGCCGGCGCGGGCATGGCGGCCGCACTCGGGGTACGCTTTCGCGATCGGCGCGGCCGCGTGCTGCGCGAGCCGCCGGCGGGCGGGATGCTCGACCGGATCGCCGCGATCGATCTCGACGGGCTCGATCCGCGGCTGCGCCGAGTGCGCGTGCTGGTTGCCTGTGACGTCGATAATCCGCTCGTCGGGCCGCGCGGCGCGGCGGCGGTCTATGGTCCTCAGAAAGGCGCGAGCGCGGCCCAGGTGCGACGCCTGGACGCTAACCTGACCCGTTTCGGCAGGCTCATCGAGTCCGCGCTCGGCGTGCCCGTGCTGCAGCGCGCGGGCGCGGGCGCGGCGGGGGGGCTCGGGGCGGGCCTGCTCGCGTTCGCGGGCGCCAGGCTGCGTTCCGGCGTCGGCCTGGTGATCGAGGCGGTGGATCTCGCCGGCCGCATGCGGGGCGCGGATCTCGTCATGACCGGTGAAGGTCGGGTCGACTTCCAGACCGCGTTTGGCAAGACTCCGGCCGGTGTCGCCCGCGTCGCGCGCCGCCTGCGCATACCCGTCATCGCCATCGGCGGCAGCCTGGCCGACGATGCCGCGGGCGTGTTTGCGCATGGGATCGACGGGCTCGAGGCCGCCGTCGTGCGGCCCATGGATCTCGACGCCGCCATGGCCGCGGCGCCGGCGCTCATCGCCGATGCCGCCGAGCGTGTACTGCGCCTGTTGCGCATCGGCCGGCGGCTGCGCTGAGAGCCATGTGAAACCATCACCGCGCCTGCTGCGACGGCTCCTGGACGCCCCTGGCCGCGTTGCGGGAACCCCCAAGATCGCTTCCGCAGGGCCCGCTACGCGCGCGATTTTTGTGCACCCCCGCGCCTGGCCGGGAACGCCCGGAAGCCGTCTCGCTACGGCGGGCGAATGTTTCACGAGCTCTGAGAGGTGGATGCCCGGCGGGCGCCGGACCTACAATGCGCGCATGAACAATCGTGATCGGCTCATCGATCTGATGATCGAGCACAAGCTCGAACGGCTGGACGTGGCCGAGCTCGTCAAGGTCAAGCGCGACGTCGTGGATCGCTGGCTGCTGTCTGTCGAGTCCAGAAGCGCAGAAGCCGTGCCCGACATGGCCATCGAGCTGCTGACTCTCAAACTCGCCTCGCGACCGCCGGCGTCGCCGTAGCGCGGCCGAGGCGAACGGTCCTGCGCCCGGATCAGCACATCGCCGGGGTGTCGTCGTCGTATTCCAGGGCCGCGAACCGAACCGGCAGGATCTCGCGAATACTGATCCGGCCGGCCGCGCTCTTGTCGACCACCAGCAGCTGTTGCGCCTCGGACAGTCCCGCCGGGATCACCATGCGTCCGCCCGGGGCGAGCTGGGCGAGCAGCGCAGGGGGGACGAGATCCGGCGCCGCGGTGACGAGGATCCGGTCGAACGGCGCGTGCTGCGCCCAGCCGCGGGAGCCGTCCGCGCGCGCCAGCACGACTTCGTCGTAACCCTGGGTGCCCAGACGGCGTTCGGCCTGTGCGGCGAGCTCGGGGATGATCTCGACCGAGTAGACGCTGCGGCTGAGCTCGGCGAGCACCGCGGCGTGATAACCGAGGCCGGTGCCGATCTCGAGCACGCGCGTTTCGGCCCCGATGTCCAGCAGATCGGTCATCAGGGCGACGATGAACGGCTGCGAGACGGTCTTGTCGTAGCCGATGGGCAGCGGCGTGTCCGCGTAGGCGTAGCCCTGCAATTCGGCGGGTACGAACTCGTGTCGCGGTACCTGCGAGAGCGCTTGCATCACCGCCGGTGCGAGCGTGGATCTTCCCAGCAGGAGCTCGACCGCGCGCATGTGCTCTTCGACCCCGCCGAGCATCTGTTGACGCAGCCTGTCGAAGTACTCCATGGCGCTACCCGCCGCGTGCACGCCGCCTGCGCATGCGCGCAGTACACCACAGATTCAGTGCACGGTGTGGTGAACGAACTGCGGCGGCACGAACGTACCGTGAGCGGAGATGTCGGTCAGCAGCAGCCGATCGACCTGCGGCTCGACAATCAGGTGCTTGCGCGAGACCGACCGGTAGGCGTTGTCGATTGCAATGTCGTTACCGGCGTGCCGGCCGACGCAGCCCCGCCGATCGCCGAGCGGATACTCGTGCCCGGCCGCGTCGACGAGCTTGTAGCCGCCGTCGGCGACGAGCTTGAAGGGGTGCCGGGACAGCAGGATCTCGATGGACTTGCCGCGTGGCAGCCGGATTTCGACGGTTTCTCCGCGCGGCAGGCGCTCAAACGCGTTGACGAGTCGCGGGCCGGATGCGACCTGCGTCAGGTCGAAGATCATGGTTTCCGCCGCGCCGATTGCGGGCGCGGCCGACTCCCCGAACGAGTCGTCCGCGGCTTCCAAGCGTACGTCGGTCTTGGCCGCGTGGATGATGCCGAGCAGATCCTGGCGCGCCGCGAGGTACTGCAGATATTTCACCAGAGCGATCTTCTTGTACTCGTCGTGTTCGGGCCCGAGCAGTGCCAGCGCCGCCATGATGTCGCGCCAGCCGTGGTCCTTGGAGAACAATTTCACGCCCAGATCGCGGATCCGGCCGGCGACCGTCGCCGGGTTCTCCAGACCGCGTTCGAGGACCGTCACGAGTTGCTTTTCGACCTGGCGGATACCCTCGGCTTCATGGCGCAGCTCGGCGGCCGGCTGGCGCATGAGCTCGCCGAACTTCGCCGCCGGTACCGCCGTACGCCCGGCGCAGCCGAACTCGAACTCGCGCGGCTGGGCGAAGCTGAAGCGGCGGCGGCCGATGACGAGGGTCAGGGGCGCGGGTGGGTGGCCGTAGAGCCGCCGGTTGCGAAAGAATAAAGTGCGCATGGTTGATATAAAAATCATATATTACAAATAGTTAAATGATTTTTATAATTTATATTATGTAATATATCTTATAATCTTTCGTTATTCCAATGAATTTCTGAGAATGTGCTCACAAAATCCCGGGACTTCAATATCCGGTCGCACAGCTTAGACGCGCCGCTGGCACGGACGTCCGCGCGCCGGCTCGAAACTGTGACGCGGGCGACGTCTCGCGCGACGTACGGGCGCCGGCCCGGGATGCACGGACCGGTCAGGGTTGCCGCCCCATGGCGGCGTCGACCGCCGGTACCGCGGGGTCCGGATGGGCACCGGCCCCGTAGTACGCCATGCCCTCGCCGAACGTTTCCGCACTGTCGATGCGCCGATAATGCGGCGCGAGCTCGACCGCCCCGGCGACCGCCGTGTGATTCTCGCCCAGCGCCCGCACGGTGAGCCGGCGTTCCTTGCCGCCGATGATGTTGTCGTCGTAGAACGCCAGCAGTTCCTCGCGGGTGAGCTGCGCGACGGCCCCGGCCAGGCGCTCGCGCGAGTCGAAGCGCGTGTAGCCGAGATCGAGCTCCTGCCAGTAGCGATCCGAGCGGTCCTGCAGGCGATCCTCGTGCTCGAGGATGCGCGTGATCACACCCTGGCGGTGGGCTGCAAACGTATCTTCGTCGACGCCGGCGATGAAACTGCGGTAATCGTGCAGGAAGGCCTGTACGTGGGTTTCCAGCATCGCCGGATCGGCGACCGGCGACTGGACGATGAACATCACGCCCGGCACGTCCAGCAGGGACAGCGGGCCGGCGAAGACCACGTAGCCGAGCTGCTGCTCGGTGCGCAGGTCGCCGTAGAACGGCGCCGATACCATCTGCCCGAACAGCTCCATCAGGGCGCGGCTGGGATAGCGCTTGTCCGGCCCCTGCACGTAGACGGCGATCGCCGAGTCCGGGTGCGGCATCGCGATCTCGCGCCCGAAATAGTCGGACGCGGCGAGTTTGACGACGCTCGCGGGCGGCACGTCGGCGGGCTGGCGCGCGCCGAGCATCGCCGCATCGACGACGGCGGCGAGCGCACGTGCCTCGTCGGGCACCACGTTGCCGTGCGCAAGGGCGATGACGTACACGTTTTCGAGCAGCTTCGGCACGAACGCGCGCAGATCACGGACCGCCAGCGGCGCAATGGCCGCGAGCCGCTGGTCGACGGTCCATCCGGGCCGGACCAGCAGGGTGTTGATCTCGTTCATCGCCTGCGCGTAGGGCGGTTCCTTGCGTGTGTTCTCGAGTTCGCGGATCAGCTCTTCCCTGGCGACCTTGAAGCGGTCGGCGGCGATCACCGGCGTACGCAGGCGCCCGCAGATGGCTTCGAGCAGCAGGTGCTGCCGGTCGTCGAAGCCGGACACTTTCACCGTGAAGCCGCGCACGTGCCGGTACACGTCGTAGGACAGGCCGGCGAGCGTCGCCGGGTAGGCAAACTCGTTCAGCTGGTCTTTCACCATGCGCACGTACAGATCGGTCAGTACGGCGTGCGCGGGCGAGTCGTTCGCCACGGCCGAGCGGACCGAGAAGTAGAAGCTGGCGCGCGGCTGCGGGAAGTCGCTGTCCTGCTGGTGCCACAGCTCCACGCCGCCGGCGCCGTCCAGGCGCACGGGCACGCGCGCCGGTTCCACGACGGGCTTGACCGCGATCCGCTCCGGGATGAAAGGATTGGCCGCCGGCAGCGCGAGCGAATTGCCGGCTATTCCGTCGTCGCGGGCGCTGCCTGTCGCCTGCTCCGGCGGGAGCACGGCATAGGGCGTGTCGTACCACTTCTCGGTGCGATCCGTGTGCACTTCCGGGGCAACGTAGGTGATGAGCACGTTCTGCCGCGTCAGCCGTGCGAGCATGGAAGCGATGACGTCCGGCTCGTAGTCGTCGGCCAGGTAAGGGAGCCGCAGCACGTCCGCGGGCGGGTAGTACTGCAGGTTTCCGGCGAGATCGGACACGTAGCCGATGGGCTGCGCTTTCTCCTGGAAGGCGAAGCGCAGGTCGTACAGCCGGGACTGCTCGCGGAAACGCCACTCGTCGATGCCCGCGTCGCGAATCAGGTCCAGGTAATCGAATACGTGATCGACGATCTCCTCGACGTGATCGGAGCCGTCGCGGGTCAGGGTGATGTTCACCGAGAACATCGCCGCGTCGCGATTATCGAGGCTCGTCCCGGCGCTGAGCGTGTCGACCCAGCCTCTGCGCTTGAGCGCGGCGAGCACGCTGCCTTCGCCTTCGTGGCCGACCAGGTTGGCGATGTAGTCGATGGGCTTGGTGCGGTACAGCCCTTTCAGCGGCGGCAGAGGAAAGCTCAGCGACAGGCTGCGGCGGTCCTTGACCGGCAGCACGTCGACGCGCTGTGGCAGCGTACCGTCCAGGAACATCGGCACGTCGATCGCGAGCGGTGCGGCCTCACGATTGGGTACGGGGCCGAACTTCTCGCGCACCCAGCGTTCGAGGACGTCGAGCGGTTCCTTGCCGAGCACGACCACGGTCATGAGATTGGCCGAGTAATGCTGCGCGTAGAATCGAACCAGATCCGCGCGCACGGGGCGGCCCGGACGGTCGGCCAGGGTTTCGAGGCTGCCCACCGCGAAGGTGCTGACCGGATGCGCCGGGTTCATCACGCTCTGCATGACTGCGTAGGTACGGCGGTAGTCATCCTTGAGCCGGGCCTGGTATTCCGAATAGACGGCCTTCACTTCCCGCTCCACGTACTCGGGATTGAACAGCGGAGCCACGAAGAACTGGCTGAAACGGTCGAGCGCGGGCTCGAGCTGGTCCTTGTCGATGTCGAAAAAGTAGTTGGTGTCCTCGAATGCGGTGAATGCGTTGTGCGAGCCGCCGTGGCGGTTGATGAACTCCTGATATTCGCCCGCGTCCGGGTACTTGTCGGTGCCGAGAAAGAGCATGTGCTCGAGGAAGTGCGCGAGCCCCTGGCGGTCGGTCGGATCGGCGCTCGAGCCGACGGCGACGTCCAGAGCGGCTGCGGCCTTGTCGGTGTCCGGATCGGAGATGATCAGCGCACGCATGCCGTTTTCGAGCGTGAAGGTGGCGTAATCGCGCGGATCGGTCGGACTCTTGACCGGGGATTCGCCGGCGGGTGCCGCACGCGCGGCGAACAGGGCGACGAGGCAGGCGACCAGCAGGCCGGGGATCCAGCGGGACATTGCAATCATGCGCTACTCCAGCAGTTCGGGATATCGGCGGTCCGGTACGCGCTGCGCACGGACGGTATCACTTGACGCACAGGCCGAAGTAATGGTCCAGCACGTGAAAATATATGAGCCGCCAGTCGGGTCGACCTTCGCGATCGGTGGGCCACCAGCTGCGCTCGTACAGCCAGGTGTCGGCGTAATGCTCGGCACAGGCGGGAATGCGCTGCGGCCGGGACCAGCTTCCGCGCGCATCGGCGAGCTCGGGTGCGGCGAAGTAGGCGTCGATGACGCGGGGATACACGGCGGCGAGGTCCGGTGTGCCGTCGTGCACCAGCGTAACGTCGGTGGCGACCGCACCGGCGAACTGTGACGCGAGCGTGTCCAACGCGCTCGAACCGATGCCGGCATCGGCGCCGACCTGGTCGATCTGCCGGCACAACTGCATGTCTCCGTCCGCACAGGCGCTGATGAGTCCGCGCAGATCCTCGCTGCGCGCCCCCGCCGCCGCGAGCAGCAGCATCAGCATCAGCGCCGGCCTCATGACCGCAGCATCCTCAGGACGAACGGCAGCCAGGCGAGCAGCAGCAGGGCGAGTGCGCCGAGGTCAATCCGGGAGATGAGTCGATAGCGTTCGCGGTGTGGACCGTCGGCATATTCGCCCATCTGGACGCGGCTCATCGTGAAATCGAGCGGCAACACGAACGCCATGATGGTGGCGAATACAGGACTGAGCAGGGCGGGAACGAAGCGCCAGCCGTCCCTGGGACCGTCACCCGTGGCAATGGGTGCCGACAGCACCAGCAGCACGACGATCGCGAGCATCATGGACCGCAACGGACCGAGCACACGCAGCAGCTCCGGCGCGGTCTTCATGTGCACGGACACGATGGTATTGGCATGGTCGACACGGGCGCATCAGAATAGCACTGCCGCCGGCCCGGGCGGCGTCGCCAGCATGACAGGGATGATTTCATGAAGCTTTCCAGGTTCGGCCGCAAGTTCTCACGCGAAACCGGCGCGCGTCTGCTGATGGATGATCTGGGCGCTGCGCTCGCCGGAACCCGGCCCATGCACATGCTCGGCGGCGGCAACCCCAGTCATATTCCGGCCGTGCAGGAGCGCCTGCGCGCCCGGCTGCGCCGGCTCGTCGACGACCCGGCCGAATTCGCGCGCGTCATCGGCAACTACGACGCCCCGCAGGGCGAACGCGAGTTCATCCATGCGCTCGCGGCGCTGTTGCGACGCGAGTACGGCTGGGACGTGGGACCGGAGAACATCGTTTTGACCACCGGCAGCCAGGGAGGTTTCTTCGCCCTGTTCAACATGCTCGCCGGGGACTGCGAGGACGGTCTGCACCGGCGCATCCTGCTGCCGATGACCCCCGAGTACGTGGGCTACGCCGATCTCGGGCTGCGGGACGATTTCTTCACCGCCCGGCGACCCAACATCGAGCTGCTGCCCGATCACATGTTCAAGTATCACGTGGACTTCGACGCAATCGAGTTCGACGCGACGGTGAGCGCCATCTGCGTGTCGCGGCCGACCAACCCGACCGGCAACGTCATTACCAATGACGAGGTGCACAAGCTCTCGCGGCTGGCCGGCGCCCACGGCGTGCCGCTCATTCTCGACAATGCCTATGGCATGCCGTTCCCGCGGATCATCTTCACCGATGCCGAGCCGCTGTGGAACGAGAACATCGTCCTGTGCATGAGCCTGTCCAAGATCGGCCTGCCGGCGGTGCGCACGGGCATCGTCGTCGCACGGCCCGACATCGTCGACGTGCTGGTGAGCATCAACGCGGTGCTGCATCTGGCGACCGGCAGTATCGGTCCGGCGTTGATGCTGGACCTGGTCCGCAGTGGTGAAATCATCGACATGTGCCGCCGGCACGTCACGCCGTACTACCGCTCGCGTATGGAGCAGGCGCTCGCCTGGGTCCACGAGGCGATGGCCGGCAGCGATTACCGGGTGCACGTGCCGGAAGGGGCCATTTTCCTGTGGCTGTGGTTCCCGGGACTGCCGATCACCAGTGCCGAGTTGTACCGGCGTCTGAAGGCGCGCGGCGTGCTGGTGCTGCCCGGGCATTACTTCTTCAACGGCATCGAGCCGGGGTGGGCGCATCGGGACGAATGCATCCGCGTGACCTACTCGCAGTCACCCGAAGGTGTGCGTGCCGGGATCGAGGTCATCGCCGAGGAGGTGCGGCGCGCGTTCGACGCCCCGCCCGGCGGGCAGGTACGGCGTGAAACGGCGGCTCGGTAGCTCGGGAATCGAGGTGCACGCCGTCGGGCTCGGCGCCATGGCGTTGTCGATCGCGGGCCGCCCGCCGCAAGCGCAGGCCCTGGCCGTGATCCGGGCATTCGTGGAGGGCGGCGGGAATTTCATCGACACCGCCAACGTCTACAGTCTCGACGACACCGACATCGGTCACAGTGAGCGGCTCGTCGGCCGGGCGCTCGATGCGCTCGGCGCCCGTGATCAGGTGGTCGTCGCCACCAAGGGCGGCCTGCGACGCCCGCACGGGCAGTGGGTCAGCGATGGCCGGCCGCACTGGCTGCGGGAATCCTGCGCGGCGAGCCTGCGTGCGCTCGGGGTGCAACGCATCGACCTGTATCACCTGCATGCGGTCGATCCGGCAGTGCCGATCGAGGACAGCATGGGGGCGCTCGTGCGCCTGCAGGAAGCCGGCTGGATCGCGCACATCGGCGTGTCGAACGTCGACGCCGCACAACTCGAACGCGCGCGCGCCGTGGCGCAGGTGGTGTCGGTGCAGAACCGCTGCAACGTGCTCGAACAACGTGATTTGCGCTCCGGTCTGCTGGCGCGGTGCGCGCGTGACGACATCGCCTACCTGCCCCACAGCAGCGTGGGAGGGCACCACGGCCACGTCCGGCTGCGCGAGTCGAAGGTCGTCGCGGGTATCGCCGCGCGCCACGGGGTGACGCCCTACCAGGTGGCCGTGGCGTGGTTGCTGGCGCAGGGCGAGAACGTGATCCCGATCCCCGGTGCCGCGCGGGTCGAAAGTGTGCGTGCCAGTCTCGCGGCGCTGCGGATCCTGCTCACGCCTGCGGAGATCGCTGCCCTCGACGCGCTCGCAGACGGCTGAGAACAAGGACCGCCACCGTCCCGGGGGGAGGGAGTGGACGGTGGCGGCCAACTCGGGGAACCGCTCGGCGTCGTCCCGCCGATCAGGCGGCGGCAGCGAGGCGTGCCGCCTGCTCGCCCTGCCGTGGATCGAGGAAGGGATAGTCGGTGTAGCCGCACGCGTCGCCGCCGTAGTAGCGCGACGGGTCCGCCGTGTTCAGGGCGGCACCGGCGGCGAAGCGCTCGGCCAGATCGGGGTTGGCGATGTAGTACTGGCCGAAGGCGACGAAATCCGCCGTGCCGCTGACGATCGCCGACTGCGCCCGGGCGTAGTCGTAGCCGCCGTTGGCGATGTAACTGCCGCGAAAGCGCTGGCGCAGGATCGCCAGATCGAAGGCCGGCCCGGCCTGCGGCTCGGTTACTTCGACCACGTGCAGGTACGCGAGCCGGTACCGGTTCAGCGCCTCCACCGCGTGGCCGAACGTCGCCTGCGGCGCCGTGTCGGCCATGCTGTTGTAAGCGCTCAGCGGTGACAGACGCACGCCGACCCGGTCCGCGCCACAGACCTGAACGACCGATTCGGTGACTTCGAGCAGAAAGCGGACGCGGTTTTCGACCGTACCGCCGTATGCGTCCGTGCGCCGGTTGCTGCCGTCGCGCAGAAACTGGTCGATCAGATAACCGTTGGCGGCATGGATCTCGACGCCGTCGAAACCCGCGGCGAGGGCGTTGTCGGCGCCCGTACGGAACTCGGCGACGACGCCGGCGATCTCGTCGCTGTCCAGGGCGCGCGGGGTGAGCATCGGCTGCAGCTCGCGACCGGTGTAGATCTTGCCGTGCGCCGGCAGCGCGGACGGCGCGACCGGCAGTTCCCCGCCGGGCTGCAGCGCGGGGTGCGAGATCCGGCCCACGTGCCAGAGCTGAAGAAAGATCCGCCCGCCGAGCGTGTGCACGGCATCGACCGTCCGGCGCCACGCATTGACCTGGGTCTGCGAGTGGATGCCGGGGGTATTCGGATAGCCTACGCCCCGCGACGACACCTGCGTGCCTTCCGTCACGATGAACCCCGCCGACGCGCGCTGGGCATAGTACAGCGCGGTCCCGGCAGTGGCTGCATTGCCGGGACCGGCACGGTTGCGTGTCATCGGCGCCATGACGATGCGGTTACGCAGCCGGTAGCGGCCGAGCGCCGCCGGCGCCAGCAGATCGTAGATGCCTTCGTCGGCGGCACACGCATGGTGTGGTTCGTTCATGACCTGTTCTCCTCTTGCCCGGTGGTCACAGCGTTCAGTCGTGTAGAAACCGGCGGCACGATGCCCGCCCGCCTGCGCACGACCCTGGTGTCAGGCAAACAGCGGCGCGACGACCGTGATGATGGACGTCGCGATGAAGGCCGTGAGCAGGATGATTCCGGCGACGCGGTCGAGTTCGGGACCGAAAACATGACGCATGATGGCACTCCTTTGTTAGTGCACTGACTTAGAATTAGGGCGGCAGAATGCCGTGCTCAGACCAGACCGCTGTGCCCGGTCGTCATGGCCAGCACCGCCGCGGCGCACACGACACCGGCGGCCGTGCCGACGAGGACGCATACGGTGCCCTCGATGACATCGGCCAGCGTTGGTAACCACCTGTTTGTGTATTGCATTACGGCTTCTCCGAGGCTGGCTGCACGACGCCCGTCGTCGTGCCTGGCCCGCCCATTTGTGAGTCGACTAACTAAAACTTCGGTAAAAAAAACGCTACAGCGTCTCCACCCATTCGATCAGACGATCCAGTTGCCGGCGCAGCAGGCGGGCGTCGCCGATTGCCCGCGCGGTCAGGGACACCCCCTGCATCTCGCTGACGAGCTGGACGGCGAGGTCACGCGCGTCGCGCCGGCCCATGGCGCCGAACTTGTCCGTCAGCCAGTCGATCTGCGCGCGCACGAGGCCGTAAGCCTGATCCGTGAGCGGTGAATCGGACCGTCCCAGTTCCTGGCACAGCGCCCCGACCGGGCAGCCCTTGTCCACGTACTCGGCGGCGCGGCCGCGCATCTTCTTCAGCACCGATACCACGCATTCGCGCGGACAGCTCGCGCAGTCGCAGCTGTCCAGAACGTCCCGGACCTCGGCGGCGCGTTCGGCGATCACCGCGCTGGCGATGTCGTCCTTGGTCTTGAAGTAGTAGTACACGTTACCGAGCGCCACTCTGGCGGTGGCGGCGATGTCGGCGAGCGTCGTCTGCGCAAGTCCCTGTTCGTGAAACAGGGTCTTGGCGGCGGTGATCAGACGTTCGCGTTTGTCGCTGGTCCTCGGCATCGGTCCGCCGATTTAGTTAGACAACTAACAACAATCATAGCCGGCGCGCGGCGCAAGTCAAGTACCGTGGATGGAGCCGGCGCCGGCATCGCCCGGGCCGGGGGCCGCCGGCGCGAATTCAATAGGCGGCCAGATGGCCGAACCGGGCCTGGCGGAGCACCGGCGCTTCGTCGGGCGCGAGTGCGCTTTGCAGAGCGATGAATGTGGCCGCGCCGACGGTGCCGTCGGCCTGCAGGCCGGCGCTGCGCTGGAATTCCATGACCCGCTTGGTCAGCGGCCAGTCGTACTGCTGCGCTTCGGCGACGCGCACCGGCGTGCCCTGGACGCGTTCGAGCGCGGCGCGCAACCAGGCGAGCGCGTCCGGCGCGGCGCTCGCATTGATGACCTCGACGTCGCGCAGCGGTGGACGCCAGAGCAGCAGGTACTCGCCATGCCAGAGCTGATCGAGTTCGGCGCGCGGATAGCTGTATTCGTAGCCGTCGACGTCGAGCGTGACCTCGTCCTCACCGAGCGCCGCGAGGACGGCGTGGAAATTCCGCTCATCCTGCGTCCACAGCGTGAGCAGCGCCGGCCGGTTGAGGCGTTCGATCGTCGCCAGGTCGCCAGTGCCGTGCAGGCAGCGCAGGCCGTGTGTGCGCAGGTCGGTGCACAGCGATTCGGTCGATATCGGCGTATCGCTCAGGCGCCAGCGCGCGAGCAGGCGGCGCTGTGCGACCTCGCGGCGGGTGGACAGCTCGTCGGCCAGCGCGCGCAACGGGATGGCCGCGCTGGCGCGCGCGCCGCGTTCGCGCTCCGCCGCCGTCGTGGCAGCTGCGGGTCGCGGCAGCGCGGGACTCGCATCGACGATGGTCTCGACCGTTGCCTGCGGCGCGGGCGCGACGACGGGCCGGGGTTCGGGTGGCGCCGGTGCGGGGCCGAAATCAGTCAGGTGTGCCCACCACAGAATGAGCAGCAGCGTGCCGGCGAGCGCGCTGCCGAAGGTCGCCGCAACCCGTAACCACTGCGGCCAACGATCCGCCCGGGCGGCGCGCGCCGGCGCACCACCTTTGAGCATGTTCAGTACGTGCCGGCGATCGACGTGCTCGCAGTTGGCGAAATAGGCACCGAGCAACGCCTGCTCGCAGAGGATGTCGATGTGGCGCGGTATGCCCGCGGTATGGGCGTGGATCGCCTGCACCGCACCGCCCGTGAACAGCTCGGGTGCGCCGCCGGCTGCGCGCAGGCGGTGGGCGATGTATTCACTGGTCTCGGCGGCGCTGAACGGCGCCATCTCGAGGCGTTCAGCGACGAGCCCGTCGAGGCGGTGGGCTTCGGGGACCTGCATTTGCGAATGCAGCCCGTCGCGGCCGACGAGCAATACGCTGGTGATGCGCACGCCGTCGACGCCGTGGCTGGCGAGGCGGGCGAGGCCGGCCAGTGTCTCGGTGGTCAGCACGTGCGCATCGTCGACGATGACCAGTGGCAGGCGCCCCCTGGCCCGGGCGCGCGCGAGCACCTCGCACAGGTGCTCGAACAGCTCCTCGGTCGAGGCGTCCGGCGCCGGTGCGTGAAACTTCGGGGCGGCGAGCATGCGCGCGAGCAGCTCGCGCAGCTCGCGCGGGGGCCGCGTAACCAGTACCACCTCGGCGTTGGCCGGCAGTGCCCGCAGCAGCAAACGGCAGGTGACCGTCTTGCCGCTGCCGGCGACACCCGTGAGCGTGGCCACGTTCGCAGCGCGCATGAGTGTGCGGCGCAGCGACGCCAGCAGCTCGCGGTGTGGCGCGCGACAGTACAACGAGCGCGGTGCCGGTTGGCCCGTGAACGGCGCTTCGCGAAGTCCGAAATGAGCCTTGTACATGGGATTTAGAAAGAAGCGCCGCGCCAGAAGCTTATACTTAACTCTAATAATAGTAGATAAAGCTATGTATTTTCAAGGATACAGAGAAAAAATCCCCTGCCGCTCCGGGGCGGGAGCGGAACCGGGGTCAGCGCAGGCGGGAGAGGGTGTCGCGGGCAGGCCGGATGAGACGCTCGAGCAGGCCGCGCGGCCGCTGCCAGGTCACGGCATAGACGTCGGCATCGACCGTCGCGGTGAGCAGATAGTCGTCGCTGGTGCGCAGCTCGTCGACGAGGCCGAGCTCGAGCGCACGGGTGCCGAACCACCACTCGCCCGTCGCAACCGCCTCGATATCCAGGGCGGGCCGGTGGCTGCGCACGAAGTCCTTGAACAGCCGGTGCGCGTCCTCGATCTCCTCGCGGAAATGACCGCGGCCTGCGTCGGTGTTCTCGCCGAACAGCGTCAACGTGCGCTTGAACTCACCGGCCGTGTGCAGCTCGAAATCGATGTCGTGTTTTTTCAGCAGGCGATTGAAATTGGGTAACTGCGCGACCACGCCGATCGAACCGACGATGGCGAAGGGCGCGGCAAGGATCCGGTCGCCGACGCAGGCCATCATGTAGCCGCCGCTCGCTGCGATCTTGTCCACGGCGACAGTGAGCGGGATCCCGCGCGAGCGTATCCGTGCGAGCTGCGAAGCCGCGAGTCCGTAGCCGTGCACGGCGCCGCCATGGCTTTCGATGAGCAGCATGACCTCATCACCGGGCCGCACCACTCCGAGCACCGCATTGATCTCCTCGCGCAGCGAGGCGACCGCGCTCGCGCGCAAATCGCCGTGGAACTCGAGCACGAACACACGGCGGCGCTGCGACGCTTCAGCGACGCGCCTGGCCTCACGCGCGCGCGATTGCCGGAGCACCTGCCGGTAGCTCTTTTTCGACAGCATGCTCGCTTGCAGGCTGAGGATCATGGCTTCGTACTTGTCGTTCAAATGGCGGATCCGCAGGCGGGTCGTGGCACCGCCGCGCTGGCGTACGAGCAGCAGTGCGGCGCCGGCGGTCGCGATCAGGAGCAGGACGAGGGTCAGTGTCTTGGCCAGGAACAGCCCGTATTCGTTCAGCAGCGACATGGCGCGGCGCATTATAGCGGTGCGGCGGCCACGATCCGTGTCCACTGATACGTTATACTGCAATGCAACAAAACTCCGGGGTGACACCGAAGCCATGATTGAACTGTCTCTTGCTGCCACTGCCGCCATCGCCGTCGTACTGCTCGCCGTCGGTCTGGTCGCGGGCTACGTGCTGTGCTATGCGCGTCAGCAGCGCGATGGGGGCGGCAGGACTGCCGCCGAGCTGCGCGAGGAGCTCGATGGCTACCGTGACCGCGTCGGCGCCCACTTCGAGCGTTCGGCGGTACTGTTCCACGAGTTGACGGGCCGTTATCGCGAACTTTACGAGCATCTCGCCGAGGGCGCCGACAGCCTCGGTGGCGCGGGACGCGGCGAACAACGCCTGGGTTTCGACGAGCTGACGCGGATCGCGCTGCGCGCCCCGCCAGCGCCGGCCGGCGACGATTTCGACGACGCGACCTGTACACTCGGTCCCGAACCGTCCGCGACCCGCGGCGGCGGCGGCGAAGCGGTGGCGGCGGACGCGCGGGATGCGGCGGCGGGTGCCGACGGCGATGCCGAGCTAGCGGTCACGGCGGCCGGCGGCGCGGGTCCGTTGGCGGCTTCGCCGCCGGCAGCGCCGCAGCCGGAGCACGAAACCGAATCGCTGCGCGGCGACCGCGCGACCGGCTGAGCCCCAGGGGACAGTGACCGTGCCCGGGCCGGCGCCGCTCAGGCCCGGAACCACCGAACTTCGGCGCGCCGGAAAAGCCACGTCGGCGGCGGTGGCCGGCCCGGGGGTTGGACGCCCGGTGTGCCGGTTACCGCG
>JADZEE010000080.1 GCA_020850735.1 Gammaproteobacteria bacterium | reverse complement strand
GCTCGCCACCCTGGGCACCGGGGATTTTTTCGGTGAAACCGCGCTGCTCGGCGATGAGACGCGCACGGCGACGGTCGTGGCCGAGGAACCGGCGACGCTGCTGCGGCTGAACCGGCGCGAAGTGCTCGCGGTCGCGGCCGAGGACCGGGAGTTCGACCGGCATCTGCAGTCGGCGGCAGTCGATCGGCAGCGTGCCCCGGACGCGGGCGATTGAATCAGGCAGGAATCGCGGTTGGGCGCCGCGAAGCGGTCGCGACCATGAGCACGAGCAGGGTCAGCGCGGGCAGATCACCGAAACGTACGTAAGGGGTCGAGCCGATCCGCGGTTCGACGCTCGCCGCCACCGTGGTCACCGCGAACTGCGGCGCCCGCGCGAGGATGTCGCCGTGCGCGTCGATGACTGCCGAGATCCCCGTGTTCGTCGCTCGCAGCAGGAAGCGGCCGGTTTCCCGCGCACGCATGCGCGCGATCTCCAGGTGCTGATGGGGTGCGAGTGAATTGCCGAACCACGCGTCATTGCTGACGTTCACCAGCAGCGCCGCTTCCGGCAGCCCGGCCCTCACTTCCGCACCGAAAGCGTCCTCGTAACAGATCGAGATGCCGATCGCGTAGCCGGCGGCACGTACCGGCGTCTGCACGGGGGCGCCGGCGGTGAAGCTCGACATCGGGATGTCGAGGAAATCGAGCAGTCCGCCGATGAACGTCGACAGCGGCAGGAACTCGCCGAACGGCACGAGATGACGCTTGCGGTAGGCGCCGGGCGTCGCACCGAGGGCGATCACGCCGTTGAAGTATCGCGCGCTGTCCATGTCCAGCATGGGAATGCCCATGAGCACGTGCGTGCCGTCAGCACGTGCCCGCTCGCCGACGGCCGCGAGGAAATCGCGCAACTCGACGTCGAATGCGGGGACGGCCGTTTCCGGCCAGACGATGAGATCGCGGCCCCACTGCGGTTCTGACAGCCGCAGGTAGGTCGCGATGGTCTGCTGGCGCTGCTCCGCCAGCCACTTGACCGACTGGGCGACGTTGCCCTGCAACAGGGCGACGCTGAGCGGCGGCCCGGCCGCCTGCGTCCACGCTACGCGCGCCAGCGGCACCGGCACGAGCCAGACCACCGCCAGCGCGGCCACGCTCCCGGCGCGAACCACGCCGCCGTGACGGAGCGCGGTGAGCAACAGACCCGCGCTCAGCGCGACCGCAACGCTGACCAGGTGTACGCCGCCGATCGCCGCATAGCCGCCGATCGGCGAGTCGATCTGGCTGTAACCCGACTCCAGCCACGGAAAACCGCTCAGGAACCAGCCCCGCAACCACTCGGTCGCGACCCATACCGCGGGTGCGAAAGCCAGCGTCCCCCGCGCGCCCGCCGGCCGGCGCCAGCGCGCCGTGGCCCAGCCCGCCAGAGCCGGATACAGCGCCATGAAGGCCACGAACAGCACCGTCACCCCGACCGAGAACACATACGAGGGCAGACCGAACTGGTGCACGCTCACCTGGATCCACGAGATCCCGACACCAAATGCGCCGACGCCGAACAGCCAGCCCCGCCAGGCGGCGCGACGGACACTGCAGCCGCCCGCGATGCAGGCGAACAGACCGGCGAGCGCCAGCACCGGCAGCAGGAACCAGCCGAAGGGGGCGAATCCGAGCGGGTACAGGCAACCGGCGAGCAGGGCGGCCAGATCGAGACGGCGCGGGCTGCACCTCACGCCGCGTGCCCGGCCGTGCGCACGCGCGGGCGGTCGAACCCGGGCCGCGACCGCCGGGTCGCGCGCGTCATTCCCCGGCCGTGGTCGCGACGACGCCGGCCTGTGTGCGCACCACCCGCATCAGATGAACGCGGCGCTGATCGGCGCGCAGGATCTTGAAATTGAAGCCGCCGTAGTCCAGCTCCTCGCCGCGTCGCGGCACGCGACCGAACAGCTTGAGCACCAGGCCGCCGAGCGTGTCGTATTCCTTGTCCTCGAATCGGGTGCCGAAATACTCGTTGAAATCCTCGACCGGGGTGCGAGCCCGGATCGTGAAGCGATTGCGGCCGTGTGGGCGAATGTCGTACTCCTCGCCGACATCGTGCTCATCGTCGATCTCGCCGACGATCTGTTCGAGGACGTCCTCGATGCTCACCAGTCCCGCCGTTCCGCCGTATTCGTCGACGACGATGGCCATGTGATTGCGACTGGTACGAAATTCACGCAGGAGAATGTTCAGACGCTTGCTTTCCGGCACGAAGACCGGCGGGCGGACCACGTCCTTGATGTCGAAATGCGCTTCACCCTGGGCCAGGAAAGCGAGCAGATCCTTCGCCATCAGGATGCCGACCGCCTGATCACGTGGCGCGTCCATCAGCGGAAAGCGCGAATGACCCGACTCGATCACCACGCCCAGGTACTGGCGCGGATCGGCGCCTTCCTCGAGCACGACCATCTCCGCGCGCGGGATCATGATGTCGCGCACACGCATGTCGAGCATCTGCAGGGCCCCTTCCATGGTCGCCAGGGTGTCGGGATCGATGAGGTGGCTGCGCTCGGCGGCTCGCAGCACATCGACTATCTGCGCACGTGTGTACGGTTCCCGGCGCAGAAACTTCGCCAAGCGTTCGTACCAGGACAGATTCGTGCGTGTCTGCGGATCGCCGGCGTCGTCGTCGCTCATGCACTAGTCCCTGACTGGTACGGGTCGGGATAACCCATACGGGCGAGCAGCCTGCGTTCCAGCGCCTCCATGCGCGCGGCACGCGCCCCGACGTCGTGATCGTGACCGAGCAGGTGCAGCGTGCCGTGGACCAGGATGTGCGCCCAGTGCTGTTCCCTGGACTTGCCCTGAGCACTCGCTTCGGCGTTGACCACCGGTGCGCACACGACGATATCGCCGATGTGTCCGCGCGCGCCCGGGACCCCGCGATCGCCGAACGGGAACGACAGCACGTTGGTCGGTTTGCGCCGGCCACGCCAGCGTGAATTCAGCCTGCGGCTCTCGGCACGATCGACGATGCGTACCGTCAGGGCCGCGCGCCGGCCGCCGCCGAGCGCCGCGCTCACCCAGCGGCGCAGCGCTGTTTCCGCCGGCACGGCCCGCGATCGGCTCGCGTATTGCACGGTCAGGTCAACTCGTGTCACGCGCGCCGTCACCCTGCTCGTAGGCTTCGTAGGCGTCCAGGATCTGCGCCACCAGCGGATGCCTGACGACGTCACGCGACTGGAAGAACGTGAAGCTGATGCCGTCCTGGCCACGCAGGACGTCGACGACGTGGCGCAGACCCGAGCGACGTTCGCGCGGGAGATCGACCTGGGTAACGTCGCCGTTGATGACGGCCGTCGAACCGTAGCCGATCCGGGTCAGGAACATCTTCATCTGCTCGACCGTTGTGTTCTGCGCCTCGTCCATGATGATGAACGAGTCGTTCAGAGTGCGGCCGCGCATGTACGCGAGCGGCGCGATCTCTATGACGTTGCGCTCGACCAGTTTCGCGACCCGTTCGAAGCCGAGCATCTCGTACAGCGAATCGTAAAGCGGGCGCAGATATGGGTCGATTTTCTGCGCCATGTCGCCAGGTAGAAAACCGAGGCGCTCACCCGCCTCCACCGCCGGGCGCACGAGGCACAGACGCCGCACCTGGACGCGCTCCAGCGCTTCCACCGCGCAGGCGACGGCCAGGTAGGTCTTGCCCGTTCCCGCCGGCCCGATGCCAAAGTTGATGTCGTGCGTGAGAATGTTGCGGATATAGCGTCGCTGGTTCGGCCCGCGGCCGCGCACGACGGCGCGCCGCGTACGGATCACGGTATCGTGCTCGGCATCCGCGTGCAGCGGACTTTCCACTTCGGCCTGCTGCAGGTGCAGATGCACGTCGGCCGGCGAGAGCATGGTCGTCAGCGTCGCCTCGTAGAGATCCCGGATGATGCGGCCCGTGGCCGCCGCCGTGTCCGCCGAGCCGATGACGTGAAAGCTGTTGCCTCGATTGTTGATCTCCACGCCCAGGCGCCGTTCGAGCTGGCGCAGGTGCTCGTCGAACTGCCCGCACAGGTTTGCGAGGCGCTCGTTGTCGGGTGGATCGAGCACGACATTGAAAGCGCTCGCGGGCTCGGCGTCAGCAGGCGTGTTCAAGTCGGGTCGTCAGCTCGCCGCGCAGCGAGTTGCGCAGAGCCTCGGTGATACGCAGGTCGACGAATCGGCCGACCAGGTCCCGGTCGCCGGCGAAGTTGACGACGCGGTTGTTGTGAGTACGCCCTGCGAGCACGGTCGGGTCTCGTCGCGACGTCCCGGCCACCAGGATGCGCTGCACCGTGCCCACCATGCGCCGGCTGATTGCCGCCGCCTGCCGGTCGATGCGCGCCTGCAGCACGGCCAGGCGCCGCTGCTTCACTTCAATCGGCACGTTGTCCGCGAGATCGGCGGCCGGGGTGCCGGGGCGAGGGCTGTAGATAAAGCTGTAAGAGTGGTCGAATCCGACTTCCTCGACCAGCGCGAGGGTGGCGGCGAAATCCGCGTCCGTCTCGCCCGGAAAACCGACGATGACGTCGGTCGAGATGCTGATGTCGGGTCGCAGCCTGCGCAGGCGCCGGATCTTCGACTTGTATTCGAGTACCGTGTGGCCGCGCTTCATCAGCGCGAGAATGCGGTCCGAGCCACTTTGCACGGGCAGGTGCAGATGCGACGCGAGGAGCGGAACGGCGGCGTAGACGTCGATGAGCGAGTCGCGCAGCTCCACGGGATGGGAGGTCGTGAAACGGATCCGGCCGATACCTTCGATACAGGCGACGCAACGGATCAGCTCGGCGAGATCCGCGGGCGAGCCGTCGTGGCGCACGGACCGGTAGGCGTTCACGTTCTGCCCGAGCAGCGTGACTTCGCGCACACCCTGCCCCGCGAGCGCGGCGATCTCGGCGAGCACGTCGTCGAACGGGCGACTGAACTCTTCACCCCGGGTGTAGGGCACTACGCAGAAAGTGCAGTACTTGCTGCATCCTTCCATGATCGAGACGAATGCGGTCGGCCCGTCGGCCCGCGGCTCGGGCAGCCGGTCGAATTTCTCGATCTCCGGAAAGCTGACGTCGATGACGGGCCCGCGGGTCCTGCGGGCGCGCTCGATGAGCTCCGGCAGGCGGTGCAGGGTCTGCGGGCCGAACACGACGTCCACGAACGGCGCCCGCTGGCGCAGGGACTCTCCCTCCTGGCTCGCGACGCAGCCACCCACGCCGATGACGACGTCCGCTCTGGCGAGCTTGAGCGGGCGCCACGTGCCGAGCAGGGAAAACAGCTTCTCCTGCGCCTTCTCGCGCACCGAACAGGTGTTGACCAGCAGCACGTCGGCCTGTTCCGGGGTGGCGACCGGCTCGAGCCCGTGAGCGGCACGCAGCACGTCGACGATACGGTTCGAGTCGTACTCGTTCATCTGGCAACCGAAGGTCTTGACGTACAGCTTGCCGGTCATTCCGGAGCGCTCGGGAAAAGGGCCGTTCACACTACACCGAACCCGGGAATCGTTCCAGTTTCCCGGCACTTAGCTCGGCGACCCGGGCAGGCGTGACCACCCCGGGGTGCGGAGCGCATACTTCGGCCATGCCGCGATCCCGCGTCCTGCCCGCCGTGCTCGCCGGCCTGCTGCTGGCGCCCGCGGCCGGCGCCGGCGACAACGGCCACGAGCTGCTCGCCCAGTGCGCACTGGCCAGGGCCGAGCTCGAGGGTGCCAGCCTCGAAGAACCGCAGTCGCTGGCGGCCACGTTCTGTCGCGGCTTCATTCAGGGCGTGACCAACATCGTCAGCATCGGCTACTACGTCAAGCCCGACGGTCAGTTTTTCTGTCCCCCGCCCGACGGCATCGACCAGCGGGACGCGGTGCGCGTGCTGGTCGAGTACCTGCTCGCCCACCCCGATCGCCTGCACGCACGCAAGGTGACCCTGGCTGCGGCGGCGTACATGCAGGCCTATCCCTGCCCGGTGCCGGGCGCGACCGCAAGCCCGGCGACCGCACCCGAGGAGTGACCCCGGCGCTCTGCCGCGCCGGCGGGATGACAACCGCCGTCACTGCACGGCGGCGAGCTCGGCGCCGAGTTGCCGGAACATCGCGCGCACCTCGGCCGCGCCGGCGTCGAGACGCTGCGGATCAGTTCCGCGCAGGACGATGCTGGTGCCGAAGCGTCCGTCACGCACGAACGGGTAGCTGCCGATGGCAACCTGCGGGAACCGGGCCTGGATCGCGGCGAGATCAGGGGCGATCGCGCTTTCGCGCGCGAACGCCGCGACCGTGCGCGAGATGATCGGTGGGCCGCCGTGCAGACGCGAGCGGATGCTGTCGAACATGACCCGCATGATGGCGGGCACGCCCGCCAGTACGTAGACATTACCGATGCGGTATCCCGGTGCGCCGCTCACCGGGTTGTCGATGAGCTCGGCGCCGAGGGGCATGTCGGCCATCTTCAGGCGCGCGGCACTGAGCTCGCCCTGACCGTAGTAGGCCTGCAGGCGCGCCCGCGCGCCGGCGTCGCGCACGACGGCGACGCCGAAAGCCGCCGCCACCGCGGCGGTGGTGATGTCGTCGTGCGTCGGCCCGATGCCCCCGGTCGTGAACACGTGCGCATGGCGGGCACGGCAAGTGTTCACCGCCTCGACGATGATGTCGTGCTCGTCCGGGATCACCCGCGCTTCCACGAGGGGCACGCCGAGCCCGGCGAGTTGCTCGGCGAGCCATGGCAGGTTCTCGTCGCGGGTGCGTCCGGACAGGATCTCGTTGCCGATGACGATCACGCAGGCCCCGGGGTTCGGATCGGTGGCACTCATCCGCGCGTCACTTCGATGTGGTCGATGAGCCGGGCGCGTCCGAGCCAGGCGGCTGCGAGCACGACCAGCTCCGTGTCGGCCGGATCGGGCTCGCCGAGATCCGCGGCGCGGCGGATGGTGACATAGTCGGCACGGAAACCATTGCTCTCCAGGCGCGCGCGGGCCTGCTGCACGAGCTCCGCCAGCGGCGCCGCGGACGGTCCGTCGCGGAGCCGGTCGGCGACCTCCTTGACGGTCAGGTACAGGCGCGGCGCCGTGATCCGCTCTTCAGTCGTCAGGTAGACATTGCGGGAGCTGAGCGCGAGTCCGTCGCGTTCTCGCACCGTCGCCACGGCGACGACGTCGACAGGGATGCAAAGATCCTCGACCAGCCGGCGGATGACCAGCAGTTGCTGAAAATCCTTGTCACCGAACACGGCGTAGTCGGGCCCGACGATATTGAACAGCTTGGTGACGACCGTCGCGACGCCGGTGAAATGGCCGGGTCGCGAGGCCCCGCACAGTATGCCGTCCAGTGCCGGTACCTGCACGCGCGTGGTAGCCTCGAAACCGCGTTCATACAGCTCGTCGACGGTCGGCATGAACAGCACGTCGACGCCGGCTTCGGACAGCTTGATCCGATCGGCATCGGGGGTTCGCGGATAGGCTTCGTAGTCCTCGCCCGGCACGAACTGGAAAGGGTTCACGAACACCGACACGACCGTACGCTCGGCAATCTGCCGCGCCCGCTCGACCAGCGCCAGGTGGCCGGCGTGCAGGTTGCCCATGGTCGGCACCAGCGCAACCTGCTCGCCGTCGTCGCGCCATTGCGCCACCTGGGCGCGAAGTGCTGCAACGTGGTTCACGGTTCGCATCGGTTGTTTCCTCCTGGTGGCGGTATCGTCACAGACGGGTCGGATTGAAATAGCAGCGCCCCGGGTGCGGGTGCTCGAGCTGGCGCACGAGCAACTCGAGATCGTTCGTGTCGGTGGCGAGATCGATCTCCGCGGCATTCACGATCAGCAGGGGGGCATCGGTATAGTGATAAAAGAAATCGACGTAGGCGTCGACCAGACGCTTGAGATAGCGTTCGTCGATCTGGCGCTCATAAGAAATACCGCGCGCCGCGATTCGTTGCAACAGGACGTCGACCGGCGCCTACAGGTAGATCACCAGATCCGGCACCGGCGCCTGCACCGCGACGCGCTCGTAGACCTGATCATACAGACGCAGCTCCTGCACGCCGAGCGTCAGACCGGCGAACAGGCGGTCCTTTTCGAGCAGGTAATCGGCGATCCGGACCGGCCGGAACATGTCGTCCTGGCGTAACGCCTGAACCTGCTGCACGCGCTGAAACAGGAAGAACAGCTGCGTCGGCAGCGCGGCATGCGTCGGGTCCGCGTAAAACGCCGGCAGAAAAGGATTGGCGTCGGGAGCCTCGAGCACGAGATCACTGCCGTAATGATCGGCGAGGCGTCGCGCGAGCGTGGTCTTGCCTACCCCGATCGGTCCCTCGACGACGATGAATCGCGGCCGCGACACTTCAGTGCGGATCTTCCAGGCGCGTGAGCGGCTCGCCCGCGTGTGCGGCGAGCAGCGCCGCGACGCCGCCGTGCGCGGGAATGCACAAGTCCGGTGCCAGCTCGGCCAGCGGGGCGAGTACGAACGCGCGCCGGGCGATCCCGGGGTGCGGCACGCGCAGGCGGGGGGAAGCGATGACACGATCCCCGTACAGCAGGATGTCGAGATCCAGGGTGCGCTCGCCCCAGTGGCGGGTGCGGCGGCGACCCTGCGCGAGCTCGATCGCCTGCAGGGCGTCGAGCAGCGCCTCCGGCGCGAGGCCGGTGTCCACGGTGGCGACGGCGTTGATGAAGTCGGGCTGATCCGCAGGCCCCATGGGCGGTGTCCGGTACAGGCTCGAAACCGCCACGAGCGCGGAATCGGGCAGCCGGGCGAGCGCCTGTGCGCCACGCCGGACCTGCGCGACGGGATCATCCAGATTGCTGCCGAGCCCGATGTAGGCGCGGACCCGTCCGCTCATGGGCGTGCGGCGCTTATTCGGCGGGGGCTTCGACGCGCCGGCGCCGGCGGCCGCCGCGCCGGCCACGCCGGCGTGACGGCGGCCTGGCGTCGTCACCGACCGGGCGCAGCTCGGCGCGGGCACCCGGTTCCGCGCTCTGGAACCGGGTCCACCACTCGGCGCGCTCGGCGACCGGCTCGCCCGCAGCCGCGCGCAACAGCAGGAAATCGTAGGCAGCGCGAAAGCGCGGGTTCTCCACCAGCCGGCCGGCGCGGGCGGCGGCACAGCGCTCCAACCGTGGCTGCAACTCCCAGATCTCGCGGGTCACGCGGGTGATGCGCCGTGGCAGTACGACCCGGCCGACCTCCTGCGAAATGACGGCGTCTCCGGCGCGCTGCAAGGCGTCGAAAGCCGGCAGGCCATGACCGATGTATTCGTCCGCCAGATCGCGCATCGGCGGCCACAGGAAGGCGGCGAACAGGAACGCGGGGTTCACCGGCTTGCCTTCGGCCATGCGCGATTCGGTCGCCTCCAGCACCAGGTCGATCATGCGCCGGGCGCGCCCGTCCCGGTCGCCCTGCAGACACTCCCAGGTCTGCGGGAACAAGCGTTCGAACAGCCGGTACTCGACCAGCCCGCGGAAGGAGTCGCGGGCACTGGTGCTCATGAACAGCTTCAGCAATTCCTCGAACAGGCGCGCGCCGGGGATGTGCTCGAGCAGCTGGCCGTACTCTAGGATCGGAGCGGCGCTGGCCGGGTCGATATGAAAGCCGAGCTTGGCCGCGAAGCGCACGGCGCGCAGCATGCGCACGGGATCCTCGCGATAGCGCTCTACGGGATCGCCTATGAGCCGCAGGCTGCGCGCGGCGATGTCGTGCATGCCGCCGACGTAATCGACGACACTGAAATCGGCGATGTTGTAGTACAGGGCGTTGACCGTGAAATCGCGACGCCAGACATCGTCGTCGATGTCGCCGTAGACGTTGTCGCGCACGATGCGTCCTTCGTGGATCACACGATCGTTGCCGTCGCCCTCGCCGTCCGTGTCCTCGGCCCGGAAGGTGGCGACCTCGATGACGTGATCGCTGAAATAGACGTGGGCGAGCCGGAATCGCCGGCCGATCAGACGGCAGTTGCGAAACAGCTCGCGCACCTGTTCCGGCCGGGCATCGGTGGCGACATCGAAGTCCTTCGGATGCATGCCGAGCAGCAGATCGCGCACGCCGCCGCCGACCAGGAAGGCCTTGTAGCCCGCATTGCGCAGGCGGTACAGGACACGCAGCGCCTCATCGGAGATGTCGCGCCTGGAAATGCAGTGCGCGTCCCGCGGGACGATCACCGGCCGCAACGGCAGGGCGGTGACGTTGTCCGGCAGCTTGTCCTCGATCATTTAACGAGGTGCCGCACGGCCGCGGCAGGCGCCGCGGCGCGCCGGCCGGCACGGGATGAGAACCGCCCGGCGTCGGCCGGGATACGGGATGGGGCTGGATGGCATGGCTTGCGGCCGGCGCCGCCCCGACCCTGACCCGGGAGGCGGCACTGACACGGTCGTTCCTTTGTAAAATGCTCGCCCCTATAATACCACCCCTCGCAGGACCGCCCGCAGAGTTTGACTCTCCGCTCCCTTCGTCTAGCGGCCCAGGACGTCGCCCTCTCACGGCGAAAACGGGGGTTCGATTCCCCCAGGGAGCGCCATCGCAACGCTGCCGCCCGCAGGGGCGCTAGCGGTAGTACACGACCTGCTGATGCGCCGGGCGCGCCGTGCCGGCGAAATGGCCGGCGCGGATCACGCCGCCGGCCGAATGCAGGAACGGGACCGGCGCGCGCAGACGCAGCGCCGCGTGCAGCGTGTCGTAGCGCCACCAGGCGTCGGCGAACTCGAGCCACGCGGCGCCGCTGTAGCCGATCTCCGGGTCGATCGAAAAATCTGGCGCCGATGCGCCCGTCCGCGCGAAGTCGATGACCATCGTAACCGCGTCGCTGACCAGGTCCGGCTGGTCCAGGTGGATGTGATGACCGCTCGACGCCGCAATGATGTGCGCGGCATGCGGGCTCTGGGCGGAGAGGTCGTCCTGCATTGCAAGCCAGAGGTTTTCGATCAGATCACCGCGCGTGTCGTGCGGCCACGCCCGCCGGCCGCGGGTGAGCACGACCATGGGCACCGGCGGCAGCTCGCCCGCGGCGAGCACGTCGCGCGCGCTTTGCTCGAAGTAAAGATATTCCTGCTTGAGCGCCTGGCGCGCTTTCCACGTGCGCGCCAGCGCGAGCGCCGCGTCCCTGAACTCGGCCGGCAAGGACGCCGGTACGCTCGGCGGCTGCGAGTACGACAGCATGCCGCGTCGCGTGCGCGGCGCGGTGTTCAGGTTGACGGGTGGTCGGCGGAAGCGCTCGATCTGATCCGGGTGCGATGCGTCTACCAGCACGAGCCCGGCCGTCAGGTACGGGTAGCGGCGCGCGAACACCTCCATGGTGTAACCGCCGAACGACTGCGCCACCAGGACGGACGGGCCGTCGACGCCGGCATTGCTGAGCAGCACGAACAGCTCGTCGGCGATCCGCGAGCTCGTGCGCGGACCGGGGCCGGGATCGCTCCAGCCGTAGCCGGCGCGGTCGTACACGCACGCGCGGACGTGGCGGGCGAGACGAAGCTGCACACCGACCCACTCCAGCGAGGTGCCGCCGAGCCCGGAATCCATGATGACCGCGGGCGTGCCTTCGCCGAGACAATGGATGTGCAGCCCGTGCGTGCCCACGCTGACCACCCGGCCCGGATAGCGCGGTCCTTCGGTCGCCGCAGCCCCGCCCGCCGCGACGAGCAGCACCAGTGCCGCCGCGAACCGCAATGCACGGCGCCCGGTGCTGCATCGATTGCGTCCAGGCATGATGTAGCGCCTCCGTCCGGACCGTAGCCGATTTCCGTTACCCTGCTCGCTACACTGGCAAGCGTCAACATGTCTTCGAACCCCAACCATGCGCCGCAGTTCCCTCCCGTGGGCCTGGCACGGCGCATCGGCGCGATGGTTTATGACGCGCTACTCCTTTTTTCCGTTCTTTTCTTCGCCACCGTACCGCTGCTCGCGTTCACGCACGGTGAGGCCCTCAGCTCGCAGCACCCGCTGTACTCCCTGTACCTGCTGGCGGTGAGCTTCGCCTATTTCGGCTGGGCGTGGACCCGTGGCGGCCAGACGCTCGGAATGAAGACGTGGCGCATCGAGGTGGTGGACGCGGCGGGCGGGCGCATCAGCTGGCGACAGGCGGCGCTGCGATTCGTTGCCGCGCTGCTCGCATGGGCCCCGCTCGGGCTCGGCTTCGTCGCCTCGCTGTGGCATCCGCAGCGACTCGCATGGCACGACCGCTGGTCGCGGACGAGGCTGGTGCGCGCGGTCGCTCAGTGAACCCGACGCATGAGCAATACTGCGATCACGAGCGCGGCGAGCGTGGGCAGCGTCACGCTGAGCGCCGGGTTCATGTCCAGCACCAGACCGAGGTTGGCCGCACCCTGATTGAACACGTGGAACACGAGCCCTATGACGGCACCGATGAGCACGCGCTGGCCGATGTTGCCCGTGCGTGGTGAACCGAACACCATCGGCACTGCGAGAAACACCATGACGACGGTGGCCAGCGGGTAGATCAGTTTGATCCACAGCGCCTGCTGGTAGCGGCGCGCATCCTGGCCGTTTTCGTTGAGGTAACCGATGTAGTTCACCAGATCGTACATCGACAGGCTGTTCGGGTTGATGACGACCATGCTGATGAGATCCGGATTCAGCAGCGATTCCCACGCTGCCCGCGGTACCAGCCGCCGCTTGACCTTCGCCCGGCGAAAATCGGTCTGACGCAGCCCCTCCAGGAGCCACTGCCCATCCGCGTAGAGCGCGCGCCGGGCGTAGCTCGCCACCTGCAGCCGGTTCTCGCGATCGAACTCGTAGATGTAGATGTCCTGGACGCGATCGCCCGGCAGCACCGTGCGGATGTTGATATAGCTCGAACCGTCGCGCGCCCAGAAGCCGTTGCGGGTCTTCAGCGCCACCTGCGCGGCGAGCGCGATGGAGCGCTGGTTACGGGCGGCCTGTTCGCTCGGCGGCGCCACGAGCTCGCCGATGATGAGTGCCGCGATCATGACCACGAATCCCGCCTTCACGACCGCCGCGATCACCCGCCACAGCGGCACGCCGGCCGCACGAACGACGGTGAGCTCGCCGTTACCGACCAGTGTCCCCAGGCCAATCAGCGCGCCGATGAGGGCCGCCATGGGCAGCAGCTCGTACGCCAGCCCCGGCGCACTGAGTGCGACGTAGGCGAGCATCTGCATGACTCCGTAGTTGCCGCGACCGACGTCGTCCAGCTGATCGATCAGGGCGAAGAACGAAAACACCAGCACCAGCACGACCTCGACCACGAAGATCGCCCCGATGACCGTGCGGCCGATGTAGCGGTCGAGGATTCGCACGATGGGAATACCGGGCGGCGGGCGCTTTGCGCGGGTTTTCGCAAACGAATAGACTGCGACAAATGCAACGGTAGCACGCGCCGATCCGCGCAGCCAGCGCCCGTGCATCGAAGCCGGCGCCGGATATCACCATCCGTCAGGACGAAGAGCTCGCCATGAAATTCGACGCGACCAGTGGTTCTCCACAAAAGACGCGCGCCGCCTGCGCGGTGGTCGGGGTGTTCGAAGCACGGCGCATGTCCGAGCCCGCGCAGCGTTTCGATACGACCAGCCGCGGCGCCATCGGCAAGCTCATGCGCCGCGGCGACGTCGACGGACGTCACGGCCATTGCGTCATGCTGCACACGGTCCCCGGGGTCGCCGCCGAACGGCTGCTGGTGGTCGGTTGCGGCCGGGAGCGCGATTTCAATGAACGGCGTTACCGCGAGGTCCTCGCCCGCAGCACGCGCCAGCTGCAGGAAGCGGGCGTGGCCGACGCGCTCAGCTACCTGCCGCTGCTGGAAGTGCCGCAACGTGATTCGTACTGGAAGATCCGCCAGGCGGTCGAGATCACCGGGGACACGCTCTACGCTTTCGACGAGCTGAAGACGAAAAAGAAGAAACCCGGACCGCGCGAGCTGCGCAAGGTCACTTTCGGACTGCTGGAACCCGGCGAGCAGGCGCAGGCGGAACGGGCGATCGCCGACGGCGAATCGGTCGCCGCCGGCGCGAAGCTCGCGCGCGATCTCGCCAACCGGCCGGCGAACTACTGCACCCCGACCTATCTTGCCGAGCAGGCGCGCCTGCTCGGGCGCCAGTTCCCTGCCATCCGCACGACGGTGATCGACGCCGCACGGATGAAAAAGCTCGGCATGGGCGCGCTGCTCGCGGTCGCGCGCGGCAGCCGCGAACCGCCGAAGCTGATCATCATGGAGTACAGGGGTCCTGCCGACGGCCGTGCCCCCTACGCTCTCGTCGGCAAGGGCGTCACCTTCGATTCCGGCGGCATCTCGATCAAGCCGGCGGCGGCCATGGACGAGATGAAGTTCGACATGTCCGGCGCCGCGAGCGTGTTCGGCACGCTGCTCGCCGTCGCCCGGATGAAGCTGCCGTTGCACCTGGTCGCGCTGGTGCCCGCGACGGAGAACCTGCCGGGGGGCAACGCCATCAAGCCGGGCGACGTAGTCACCAGCCTGTCCGGGCAGACCATCGAGATACTGAACACCGACGCCGAGGGTCGACTCATCCTGTGCGACGCGCTCACCTATGCGGCGCGCTACGAGCCCGAAGCGGTGATCGACGTCGCCACGCTGACCGGAGCCTGCGTCGTGGCGCTGGGCAAGCACGCGAGCGGGCTGTTCAGCAACCACCAGCCACTGGCCGACGCGCTGCTCACCGCCGGGCAGGTGAGCGGGGACCGCGCCTGGCAGCTGCCGCTGTGGGACGAATACCAGAACCAGCTGGATACGAATTTCGCCGACATGGCCAACGTCGGCGGCCGCGAGGCCGGCTCCATCACTGCGGCTTGCTTCCTGGCACGCTTCACCAAGAAATTGAACTGGGCGCATCTCGATATCGCCGGCACGGCGTACCGGACGGGCAAGGAAAAGGGCGCTACCGGTCGACCCGTGCCGTTGCTGGTCGAGTTCCTGCGCGCACGCTGCGCGTGACCCGGATCGATTTCTACGTCGTCGGCGAGCGCGGTCGCACGAGCGCGGATCTCGTCGCCTGCCGCGTGGCCGCCAAGGCCTTTGAGCAGGGCCTGAGGGTGTACGTATACGCGGACGAGGCGCAGCGCGCGGCGCGTCTGGACGAGTTGCTGTGGACGTTTCGGGACGTGAGCTTCGTGCCGCACCGCCAGCTGGGCGACGAGGACCTGCCGGCCTGCGCCGTGGAACTGGGCACGGCAGAACCCCCCGAGGATCATACGGACGTCATGATCAATCTGCGTCACCCGGTATCACCCGCCTTCAGTCGCTTCGATCGCGTCGTCGAAATCGTACCGCCGGACGAAGCCGGGCGTGCGGCCGCGCGGGAACGTTACCGCTACTACCAGGAGCGCGGCTACGCGCTCGAGACGCACGAGGTCGACTGAAAGCTCGTGACACAATCACCGCGCCTGCTGCGACGGCCCCTGGACGCCCCTGGCCGTGTTGCGGGGACCCCCGGAATCGTTTCCGCGGGCCCGCTGCGCGCGCGATTTCGTGCCCCACCGCGCCTGACCGGGAACGCCCGGGCACCGTCTCGCCGCGGCGGGCGAACGTTGCACGAGCTCTGAGCGGCGCGGGCGCAGCCATGGCGCAATCCGGACACGGCCGATAGACCGGCGCGGGTGGCATCGAAGATGCCATCGACGCGCTCGAGAAGCTCATCGAGACCGAGCAGCAGGCGCCCGGCGACAGCGATCTGCCCGTGTTGCACGACGCGGTCGGCGGCGAGGAGTCGCTGCCGGCGGATTTCGACGAACACGAGGACGAGGACGACTGGCGGGAGGGCACGCCGCAGCGCGAGCGCATCATCCACATCATCGAAGAGCTCGAAACGCTGGTCGGGCAGGATCTCGCGGGTATCGGGGCTACGGCGCACAGCACGGAAATGACGGACATGGACAAGACTTACGATCCGCATACCATCGAGAGCCGCTGGTACGCGCGCTGGGAGGAACGCGGCTGGTTCCGGCCGGCCGGCGACGGCCCGCCCTACTGCATCATGCTGCCGCCGCCGAACGTCACCGGCAGCCTGCACATGGGCCACGCCTTTCAGGACACCCTCATGGACGCGCTCAGCCGCTACCAGCGCATGCACGCCCGGCGCACGCTGTGGCAGGGCGGTACCGACCACGCCGGCATCGCCACGCAGATGGTGGTCGAACGCCAGCTGGCGGCGCGCGGCCAGTCCCGCCACGACCTGGGGCGCGAGGCGTTCGTGGCCGAAGTGTGGCGCTGGAAGGAGCAGTCGGGCGGCATGATCACCCGCCAGCTGCGGCGCATGGGCGCCTCGCTCGACTGGAGCCGCGAGCGTTTCACCCTGGACGAGGGACTGTCCAGAGCGGTCACCGAAGTATTCGTGCGGCTGTACGAGGAAGGGCTGATCTACCGCGGCCAGCGGCTGGTGAACTGGGATCCGGTGCTGCACACGGCGATCTCGGACCTCGAGGTGGTCGCCGAGGAAGAGCAAGGCAGTCTGTGGCACATCCGCTACCCCTGCAGCGACGGCGACGGCAGCGTGGTGGTCGCGACCACCCGACCTGAAACCATGCTCGGCGACGCCGCCGTGGCGGTCCATCCGCACGACGCGCGCTACCGCACGCTGCTCGGCCGGACGGTGGTGCTGCCGCTCACCGGGCGTGAGATCCCGGTGATTGCGGATGAGTACGTGGATCCGGCTTTCGGCTCCGGCTGCGTCAAGATCACCCCGGCGCACGATTTCAACGACTATGCGGTGTGGCAGCGGCACAAGGACCAGCACTGCTTCACCAGCCAGCCCTGCGGGGGTCTCATCAACATCTTCACCGCGGACGCGGCGATCGGTGACAACGGCGCGCAGGCCTATCGCGGCCTCGACCGCTACGAAGCGCGCCGGCGCATCGTTGCGGATCTCGAGGCGGCGGGGCTGATCGAGCGCGTCGAGCCGCACAAGCTCATGGTGCCGCGCGGCGACCGCAGCCACGCGGTGATCGAACCGTACCTGACCGACCAGTGGTACGTGCGCGCGGCGCCGCTCGCCGAGCCCGCCATCGCCGCGGTCGAGGACGGACGCATCCGTTTCGTGCCCGAGAGCTGGGCCAAGACCTACTTCGACTGGATGCGCCGGATCGAGGACTGGTGCATCAGCCGCCAGCTCTGGTGGGGACATCGCATTCCCGCCTGGTACGACACGCACGGCAACGTCTACGTCGGTGCCAGCGAGGCCGCGGTACGCGCCCGGCACGGGCTCGCCGGCGACGTCCAGCTCGAACAGGACCCGGACGTGCTCGACACCTGGTTCTCCTCGGCGTTGTGGCCGTTCTCGACGCTGGGCTGGCCCGACGAGACACCGGAACTCGCGACCTTCTACCCCACCAGCGTGCTCGTCACCGGCTTCGACATCATTTTCTTCTGGGTCGCGCGCATGATCATGATGGGGATGAAGTTCATGGGCGCGGTGCCGTTTCGCGAGGTCTACATCCACGGGCTGGTCCGCGACCAGGACGGACAGAAGATGTCCAAGTCCAAGGGCAACATACTCGACCCGATCGATCTCATCGACGGCATCGACCCCGAAGCCCTGGTGGCCAAGCGCACCAGCGGGCTGATGCGTCCGCAGGATGCGCCGAAGATCGCCGCCGCGACACGCCGGCAGTTCCCGCAGGGGATCGCGGGCTACGGCACCGATGCCCTGCGGTTCACTTTCGCGGCACTGGCCTCGCCAGGTCGCAACATCAACTTCGATCTCGGCCGCATCGAGGGCTACCGCAATTTCTGCAACAAGCTCTGGAACGCCGCGCGGTTCGTGCTGCAGATGGTCGAGGGCGCGCCGGTGGCGGCCACGCCCGGGACGAGTCTCGCCGACCGCTGGGTGGCGAGCCGCCTGGACGTGACCGTGGGCGCGGTGACCTCCGCGTTTGCCGGTTATCGTTTCGATCTCGCCGCCCAGGCGATCTACACCTTCGTCTGGGAGGAATACTGCGACTGGTACATCGAGTACGCCAAGGCCGTGCTCAACGATCCGGCCGCGGACGAGCTGCGCAAGGCCGGCACCCGGGCCGCACTGGTGCAGAACCTGGAAACGGTGCTGCGGCTGGCCCATCCGCTGATGCCGTTCATCACCGAGGAAATCTGGCAGCGCGTCGCACCGCTGGCGCGCGCGAGCGGTGAAACCATCTCGCTGGCCGCGTATCCGCACACGGTGGCGCACCACCGCGACGAGCAGGCCGTGGTGCAATTCGGCTGGCTGCAGCAGTTCGTGCTCGGCGTGCGCCGCATCCGCGCGGAGATGGACATTGCGCCCGGTCGCGCGCTGCCGCTGCTCGTGCGGGGCGGCAGCCCGGCGGAACGCGACTGGCTGGAGCACAACCGTGCCGAGCTGACCGCGCTCGCCCGTCTGTCCGCCATCACCGCGCACGAGGCGGGCGAACCGCCCGAGGCCGCCACCGCGCTGGCCGGCGACATGACCCTGCTCGTGCCGCTCGCGGACCTGATCGATCCGGTCGCCGAATGCGCCCGGCTGGACAAGGAAATCGAAAAACTCGATGCCGAGCTGCTGCGCGTACGGGGCAAGCTGGCAAACGAGAATTTCGTCAGCCGCGCGCCCGCCGAGGTCGTCGCCAGGGAGCGTGCGCGGCTGCTGCAGATCGAGGACGCGCACAGCCGGCTCGGCGCCCAGCGGATCCGTATTGCGGCGCTGCGGGCGCCGCGCTGACGCTGCGGGCACGACCGCCGCGACGCCCGTGCGGGCCGGCGCCCGACGCGTCGAGGGAGCATCGCACGCCGCACATGGTCTAAACTCTGCGACGGCACGGAGAGGACGGTCATGTTCGAGCGCGTCAGAGAAGACATCGCCTGCGTATTCGAGCGCGACCCGGCGGCGCGCACGACGTTCGAGGTGCTGACGACCTATCCGGGCGTGCACGCCATCATCATGCACCGCCTGAATCACCGCCTGTGGCAGCTGGGACTGAAGTGGCTCGCGCGCTTTCTGTCCCATCTGACCCGCTTCGCAACCGGTATCGAGATCCACCCCGGCGCCAGCATCGGCCGGCGATTCTTCATCGATCACGGCATGGGCGTGGTCATCGGCGAGACCTCGGAAGTCGGTGACGATTGCACGCTCTACCACGGCGTGACCCTCGGCGGGACGACCTGGCAGAAGGGCAAACGCCATCCGACGCTCGGCAACAACGTGGTGGTCGGCGCCGGCGCCAAGGTGCTCGGGCCGATTACCATTGGCGCCGGAGCCCGCATCGGCTCCAATGCCGTGGTGGTCAAGGACGTTCCCGACGCCGCCACCGTGGTCGGTATTCCCGGCCGGGTCGTGGGTACCGGCGACGACCGGAGCCGGCGCCGCGAGGCGATGGCGCACAAGATCGGTTTCGACGCCTACGGCACCAGCAGCGACATGCCCGACCCGGTCGCCCAGGCCATCGACTCGGTGCTCGACCACCTCGAAACCGTGGATGCGGATCTGAGCGGGCTCAAGGCCGCCCTCGATGCCCTGCGCGCCGACGAGTCGGCCACGGCCGACCGCTGGATCAGCGACAAACGCCCGGGCTGACGGACACGCGGAACGAGGACTTCGTCCGGTTTAATTCTTGACTAAATTAGTCGGATATGCGAGCCTGCGCTGACCTTGTTCGCCGAGGCCGGACACCGGACCAGGAACAACGCCATGCGTCTGACGACCAAAGGCCGCTACGCCGTGACGGCAATGCTGGATCTTGCGCTGCACTATGACCGCGGCCCGATAGCGCTCGCCGAGATCGCCGCTCGGCAGGGCATTTCCCTGTCCTACCTGGAACAGCTGTTCGTGCGCTTGCGCCGTGGCGGGCTGGTCAACAGTGCCCGCGGTCCCGGCGGCGGTTACCGGCTCGGTCGCCCCACGGACGCGATTTCCGTGGCCGAGGTGATCCGCGCGGTGGACGAGACCGTCGACGCCACCCGCTGCGGGGGCAGGAAGAACTGCCAGGGCGAAGAACGCTGTCTCACCCACGATCTGTGGGAAGATCTCAGCCGCCAGATCGAGAGCTTCCTGGGCGACATCAGTCTCGCACGGCTGGTCGGCCAGCGTGGCGTCCGTGACGTCAGCGCCCGCCAGGACACCGGTGCCCTGCGTGGCGCGACCAAGACCAGATTCCCACTCATCAAAGTGTGACGATCACCAGGACCATGCTGCGAACCATTTCACTGACCGAACGCGCCGCCGGACACATGCGCGGCTACCTCACCGACCAGGCGCAGGCCGCGGGCGTACGCCTGCGCGTAAAGACCACCGGCTGCTCCGGCTATGCCTACGTCGTCGAGGTGGCCGATGCGATTGAAGCCACAGACGAGGTATTCGAGTCACACGGCATCAAGCTGGTCGTGGACCGCACCAGCCTGCCCTTCCTGGTCGGCACGCAGGTCGATTACGTCCGCGAGGGCCTGAATTTCGCGTTCCGCTTCCAGAATCCGAACGTCAAGGCCAGTTGCGGCTGCGGCGAGAGCTTCAGCGTCTGAGTCGGCGCGCGAGTACGAGAGCAACGATGGCGACCAAGTCGAGCGAAGTGCAGGCCCTGGTCACGCGCGAGTACGGCGCTGGCTTCTACACCGATCTCGAGGCGGATACCGTCCCGCCCGGGCTGAACGAAGGCGTCATCACCTTCATCTCGAAAAAGAAGAACGAGCCCGAGTGGCTGCTCGAGTGGCGCCTGACCGCCTACCGGCACTGGCTCGAGATGAGCGAGCCGCGCTGGGCACACGTGCGCTACGTACCCATCGACTACCAGGCGATCTCCTACTACTCGGCGCCGAAGTCCAGGGCCGACGGTCCCAAGAGTCTGGACGAGGTCGATCCGAAGCTGCTCGAAACCTACGAAAAGCTCGGCATCCCCCTGCGCGAGCAGGAGATGCTCGCGGGCGTCGCGGTAGACGCCGTATTCGACAGCGTCTCCGTGGCGACGACCTTCAAAGACAAGCTCGCCGCGGCCGGGGTGATCTTCTGCCCGTTCTCCGAAGCGGTGCAGCAGCACCCGGAGCTGGTGCGCAAGTACCTCGGCTCGGTGGTGCCACCCGGCGACAATTTCTTCGCCGCGCTGAACTCGGCCGTGTTCACCGACGGTTCGTTCTGCTACGTCCCCAGGGGCACGCGCTGTCCCATGGAGCTGTCCACCTATTTCCGCATCAACGCCGCCAAGACGGGCCAGTTCGAGCGCACGCTCATCATCGCCGACGAGGGCAGCAGCGTGTCCTACCTGGAGGGCTGCACGGCGCCGATGCGGGACGAGAACCAGCTGCACGCCGCCGTGGTGGAGCTCGTGGCGCTGGATGATGCCCGGATCAAGTACTCGACGGTGCAGAACTGGTACCCGGGCGACGAGCAGGGGCGTGGCGGCATCTTCAACTTCGTCACCAAGCGCGGTGATTGCCGCGGCGCCAACTCCAAAATCTCCTGGACCCAGGTGGAAACCGGCTCGGCCATCACCTGGAAGTATCCGAGCTGTCTGCTGCGCGGCGACAACTCGGTGGGCGAGTTCTATTCCGTCGCCCTCGCCAACCTGTGCCAGCAGGCGGACACCGGAACGAAGATGATCCACCTGGGGCGCAACACCCGCAGCACCATCGTCTCCAAGGGCATTTCGGCCGGCCGGGGCCAGAACGCCTATCGGGGTCTGGTCAAGATCGGCGCCGGTGCCGAGGGAGCGCGCAACTACACCCGCTGCGACTCGCTGCTGATCGGCGATCGCTGCGGCGCGCACACGTTTCCTTACATCGAGGTGAAGAACCCGACCGCGCAGGTCGAGCACGAGGCCTCGACATCGAAGATCAGCGAGGATCAGCTGTTTTACTGCCGCAGCCGCGGCATCGCCGAGGAGGACGCCGTCAACATGATCGTGAACGGCTTCTGCAAGCAGGTGTTCAAGGAACTGCCGATGGAGTTCGCGGTGGAAGCGCAGAAGCTGCTCGGCATCAGCCTCGAAGGCGCGATCGGCTGAAGGACGAACGGAACATGACACGCAAAGACACACTGCTCAGCATTCGTAATCTGCACGCCGGCGTGGAGGGCAAGACCATCCTGCACGGCCTGGACCTGGAGGTCGCGGCGGGCGAAGTGCACGCCATCATGGGCCTGAACGGATCGGGCAAATCCACGCTCGCGCACGTTCTCGCGGGACGGGACGGTTACCAGGTGAGCGCCGGCGAGGTGCTGCTGGACGGACGCAATCTGCTCGATCTCACGCCGGAGGAACGTGCCTGGAAGGGCGTGTTTCTCGCCTTCCAGTACCCCGTCGAGATCCCGGGAGTGAACAACGTGTACCTGCTGAAAGCGGCCCTGAACGCGATCCGCAGGCATGGCGGTGATCCCGAGCTGGACGCGGCCGATTTCCTCGCCCTGGTGCGCGAGAAGATGAAGCTGCTCGAGCTCGACGACAGCATGATCTCGCGTGCGGTGAACGAGGGCTTCTCTGGCGGCGAGAAAAAGCGTAACGAGATTTTCCAGATGGCCGTGCTCGAACCGCGCCTCGCGATCCTGGACGAAACCGACTCGGGCCTCGACATCGACGCGCTGAAGATCGTCGCCGATGGCGTCAACTGTCTGCGCGGGCCGGACCGCTCGTTCATACTCGTCACCCATTACCAGCGCCTGCTCAATCACATCGTGCCGGACCGGGTACACGTGCTGCTCGGCGGGCGCATCGTGCGCAGCGGCGGCCCGGAGCTCGCTCTGGCGCTCGAAGAGCGTGGTTACGACTGGGTCCGGGAGGAGGCCGCGGCGTGACCGGCGTCGAGCACTATCGCGAGGAATTCGCGCGCCTGCGGCACGAGCTGCCCGGCGGGACCGCGCTCGCGCCGGTTCGCGAGGCGGCGCTGGCACGGTTCCTGAACGCCGGCTTTCCGACCCTGCGCGAGGAGACCTGGAAGTACACCAACGTCGGGCCGATCGAGCGTAAGGCGTTCCGGGCCAGTGCGACCGCCGGCGCGCTGCCCGCGCAGGGGGTGCTCGCGGACTTCGGCGCCGGTGCCCTCGGTGACCTGCGCCTGGTGTTCGTCGACGGCCACCACGTCGCGAGCCTCGGCGCCCTGGACGGTCTGCCGGCGGGCACGCGGATCGAATCGCTCGCCACGGCGATCGGTCGCGACGCCGCGGCGTTGCGGGCGCGCTTCGAAACCGACGACGACGCACCCGCCTTCGCGGCCATGAATGCCGCGCTCGGCGGCGACGGCGTATTCGTATCCGTGCCCGGCGACACGCGCCTCGCCGGCACGCTGCACCTGCTGTTCCTCACTACGGCGGCGACCGCGGACCTGGCGCAGTACCCGCGCGTGGTCATCGAGCTGGGCGACGGCGCCGAAGCCGACGTCATCGAGCATTACGCGGGCGTCGCCGAGGCCACGAGCTTCACCAACGCCGTGACGCTGGCGCGACTCGGTCGCGGTGCGAAGCTGCACCACGTCAAGCTCCAGCAGGAGTCGCTGAACACCTACCACATCGGCTGGATGGGAGTGGAGCAGGAGCGCGACAGCGAGCTGGTACAGCACTCGATATCGCTCGGCGCGCGCCTCGCGCGTCACGACCTGCGCGTGCGCCTCGCCGGCGCGGGTGCCAGCGCGACGCTGCGCGGTCTGTACGTCGCCCGCGGCCGCCAGCACGTCGATCACCACACCCGGGTCGATCACCTCGTCGCGCATACGGTGAGCGAGGAAATCTACCGGGGCGTTCTCAACGACCACGCCCGGGGTGTATTCAACGGCAAGGTCGTCGTGCACGAGCAGGCCGTGAAGAGCGTTGCACACCAGTCCAACCGCAATCTGCTGCTCGCGCCCACGGCGGAAATCGACACCAAGCCGGAGCTGGAGATTTACGTCGACGACGTGCAGTGCAGCCATGGCGCCACGGTCGGCCAGATCGACGCCACCGCGCTGTTCTACCTGCGTTCACGCGGCATCGAGCTCGATACCGCGCGCAGCCTCCTGGTCTATGCATTCGCCGACGACGTGCTCGCGGGTCTGACGCACGCGGGCCTGCGCGCGCGCGTGGAGACCGAGGTGCTCGGCCGGCTCCCCGATGCCGACCGGCTGAAGCAGTTCGTATGAACGCGGGTGCCCTGGTCAGCCGCAGCACGCTGGCGCAGGAGTTCGCCGCCCGCCGCGTCGATTTTCCCATCCTCGCACGCGAGGTGCACGGCAAACCGCTCGCGTACCTGGACAACGCCGCAACCGCACAGAAACCGCGTGCCGTGATCGATGCGGTGCGGCGCTATTACGAATCGCAGAACTCCAACATCCACCGCGGCGTGCACACGCTGTCGGAAGAGGCTACGACGGCATACGAAAGGGCCCGAGACCAGGTGCGGGATTTTCTCCATGCCGCCGACCGGCGCGAGATCGTGTTCGTTCGCGGCACGACCGAAGCGATCAACCTGGTCGCCCAGAGCTGGGGAAGCGAGCATCTCGGGCCGGGCGACGAAGTGCTCGTGTCGACGATGGAACACCACGCCAACATCGTGCCCTGGCAGCTCGTGTGCGAGCGCACGGGTGCCAGGCTCAGGGTCATACCGATCGACGATGACGGCGACGTCGACCTCGAAGCCTTCGAACGCCTGCTCTGCGAGCGCACGCGCCTGTTCGCCATCGTGCAGGTGTCCAACGCGCTCGGAACCGTCAATCCGGTCGCGGAGATGGTCGCGCGGGCGCGGGCGCGCGGCATCGTCACACTGGTCGATGGCGCCCAGGCCGTACCGCACATGCAGGTGGACGTGCGGGCGCTCGGCTGCGATTTCTACGCGTTCTCCGGGCACAAGCTGTTCGGCCCGACCGGCATCGGCGTCCTGTACGGTCGCGCGGAGCTGCTCGACGCGATGCCGCCCTATCAGGGCGGCGGCGACATGATCCGGATGGTGAGCTTCGAGAAGAGCCTGTGGAACGACCTGCCGTACAAGTTCGAGGCCGGCACACCGAACATCGCCGGCACCATCGGCCTGGGCGCCGCGCTGGAGTATGTCGCCGGCATCGGTCTGGACAGCATCGGCGCCTGGGAAGCCGAGCTGCTGGAATACGCCACCGCCCGGGCGCACGAACGCGGCGATCTGCGCCTCATCGGCACGGCCCGTCACAAAGCCTCGGTGCTGTCGTTCGTCATGGACCGCATACACCCCCACGACCTCGGTACCATACTCGATCGCGAGGGCGTGGCGATCCGCACCGGGCACCACTGCGCGATGCCCGTGATGGAGCGTTACGGCGTGCCGGCGACCGCCCGGGCTTCGTTCGCCTTCTACAACACGTTCGCGGAGATCGACGCGCTGTTCGCAGGTCTCGACAAGGCACGGCAGCTGCTGGGGTAGCCATGGACCTGACCGACCTGTACCAGGAAATCATCATCGACCACAACCGCAGTCCGCGAAATTTCCGCGCGCTTGCGGCTGCGACCCACCAGGCCGAAGGCTTCAACCCCCTGTGCGGAGACCGGCTGACGCTGTTCCTGAAGATAGACGACGGGGTGATCACCGACGCCAGCTTCCAGGGCAACGGCTGCGCCATCTCGGTCGCTTCCGCCTCGCTGATGACCGAGAGCCTGAAGGGTCGCAGCGCCGCCGAGGCAAAGGAGCTGTTCGACGGTTTCCACGAGCTGGTGACCAGCGACGCCCCCGCGTCCGCGCCCGCGGCGCTCGGCAAGCTCGCGGCGCTCGGGGGCGTGCGCAGCTACCCTTCCCGCATCAAGTGCGCAACCTTGTGCTGGCACACCCTTCAGTCCGCTCTGGCGGGCGCGAAGCAGGCGAGCACGGAGTAAGCTCATGGGCGACAACATCGACCTGTACGAACCCATTACCGTGGCGCGCGACTGTGACGCCGTACTGATCCCCTCGGGTGCCCCCATTACCGTACCGTCCGGCACGGTGGTCTACATCACCCAGGCGCTCGGCGGCAGCGTCACCGTGAACGTCAACGGTAACCTCGCCCGCATCGCCGGCCGGGATCTCGACGCCCTCGGCATGGAGCTGGAGCAGGTCACGGTGGCCGGGCCCGACATGAGCGAGACCGAGGCACTGGAGCTGGTCTGGGACCAGCTGCGCACCTGCTACGACCCGGAGATCCCCATCAACGTCGTCGAGCTGGGGCTGGTGTACGACTGCCGGGTGGAAACGATTACGGCGACCGACGAAGGCCACCGCTACCGGGTCTATGTCGCCATGACGCTGACCGCGCCCGGCTGCGGCATGGGCGATATCATCGTCGAGGACATCCGCGCCAAGCTGCGCCTGGTGCCGCGTGTCGCCGAAGTGGAAATCGACCTGGTGTTCGACCCGCCCTGGGATCCGAGCATGATGTCTGAATCCGCCCGTCTGCAGACGGGCATGTTCTGAAGCCCGACGAACAGGTATCCGCTCCCGTGTCCGACTGGGTGGACGTAGCCCGCTGCGAGGATTTGCCGCCGGGCAACCGCAAGGTCGTCGCCATAGACGACGTCGCGATCGCGGTCGTCAACGCGAACGGCCGCTGGTACGCGATTCAGGACGTGTGCTCGCACGACGGCGCGCCCCTCGGTGACGGCCGGATCGACGGCGAGCAGATCGTCTGTCCCCGCCATGGCGCCCGTTTCTGCCTGCGCACCGGCGCGGCGCTGTGCCCACCGGCCTACGAGCCGGTCGCGGTGTTTCCCGTGCGCGTCCACGAGGGAGTGGTGCAGGTCCGCGACGATCGCGACGACTGAGAGGCTGTGAATCACCGCGCCTGCTGCGACACGGTCCTCGCTTGTGCCGGAATCGTCCGGGCGGGCGTCGCCGCGAACGCCCGATTTCGACCCTCTCCCGCGGGCCGCCTGCCCGCTGCGGCCGGACGACCCGCCCGCGACAGGTTTTCCGCGACGCGGCAAGCCCATATAATCGCGGCCCGTTTTAGAACATTTCCCAGGAAACCAAGCCCGCATGGCCCTCGAACGAACGCTGTCCATCATCAAGCCCGATTGCGTCGCCGGCAACCACATCGGTGACATCATCGCCCGCTTCGAGCACAATGGTCTGAGGATCGTGGCCGCCCGCATGTTGCGGCTGACACCATCCCAGGGAGCACAGTTCTACGCCGTGCACGCAGACCGGCCCTTCTTCCAGGAGCTGGTCGACTTCATCAGCTCCGGACCGGTGCTGGCCATGGTGCTGGAGGGCGACAACGCCATCGCAGAGAATCGCCGGATCATGGGTGCGACGAACCCCAAGAACGCCGTAGCGGGGACCATCCGCGCCGACTTCGCCGGCGGCATGCCCGACAACGCCGTGCACGGCTCGGATGCGCCGGAAACGGCGGCGGCGGAGATCGCATTCTTCTTCGGGCAGGACGAGATCCACGCTCGTTGAGCCCTTGACCGCTTCCGCCACCAACCTGCTCGAATTCGATCGCGCCGGCCTCGAGGCCTGGTTCGACGCACGCGGCGAGAAATCCTTTCGCGGTGTGCAGGTGCTGAAATGGATCCACCAGCAGTGGGCCGACGACTTCAGCGCCATGTCGAACCTCGGCAAGGCGTTGCGAGAAACGCTGGCCGCCGGGGCGTGCATCCGCGAACCGCAAGTGGTCTCGCACCACGAGTCGGCGGACGGCACCCGCAAGTGGGTGGTGCGGGTCGCCGACGGCAACTGCGTCGAGACCGTGTTCATCCCGGACGGCCCGCGCGGCACGCTGTGCATCTCCTCGCAGGCGGGTTGTCCCCTCGATTGCCGCTTCTGTTCGACCGGCCGGCAGGGCTTCAGCCGCAACCTCGCGGTCGCCGAAATCATCGGCCAGGTCCGCATCGCGGCTCGTGCCCTGGGACACTCCGGACACGGCACGCGTGTCATCACCAACATCGTACTCATGGGCATGGGCGAACCGCTCCTGAATTTCGACAACGTCGTCACGGCCATGGCCATCATGATGGACGACAACGCCTACGGCATCGCCCGCCGCAAAGTGACCCTCAGCACCGCGGGCATCGTCCCGGGCATCGACCGCCTGCGTGACGCGAGCCCTTGCAGCCTCGCCGTTTCCCTGCACGCGCCCGAGAACGCGTTGCGTGACGAGCTCGTGCCGATCAATCGCAGCTATCCCCTCGGCGAGCTGATGGCGGCCTGCCGGCGTTTCGCCGAGCGCGACGGACGCGCACCGATCACGTTCGAGTACGTGATGCTCGAAGGCGTGAACGACTCGCCCGCGCTCGCCCGCCAGCTGGTTCGGCTGCTCGCGCACGTGCCGGCGAAGGTCAACCTGATCCCCTTCAATGCTTTTCCGGGCGCGCCGTTCCGGCGCCCCGCGCCGGAGACGGTCAACCGCTTCCGCGACATACTGATCGAGGCAGGCATCATGACAATCACCCGCAAGACCCGTGGCGACGATATCGACGCTGCCTGTGGCCAGCTCGTCGGCCAGGTCCTCGCGCGCAGCGCGCGCCATCGGCGGCTGCAGGAGCTGCCCGCGTGACGGCAGTACGCATCGCGGTGTGGCTGGCGGCCATCGCACTGGCCGGCTGCGCCACGCAACCCGGTGCCAGGAACCGCGACAAGGACCCGGAAAAGCTGGCGGAACTGCACGTGCAGATGGCAGCCGAGTACATGCGCCAGGGCAACTTCGAGACCGCCATGAACAGACTGGAAAAAGCGCTGGATTACGACCGCAACTACGCGCCGGCGCACTCGACCCTGGGCATTCTCTACAACCGTCTGGGCGACAACGCGAAGGCGGAAAAACACTTTCGCGATGCGGCCGCTCTCGCGCCGAACGACTCATCCGTGCTCAATAATTACGGTCAGTTCCTGTGCCAGCAGGGACGTTACGACGAAGGCATGTCGATGTTCGAGCGCGCGCTCGCCAATCCGCTCTATCGCGCACCCGCCGTGGCGCATACGAATGCGGGCCTTTGCGCGCTCGCCCGCGGCGACAATGCCACGGCCGAACAGCGCTTTCGGGACGCGCTGCGACTCGAACCGAAGTTCGCGCCGGCGCTGCTGCAAATGTGCCGCCAAAGCCTGGAGGCCGGCGAACACCTGTCCGCGCGCGCCTACCTGCAGCGCTATCTGGAGGTTGCCGACCACACCGCGCAGACGCTGTGGATGGGCGTGCGTATCGAGCGCGCGCTCGGGGACCGGGATACGGCGGGCGGATACGCGCTGCTGCTGCGCTCGCGCTTCCCGGATTCCGACGAGGCCCGCATGCTGCAGGAATCGGGGGGATCTTGACCAGACCGGGCGAGCGGCAGGGCGACGATCCGCCCGCGACGCAGTCCTCCGGCGCGACACTGCGCGCGGCACGTGAAGCCCGAAAGCTGACCGTCGAAGCGGTCGCGCAGCAGATCCGGCTCGACCCGCGGGTAGTGGAGCTGATCGAGGCGGATCGCGTCGGCGACCTGCCGGCACCGACGTACGCGCGTGGCTACGTGCGTGCCTACGCCCGCCACGTCGGCGTCGATCCGCTGCCCCTGCTGGCGACGCTCGGTGGCATGGGCGCGGAGCCGGCGTTACGGCCGACCAGCGCCAAACCACCCAAGCAGGCGCAAAGCGGCGACCGGCCGGTGAAGTTCGTGACCTATCTGCTCGCCCTCGCGCTGGTCGTACTGCCGGTGTTGTGGTGGCAGGCCCGGTTCGCCGACAAGGATGTCACCGGCACGGCCGCGCCGCCGCCCGTACCGCCGGCACCGGCGCCGGTCGACGAACCGGTCGGCGAGCTGCGCCCGTCGGCGCTCGGTTACGCTTATCGCGTGGTCGTCAATCCGGACTCACCCGCACCGCCGCCGGCGCCGTTCGAAGCCGACGCGACCGGCACCCAGGCAGCGTCAGTCGGTGCAGATCTGCTGGCCGTGGCGCCGGTCGCCGACAGCGAGGCCGACGCGCCGCCTCCCGCGGCGGGACAGGGCCGCTTGACGCTCACCACCGACGCCGACGCCTGGATCGAGGTCAGCGACGCCGGAGGGACCAGGCTCTATTACAACCTGGCGCGCGCCGGGCACCGTATCGAGGTCGAGGGCAGTACCCCGCTGCGGGCCGTCATCGGCAACTCCACACACGTCGGCGCGAGCTTCAACGGCGCGCCGCTGGACCTGCGACCCTACAGCAACGAAGGCGTGGCACGGCTGCGACTCGACGCCGGCGGTGCGAGCGCGCTGCCCTGATCCGTCCCGCCCCGGCGGGCGCCGGCCCGCCGGGCAAACTAAGATAACGTCCTTTTCTGATCGCCCCGCAGAGCACGGAACCGACGGTGTCAAAAGACATTCGGGCCATACGTGGCATGAAGGACATCCTGGCGCAGGAAACGCCCGTGTGGCGGCACCTCGAGGCCACCGCCCGGCGGATCCTGGAAAGCTACGGCTACGACGAGATCCGCCTGCCCTTGCTGGAGGCCACGAGCCTGTTCGAGCGCTCGATCGGCGATGTCACCGACATCGTCGAGAAGGAGATGTACTCCTTCATCGACCGCAACGGCGACAGTCTCACCCTGCGGCCGGAGGGTACTGCCGGCTGCGTGCGCGCCGGTCTCGAGCATGGCCTGCTGCACAATCAGGTGCAGCGCTGGTGGTACGCGGGAGCGATGTTCCGCCACGAAAAGCCGCAGCAGGGCCGCTACCGGCAGTTCCACCAGATCGGCGCCGAAGCCTTCGGCCTCGCCGGGCCCGACATCGACGCGGAGATGATCCTGCTCACCGCGCGCCTGTGGCGCGAGCTCGGCATCGACGCCGTGCGCCTGGAGCTCAACTCCCTGGGCACGCCCGCGTCACGCGCGGCCTACCGTGAGCGCCTGCACGCTTATTTCAGCGCCCACCGCGCCGCGCTCGACGCCGATTGCCAGCGCCGTCTCGAGCGCAATCCGCTGCGCATCCTGGACAGCAAGAACCCTGCGCTCGCCGAACTGATCGCGGCCGCCCCGACCATGGAATCCACGCTCGATACCGACTCGCGAGCACACTTTCAGGCACTGCAGGCGATGCTCGCGGCCGCCGGCGTCGAGTTCGTCCTCAACCCGCGCCTCGTGCGCGGGCTCGACTACTACACGCGCACCGTGTTCGAGTGGACGACCACCGCCCTCGGCGCCCAGGGCACGGTCTGCGCCGGCGGCCGCTACGACGGGCTGGTGGCGCAGTTCGGTGGTCGCCCGACGCCGGCGGTGGGATTCGCCATGGGCATCGAACGGCTGATCAGCCTGCTCGGACAGGTCGGACCCGGACAGGGCTGCGACGTGTATCTGATTGCCGTCGGCGATCCGGCCGTGCTGGCGGCGCTGGCGCTGGCCGAACGGCTGCGCACGGCGCTGCCGGATCTGCGCCTGACTACTCACTGCGGCGGTGGCGGGATCAAGGCTCAGTTCAAACGCGCCGACCGCTCCGGCGCCGCCATCGCGCTGGTGCTGGGGGACGATGAGCTGGGCGCCGGCACCGTGACGGCGAAGTTCCTGCGCCGCGAGGCGGCACAGGAAACGCTGGCGCAGCAGCACCTCGAGGTACAGCTTCCGTCCCTGCTCGCCCGGGCGCGGGGCTGAAGGCAACGACGGGTATAATCGCGATTCGGCCCGCGCACCGCGGGCGCTGGAGGCTGGAGCGTGGACGTTTACGTAACCGAGCAGGAACAGCTCGAAGCAATCAAGCGCTGGTGCCGCGACAACGGCCTGGCCGTGGTCGTGGGCCTCGTGCTCGGACTGGGTGGATTGTTCGGCTGGCGGTACTGGCAGGCGTACCAGGCCGGTCGTGCCGTGCAGGCCTCGATCGGCTACCAGGACTTGATCGCCAGCACGCTCGGCAACGACAGCGACCGCGCGCAGGCGCTGGCGCACAAGCTGGTCACCGACGCCAGCGACCGGGCTTACGGCAGCCTGGCGGCCTTGATGCTGGCGCGCCTGGCGGTCGACGCCGGCAAGCCTGCGGAGGCCGAAGCCCACCTGCAGTCGGTGCTCAACCACCCGCGGCCGGTCGAGATCGCCACGGTGGCGCGCTTGCGGCTCGCCCGCCTGGAGCTCGGGCGCGGCGATGCCGACAGCGCGTGGACACGCGTGCAGGACCTGCCGGCGCTGGCCGATCAGAGCGCCTATCACGAGCTGCGCGGCGACATTCTGGTGGCGCAGGGCAAGCGCGAAGACGCCCGGCGCGAGTATCAGCGCGGCCTCGACATCGCCACCAAACAACAGCTGGACCCGAGCCTGCTGGAGCTCAAGCTCGATGACCTCGGTACCGTGCTCGCGCCCGAAACGTCGCCATGAGGACGCTGTGGCTGGTGCTGTTCGCGTTCGCCGTGAACGGCTGTGGCATGAAGGAGAAGGTCGGCAACCTGTTCGCGGACGAGGACAATGCCTCACCGCCGACCCCGCTCACCGAGATCACGCCGACCACGCGCATCGAACGTATGTGGTCGCGCGGCATCGGCGCTGGGACCGACGAGCTGTTCGTCGAGCTTCGGCCCACCATCGATGGCGCGACCGTGTACTGCGCCGAGCGCAAGGGCAAGGTCACCGCCGTGGACATCGAGCAGGGGCGGACCGTGTGGTCCACCGACACCGACGCGCCGCTGGCCGGTGGACCCGGCGTGGGCGACGGCCTCGTGCTGGTCGGCACCAGCAAGGGCGAAGTCATCGCACTCGATGCTGCCGAGGGCAAGGAACGATGGCGCGCCCAGGTGAGCAGCGAGGTGCTCGCGGCACCGCGTTCGAGCGACGGGATCGTCGTCGCCCGCACCGGTGACGGCAAGTTATTCGGACTGCGCGCCGCGACCGGTGAGCGCATCTGGGTCTACGACCGCACCGTGCCCGTGCTGAGCCTGCGCGGCACGAGTCCGCCCGTGCTGGTCGACGACATGGTGCTGACCGGTTTCGACAACGGCCGCCTGGTCGCGCTCGAGCTGCGCACGGGTCGGTTGTTGTGGGAAACCCAGATCGCCGTGCCACGAGGCCGGTCCGATCTCGAGCGCATGGTCGACATCGACGCCGAACCCGTGGTTTATGGGCGCTCGGTGTACGTCGCCACCTTCCAGGGCCGGGTCGCGTCGCTGGCACTGGCGACCGGCGAGATCGAGTGGGCCCGTGACATCTCTTCGGCGGCCGGCCTCGCCGTCGATGTGACCCGGATGTACGTCACGGACGAGAACGGTGTCATCTGGGCGCTCGATCGCCGCAACGGCACCTCGCTGTGGAAGCAGGAGAACCTCAAGTACCGCCTGCTCACCGCGCCGGCGATCGTGACCGACTACGTCGTGGTCGGCGACGTAGAGGGCTACCTGCACTGGTTGCAGGAAACCGACGGCGACTTCGCCGCCCGGGTGCGCACGGACAAGAGCAAGATCATCGCGCCGCCGGTGGTTTCCGATCATCGGTTGATCGCCTACACGTCCGACGGCGAGCTGGCGGCCTACAAACCGTATTGACGCGCGCAGGCTTAGCCTGCCCGGGTCGCCGGGCGCTGCGACGTCAATCCCGGCGAGCCGGCACCGGCACCGAATCATGAAACCGGTAGTGGTCATCGTCGGCAGGCCCAACGTCGGCAAATCGACGCTGTTCAACGTCCTCACCCGCAGTCGCGACGCGCTCGTCGCCGATACGCCGGGGCTCACGCGCGACTGGCAGATCGGCACCGGGCAGATCGGCGAGGCGGGTTACCTCATCGTTGATACGGGCGGACTGATCACACCGACCGACACCCTGCACGCGCTCGTCGCGGTCCAGACGCGCAAGGCCATTGCGATGGCCGACGTCGTGCTGCTGGTGGTCGACGCCCGTGCCGGGCTCACCGAGGCCGACCGGGCGATCGCCGCCGAGCTGCGTCCGCTCGGCAGACCGGTGCTGATCGTGGCGAACAAGAGCGAGGGTCTCGATGCCCCCGTCGCAACCGCCGACTTTCACGCCCTGGGCTTTGGCGACCCCATCGCCGTAAGCGCCGCCCACAAGCGCGGTCTGGACCGGCTCGCAACGGCCACCGCCGCCGCCGCGCCGGCGGCGGCCGGGGACGGCGCGGAAGACGGCGAGCGGATCCGGGTCACGGTGATCGGCCGCCCGAATGTCGGCAAATCGACGCTGGTCAATCGCATGCTCGGCGAGGAGCGGGTCATCACCGCCGATCGACCCGGTACGACCCGCGACAGCATTGCCGTACCGTTCGAACGCGACGGTACCGGTTTCGTGCTCATCGATACCGCCGGGGTGCGCCGGCGCGCGCGCGTCCAGGATCAGATCGAGAAGCTCGCCGTGTTGAAAACCCTGCAGGCGCTCGACGCCGCGCAAGTCGCCATCATCGTGCTCGACGCGCGCGAAGGCATCAGCGAACAGGACGCCAGCCTGCTCGGTCTGGCGGCGGCACGCGGTGGCGCGCTCATCATCGCCGTCAACAAGTGGGACGGGCTCACCGTGCAGGACCGGGACGCGGTGCGCCGCGAGCTGGACCGGCGTCTCGCTTTCGTGCAGTACGCACCGCGCCACTTCATCTCCGCCCTGCACGGCAGCGGCGTCGGTGATCTGTTCCCCGTCATTGCCGCGGCGCGCGCCTCCGCGTTCGTACAGGTGCCCACGGCCCGGCTCACCAGGATCCTCGAGCAGGCAGTCCTTGCGCACCCGCCGCCGCTGGTGCGCGGTCGCCGGATCAAGCTGCGCTACGCGCATCTCGGCGGCCACAACCCGCCGCTCATCATCATCCACGGCACCCAGGTCGCCGCCGTGCCGGCTGCCTACACCCGGTACCTGGAGCGCTGCTTTCGCGAAGCCCTGAAGCTGACCGGCACGCCGGTGCGTATCGAGTACCGTCAGGGCGCCAATCCATACGCAGGCAAACGAAATCCGCTCACCCACCGCCAGCAGCAGAAGCGCCGGCGGCTGATCCGCCACGTAAAACCCTGAGGCGGGACAGCGGCCGTCACGGCGGCCGCGGTCACAGCTCGCGCCAGCCGAAGCCCGTATCCTGGTCGGCGACGCTCACCCACCCGGGGGCGCAGCCGAGCGCCCCGGCCGCCGCATCGCGGGCCAGCTGCGGCGTATTGTTGCGTTCGGACAGATGGGCGGCGACGAAATGGCGCAGCCGCGAGGTGTCCACCTGCGCGAGCAGGCTGGCGGCCTGACGGTTGCTGAGGTGGCCGAGATCGCCGCCGACGCGGGCTTTCAGCAACGGCGGGTAGGCACCGGCGGCCAGCAGGGCCTCGTCGTGGTTGAATTCCAGCACCAGCGCGTCGCAGCCGCCGAGCGCGCTGCACAGGTACGGCGTCGCCCTGCCGACGTCGGTGACCACGCCCAGCCGGCAGTCGCCGTCACTGAGAATGAACTGACAGGGCTCACGCGCATCGTGCGGTACCGGCACCGGCTCCACCGCGAGGGCGCCGAGCACGAATTCGGCGTGGTTGGCGAAGGTGGCGGCTTCGACGGCGCCGAACATCGGGGCCGCCGCCAGTGCGGTACCCGCGGTCGACCACACCGCCAGCCGGTAACGACGCGCGAGGGCGCCGACACCCGCGGCGTGATCACCGTGCTCGTGCGTGACCAGGATGGCGTCGATACCGGCGGGATCGATACCGATCCGGGTGAGCCGCCGCTCGGTCTCGCGCACGGAAAAACCGCAGTCGATGAGCACCCGGGTCCCGCCAGCCTCGACGACCAGCGCATTGCCACGACTACCGCTGCCGAGCGACGCGAAACGCACGCTCAGGTCCGGGCGCCGTCGCAGTCCGGTGGCACGCGGTGGCGCCGCGGGCTCTAGGGCGTCACAGGAGCTGGTTCAGGCGTTCGTGCAGACGCACCAGCAGCTGGCCGGCGGCCTCGCTCGTGTCCCAGCGCCCCTCTGCGTCGAGCACGACCACTTCGGTCTTGGCGCCGACTCCGGTCAGGGTGACGCGATACTGGCCGTCGCTGCCGCCCTTCTTCCAGAACGCGAGACGCGACCACATGCCCTTCTTGTTCTCGCCACCGGGCGGCGGCTCGCTGAAATGCACGAAAAACACACCGCGGTTCCGGTCTTCCTGGTCGACGACGACGCCGACCTGGTCGAGCGCATCTGCCGTCGAACGCCATGCGGCGGCGAAATCCTGCTGCACGGCGAGATAAAGCTTGCCTTCGCCGGCATTGACGAGCTGCACGCGCTCGTCGTCGGCGTCGCCGCCGCCGCGCCGCGCCTGCGGCATCGGCGTCGGCGTGCGCGCGGCGCCCGCAGCGGCAACGGTGGCCGGGCTCACCGCCGAGCCGCCGAGATAGCCACGCAGATCGGTCGCGATCGCGGCCGCGAGCTTCGGATCGGTCGCCCGCGGCTGCCAGACGAGGTCCTCGCCTTTGGGCACGAGTTGCTCGCCGATGTGCGAGATGTACAGCACCGTCGTGGCGGATTCCTCCCCCGGTTCGACGTGCACCTTGTACTTGTCGCGAATCAGCTCCTCGCTGTTCTCACGCCACGCGGTCTCGAGGTAGCCGAGATCGGCATCGTCGAGTGCCAGCTTGAACTTGCGCTCGTTGAAGAACTCGCGCAACTTGGGGAAGGTGAGGCCCGGCGCGCCGGCCACGATCAGCAGCTGCTCGTTCTCGAGCTTCTGCAGCGCCGCCTGGCCCGTCTGCTCGATTTCCTTCTCCTTGCGCCGCTCGGTGATGCGCTCCTGATAGGTGGAGTAGGTGGCCGCCGCCCCGCCTTCCGGTATGCCCATACGGTCCTTGATGGCTTCCGTGGTGAGATCCGGAGGCACTTCCAGATCCGGCATCGATTTGCTCTTCTTGTACTCGGTTCGTTTGTCCGGAATCACCTCATCGAGCTTGGGCACGATCCGGCTGCAAGCCGCCAGGCCAAACAGGGCGGCGGCGACCAATACGACCAGCAGACTGCGTAACATCGTTTGATTTCACCTCGAAATGGTCTTGAGACACGCGTCGCAGCGACGCTCAGCTCGCCGGCGCGATCGCGGCCCGCGCCATGGCCTGCCGCACTCGCGGCCGGCAATCCTCGGCCAGCCAGGTGAGCGGCAGGCGGATACCCGCCTCGATGAGCCCCATCTCGGCCAGCGCCCACTTGGTCGGTATGGGATTGGACTCGCAGAACAGCTGCACGTGCAGCGCCTCGATCGGCGCATTGAGCGCTTGCGCACGGACCCGGTCTCCCGCCAGCGCCTGCACGCACATGTCGTGCATCGCGCGTGGCGCGACGTTGGCGGTAACCGAAATGACGCCGTGACCGCCGGCCAGCATGAACTCCAGAGCCGTCGCGTCGTCACCGCTGAGCAGGCAGAAATCGTCACCGCAGAGCTGTTTCAGGCGCGCGACGCGGCTGATGTCGCCGGTCGCCTCCTTGATGCCGACGATGTTGTCGATACCGGCCAGGCGCGCGACGGTCTCGGGCAGCATGTCGCAGGCGGTACGCGACGGAACGTTGTACAGGATCTGCGGGATCGGTACGGCCTCGGCAACGGCGCGAAAATGGCGGTACAGGCCGTCCTGGGTCGGCTTGTTGTAGTACGGCGTCACCAGCAGGCAGGCGTCTGCGCCGGCGTCGCGGGCCTCCCGGGTGAGCCGGATTGCCTCGGTGGTCGAATTCGCACCCGTCCCGGCGATGACCGGAACCCGACCCGCCGCCCAGCGCACCACCTGGCTGATGACGTCGCAATGCTCCCGTTCCGACAAAGTCGCGGACTCGCCGGTCGTGCCGACCGCCACGATCGCGTCCGTGCCGTTGGTGATGTGGAATTCCACCAGCCGCTGCAGCGCAACGGGATCGAGCGGCGTGTCCGGCAGGGTTCCGGCCCGCATCGGCGTGACGACTGCGACAAGACTGCCCGAATACATGCGGAGCCTCTATAAAATATTCAAATTCAATCGTTTATGCTATCCCGTGGCGCTGCCAGGGGCAACTGCCAGGGGGCCGGGCGACCATCCCGGCACGGTCGCAACCACGCCGCTTGCCGCAGTGCAAAGCCGCCATGCACAATGAGGGCGCCAGACCACGCCCAGCGGTGACAGGGTCCGCGACGTGAATCCCGCGGGCCGCGCGCCCTGGCCGGTGCTGCGGCGCGGCCCGGCGGACACGCGGCGGCGCTGCCCGGCGGGCGGGCGGGATCCTACCCTGATCCGGTCGCCGCGGGGAAACGGGGGTGTCGTGCGCCTGATCGCGTCGCCCGCTGCGCCACGATATAACGACAACGATACGCCCGCATGCAGAACTACCTCGTCATCGCCGTCGTCGGCGCCAACCAGCCCGGTGTCATCGACGCCATGGCGACCAGCATACGCGACAGCGGCTGTACCATCGTCGACAGCCGGATGACCGTGCTCGGCAGCGAATGCGCGCTCATGCTGCTCGTGGCGGGTACCTGGAATGCGATCGTCAAGCTCGAGGATGGCCTGCCGCGCATCGAGTCCCGGTACAAGGTGCACGTGTTCGCCAAACGCACCACACCCCGCGCCCAGGTCACCGACCTGATGCCCTATGCCATCGAGGTCGTAGCCAGCGACCGGCCCGGCATCGTTGCGGACATCGCGCATTTCTTCTCGGCGCGGGACATCGCCATCGAGGACATGCATTCCACGACCTATCCGGCCGCGCACACGGGCACGCCCATGTTTTCGCTGCACGTGACCATCAGCGTACCGACCGACACTTCGATCGCGGCGCTGCGCGGTGACTTCCTCGAGTTTTGCGACCAGCTCAATCTCGACGCGATCATGGAACCGGTGAAATAGACGCCGGCCCGCGCCACGAGGTTCCCGGGCCGCCGTAACCATTCTGCATGACCACAACCGCACCGCGTCTGTTCGTGCTGGACACGAACGTACTCATTCACGATCCCACGTCGATGTTCCGCTTTCAGGAACACGACGTGTTTCTGCCCATGGTCGTGCTCGAGGAGCTCGACGCCGCGAAAAAGGGCACCTCGGAGATTGCCCGCAGCGCGCGGCAGGTCAGCCGTTTCCTGGACGAGCTCATCGGTACCGCCGATCGCGCGAACATCGAACGCGGGCTGGCGCTGCCGGCACCGGTGAACGGCGCCGCCGCCGCGCCGGCCACCGGACGGCTGTTTCTCCAGACCCGATCGCTGCCGGGCGAGTTGCCCGAGCCGCTGCCGGGCAACCGGCCGGACAACACCATTCTCGGCACTACGCTCGGTCTGCTGACGCTGCGCGCGGACCGGCACGTGGTGCTGGTGTCCAAGGACATCAACCTGCGCATCAAGGCGCGGCTGCTCGGGCTGACGGCGGAGGATTATTCCAACGACAAGGTTCTCGACGACGTCAACCTGCTCTACAGCGGCATCGAACGGCTGCCCGATGATTTCTGGGAAGCCGGAGCGCAGCATGTCGACTGCTGGCAGGAATCGGGGCACACCTGCTACCGCATCGCCGGCGCGTTCGCGACGGCCTGCTACCCCAATCAGTGCCTGTACCAGGAGAACGGGCAAGGTTTCGAAGGCCTGGTCCGGCGGGTCGAGGACGGCGCCGCGGTGGTCGAGCGGGCACAGGATTACCGCAGCCCCAAGCACGCCGTGTGGGGCATCGCGGCACGCAACCGCGAACAGAATTTCGCACTGAACCTGCTCCTCGATCCCGGGGTCGACTTCGTCACGCTGATGGGCACCGCGGGCACCGGCAAGACCCTGCTCGCGCTCGCAGCCGGTCTCGCCCAGACCATGGAGCAGCAGCGCTATCGCGAGATCGTGATGACCCGGGTCACCGTTCCGGTGGGCGAGGACATCGGTTTTCTCCCCGGCACGGAGGAGGAGAAGATGACGCCCTGGATGGGAGCGCTGCTGGACAACCTCGAGGTGCTCACGGAAACCGAGATCGGCGGCGACTGGGGCCGCCAGGCGACCACGGACCTGCTGCAAAAGCGGATCAAGATCCGCTCACTCAACTTCATGCGCGGGCGCACCTTCTTCAATCGCTACGTCATTATCGACGAGGCGCAGAACCTCACGCCCAAGCAGATAAAGACCCTGGTCACCCGCGCGGGTCCCGGTACGAAAATCGTATGCCTGGGCAACATCACCCAGATCGACACGCCTTATCTGTCGGAAACGACCTCGGGCCTCACCTACGTCGTCGATCGCCTCAAGCACTGGGAGCACAGCGGTCACATCATCCTGCGCCGCGGCGAGCGCTCGCGGCTGGCCGACGTCGCGTCCGAGTACCTTTGATCCGACCGCGCGCCGCTCAGGCCGCCCCGGGTTCCAACTCGTCGTCGTTCGGCACTCGCGGCCAGGCGCCGATCAGCGCCTTGACCAGGGTCGCGAGCGGAATGGCGAAGAACACGCCCCAGAAACCCCACAGCCCGCCGAACACGAGCACCGCGACGATGATGGCCACCGGGTGCAGATTGACCGCCTCGGAGAACAGCAGCGGCACGAGCAGGTTGCCGTCGAGCGCCTGAATGACGCCGTAGGCGGCCATGACCCAGGCGAATTGCGTCCCCCACCCCATCTGCAGATAGGCGGCGAAGGCGACCGGCAGGGTCACCACCGTGGCGCCGATGTACGGAACGATGACCGACAGCCCGACCAGCACTGCGAGCAGCGGCGCGTAGGCAAGCCCGAGCGCGGCAAACACCGCGTAAGTCACCGTGCCGACGATGAAGATCTCGTACACCTTGCCACGCACGTAATTGCCCATCTGCACGTCCATCTCGTGCCACACGCGCGTGAGCAGCTCGCGCGAGCGCGGCAGGAAACCGGTTACCCAGGCGACGATTAGCGCCTTGTCCTTGAGGAAGAAGAACACCAACAGCGGGCCGAGGATGAGGTAGACCAGCATGGTCACGAGCGCCTGGATCGAGGCGAGCGAGTACGAAAGAACGCTCCGGCTGAGGTCACCGATGCCGGTGCGCACCTCGGTGACCACGCCGGTGATCTGGTCGGTGGTGACCAGTTGCGGATACTGCTCGGGAAGTCGCGACAGCAGCACCTGCGCCTGGTTGATCATGCGCGGCAGATCGCGCAGGAATTCGCCGATCTGGCGCGACACCACCGGCATCAGGCCGACGACGATGAATACGAGCAGGGCGAGGAACGCCGTGAACACCAGCGTCACCGCCGCCAGCCGCGGCATGCCATAGCCCTCGAGCTGCTGCACGGTACCCTCGAGCAGGTAGGCGATGACGATGGCAGCGAGCAGCGGCGCCAGATTCCTGCCCATCAGGGCGAGCACACCGAAGGCGAGCACGAGCAGTACCGCGAGCAAAACCGCTTGCGGATCGGAGAAATAGCGGTAATACCAGTCGCTGAAAACCTTGATCATCGGGTCAGTCCGCGGTCATCGAGGGTGGGATAATCCGGCGCGCGTGGCGCATAATGGGTGCCGTCGAGGGACCCGAGTTTATACCGACGGCGGTCCCGGCGCCCTCACCGCAATGCGCAGGCGTGCCGGCGCGCACGCACGGATGCCTTGCGAGTCGAACCACGAGCAGGTGCGGGAGTCAGCGAAGCTTGAGTGATGCCTGCGTGTTCTACGCGCTGCCGCGCGGCCTGGCGGTGGGTGCGCTCGCGGCACGGCTGGAGGACGAGCTCGGTCTGGTCCGCACGGGCCGGCTCGATGTCCTGCGGACGTGGTACGACAGTTTCGACTGGCGCTTGTTCGCCGCCGGCCTCGCCCTCGAGCACGACCTCGAAGGGTCCGAGGGGCACCTGCGGCTGCGGCCGCGCGGGACCGCCCGGACCATTGCCGCGGCCAGAGTGGCCAGCGTGCCGCGCTACGCCATCGGACTGCCGCCTGGGTCGCTGCGACGCAAGGTGTCGGCAGCGGTAAAAATCCGGGCGCTGTTGCCGATGGCGCAGGCGCGCGTGCGGGCACGCACGTTCGAACGCGTCGACGCGGCCGGCAAGGTAATGCTGCGGCTCGCGATCGAGCAGGCGCAACGCACCGACACAGGCGGCGCGCGGCCGCGCCCGCTGGTGCGCATCGAGGTGCTGCGCGGCTACGCCGACGCGCTGCCGCCGGTCGCCGCTTTCCTGCACCAGCGCTGCGCGTTGCAGCCGCTCGACGCCGATCCGCTGTTCGTACTGCTCGAATCGGGGCGTGGCCGGCTGCCGCTGGACTACACGTCCAAACCGTTGGTCGTGCTGACACCGGAGATCGCAGCCGGTCCGGCGGTCGGCGCGGTGCTGGCGTCGTATTTCGACGTCATCCGCGGCAACGAACCCGGGATCCGCGCCGACATCGACACGGAATTTCTGCACGAATTCCGCACGGCCATGCGGCGTTCCCGGTCCCTGCTCCTGAGTGTACGCGGCGTCGTGCCGACCCTCGAGCGCACGCATTTCAAGACCACCTTCGCCTGGCTCAGCCGCCTGACCGGTGGCTTGCGCGACCTGGACGTGTTCGAGCTCGCCCTGCCCGGCCACCTGGATCGGCTGCCGGCGTCGCTGCGCCCGGAGGGCGAAAGGGTGCGCGCATTTCTGGCCGAGCGCCGTCGCCATGAGATGACGCGCGTGCTGCACGGCATGGACACCGAACGCTACCGCGCTTTCGACCGCGAGTGGCAGGAGTTGCTCGACGGACTGCAAGCCGGAACCGTCGCCGGCCAGACCGCCCACGTGCGCGCGCGGGAAGTGGCCCGACGTGCGATCGCCCGGCTGCTCGAACGGCTGCTGCACCAGGGTACCGCAGCGCTCGCCGCGGGCACCATCGCGGGCCAGCACGAGCTGCGCAAGACGGCCAAGAAGCTGCGCTACGTCATCGAGGCCTTTGCGACCCTGTTTGCGCCCGAGGATACCGCCGCCGCCGTACGCGGCATGAAACGCCTGCAGGACAACCTCGGCAGCATCTGCGACGCGAGCGTGCAGCAGGCGCTGCTGGCGCAGTGGCGCGCGAGCATGCAGAGCGATCCCGCCACCACGCGTGGCATGATAGAAATCATGCGGCGTATCGAAGCGCACGTCGTGCGCGACGCCACCGACCCGCAGGAGAAGTTCGCACTGACCTACGCCCGCTTCAGCAGGCCCAGGAACCTGCGCCGGCTGCGGCGTCTGGTCCAGCCGTGAGGCCGGCATCGGGTCCGGATCCAGCATGCAGACCATTGCCGTCTACAATCTGAAAGGTGGCGTAGGCAAGACCGCAGCCGCAGTCAACCTCGCCTGGCTCGCCGCGCGCGGCGGCCTGCGCACGCTGGTGTGGGATCTCGACCCGCAGGCCGCGAGTACCTTTTACTTCCGCGTACGGGCGGGCGTCAACGGCGGGGCGCATCATCTGCTCACACATCGCAAGCAGCTGCCGAACGCCATCAAGGCGACCGACTACGAGCTGCTCGACCTGCTGCCCGCGGATTTTTCCTACCGCAACCTGGACGTCGATCTGCTCGAGGCGAAGAACCCGATCAAGCGCCTGGCAAAACTGCTGACGCCGCTCGCCGACAGCTACGATCTGTGCCTGCTCGATTGCGCGCCGAGTATCTCGCTCGTGTCCGAGGGCGTGTTCTGCGCGGCGGACGCTCTGCTCGTACCGCTCATTCCGACGCCCCTGTCGCTGCGCGCCTACGAGCAGGTGACGCAGTTCGTGCGTGCGAGCGGCGACCTCGAGGTCGATATCATGCCCTTTTTCTCGATGGTCGACCGGCGGCGGCGCCTGCACCGGGAGATCGTGACCGAGTTCGTACGTTCGCACCCGGAGGTGCTGCACAGTTTCATTCCCTACGCCGCCGAGGTCGAACGGATGGGCACGCAACGCGCGCCGATCGGTGTGTACGCGCCGAACTGCGGTCCCGCGCGGGCGTTCGAAGCCTTGTGGCAGGCGGTCAGGCAACGGCGCTTCGGCACGGCACCGGGCGCGGGCTGGAACAAGTCGCCGTCACCGGCGTGAACACCGGGGCCGGCCCGGCCACGCCCGGCTGCAGCGGTCTCGCCGAACAGCTGCGCGAGTGGGCGCGGGCGCTGGGTTTCCAGCGCCTGGGCATCACCGGCGTCGACCTCGGTCGCGACGAGCAGCATCTGCTGCGCTGGCTCGAGCGCGGCTTCCACGGCGACATGGGTTACATGGCCCGGCACGGAACGCGCCGGACCCGCCCCGCGGAGCTGCGCGCCGGCACCGTCCGGGTCGTCAGTGTGCGCATGGACTACTACCCCGCTGCGGCGCGGCCCGCCGAAGCGGTGCTGGCCGATCCCGGGACGGGATACGTGTCCCGCTACGCGCTCGGGCGCGATTACCACAAGGTCGTACGCGGGCGCCTCGAACGCCTGGCGCGGCGGCTGGGCGAACGGATCGGCCCGTTCGGCTACCGCGTGTTCTGCGACAGTGCCCCGGTGCTGGAAAAGGCGCTGGCACGCAACGCCGGGCTGGGCTGGATCGGCAAGCACAGCAACCTCATCGCCCGCGATGCAGGTTCCTGGTTCTTCCTGGGAGAGATCTACACCGATCTGCCGCTGCCGCTGGACGCGCCCGAGACGCAGGGCTACTGCGGTCGTTGCACCGCCTGCCTGGACGTGTGTCCCACGCGTGCCATCGTCGGCCCCTACCAGGTCGACGCCCGCCGCTGCATCTCCTACCACACCATCGAGCTGCACGGCCCGATCCCCGAGGAATTCCGCGTCGCCATGGGCAACCGCATCTACGGCTGTGACGACTGCCAGCTGGTATGTCCGTGGAACCGCTTCGCCCGACCGACGCCGCTTGCAGACTTCGCGCCGAGGGAGGGTCTGGACGCGCCGCGCCTTGCCGATCTGTTCGGCTGGAGTGAAGCGCAGTTTCGCGCCCGGACCGAGGGTTCGCCGATCCGGCGCATCGGCCACGAACGCTGGTTGCGCAACGTGGCGGTCGCACTCGGCAACGCGCCCGCCACGGCCGAGGTTCTGACCGCGCTGCGGGCGCGGGCTGCGCATCCTTCGGCCCTGGTCCGCGAACACGTCGCCTGGGCGCTTGGCCGTCACGGCACCGGCCGCCGCAGCGATCCGGGCTGAACCCGAACCCCTGCGGCGGCGCGCGCATGCGGCTCAGGGTGGCTGCCCGGGAACCGGCGGCCAGCGTTCGGCGAGGAGCTGGCGGATGACGGCGCTGCGCTGGGCATCGGCGCGGTAGTGCCGCTGCAGCCGCAACATGGCCTGGTGCGCCGTGTCGCCGCCGCGGATCGCGAGCGCCTTGAGCGCAGCTTCCGCGGCGTAATCGCCACCGCTGCGGGCGAGCGCCTCGAGCGCGGGCAGATCCTCGTGATCACCGACGAAGGCGAGCGCAAGTGCGGCCTGGGCCTGGGCGAATTCGTCCCGGCTCGCCAGCGAGGCACGGATGAACGCCAGCAACTGCGGCCGGCGGCCCGGATCGATGCGCGCGAGCGTATGCGCGAGCGCGACGCGCACCGGCGCCGTGGCGAGCGTGTCCCAGGCTGCGGCGCGCGCCTGATCACGCTGCCCGGACCACAGCGCCTCGAGCAGCGCCCGTACGCCGGCATCCTCGCGCAGGTAATACAGCTGCAGCACCGTGTTGCTCAGACCGAGCGCATCACGCTCGGTCAGCGCCTCGCGGACCTCGGCGCCGGTGGCCGCGCCGGCACGGATCGAAGCCCGCAGGGCCTCGTAACGCGGCAACGGATCGGCCACGATCAGCGGCGCGCCGGCGGGCGCGGAAGCAGACGGCGACGGCGGCGGCCCGTCGCAGCCCGCCGCGATGAGCGCAATCGCAATCGTGAGCGCCAGCGCGCGCCGCCTGCGCAGGTGCGTGGTATCGTGCGTCAGCGTCGCCTCGCGAGAAAAGCGTCAGCAGTGGACGAAGAACTCACCTACGAGCTCGACCCGTCGACCTACGAATGGTCGGTCCGGCTGTTCAACACCGTCCGCCGGGTGCTCAAGGTCCACATCAAGATGCACCACTCGGGCGACACGATCCACAGCGGCGAGATTTTCGTGTTCAACCACTTCGCCCGCTTCGAGACGTTCATCCCGCAGTACCTGATCTACCTGGACAGTGGTGCGTTCTGCCGTTCGGTCGCGGCGGCCGAATTTTTTCACGGCGATGAGCGCCTGACAAACTACCTGGTGGACCTCGGCGCCGTGCCGAACGACCATCCGCGATTGCTGCCCCTGCTGGCCGCCGAAGCGCTGCACGGGCGCAAGATCGTGATCTTTCCCGAAGGCGGCATGGTCAAGGATCGCCGCGTCGTCGATGAATCCGGTGAGTACGGCGTCTACTCGCGTCGCGCCCTCGGCCGGCGCCGGCATCATTCCGGCGCCGCGGCGCTCGCCAACGGACTGGAAGCATTCCGCGTCGCCGTGCGCGAAGCCGCGCGCCGTCACGACCATGCCGCGCTGGAACGCTGGATGACGGCGCTGCGCTTCGCGAACGTCGAGGCGCTGCTCACTGCCGTGCAGCGGCCGACCACGGTGGTGCCCGCGAACATCACCTTTTATCCGCTGCGCGTGCGCGACAACCGCCTGCGCCGGATGGTCGAGCGGGTGGCGGGCCAGCTCAGTCCGCGCGCGGCGGAGGAGATCGTCATCGAAAGCAACATCCTGCTCGCCGACACGGACATGGACATACGCGTCGGTACCGCGCTGACGCCGGCGACGCGCTGGGGCCATCTCGAACGCTGGGCCGTGCGTCACCTCGGCCGGGTGGCGACGGAGTTCGACGATTTCTTCGCGCGCGACGCTTTCCGCGACCGGCTGCGACGCGCCGTGCTCGGCGTTACACTGCGCCGCAGTGTCGAGCGCCTGCGCGACGAGGCCATGCATGCAATGTACGGATGCGTCACCGTGAACCTGAGCCATCTCGCCTCCCGGCTCATGCTCGGGCTGCACGAGCGCGGCGAACGCAGGATTGCCACCGAGCGGTTCCACCGCTTGCTCTACTATGCCGTGAAACGCGTGCAGAGCGACGACGCCGTGTACCTGCACCGCAGCCTGCGCAATCCCGAGAACTATGGGGGGCTCCCGGAAGGCATTTGTGCCGGTCTCGCGCAGTTCCTCGACTCCACCGTCGAGGCGGAGCTCGTCGATCGCGTGGACGGTCACTATGTGCTGCTCGACAAGCTCGGGGAGCAGCAGGCGTTCGACGCCATCCGGATCGAAAATCCGATCGCGGTGTATGCCAACGAGGCCGCACCGGTAGCCACCGTGGAGCAGGCGATCGAAGCGACGCTCGCGGGTGCCGACCCCATCGACAGGCGCAGCTTCGCCGAGCTGCGCTTCGACGACGAACTGCGGGCCTGGCACTGGGACCGTGATTATTACCGCCGCCCCCGCTACGACGAGATCAACAGCCACGAGACGGCGACCGAATCCGGCGAGCCGTTTCTGTTCCTGCCGCAAGCGCCGGGGCCGCTCGGTGTCGTCCTGCTGCACGGTCTGCTCGCATCGCCCGCCGAGGTTCGGGTCTTCGGCGAGAAGCTCGCCGAGCGGGGCTACCCGGTGGTCGGCCCGCGATTGAAAGGTCACGGCTCCTCACCCTGGGATCTGCGCGGCCGGAGCTGGACGGACTGGCTGGATTCGGTCCGGCGCGGTTACGAGATCATGGCGGCGTACGTGCCGCGGGTGTGCATGGTGGGGTTCTCGACCGGCGCGGCGCTCGCACTCGTGCACGCGGCGACCCTCCCGCAGGAGCTCGCCGGCGTCGTCGCCATATCGACGCCGCTGCGCTTTCGCAACCGGAACATGGTTTTCGTACCGCTCATGCACGGCGCCAACCGGCTCATCCGCAGCATGTCCCCGGCCGACGGCATCATGCCGTTTCGTCTCAACGAGTCCGAGCATCCGCACATCAACTACCGGCACGTGCCGATCCGTGCCCTGTACGAGCTGCGCCGGCTCGTCGAAGCGCTGGAGCGCGACACGCTGCGGGACGTTCGTTGTCCGGTGAAGATCCTTCAGGGCACGGACGATATCGTCGTCGATCCACGCAGCGCCGACATCCTCTATGACCGGCTCGGCAGCACGGACAAGAGCGTCGTGCTGATCCCCTCGAAGCGACACGGGATCCTGACCGAGGAAATCGGCGATACCCACCGGGTGATCGAGCAGTTCCTGCACGAGCTCGCGGCGGCGCAGTCCTGAGCGCAGGCAGGGATCTGCCGCCGGGCTGAGCGCCTTTGCCGCCCTGCGACCGGAGCCTTGCCGCCCGCTGTCGCGCGAGCACCGGCCGGCCGGCCCCTGCCGGCGTGGTATGGCATTTGCAGTCAAGCGCATGATGTCCCCGAGCAGACACCCGTGCCGATCTCACCATTGACCGCTGGTGTGGCGACGGCCGCACCCGCCACGGCCACGGCCGGGGCGCGATTTCGGCCGTTCGGTGACGACGGGCTGTCCTTCGGCGATCTGCTCGACGTGGTCAACCCGCTGCAGCACATTCCGCTCGTGGGCGCGATCTACCGCCGCCTGACCGGCGACGACATCTCGCCCGCCTCGCGCGTGGCCGGCGGTGCCTTGTTCGGCGGCCCGATCGGGGCGCTGCTGGGCGCGGCGAACGCCGTGATCGAGCAGGCGACCGGGCATGAGCTGGGTGAGCAGATGCTGGCGAGCCTCGGGGTGCCTGCGCACGCGCCGGCCGTGGTTGCGGGGGCGGTGGCGGGAACGACGGCGCCCGCACCGGGGCAGCCGTCGCTCACGGACCCCGCGGCCGGCGCGCAATCGGAGCCGCGCCGCGGGGGCTGGATGATCAGTGCGGCTTATGCAACCCGTGACGCCGGTCGTCCCGCCGCGGTCACCGTGCTGGCGACTACGGCCGAGTCGCCGGCGGCGCCCGCGGCGCCCGCGGCGCAGCCGCAGCGACCCGGGGGCTGGATGGTCAATGCCGCTTATGCCGGCAGGGACGGGTGGCTGCGCGAGCACCCGGCGGTCACTCGCCCGGGTGCCATCGACACCGCCGCCTGAAGCGGACCGTCGGCTCGACCCGCAGGACCGTTATCGGGCGCGGTGTCGCCGCGTACCCCGCGGACGGCTCAGGCGGTGATGTCCTCGAACAGCACACTCGACAGATAGCGCTCGCCGGCGTCGGGCAGAATGACCACGATGGTCTTGCCCGCCAGCGCCGGCTCACCCGCCAGCCGGGCCGCGACGGCGGCGGCGGCACCGCAGGAGATGCCCGACAGAATGCCCTCCTCGCGCGCCAGTCGCCGTGCGAACTCGATCGATTCCTCATTCGAGACCTGTTCGACGCGGTCGACCAGGGCCAGATCCAGGGTGTCGGGCACGAACCCGGCGCCGATGCCCTGGATCTTGTGCGGGCCGGGCTTGACCGGCTCGCCCGCGATCGTCTGGGTGATGACCGGGCTCGCCGCCGGCTCGACCGCAACCGCGAGCAGGTTCTTGCCACGGGTCTTCTTGATGTAACGCGCGACCCCGGTAATGGTGCCGCCGGTACCGACGCCGGAGACGAGCACGTCGACGCCACCATCGGTCGCGGCCCAGATCTCGGGGCCGGTCGTGTGCTCGTGCACGGCCGGATTGGCCGGATTCTTGAACTGCTGTGGCATGAAATAACGCCCCGGATCCGATGCGGCGATTTCCGCGGCTTTGGCGATGGCCCCGGGCATGCCCTTCGCGCCCTCCGTCAGCACCAGCTCGGCGCCGAAGGCTTTGAGCACCTTGCGCCGCTCCAGGCTCATGGTCTCGGGCATGGTGAGGGTGAGCCCGTACCCACGCGCGGCGCACACGAAAGCGAGCGCGATGCCGGTATTGCCGCTGGTCGGCTCGACGATCTGCATGCCGGGATTGAGCACGCCGCGGCGCTCGGCGTCCTGGACCATGGACGCGCCGATGCGGCACTTGACCGAATAGGCGGGGTTGCGGCCCTCGATCTTGGCCAGCACCAGCGGGCCTGCGGGATCGACGACCCGGTTGAGACGGACCAGCGGGGTGTTGCCGATGGCGAGGGCATTGTTCTCGAAATACTGCATGGCGATGCTCCTGCTCGAAGCTCCCTTGAGCGTAGCACAGCCCCGCCGGCCTGCCGTGGCACGCGTGCTCCCGGATTCCGGCCGTGCGCTATACGAACAATGTTTCGCCCAACAGCTCGGGCACGGGGTACACTGCGGCCGATACGTACGGTACCGCCCCGTATGCCACAGTACCAGTTGCGCAGCAGGACCCTCGCGGTCCGGCACACTGCACCCGAGCGAGATCGACTAATGAGTGACTGGAGCCCGATCAAGCGCTACTTCAACGACGCCAGGACGCCACGGATCGCCCTCATCGGCGCCGGCGTTTCCGGGATCTGCACCGGTATCGAGCTGCGCGAGCTGGGCGTGAGCTCATTCGTTCCGCTGGACAAGGCGGCCGATCGCGACGATTACGGGCTGCTCGGGCGCAGCCCGGGCGCGCAACAGGCCGCGGCCTGAGCCCGGGCCGCGGACCCGCGGGACCGGCACGCGCGCGGCGCACGGCGGATCCGGCCGCCGTATGCTCCCTGCACCGCCGGCCAGCGCCTGCGGTTGCGACGGCGATCCGGTCGCGGCGCGTGCCAACAGGCGATCACGGCCCATGGACGAGCGAGATGCTGCACACCCGTTTCACCCCACTGCGGCGATCCTCGCCTGGAGCGGTCTTCTCGCGCGCAGCTTCCGGCACTGGCTCGGCCGCGAGCTCGTCAGCCCCGCGCCCGGTGACGAAGCGCTCGCCCGTGCGCTGTACGAGGCACCGTGGGTCGTCGTCTCGCACGGCACGGAAGCGGATCCGGTACTCAACTACGGCAACCGCGCCGCGCTGGCGCTGTGGGATACCGACTGGACGCAGTTCACCCGCACGCCCTCGCGGCTCACCGCCGAAGCGGACCTGCGCCAGGCGCGCGCGGCGGTCATGGCCCGGGTCGCGGCCCGCGGATACACCGAGGGCTACCGCGGGGTACGCGTGACGCTGCGCGGCCGCCGCTTCGCCATCGAGGACGCCGTCGTCTGGAATGTGATCGACGCGACGGGGCGCCGCCTGGGCCAGGCGGCGACGTTCGCGCAGTGGTTCTATCTGTGACGCGCCGGGAGACACTACGTTCTCCCGGCGCATACCGTCGCTGACGCGACGCGCTTACGAACGGCTCCGGTCAGCGGGCCACGCGTTTGCGCCCGCTGCCGCCGCGCGTCGGCCGCGGGCCGTGGCTGCGAACCTGCGGTTGATCCCTGCGCGAGTGATCGCGGCGGGCGTGCGCGGGCTTGCCCGCTCCGCCACCCGGCCGGCGCGTCGGGTTCGCGGACGCCGACTGCGTCGGCTCGTAGCCCGGTACCGTCGCGGTGGTGATCTCGACCTTCATCAGCCGCTTGATCGCCTCCAGGGCGCCACGTTCATCGGCGCACACCAGTGACAAGGCCGCGCCCTCACGTCCGGCTCGCCCGGTACGGCCGATGCGGTGCACGTAGTCTTCCGCGACGTGCGGCAGCTCGTAGTTGACCACGTGCGGCAGCTCGTCGATATCCAGGCCGCGCGCGGCGATGTCGGTCGCGACCAGCACACGAACTTTCTGGCGCTTGAAGCCTTCGAGCGCACGCGTGCGCGCGCCCTGACTCTTGTTGCCGTGGATCGCGTCGGCGGCAATGCCGTCGCGACAGAGCTGCTCGGAGAGGCGGTTGGCGCCGTGCTTGGTGCGCGTGAAAACGAGCACCTGCTGCCAGTTCTGCGAACCGATGAGATAAGACAGCAGCTCGCGCTTGCGCCCCTGGTCGACGAAATAGGCGTTGTGGCTGACCGCATCGGCCGGCGCGTTCGCGCGCGCCACCTCTACCACGACCGGGTCGACCTGCAGGCGGCGCGCCAGCTTGCGGATGGGATCGGGAAACGTCGCCGAGAACAACAGCGTCTGGCGCGCGGATGGCAGGGCCTTGAGCACCCGTTCGATGGCAGGCAGGAAGCCCATGTCGAGCATGCGATCGGCCTCGTCGAGGACGAGGATCTCGACCGCCGACAGATCCGCCGTGCGCTGCTCGACGTGATCGAGCAGACGCCCCGGCGTCGCCACCAGGATGTCCACACCGTTGCGCAGCGCCTTTATCTGCGGATTGATGTTCACGCCACCGAATATCTCGGCACTGCGCAGCGGCAGGTGCTTGCCGTACGTGCGCACGCTCTCGCCCACCTGCGCCGCCAGCTCGCGTGTCGGCGTCAGCACCAGTGCGCGCACGCGCCGGCGCCCGCCATGGGTGGCACGCATGAGGTTCTGCAGCAGCGGCAGGGTGAACGCCGCCGTCTTGCCCGTGCCCGTCTGCGCTCCCGCCATCAGGTCGCGGTCGGCGAGGACCGCGGGTATCGCCTGCACCTGCACGGGGGTGGGTACGGTGTAGCCCTGTTCTGCGACCGCGCGCAGAAGCTCGGCCGAAAGGCCGAGATCGTCGAATTTCATGGATCTGTTGCTCCGAAAAATCACACTGCCAAGGCATCACGGCCAGCCCTGTCGGGACGGCGTCTGGGATATCGGGGAGTGGCCTCGGCAGGAAGCAATCCACGACCGGTTTGCGAATACCGGCCTGAGAACGTACGAACGTCTTGGGGTACTCTGGACCCGCCTTGAACCGGCGGACCGCGACAAACTGGCGCGCACCATAACACAGCCCCCCCTGCAATACCTAGCGCCGCGGCACGCAAGCAGCGGGCGTGTATAGGGACCAGCATCGCAAATGACGACAGGCCCCGGGCCAGGGAGGTCGCATCCGGGTGCGGGCGTAACCCGTCCCGGCGCGCGATGCGCCCGGGTCGCGCGGCGCATCGCCGCACGGCCGGGATCAGATCTTCCAGAGGTTCCGTTTCGTGCCGGACGGCTCCGGCGGATCCTCGCCGGGCGAGGCGCCATCGATCCGGAACAGCCGTGCGGCGTTCTTCCACATGATGTGCTCGAGCGCCTCGTCGGTGAGTCCGAGGCCGTTCATGAACTTCAGGTAGGTCTCCATGCTCGAGATCGGCCAGTCGGTACCGTAGAGCAGGTAACGTGGCTCGCCGGCGTACAGAATCATCTCGCGGATCTGTCCGAGCATGTACTGTTCGAACCGATCCTCGAAATGCCCGAGCACGAGTCCGGAGACGTCGGCATAGACGTTGCTGTTCTTGTACACGACTTCCATGCAGTCCCGGATCCAGGGATTGCCGAGGTGGCAGATGACGAGCTTGAGCGCCGGGTTGTCGACCGCGACGTCGTCGACGTTCAGGGGATGGGCGTAGCGCACCTTGGCCCTGGGCGTGTAGGTGTCGCCGGCGTGGATCATCACCGGCACGTCGAACTCCATGGCCAGATCGTAGATGACGCGGCAGCGGCTGTCGTAAGGATAGAACGGTTCGTAACCGGGATAGAGCTTGAGTCCCTTGACCAGTCCCTCACGCAGATAGTCCGCCACTTCGCGCAGGTCGCGCTCGCGGTAGTTCAGGTAGCTGATGCCGGCGATGACCCCGATGCGCGGGCGATCGCGGACCGCTTCGACCACCTCGCGCACGCAAGGGCGATGTTCGTCGACCTTGTAGGAGGTCAGGGTCAGGGCGTAGTCGACACCGTTGCGTGCCATGGCTTCCTCGAGCGCGTCGATGCATTCGCGCGTCGAACGCTGCCGATCCTGCTCGTAATTGTTCACGTGTGTGTGCACGTCGATGATCATGGTGTCGTCCTTTTGCGATATGTGCGGCGAGCGCTGGCGATGGCCCGTCCAACCGCCGTCGCGAGCCGGTTCCCGTCAACGGATTTCGGCCGGCGGCGCAAAGCTCAGCGTCCGCTCGCGAGCACGGCCAGCGCGCGGGCGCAGCGGTCCTCGTCGGGATCGCGTATCGCTGCGACGGCGGCAAGGGCATCCTGATAGCGCTGCGGCAGCCCGTGCTCGGCGGCTCCGGCGGTAACGTAAGCCTTGTACCAATGGTAGGGACGCAGCGTCGCATCCGTGATCGTCGCGTAGTACGTGAACGCGCTCAGGGTCGCGCCGGCCGCCACGACTTCGACAGTCCTGCTCCCGTAACCCTGGCCGACGCCTTCGACCCGGTCGAGCGCGCGGCGTTCGGCGGTGTCCATCTCGAACACGATACCGTAGACACAGTCGTGCATGTTGCCGGTGTGCTCGGCATCGCACTTGCCCGACCCGTCGTGACTGCGCTTGGCAAACGTCAGGCGGTGGTCACGCAGGCAGGCCACCGCGACGGCCACGGCGGACGGCGCGCGCTCCGGCTGCCGTAACCGGCGGGTGAGCATGTTCGACCCGTATGCAAAGTACAGCTCGCGCATCAGTCGGCGGAACCGACGCTGCCATGCCGGCGCCGCCGCAACCGTGTCGCCACCGTCGGTCGCCAGCCGTTCACGGCCTCAGAGCTTGTGAAACATTCGCCCGCCGTAGCGAGACGGTTCCCGGGCGTTGCTGGCCAGGCGCGGGGGTGCACAACATCGCGCGCACAGCGGGCCTGCGGAAACGATCCGGGGGTCCCCGCAACGCCGCCAGGGGCGTCCAGGGGCCGTCGCAGCAGGCGCGGTGATGCTTGCACAAGCGCTCAGTCGCGACAGCGCACGTATGACTCGTCCACGCGGGCGATGGCGCAGCCGGCGTCACCGATACAGTTCTTGGCCGCTTCCAGTTGCAGCGTATCGGTGCCGATGATACGCAGCCTGTACATCATGGCCGTCGCGCTGCCGTCGACGGTGAGCGTGGCCACCAGCACGATCCGGTCGCCGAGACGGCGGATGTCGAGCGTGGTCGGGGGCTGCTCCGGCAACGTGCCCGGCCCGCGTGACAGGGTCACCATACCGCGCTGCATCAGGTCATCGCGCTCACGATAGATGGTGATTTGCTCGGCGGCGCAATTGTGCGACCAGTTCCCGAGCAGGAAGGCTTCGGTGTCGGCAATGAGCGCCTCGGCCGGCGCCGTCGGGGCCAGCCCCGGCACGAGCAGCGACAGCGCGATCGAGGCCGCGAGCTTCATCTCACACGAGCCGGCGCACAGCGGCCGAGGCGTTCACCTTGCCCTCGCCCGTGTAGGCCTCGTGGTTCTTCTCGACGTCGTTGAGCTTGTAGCGGTAGTTCACCATGATGCCGGCGGACTGCTCGAGACCACGCATGGAAGTATCGGCGAGCCAGTTCAGCCGCTCGATGCGCGCGCCGTTGGACAGGTGGAAGTGGGCGACGCGGTCGTGCGCCTGGCGGCCGCGTCGCGCCGTGGTCAGGTAGTGCGCGCAAAGCTGCATCAATACCGGCTCGAGCACACGCGCCAGCGCCGCATCCGCGTGCCAGTCCGGGCGCGCGAGCAGCCGGGCAACTGCATCGGCGACGTCCGGGACTTCCGCCACCCGGCGCAGGCGTTCGGCCGGAGCATCGTCGATGCGCCGGTTCAATTCATCGGCATCGAGCTGCGCCAGCCAGTCGCAAAGGCCCGGCACCGGCGACAGGGTCGCGAACGTCGCCAGCCCCGGCAGATCGCGCGCGAGATCGTGGGCCACGCGCTTGATCAGGAAGTTACCGAAAGCGACACCGGCGAGCCCGCGCTGGCAGTTCGAAATCGAATAGAAGATAGCGGTATCGGCGCCGTCGGGATCGGTCGCGGGCGCGGCCTCGTCGAGCAGCGTCTGGACGTTGTCGGCAAGCCCGTTGACGAGCGCGACCTGGACGAAGATGAGCGGCTCCTCGGGCATGCTGGGATGGAAGAAGGCGTAGCAGCGCCGATCCTGGCTCAGGCGGTTCTTCAAATCGTCCCAGGACCGCACCGCGTGCACCGCCTCGTAGGCGATGAGCTTCTCCAGCAACGCGGCCGGCGTGTTCCAGGTGATCCGGGTCAGCTGCAGGAAGCCGATGTCGAACCACGACGCGAGCAGCTCGCGCAGCTCGGCGTCGAGCGGTTCGAGGCTCGTGTCGGTGGCGGCGAACCCGATCAGCTCCGCACGCAGATCAACCAGGAACTTGATGCCCTCGTACAGCCCGTTGAACTGCGACAGCAGGCGCACGCGCGGCGGTTGCAGGAGTTCGCGCAGGCGGCGCTGCGCGGCCCGGCGCGCCGCGTCATCAGCGGCGCCGGCGAAGGCCGTGCCCGCTGCCCGAACGGCGTCCACGTCGATACCATAGTCGGCGGCGAGCAGTTGCAGGAAGCGGCGGCGACCGTCGCTGCTCAAAACGAGATAGGCCTCGCCGAGTTCCGCCGCCCGGGCGCGCGCCGATACCTCGCCGCCACGGCCTTCCAGGCAGGCGTCGATCTGCGCGCGCACGCGCTCGAGCCCCGCGTCGAGATCCGGCGCGAGGGTGTCCCTGAGCGCCGCGCGCCCGCCCGCCCGACGCCAGGCGAGACGCATGCTGCGCACGGTTCTGTCGAAGAAACCCGCGGACGTCTCGGGCATGGTCGGACGACGATAACAGCGCCACGACTGGAAAAGAATCCTTCGCCGGCGTCCCGGCGCCTGCGCCTGCGCCGCCAGGACGCGGCGGGGCCACGTGTCCGGTGGTGAAAATTCCCGTCGCCGGGCCTATTCTTGCGGCAACGGACCACGCACGGTCGCGACGGAGAACGCCATGCCCACGCACGATCGCCAGCTCCAGGTCTACGCGCGTTTCGATGCCCGCATCCGCGCGCAGATGAAGGCGCTCGTGACCCCGGCGCTCATCGCCGAGCACGCCGCCAATCCGCTCGGGCCGCATTCCGACGCCCTGGCGCGCGTGCTGAACTATTTCCGCAAGCAGCCGCTGCCGGGCAAGTACGTCATCGTCGCCTCCGAACCCTGGCGCGAGTACCGCATCGGGATGCTCTCGGGCCAGCGTGGCGTACCGGCGCAAATCGTCGGCGAGGACACGTGGCCGACCGAAGCCGCGGCCCTGCACGGCATTTTCCTGCGCCGCGTCCGCGCACTGGAGCACGGCTGAGATGCGCGCGACGACGATCCACGGTTACGCGGACCGGCTCAGCGTGGCGCCGGGCGAGACCATTGAGCTCAAGGTGAGCTGCGAGGCGCCCGGACGCTATCGCGCCGACGTGGTGCGGCTGGTGAACGGCGACACGAACCCCGACGGACCGGGCTTTCGCGAAGAACTGGTCGAAACCACCGTCAATGGCGAGTACGAAGGCCGCTATCAGGCGACCGACGTCGGTTCCTGCGTACTCGTGCCGGACCCGGACGCTCGCCTGCTGACCGCCGGCGCCTTCACACTGCATGCCTTCATACAACCCACCACGCCCGGCAAACCCATGCAGGGTGTGCTCGGCCGCTACGCGCGCGACTGCGGCCGCGGCTACGCGCTGGTGCTCGACGAGGGTCGGCCGGGCCTGCTGCTCGGGGGGCCGGCCGGCGCGGCGGCGGTGTTTGCGCCCGCGGCACTGCAGGCTTCGCTGTGGTACTCGGTGGCGGCGAGCTACGATCCGGCGGCGCGCCGTGTGCGCATGCACGTCCGGCCCGTGGTCAATTCGGTCAACAGCCTGCTGAGCCCGGCGGTCGTCGACGCGCGCGCTACCGTGCACGAGGAACCGGCAGACGTGAGCGTCGCCGACTCCGGGACGCCGTTCGTGATGGCGGGCCTCGCGGCCGGCGCGTCGGCGACGCGGACCGACGATCACTTCAACGGCAAGATCGACCGGCCGGCCCTGTGGGCGCGGGTGTTGAGCGCTGCCGAGATCGAGGGACTTGCAACGGGTCGGGCGGTCACCGACGGGCTGCTGGCGGCCTGGGATTTCGCCGCCGGCATCGGCCCGCAGGGCATTGCCGGCGACGAGGTCCTCGATGCCGGCCCGCAGGGGCTGCACGGACGCTGCGTCAACATGCCGGTACGCGCCGTCACCGGCTGGAACTGGCGCGGACACGAGGAGGACTTCCGCCACGCCCCGCACGAATACGGCGCCATCCACTTCCACGACGACGATCTGGACGACTGCTGCTGGGACACCGACATCACCTTCACGGTGCCGGCGGATCTGGCGAGCGACGTCTACGCGCTGCGACTGCGGCTCGGCGACGCCGAGGACCACATCCCGTTCTTCGTCCTGCCGCCGCGCGGGCGGGCGACCGCGAAGACCCTGTTCCTCGTGCCGACCGCGAGCTACCTCGCCTATGCCAACGATCACATCGTCCACGATGTTCCGGTGGCGCAGGCCATCCTCGGCCATACCTCGGTGATCGCCGAGCAGGACCTTTACTTCTACGGCCACACCGAGCTCGGCCTGTCGACCTACGATCTGCACGCCGACGGCAGCGGCACCTGTTATTCGTCGGCACGCCGGCCGATCATCAACATGCGGCCGAAGTTCCGCCATGCCGCCGGCACGCTGTGGCAGTTCCCGGCGGATCTGCACCTGGTCGACTGGCTCAATGCCAGCGGCTTCGACTACGACGTCGCCACCGATCTCGAGCTGCACCAGGAGGGCGCCGCGCTGCTCGAACGCTACCAGGTCGTGCTGACCGGCACGCACCCCGAGTACTACTCCGGCGCCATGCTCGACGCTTTCGAACACTACCTCGGCAACGGCGGGCGCGCGATGTATCTCGGCGCCAACGGTTTTTACTGGGTGACCGCGTGGCACCCCGACAAGCCCTGGCTCATCGAGGTGCGCAAGGGCGAAAGCGGTTCACGCGCCTGGCAGGCGAAGCCGGGCGAATACCATCTCGCCAGCACGGGCGAGCGCAGCGGGCTGTGGCGCAATCGCGGCCGCGCGCCGCAGAAGCTGTTCGGCGTCGGTTTCACCGCCGAGGGCTTCGACCGTTCGGCGCCGTATCGGCAGCTGCCGGACGCCCGCGACCCGCGCGCGGCTTTCATCACCGCGGGGATCGGCGCCGATGAGCTCATCGGCGACTTCGGCCTCATCGGTGGCGGCGCCGCGGGTTACGAGCTGGACCGCTACGATCTGGCGCTCGGGACGCCACCGCAGGCGCTGCTGCTCGCCGCGAGCGAGGGACACTCGGACAACTACCCGCACGTTTGCGAGGAGATTTTCTTCAACTTCCCCGGCATGGGCGGCACCCAGGATTTCCAGGTGCGCGCGGATCTCGTCTATTTCACCACCGGCAAGGGCGGCGGCGTGTTCTCCACCGGTTCCATCGCCTGGTGCGGCAGCCTCGCGCACGCCGGTTACGACAACAACGTCTCGCGCATGATGCGTAACGTTCTGACACGATTTCTCGATCCGGCGCCCCTGCCCCCGCTCGGCTGACGGCAAACGCCGGCCGTCGGCCTGCAAAGCCGTCCGCGCGCCCGTACTGCAGGCGCTCGCTATACTTTCAGGCGGACGCGTGGGACAGCGAGAAGCAGGTGGTGAGATCGCGATGCGCAGTGGATCCGGGCGCCGCGCCGGCAGCAGGGCCGGCGCGAGCGGTCGCTGTTGCGTGCACCCGCCTGATCGGGGTGACAATCGCCTGCCTGCTGCTGGGCGCCACACCGGTACGCGCGCTGACGACCGTGTTCGCCGACGATTTCGAAGCGGGCATGGGCAACTGGACCACCTTCGCCGACGCCGGCAACAGCATCGGCACGGTCACCGCGGTGTCCAATTCGCCCACGCACTCGGTACGGTATCGTCTCAACGCGAACGGGGTCGCGGGCAGCGCGAGCATGACCAGCAACGTCATCAGCCTGCTCGGCCTGCCGGACGCGACGCTCAGCATCTGGGTGCAGCGCGAGAACGGCAGCAATACGCCGAACGCCAGCGAGCCGCTCACGATCGAATACCTCGACAGCGGCGGCAGCTGGCAGACGCTGGAAACCTTCCCGGGCCACCCGAGCGGCAACGACCCCTCGGTGCAGATCTACCTGCGCAACTACGTGCTACCGGTGCAGGCCCGGCACGGGAGCTTTCGCGTACGGGTGAGCGCGCTGTCGGCGAACAATGTCTCCGGGCGCGACTACTGGCACGTCGACGACGTGGTGGTGACGACCTCGCTGCCCTTTCTGCCGCCCGCGCTCGCCGAGTGGCGCATGGACGAGGACGCCTGGGCGGGCAGCGCCGGCGAGGTGGCGGACGTATCCGGCAACGGCTATGCTGCCCGCGCCGTGAACGGCCCGACCACGGCCGGTGCCACGCCGGCCATCGCCGGCAATCCCGGCACCTGTCGCTACGGCAGCTTCGACCGCAACAATGACTACCTCGAGCTGCCGGCATCGTTCCCGAATCTGACCGGCAGCTTCACGATCACCACCTGGATCCGCCCGACCGTCAACTTGAGCGGGGATCAGCGCATCTTCGCCGACGACCAGAGCAACAGCGGCGGTTTTGCGCTGAGTCTCGGTGACGGCGGCTCCGGCCGTTTGCGATTGTTCTCCCGCGCGGTCAACCCCGTCATCGTCGACAGCGCGAGCGCCGTGATCAACCTCAACCAGTGGCACTTCGTCGCCGCCGTGCACGACGCCGTCGCCAAGACCCGCCGGATCTACGTCGACGGCGTCGCCGTGACGCTCAGCACCGGCGGCACGACCTCGGTGTACACCGGCAACTGGGGTACCGACAGCGGCCCGGCCAGCATCGGCGGGGAAACCGACGGCGCCGGCAGCGAGGCAGTTCCACAATGGCGTTTCGGCGGCAACATCGACGAGATGCGGGTGTACGGGCAGGCGCTCGACGACGCCCAGATCCAGACGGTGATGAACCAGACGCACCGCTGCTCACCCGACCCCGTGGCCGAGTGGCGCTTCGAAGCCGCGGCCTGGAGCGGCGTCCCGGGCGAGGTCGGCGACGTCGCCGGCGGCTTCAACGGCAAGGCCGCCAGCAATAACGGTTCGGCCGTGCCGACACCCGCGGGCAGCACGCCGGCGACACCGGGCACACCCGGCACTTGTCGTTATGCGCCGCTCGCCCGGGCACAGCAGCAGTACGTCGGCGTACCGTACGCCGGCGCCCTGAACCCCAACGGCGCGTTCAGCGTCGCCTTCTGGGCACGCGTGGACGGCGCCGCGGGAACGAACCGCGCGGCCATCAGCACCCGCACGGGCAGCGGCAATCCGCGCGGTTGGGCCGTCTATGCCGGCAGCAACGACCGCTGGCAGTTCTGGACCGGATCCGGCAACAACGGCATCGGCTTCGTCGTCCTCGACGGCCCGGCGCTGACGATCGGAACCTGGGCGCACGTCGCGGTGACGTTCACCCAGACCGGAACCGCCGGCACCGCTCTGCTCGGCACCAAGCAGATCTACGTCAACGGCACGCTGGCCGCGACGGTGGCGAACGCGCGCTACCGATCGAACGTATCGACCGATCTCAGCATCGGCGCCGCGGACGAAGGCCTGGTCGATCACTTCGAGGGGTTGATCGACGAGGCGCGCGTCTACGATCGCGAGCTCACCGCCAGCCAGGTGCAGACCGTGATGGCCGAAACCCATCCCTGCGCCCTGATCGGCGTCGATCATTACGCGATCAGTCACGGCTCGGTCGGCGTCACCTGCGAAGCCGAGCCGGTCACCTTCAGCGCGCACGACACAGCGCACGCGCTGCTTGCGCCCGGATCCGCGATCGTCATCACGGTGAGCACGAGCGACGGGCTCGGCAACTGGAGTGCCGCCTCGGGTGCCGCCGGCACCTTCGACAACGACGCTGCCGACGACGGCGTCGCGACCTACCGCTTCGCGGACGGCGAAACGGCGGTGACGCTGTATCTGACCCACACCACACCGACCGTCGCGCCGCTCGAAATCGACGTGCTCGCCAGCGACGGCGCATCCGATCCGGACGGCGATCCGCTCGAGGATCCGAGCGTCACTTTCTTCGATGCGGCGTTTCGTTTCTACCGCGGCAGCGCGCCGAACGCAATCGGCACCCAGATCGCGGCCAAGGAGTCGAACCTCGCACCCGGCAGCTCGCCGCTCACATTGCGCGCCGTGCGCACCAACTCCAACACCGGCGCCTGCGAGGCGCGCATTACCGGCGTGCAGACGGTGGCGATGGCCTTTGAGTGCGTCAATCCGGGCACTTGCCAGATCGGCAACGGCGTTACCATCAACGACGTGACGCCGATCCCGGGAAATCCGCTCGCGGCGGTGGCGAGCTACGCCAACGTCGCGCTCGACTTCGGTGTCACCGGCACGGCCAGCCTGAGCTTCGATTATCTGGACGCCGGCGCAATCGCGCTGCACGCGCGCCAGGATCTGCCCGCCGCAGGCAACGATCCGGCCTTCACCCTGCTCGGCGCTTCCAACGCCTTCGTGGTGCGCCCCTTTGGCTTCGACCTGGACTCGGCGAATCCCGACTTCCACGCCACGGACGCGAACGGCACGCGCTTCGTGAAAGCGGGGCAGAGCTTCGACGTCAGCGTGCGCGCAGTGGCCTGGCAGGCGGGTGACGACGCCGACGCCGACGGCCTTCCCGACGCCAGCGCGGACCTCGACGACAACACGACCACACCGAATTTCGGTCAGGAAACGGTCCCGGTCGACATTGACATCAGCCACAGCCTGCGTCTGCCCGTGGCACCGGGCGCGACCGGCACGCTGACGGGCGGCAACAGCATTACCGGTTTCGGCGGCGGCGGCGAACCGCCCGGCACGACGACCGCGACGCTCGCATTCAGCGAGGTCGGCATCATCGATCTGCACGCGACCCTGAGCGACTATCTGGGCGTCGGTAACGCGGACACGACGAGCACCGAGCGCGACGTCGGCCGGTTCTACCCCGATCGCTTCGCCGTGAGCGCGAACGTACCCTTGCTCAGGGACGAATGCAGCGCCGGCGCCGATCCGTTCACCTACCTCGATCAGCCCTTTTACTACGCGATCGCGCCGCAGCTCACCGTCACCGCCCTCAATACCGGCGGCGCGCCGACACTCAACTACGGCGGCAGCGGCACGGAACGTTTCTGGAAACTCGCGACGACGCTGCCGCGCAACTACGCCGATCAGAGCGGCGCGGCGGCAACCTTCTCCGACGTGCAGGATCCGACCGTGACCCTCGCCGGCGATACGGATTTCGACGGCGCGGGCACGCTGACGCTGGACGCCGGCACGCTCGGAGACCGGTTCGGCTACGCACGGGTGAACGCCGAGGCACCGTTCGACGCGCGCGCGGATCTCGTGTTCGTCGCCGCGGGCCTGACCGACGCCGACGGTGCCTGCTACGACCCGAACGACGACGACGTCTGCGATCCGCTCACGCTCGCGGATGTCGCCGGCAGCCACCTGCGCTTCGGGCGCCTGACGATCGGTACGGCGCTCGGCTCGGAGCTGCTGCCGCTCGCCGTACCCATGCACACGGAGTATTTCGACGGCGTCGCCTTCGTACAGAACGACGACGACGCTTGCACGGCGCTGGCGGCCACCGATCTCAGGCTCGACAGCGCCGTCGAGGCCGGGCAGACCGACGGCGACGTCGTCATCGCGGCGGGCGGTGTGTGCCCCGGTGCGGGCTGCAGCATGGCGACCGTCACGAACAACCCCTTCGCCGGCGGCGACGGCAAATTGACCATGGGCGCCCCGGGCACCGGCTTCGTCGGCGACGCGAACATCACGCTGGACCTGTCCGCGCTCGCCCGCGACTGGCTGCGCTTCGACTGGGACGGGGACGGCGCCTTCGACGACGATCCGGTCGGCAAGGCCAGCTTCGGCGTGTTCGCCGGCCCGCGCCAGATCATCTACATGCGCGAACCCTGGTAAGCGTGCGGGAACCCCGCGCGGTTGCCGCCCCGTCCATGCACGCTCGGCCGGCCGGCCGCCGATGCGCGCTCACGCCCCTCCCGCTTGCCGTCATTGCCAGCCCGCGCGCAGCCCGCTTGCCGTCATTGCGAGCCCGCGCCAGCGGGCGTGGCAATCCATTCCCCCGTACCCCGACCATCCCAACTGGATCGCCACGGCGCGGCGCAGGGCGCCGCACCTCGCGATGACGGCGGTAGTGACGTTCGGCGCCCGGACCGCCGGTCCGCGACCGACGTGATCGCGAGCCCGCGCCAACTTCCATTCCCCTTCATTGCCAGCCCGCGCGCATCCCGCTTGCCGTCATTGCCAGCCCGTGCTCATCACGCTTGCCGTCATTGCGAGCCCGCGCCAGCGGGCGTGGCAATCCACGCCTGCGCCCCGACGAACGCCGGCACAACCGGATCGTCACGCGCCGTCGCTCGCCGCAGATCAGTCGATGATGCGCTCGCCGGTGGCGAAGGCGAGCCACACGACGGTGCCGGCCACGCTGACGGCGGCGCTGAGCACGAACGCCGTCGAGTACGTGCCGGTCACGTCGACCAGCCAGCCGGTCACGGCGACGCCGATGACCCCCGGGATCGTGCCGAAGGTGTTGGTGATACCCATCAGCACGTCGGCGTAGCGTGGCGCGATGTCGAGGTGGTTCGGCCCGTAGCCGGCCCAGGTGAATGCCAGCGTTCCGAGCGCCCCGCACATCAGCGCCATGGCCACGTTCGCCGAATCGGCGTCGCGGGCGAGGATCAGGAACAGCGCAGGCCCCATCAGACCGATGGTCTGCATGAGCTTGCGCACGCGTGTGGTGGATACCCCCCGGCGCAGCATCGCGTCCGCGAGCCAGCCGGCGAAATTCGAGACCAGGAACATGGTCAGCCACGGGGCGGCGGCGTACAGTCCCGCACTGGCGATGCTGACCCCGTGCGCACTGCGAAAGTAGCTCGGCAGCCAGGCGAGCAGCACATAGAGCGCCCAGTTGCTGCAGAAGTGGTTGAACACCAGCGCCCCGACCGCCGGTTTCGACAGCAGCATACGCCAGGGAATAGGCTCGCCGCGGCGGGTGCTCGCGCTCTGCGGGGGTGGGAGCAGCGCGAGCTCAGCGGCCGAGATGCGCCGATGCGCGGCCGGCTCGTCGGTGACGTTGCGATACCACAGCAGCGCCCAGAGGAATCCGAGGACACCGAAGGCGTGGAACACCGCCGGCCACCCGTAGCGCGCCACGATCCAGCCGGTCGTGGTCAGCGCGAACAGGGTGCCGAGCGGGATTCCGCTGACGATGATCGTGACCGCGCGCGAGCGCTCGACCGCCGGCACCCAGCGCCCGAACAGATTGTAGGTCGCCGGGTAGGTCGCCGCTTCGCCCATACCGAGCGCGATCCGCGCGGCGACGAGCATCGGCAGCGACACGAAGGCAGCGGCCGGCGTCAACAAGGTCAGCACCGACCACCACAGCACCGCGAACCCCAGCACGCGCCGGCCGCCGAAGCGGTTCGCCAGCCAGCCGCTGATCACCTGCAGCGAGAGATAGCCGATGAAGAACGACGACAACACCAGCCCCTTGGTGGTCTCCGTCCAGCCGAACGCTTCCTTCATCGCGATGGCGGCGACGGAAATGTTGACGCGATCGATGTAACAGATGAAGGACGCGAGGAAACACAGACCGACTACCGTGTAGCGCACGGGCCAGCGGGACGGATCGGCAGCCACGGATCTGAGTCTCCCCGGGAGAATGGTTGTGCCTGGTGTACGAGCGAGTATAACAATCGTACCGTTGGATTTGCCGGGCGTACTCCGCCGATGCGCTGGACTTCATCCCATGCCAACGCCCACGCAAACTGCCGTTGCAAGACCGCCTTGGCCCCAGCGGGCAGCAGCGCACCGTGCGCCAAAAATCACGCGGCCGAAATCCCGGCTGAGCAGACGCAGGAACGAGGATCGACGAACTCCCTTGTTCCGAAAGCTCAGAGCTCGTGAAACATTCGCCCGCCGTAGCGAGACGGTTCCCGGGCGTTCCTGGCCAGGCGCGGGGGTGCACGAAATCGCGCGCACAGCGGGCCTGCGGAAGCGATTTTTTTGGGGTTCCCGCAAGTCCGCCAGGGGCGTCCAGGGGCCGTCGCAGCAGGCGCGGTGATGGTTTCGCAAGCTTTCAATTGCCGGTCCGGCAGCATTCGAGCACGACCGTACATGCGCGCGATCCGAGCCATGATGCGTGTGAGCAATCGACTGTCCCGGCCGAAGTTCTCACAAAGGTCCGCCACAATGATCGCGCAACTCCGATCGAGTGCCTAACGGGATGCCGAAGAAACGCAACGGCGCCGCAGCGATCCGCGCGACTTTACGTCAATCGGTCACGGCCACCGCTTCGATTTCGATGAGGAACTCCTCGGATACGAGCGACTGAACGCCAACGAGGGTACTTGCAGGTGCGCGGTCGGAGGCGATGTACTGCTCCCGCACCGCCAGTATCTTCGCGCGATCCGACGGCTTGTAGTCGACGACATAGATGGTCAGTTTGATGACGTCCTCAAACGTGGCCGAAACGGAATGCAACGCGGCAAGCAGGTTCTTCATCACCTGGTGTGTCTGGGCCGCGATGTCTCCGCGACCGACCGGAGAACCGTTTGCGTCCACCGCGAGCTGGCCGGAGATGAAGATGCAGGTTCCGCCTTTCGCAGCCGCAACCTGGGAAAATCCGAACGGCCGCGTATCAGGGAGGTGGGCGGGTTGAATGTGCGATATCTTAGGCACTTGCTGTAACCTGGACGCATGGACCCGGGCGCACCTGACGCCGGACAGGCGGGGATCTCGCACTGCCGGGCAGCGGACATTCCCGTCCCTCCCGCGATCGCTGTCCCTCCCTGCGGACGAGTATACACCGCGCTCGGCTGGCGAACCGACTGCGGTAAGTCGATTCGGATGAGGCGGCGCAAGTTTCGCAACCGGCGGATCGCATGTACGTGGGCGGCGATTCGCTCGCCATTGGAATGCGGTCCGCCAATGGGCGCATGCTTCGTGCTTCGATAGCGGGACGTGACCGCCGTGGTTGCGGGAGGACCCATGACATTGCATGCGCGCGCCGGGCAGCCGGCCGGCCCCGAAGATCTCATCGATCAGGCTGCGCTCGAGCGCGCCTACTACGAACTGCGCCCGGATCCGGCGATCACCACGCAGCGGGTGGCGTTCGGTACAAGCGGGCATCGCGGCTCGCCGCTGGCGGGGACGTTCAACGAGGCTCACATCCTCACCACGACGCAGGCCATCTGCGACTACCGTGCCAGCCAGGGGATCGACGGCCCGCTGTTTCTCGGCCGCGACACACACGCGGTGTCGGGGCCGGCGCTGGCCACGGCGCTGGAGGTGCTGGCGGCCAACGAAGTCGAAGTGCGCATCGACGCCGCCTCTGGCTACACGCCTACGCCGGTGATCTCGCACGCGATTCTCGGCTGGAACCGCGAGCGCTCTCGCCGCGCGGACGGCATCGTCATCACACCATCGCACAATCCACCCGCTGACGGCGGCTTCAAGTACAACCCGCCCCACGGGGGACCGGCGGACACGGCGATCACCCGCTGGATCGAGGACCGCGCGAACGCGCTGCTCGAAGCGAACTGGGCCGGTGTGCGGCGCATGCCGATCGCCCGTGCACGGGCGGCGGACAGCGTTCGCGGCCACGATTTCATCGGCACCTACGTCGAGGACCTCGATGCCGTGATCGACGTCGAGGCGCTGCGCGGCGCGAAGCTGCGCGTTGCCATCGCACCGCTGGGCGGTGCCGGCGTCGCCTACTGGGGACCGATCGCCGAGCGTCTCGACATCGCGCTGGAGATCGTCGACGGGGGCGTTGATCCGACCTTCGCGTTCATGACCCTGGACTGGGACGGGCGCATCCGCATGGACTGCTCCTCGCCGCATGCCATGGCGAAGCTCGTCGGTTTGAGAGACCGCTACGATCTGGTGTGCGCCAATGACACGGACAACGACCGGCACGGTATCGTCACACCCGCGGGGCTCATGAATCCCAACCACTATCTCGCCGCGGCGATCGCGTATCTGTTCCGGCACCGGCCCGGCTGGAACGCCGGCGTCGCCGTCGGCAAGACCATCGTCTCGAGCAGTATCATCGATCGCGTGGCCGCCGATCTCGGCCGGCCTCTCGTCGAAGTGCCGGTCGGCTTCAAGTGGTTCGTCGACGGCCTGCACGCGGGTACGCTCGGCTTCGGCGGCGAGGAAAGCGCGGGCGCATCGTTCCTGCGCCGTGACGGCCGCGTGTGGACCACCGACAAGGACGGCATCATCATGGATCTGCTCGCGATCGAGATGACCGCGCGGACCGGCAGCGATCCGGCGGCGATCTATTCGGAGCTCACGTCCCGGCTCGGTGCGCCGGTGTACGCACGCATCGATGCGCCGGCGACGCACGCGCAGAAGGCGGTGCTCGGCGCGCTCGAACCGGAGCAGATCCCGACGACGATGCTCGACGGGAGCCCCATCCGCGCCCTGCTCACACGCGCGCCCGGAAATGACGCGGCGATCGGCGGCATCAAGGTGGTGAGCGACACGGGCTGGTTCGCCGCACGCCCGTCCGGCACGGAGGACGTATATAAACTCTATGCCGAGAGCTTTCGCGGCCCGGAGCAACTCGCGCGCATCCAGGCCGAGGCGCAGGCCATCGTCGCGCGCGCGTTCGCGGCGGCGGGGGTGTGAAGGAAACCGGCATACTGCGATCCGCGCCGGAGACGATCTTTCCGGTGCGCGTGGCGGCGCGCGGTTCCGTGCGCGGACGCGCGGCGGGCAGCCATGGAGGCAGTACGGATTTCGGTCACAATGGCGTTCGGTATGAATGACGCCACTGCCCGCCGCACGGCGCTCGTCGTCGTGTGCCTGAGCTCGTTCATCACGCCGCTGATGCTGTCTTCGGTGAACGTCGCCGTGCCCGCGATCGCCGACGGCTTGCGCGCCGACGCCGTGGCCACGAGCTGGATTGCCACCGCCTACCTGCTAGCGAGCTCGGTGTTCCTGCTGCCGTTCGGGCGCCTGGCGGACATGCACGGGCGCAAGCGTTTTTTCCTCGCCGGGATGATCGTCGTCAGCGTTGCCTCGCTGCTCGCCGGCACCGCGGGCTCGATCGAGGTGCTGCTCGCCTGGCGGGCGCTGCAGGGCGTGGGCGCGGCGATGCTGTTCGGAACCGGTGTCGCCATCCTTTCGGCGGTGTACCCGCGCGAGCGGCGTGGCGGCGTCATCGGCATCAGTGCGTCGGCGGTGTACCTGGGCCTCACCTGCGGACCGCTGTTCGGCGGCTGGGTGGTGCATACGCTGGGCTGGCGCTACGTGTTCGTCTATCACGTGCCGTTCACGGTGGTGGCGATTTATCTCATTCTCACCCGTCTCGAAGGTGAGTGGGCGGACGGGCGCGGCGAATCCTTCGATCTTATCGGCGCCGCGATCTACGCGACCGCGATCGTCACGCTCATGTACGGTATCTCCCGGCTGCCGGCGCCGACCGCCTACGGACTGCTGCTGCTGGGCGTGCTCGGTCTCGCCGCCTTCGTGCGCTTCGAGCGCGGGCGCACGCACCCGGTGTTCGACGTCTCGCTGTTTTTCAACAACCAGGTGTTCGCCTGCTCCTGCAGCGCGGCGCTGCTGATGTACTCGGCGGTGTTCGCCAACTCCTTCCTCATGAGCCTGTACCTGCAGAACCTGCGCGGCATGAGCGCCAATGCCGCGGGCATGGTGTTGATGGCGCAGCCGGTCGTGCAGATGGTGCTGTCGCCGGCCGCGGGTCGGCTGTCCGACCGGTTCGAGCCGCGTGTGGTGGCCTCGGCAGGCGCGGCCATCACGGTGATCGGCCTCGTGCTGCTCGCGCGGCTCGACGACGCCAGTACGCTTGCCACGGTAATCGTCAGTCTCATGACCGTAGGCCTGGGCTTCGGGCTGTTCTCCTCGCCCAACGTCAACGCCATCATGAGTGCGGTCGAACCGCGCCAGTTCGGTCTCGCCGGCGGTTCGATGGCCACGGTGCGCGTGCTCGGCCAGATGTCGAGCATGGCGGTGGCGACCGTCGTGTTGACGCTGGTGATGGGGCGCGTGCAGATCGCGCCCGCATACCACGACAGCCTCGCGCGCAGCATCAGCCTGTGCTTCGTCGTGGCGGCGGCACTGGCTGGCGTGGGCATAGCGCTGTCGCTCGCCCGCGGGCGGATGCACCCGCCGCGCAGCCCCTGAAAACCGGGGTCAGACTCGCATTTCCTCCCCCTGCCAATATCCAGTAAGCCGCGGTCGAGAAGGGAAAACCGGGTGCCGGGGATAGCAGTTAGGAAATGCGAGTCTGACCCCGGTTTTCAGGGGGTGTAGTCGGACCAGTGGGCGAGCAGGTGCTCGACGCCGCGCAGGCTCACGGCGTGGATGGTGAACGTCGGGCTCGTACCGCCGGTCTGCGGGAACAGTCCCGCACCGGCGATGACGAGGTTGCGTACGTCGTGGCAGCGACCGTAGGAGTCGGTCACGGACGTGCGTGGATCCTCCCCCATGCGCGTGCCACCGGCCAGGTGGCCGGTGACCATCGGGCCGCTCCAGATGCCGCTGGCACCTGCACGTGCGAAGATGCGTTTACCTTCCTCGATCATGTGGGCTCGCAGGGCCGTGTCCGCGCCGGAGTAGGCGTGCTCGAAGCGCGCGCGCCGGGCACCGTAGCGGTCACGGCTGTCGTCGAGCACGATGCGTTTGCCGGGATCGGGCTCGGTCATGCCGAATCCGAGCATGCAGCCGATGTGCCGCGCGGCCCGGCGGACGAACGCCTGGAGCGGTGCGCCGAAAAGATCGGCGCGCGAGATGGCGATACCGAAGATGTCATTGGGTTTCATCGCCGGTGCGAGCTGCCATTGGTAGGCTCCGAACAGGGTCGCGCGTGAGGCCACCTGGTGCGGCGACCAGTGCATGAGCTGGCCGGCGCTCACGCCCAGGTGGGGCTCGGTTTCGTCGGGGAACAGACCGTAGATCTGGGCGATGAAATCGGTAGCGATCTCGGTGCCGACGAGACCGCTCGAGTTCCCGAGCCCGCCGGGAAAAGCCTCGCTCGCCGAGCCGAGCAGCAAACGCGCGTTCTGCACCACCGAGGCGGCGAGGATCACGACGTCGGCCGGCTGCACGTGGACTGCGCCGTCAGCGTGATACTCGACGCCCGTGGCGTGCCCGCGGGCATCACTGAGCACGCGCGTGACTTCGCACCCGCTCAGGAACGTCGCGCCGGCGGCGAGCGCGCGCGGCTGGTAGGTCACCAGGGGGTTTGCGAGCGCGCCAATCGGACAGCCGGCGTCGCACCAACCGTCGTACAGACACGCGCTCCGGCCCTGATAGTCGACGCTGTTGATCGCCGCCGGCAGCGGCGCGACCGGCAAACCCAGCGCGTCGAAACCACGCCGGATGGCCTGGCCCTGCGCGAACACCGCGAGCGGCGGCATGGGATAGGGCGCGCCCGGCGGCCGCCAGCTCTCCGCCGCGGCGTCGCCGGAGATCCCTACGTCGACCTGGACGCGATCGTAATACCGTCGCAGCGCGTCGTAGCCGATGCCCCAGTTACGGCCGCGACCGAAGCGCGAAGCGAGCTCGAAGGTCTCCGGATGCATGCGCGGCCAGGTGCCGTAGTGATGCAGGGCCGCACCGCCCAAACCCGAGCCGGTGATGAGATTGTGGCCGACCGGGTTGGCCCCGGCGCCGATCACCTGCGGACCGGCCCACTTGACCCGGCGCGCCCAGATCTGCGAGCTGACGAGATCAGTGAGCTGCCAGGGGGCACCCGCCTCGAGCACGACCACGCGCCGCCCGCCCGCGGCGAGGGCCGCGGCATACAGGCTTCCGGCGGCACCGGCGCCGACGATGACGGCCTCGACCCGATCCTTCACGTTCACCACGGTCCGCGCTCAGCCCGTTCGCCACGCCAGCGACTCAGATTGCGCCCTCGGCGCGCAGGCGCGCGCGCTCGTCCTCGCTCAAGGCCAGCAGTGTGCCGAACACCTCGTCGTTGTGCGCACCCAGGGCTTCGCCCGGCCAGTCGGTGCGCCCGGGCGTATCCTCGAGCAGGGGTGCGAGCGCGGGCAGCTTGAGCGGCTTGCCGTCGATCTCGACTTGCTGAAAAAGACCGCGCGCGTTGAAGTGCGGATCGGAGAGCATGTCGGCGACGTTGTAGATCGGACCGCACGGCACCGACGCTTCGTCGAGGGCGGCGAGCACCGTGGCCGAGTCGTTGGCGCTGGTCCAGGCGGAGATGGCGCCGTCGATCTCCTGCTCGTGCTCGACCCGGCCGGCGTTGTTTGCGAAACGAGGGTCCTCTGCCATCTGCGCACGCCCGATCGCCAGCATCAGGCGCTTGTAGATCGAATCACCGTTCGCGCCGATGACGACGTACTTGCCGTCCGCGCACTTGTACGTGTTGGTGGGCACGATGCCGGTGAGCGTGGATCCGGACGGCTCGCGCACGACGCCCGCCGCGTCATATTCCGGCACCACGGCTTCCATGAGATTGAACACGGCCTCGTAGATGGCGACGTCGACGACCTGGCCGTGCTGCTCCGGGCCGCGAAGCCGCGAGACGAGCGCGAGCAGGACACCGAGCGCGGCGTGCAGGCCGGCGAGCGTGTCGCCCATCGACAGATTCGGCCTGACCGGCGGGCGATCCTGAAAACCGTTGACGTAGCGAAACCCGCCGAAGCCCTCGCACACCGAGGCGAAACCCGGTTTAGACGCGTAGGGGCCCGTCTGCCCGTACCCGGACACGCGTGCGTAAATGAGCCGCGGGTTGATGGCCTTCAGGTCGTCGGGGCCCAGACCCCACTTTTCCATCGTGCCGGGACGGAAGTTTTCGATGACCACGTCGGCTTCGCGCGCGAGCCGGCGGATGATCCCGCGACCGCCCTCGGTCTGCAGGTTGACGGTGATCGACTTCTTGTTACGCGCGAGGCTGCGCCACCACACCGACGTGCCGTCGCGCACGACGCGCCAGGTGCGCAGCGGATCGCCCTTGTCCGGTGGCTCGACCTTGATCACCTCGGCGCCAAAGTAGCCCAGAATGCAGCCCGCAAACGGACCGGCGAGCAGCTGCCCGAGCTCGATCACCCGGATGCCGTCGAGCGGGCGCGCGGTCCTTGCGGTGTGCGTCGTCATCGTTGTATTCATCCGCCCATTCGAGTCATAAGCGAGTCGCCGCGAGCAGCCGGTCGAGGACGCCATCGAGCGCAGCGCGCGCCGGCGCGAACGGCGCGTCGGCGTCGAGCAGCTCGACGCCGTCCTGGATCCACTGCCCGGGTTTGATGTCCGCGGCGCAGTGGTGCACGAGGCGGGCGAGATCCTCGCGGCCCAGCTCGAGGTGAAACTGCAGGCCGAGTACGCGCGGACCGACGCAAAACGCCTGGTTTGCGCACGCCGCGCTCGTCGCGAGATGCGCCGCGCCCGGCGGCAGCGCGAACGTATCCCCGTGCCAGTGCAGTACATCCATACCGCCGCCGAGGAAGCCGGCGAACGGCGTGCGCGCGCAAGCGGCGGTTTCCTCGACCCGGAACCAGCCGATCTCGGTTTGCGCGTTGCGGGTCACTCGCCCGCCGAGCGCACTGGCGATGATCTGCGCCCCCAGACACACGCCGAGCACGGTCTTGCCGGCGTCGACGGCCGCACGTACGAACGCGTGCTCGGTCGCCAGCCATGGGTAAGCATCGTATTCATAGACGTTCATCGGCCCGCCCATGACCACCAGCCAGTCGATGTCGGCGAGCGCCGGCAGGCTCTCGCTCTCGAACAGACGCGTGGCGTCGACGTGGAAATCGTGCAGTGCTGCCCAGGCCAGGATGCCTGCCGCGTGCTCGAACGGGACGTGCTGCAGGTAATGTAGTCTCATCAGTCGTCGCCCAACTCCCGTGTCGGCCGGAATGTAAGTGCTGCCCGCAGCGCCATCAACCACTACCCGCGGCTGCGGCCGATCCGCCGCCGACGACCTGATCCAGCCAGCCCCGCAGATAGCGAACCAGCAGATCTTCGATGCCGGAGAACTCGTGGTCGGCGCCTTCGACGATCAGTTGCCGGAACGGCGCACCGCCCGCGCCGCCCGCCGCGGCCCGCCGCGGCCCGCCGCGCACGACCGCGTCGAGATCACGGCTGCCGTACACGTCCAGGACCGGCAATTGCAGCGCCTGAAGCCAGGCCGCAACCTCCGCAGGCGGATCGAGCACACTGCCTTCGGGCACGCTCACGAGGGCGGCGGCGGCTGCGCCGCAGGCATCCGCGCCGGTCGCACAGCGCAGCGCGACGATTGCACCCAGACCATGACCGATCAGCACCACCGGCGTGTGCTCGCGGCCGCGCAGATATTCCACCGCCGCGCGCGCGCGCTCGACTCCTGCCGCGATGCTGTCGCCGAAGGCGGCGCGCTCGGTCCCGCGTGCCAGCAGCGGCAACTGAACCGAGAGCGTGGCCCAACCGCCGGCGGGCAGGCCGAGCCGCATCGGCCGCACCACGGTCGGCCAGTCAGGATGTCGGTCAACGTCGGGCAGTATGACCGCTGCGCCGCGCTTTTCGCGGCCGCCGGCGGGATGGAACAAACCGAGAAACTCCGTGCCGGCCGCAGCGATCCGCACGGCCTCGGTCAGCCCGGACGCATCGAGGCCGGACTCGATCTGCTGCGCCAGCGCCCGCTCGCGTTCGGCGTCGGGCACCGCGGCAGTGCCACTTGCCGCAGGCGCGGCGCCGGCAGCCGTCTGCGCGGGCGCGGGCAGGGCCGCCAGACACGACGATAACAGCAGCACGGCCGCACCGGCCCGACCGGCGTGAGCTGACCGGTCGACGTCCTGCGGTGCACGGGAACGAACGGGCGCGGTGTGCGGCGGGCCGGCAGTCATGGGCGGGCAGTATACGCTGCTGAAATGGGGGCTTCGATCGGGTACAGTTGCGCCTCCCGCGCGGCCGACGGGCCGCAGTCAGCGTGGCTCGAACACTGCCCGATCGACCCGGTCATGCCCGAATTCGTCATCGCCCCCTCGATCCTGTCGGCCGACTTCGCGCGCCTGGGCGAACAGACCCGCGCGGTCCTGGACGCCGGCGCGGATTTCATCCATTTCGACGTAATGGACAATCACTACGTCCCCAACCTCACCGTCGGCCCGCTGGTCTGCCGGGCGCTGCGTGATTACGGCATCGAAGCGCCCATCGACGTGCACCTGATGGTCAAGCCGGTGGACCGCATCATCACGGAATTCGCCGCCGCGGGTGCCACCTGGATCAGCTTTCACCCCGAAGCCAGCGAGCACGTCGATCGCAGCCTCGCGCTGATCCACGAATGCGGCTGCCGTGCGGGCCTGGTTTTCAATCCGGCGACGCCGCTCGAGCACACGCGCTGGGTACTGGACAGGCTCGACATGATCCTGCTCATGTCGGTCAACCCCGGTTTCGCCGGCCAGGCCTTCATTCCCGGCACGCTCGAGAAGCTGCGCGCGGCGCGCGCGCTCATCGACGCGAGCGGCCGCACCATCCGCCTGCAGATCGACGGCGGGGTGAAAGTGGACAACATCGGTGCCATCGCGGCGGCCGGCGCCGACACCTTCGTCGCCGGCTCGGCGATATTCGGCTCTGCCGACTACACCGCAACCATCGCTTCGATGCGCGCCGAAATCGCCCGGGCGACCGGCCGGTGAGCGCGCACGCACGTCGTCTGGTCCTGTTCGATCTGGACGGGACCCTGGTCGACAGCGCCCCGGACCTGGCGGCCGCCACCAATGCGATGCTCGCCGAGCTCGGTCTGGCGCCGATTGCCGACGACGACGTGCGCCGGCTCATCGGTCGCGGCGGCCGCGAGCTGGTGCGCCGGGTGCTCACCGGGGCTCTGGGCGTGGCGCCCGACGAGGCGAGCGCTGACGTCGCCTACCGGAGCTTCGCCGACCACTATCTGGCGACTCTGGACCGGGCAACGCGTCTGTACCCCGGCGTACGTGCGGGCCTCGACGCATTGCACGAGCAGGGTCACGCACTCGGTTGCGTCACCAACAAACCCGCCCGCTTTACCGAACCACTGCTGCGCGCACTGGGTCTGGACGCGGAGCTCGAGGTGATCGTGTGCGGCGACACTTTGCCGGTAATGAAGCCCGACCCGGCGCCTCTGCTGCACGCTGCCGAACGCTGCGCCACCGCACCTGCGCACTGCGTGATGGTGGGCGATACGCTCACCGACATCGCCGCCGCCCGCGCCGCCGGTATCCGCGCGGTGTGGGTGAGCTACGGCTACAGCCACGGTCTCGACGTCGCCGCGGCGGCACCCGACGCCACCCTCGACACGCTCGCCGACATCACCCGCGCGCTATGAAGGCGCAGGACTTCGCCGCCTACCGCGCGGCGGGCTATAACCGCATCCCGCTGCACTGCGAGGTGCTCGCGGACCTCGACACGCCGCTGTCGGCCTACCTCAAGCTCGCGGCGGGCCCGTTCTCGTTCCTGTTCGAATCGGTGCAGGGGGGCGAACGCTGGGGCCGCTACTCCATCATCGGCCTGCCGGCGCGCACGGTCGTACAGGTGAGCGGTCACACGGCACGGGTGGTCACGGACGGCGCCGTGGTTGAGACCGCACAGCCGCCGGCGCCGCTGCAATGGCTCGCCGATTTCGCGGCGCGCTACCGGGTGCCGCAGGTGCCGGGCCTGCCCCGGTTCACGGGCGGACTGGTGGGTTATTTCGGTTACGACACGGTGCGCTACGTCGAGACCGGGCTCACCGCTGCGCCACCGAACGACACCCTCGGTTGCGCCGACATCCTGCTCGTGCTCGCCGAGGAAGTACTGGTGTTCGACAACCTGAGCGGCCGCCTGCACGTCGTCGTGCACGTCGACCCCGGCGCGCCCGACGCGCTGGTGCGCGGCCAGGCCCGGTTGTTCGAACTGGTCGGTCGGCTCACCGCCGAGCACGCCCGGCCACCGCCAGCGCGGCTGTCGCGCACGGTGCACGAGAGCGATTTCGTCTCCGGCTTCCCGCGCCCCGAGTTCGAGGCCGCCGTGGCCCGGATCAAGGCGCACATCATCGCCGGGGACGTCATGCAGGTCGTGCTGTCACAACGCCTGTCGATCCCGTTCTCGGCGCCGCCGGTCAACCTGTATCGCGCGCTGCGCTGCCTGAATCCCTCCCCGTACATGTTCTTCCTCGATCTCGACGCGGTGAAGATCGCCGGATCCTCCCCGGAGATCCTCGTGCGGGTGGAAGACGGTGAGGTCACCGTGCGACCGATTGCCGGCACCCGCCGCCGCGGCCGGGACCTCGACGAGGACCGGGCGCTCGAAGCCGAGCTGCTCGCCGATCCCAAAGAGTGCGCCGAGCACCTGATGCTCATCGACCTCGGCCGCAACGACATCGGCCGGGTATGCGAAACCGGCAGCGTGCGTGTGTCCGAGAAGATGATCATCGAACGCTACTCGCACGTGATGCACATCGTCTCCAACGTGACCGGCCGCATGCGCGCCGGCATGAACGCGTTCGACGTCCTCGGCGCCACCTTCCCCGCCGGCACGGTGAGCGGCGCGCCCAAGGTGAGGGCGATGCAGATCGTCGACGAGCTCGAGCCGGCGCGGCGCGGCATCTATGCCGGGGCGGTCGGCTACCTGTCCTGGCATGGCAACATGGACACCGCCATCGCCATCCGCACCGCAGTCATCAAGGACCGCATCCTGCACGTGCAGGCCGGCGCGGGCATCGTCCATGACTCGGTCCCGGAAACCGAGTGGCAGGAGACCATGAGCAAGGCGCGGGCGATCTTTCGCGCGGTGGCGCTCGCGGAACAGGGAATCGACGGCGCCGTCGACACGCCGGGCGGCTCCTGAGAACGGGTCATGTCGCGGCTGGATCCGCGCGCGCCGGGCGGCGCGCGGAGCTTGCCGGGGCCGGGCAAAGGCTGAATAATCCGCTCCGTGCACATGACCCCGGCCACCTCACAGTCCGGCTTCCGGCGCTGGCGCAAGCCTGCCGCCTGAATATTCCCGTTGCCTCGGCGCCTGAGGCGCGCAAGACCCGCCCGTAGCCCGCTCGCGCGCCTTCCGCCGGGCCGGCAGGGGATCCCGGCCGGTGGCCAAGGCTTTCGACATCTGCGGTCTGTGAAATCATGTTGCTCATGATCGACAACTACGACTCCTTCACCTGGAACGTCGTCCAGTACCTCGGCGAGCTGGGCGCCGAGGTTCGGGTGCTGCGCAACGACGCGCTCAGCCTGGAGGACATCGAGAAACTCGCGCCCGAGCGCATCGTCATCTCGCCCGGACCGGGTACCCCCGACGATGCCGGCGTCTCGCTCGCGGTCATCGACCGCTTCAAGGGCCGCATTCCCATTCTCGGCATCTGCCTCGGTCATCAGAGCATCGGCCAGGCTTTCGGCGGTCGGGTGGTCCACGCCGGAACCATCATGCACGGCAAGACTTCGCCGATTCATCATGCCGGTACCGACGTGTTCGCCGGCCTGCCGAGCCCGTTCACGGCCACGCGCTACCATTCGCTGGTGGTGGAACGCGCGACGCTGCCCGATTGCCTCGCGATTACCGCCTGGACGGTGGTCGGGGACGGCGGCGTGGAGGAGATCATGGGCCTGCGCCATCGCACGCTGGCCGTGTACGGGGTGCAGTTTCATCCGGAATCGATCCTGACCGAACACGGTCACGCGCTGTTGCGCAATTTCCTCCAACTTCATTGACACCGGATGCATGGACATTCAGCACGTCATCGGGCGCGTCATCGAAGGCGACGATCTCAGCGATACGGAGATGACCGGCGCCATGCGCGCGATCATGGCCGGCGAGGCAACGCCCGCCCAGATCGCGGGGCTGCTCGTGGGTCTGCGCATGAAGGGCGAGACCGTGACCGAGATCACCGCCGCGGCCCGGGTCATGCGCGAGCTGGCGATGGTGGTCGAGACTCCTTTCGACAATCTGATCGATATCGTCGGCACGGGCGGGGACGGCGCCGGGACTTTCAACGTTTCGACCGCCTGCGCGTTCGTAGCCGCGGCCGCCGGGGCCCGGGTGGGCAAGCACGGCAACCGCTCGGTGTCGAGCCGCTCGGGCAGCGCCGACGTGCTCGAGGCTTTCGGCGTGCGGGTGGACCTGGAGCCGGCGCAAATCGCCGAGTGCATCGCCACGGTGGGTGTCGGCTTCATGTTCGCCCCGCGCCACCATGGTGCCATGCGGCACGCGCTCGCGCCGCGGCGCGAGCTCGGCGTGCGCACGTTGTTCAATCTGCTCGGACCGCTCAGCAATCCGGCCGGCGCGCGCCATCTGCTGCTCGGCGTCTTCGGCCCCGAGTGGGTCGCGCCGCTCGCCGAGGTCGCCGGGCGTCTCGGCGCCCGGCGCGTCCTGGTCGTGCACTCCGAGGACGGCCTGGACGAGTTCAGCGTGAGCGCAGCGACGCGGGTCGCCGAGCTTCGGGACGGCGAGGTCCGCAGCTACGTGGTGACGCCCGAGCAGTTCGGCCTGGTGCGCAGCCGAATGAGCGAGGTCTGCGTAGGCGACGCCGACGAGAGCCGGGCGCTGATCCGCGAGATCTTCGCCGGCCGCCCCGGTCCCGCGCGTGACATCGTCGTGCTCAATGCCGGCGCCGCGCTGTACACCGCGGGCATCGCCACGGACATTGCCGCAGGCAGCGCCCGCGCGGCCGAAATCATCGACAGCGGCGCCGCCCGCACGCGCCTGGACGCGCTGGTCGCGCTGACGCAGAGGATGAAACCATGAACGAGCCCGTGATCCCCGACATCCTGCAGCAGATCCTGACGCACAAGGCTGAAGAGCTCGCCGCCCGCGCCGCGGCCTGTCCCCTGGACGAGCTGCGGCGGCGCGCCGGCGCGGCACCCCCGACGCGCGGCTTTCTCGCGGCGATCAAGGCCAAGATAGGCCTGGGCAGACCCGCGGTCATCGCCGAATGCAAGCGCGCGTCACCGAGCCGGGGTATCATCCGCGCGGACTACGATCCGGCCACCATCGCTCGCGACTACGAATCAGCCGGGGCGGCCTGCCTGTCGGTGCTTACCGATACGCGCTTTTTCCAGGGTGCCGACGAGCACCTCGTCGCCGCGCGTGCCGCAACCGGCATCCCGGTGCTGCGCAAGGACTTCATCGTCGACCCGTATCAGGTGTTCGAGGCGCGTGCGCTGGGCGCGGACTGCATCCTGCTGATTGCCGCGTGCCTGGACGACGAGCGTCTGCGCGAGCTCGCCGAGCTCGCACGCACGCTGAGCATGGAGGTGCTCGTGGAGGTGCACGACCGCGAAGAGCTCGAACGCGCGCACGTGCTGCGTACGCCGCTCATCGGCATCAATAATCGCAATCTGCGAACCTTTACCACCGATATCAATACGACGCTGGAGATGTTGCCCGACGTGATGCACGACCGCACGGTCATCACGGAAAGCGGCATTCACACTCCGGAGGACGTCGCGCTGCTGCGCCGGCGCGGGGTCGATGCGTTCCTGGTCGGCGAGGCGTTCATGGCCGCGCCGGATCCGGGCACGAAGCTGCGGGAGCTGTTTTTTCCCGAATAGGTCGAGCCCGCCCGATCAAGAACGCGGAAGATCGCTCGGATCACGCCGCATGCCGATCCGCTCGTAACATGCATCGGGGATCCGGTCGGGATCCTTGTAGACGTGCAGCACGCACGGCTCGCCGGGCTTTTTCATCCGCGACGCGACGATGTAGAGCTGCGCGCCCGGACCTTCCAGCCGCTGCGGCAGCATTTCCAGATAGGCGCAGTGAGTGCAGTAGATGGGCACGTCCGGCTCGCCCCAGGTATGCGGACCGGGCTTGCGGATCCGGGCATAGCCGAACGGACCGTCGAAAGCGCCCATTTCAATCAGCCGGCCGCCGCTGCCGCAGGGCCGGAAATGAATGACGAACTTCTCGTCGTCCTCCTCGATTTTCAGACCCGGAGTCATACAGTGCTGGCGCAGGATGTTATCGGCGAACCACTGAAACCAGGCGCGAAAGCCTCTCTTTTCGATCAGCGACCGGCGCAGGCTGGTCAGCGGAACGTTGTAGCGGTCGACGGTGTCACGCACGGCACGTGCGGCGGCGTCCTCGCCGAAGTGCTCGTGAACGTAGCTCATCAATGCCGTCGTCCAGTGCAGGTAGAGATCATGTATTGCGTATTTGGTCTGTTCCTGCTTACGGCACAGATCCCGCGCCGTATCGATATCACCGCGATCGAGGGCGGCCAGTGCGAGATCCATGTACGAGCTGGACAGGTCGTGCAGCTCGTCATCGGTAAACAGTCTGTCGCTCACTTGTCGGTCCTCGGTCCGGGTACTGGCGGCTGACACAGTGTAGTGTACGGCGGTGCGGACCGGGCGCGTTTCAACCTGGTTCGGACAGCCTGGCGATCAACGGCCCGTAGTACTCGCCGATCGGTCCCCGGGTGATGATTTCCGGATTTTCCACGCGCACGACACGCCGGGCGATGAGCCAGCGCCCGCCACGACGCACCAGATCATCCTCGTAAAAGCCCTGCAACACCGTGTAGATACACTCGGGGCGGCTGAGGAACACCGTGAGCTGGCAGATGCTGGTCGCATCGTTATCGTCGAGACGGATGACGGGGTTGCAGGCGAGGTGTTGCGCGCCGGTGAGGCACTCGGCTATTGCCTGTGCCAGACGCCGCAACGCCGGGCGACCCCGGTACTCCAGGCCGACCGCGGCCCAGCTCCACAGGGCGTCCTCGGTGAAGATCGCGGCGAAACCGTCGGCGTCTCCCGTATCGACGCAGATGCAGTAGCGGGCGAGCAGCTCGCGGATGTCGAGCCGGTCGGCGCAACTGCGCAGCAGCGCCGGATCGCCGATCACCGCGGGCGCCTGCGTCTCGTCCTGCAGACTCTCATGCCGGCGGTACTTCGCTCGCCTGTACCGGCCAGTCGGCGAGCCCGACGCGCTCGTAATAGTCCGCCGGGATCTTGGTCGGATCCTTGTAGATGTAGTGCACGCAGGGCTGGTGCTTCTCGGGTGAATAGGGCCACGGGTGCACCCAGAGCTGCGCGCCTTTGCCGTGATGGAACACCGGCAGGGTCTCGTGGATCCAGGTGCAATGACCGCAGTAAATCGGCTGTCGCTCGCGGCCCCAGGTATGGTGACCGCAGTTCTGGATGCGATGGTGTCCGCCAGGTGTGTCGTAGTAACCCAGGTTCAACAGCCTGCCGCCGCTGCCGCAGGTCTTGACGTTGATGATGACTTTCTCGTCGTCTTCGGTGACCTCGATGGGCGAGACGTGCTGGCGCCAGTAGTCGACCATGAATTCGACCCAGGCGCCGATCCCCTGCTCGGCGACCATCTTCTGCTTGGGCTTGTAGAACAGCTCTTCGCAGAAAAAAGCCGGCGAGTGCTTGAGCACGCTGATCGCCGCCTGCTCGCCGTGTTTTTCGGCGATGTAAGAGAGGATCTTGGACACCGTCACGGCGCCGGCGTCGTGCACGGGGAACTTGGTTTCGTCAAATCGCCGGCACCATCGTGCCGCCGCTTCCAGATCCCCGCGTGTGAGCGCCGCCAGCGCGAGCGGCATGTAGCCCTGTTCCATCTCGCGCAGCTCCGATTCCCCGAACAACCTCCCCTCGACCGCCTCGCGTCGCGACGCCCGCTTCTCGACCCCGATGCGCTGGTATGCGCTCTCCGGTATCGCGTCAGCGTCCTTGTAGATGTGGTGCACGCAGTGATCGCCCGGCCGGCGCGGAAACGGGGTCGCGTGGATCCACCATTGCGCGCCCGGACCGTACGTCTCCACGGGGAAAATCTCGTGCAGCCAAGAGCACTGCGCGCAGTAGATCGGAACGCCCCGCTCGCCCCAGGTATGGTGCCCGGCTTTCTTCAGGGTGGAATATCCGACCGGGCTGTCATAGACGGTCTTCGCGTAGAAGGTCTTGCGGTCCATGAGACGGCCGCCGCTGCCGCACGGCGAGTGGTCGAAAGTGATCTTCTCCTCGTCCTCCGAAATCCGGTAGCTGCCGAATCGATGCCGCCAGAAGTAATCGACAATGTATTCCACGTGCCCGCGCAGACCTTTCTCCCCGATCAGGGCGAGACGATGCTCATCGTAGATTGCGCTGGCGTCGCGTATGGCTGCCTTGATCGCGCCCGCGGCGCTGTCCTCACCGAAAGTGTCGTAGACGATCGTGAGGATCTCGGGGATCCACAGCAGGTAGGAATCGTGCACGTACCATTCGGTTTCCTGGTTGCGCCGGCACCAGTGCATCGCCGTATCGCGGTCACCGCGTTCGATGGCTTCGAGCGCGAGCTGCATGAAATCCTTGGCGAACTCCTGGAGCTGTTCCTGCGTGAACAGACGTTTGGGCTGAGACATGGTGCGGCTCTTCCTGCTGGCTGGGTTCGGGTCACGAGCGGGGCGTGAGCCCCCCGGTCAGAAATGAAGGTCGATCTGGACGCCGACGACCCGCGGCACGTTCACGGACGAGAAGCTGAGCAGCGGTCCGGCGGCCAGCGCGTCGATGATGTAGCGCTCGTCGGTCAGATTGCGACCGAATACCGACAGCTTCCAAGTGCCCGACACGCCCTCGAGGCCGATCGCGGCGTCCAGATTGCCGACGCTCGGGCGCACTCCGAAATCGAAGTTCTGCGTGGTGGTGTGCAATTCGTCGACCCAGCGATAGTTCAGGTCCAGCAGCAACGTGCCCGCGTCCGCGAACGGCCGGGCGTAGCTGGCGCCGATGCTGTATTGCACCGAGGGTGCCTTGCGCATCTCGAGGTCGCTGTTGTCGGTGACGCCGCCGAGACCGATGTCGGCGACGAACTCCTCGTATTTCGCCTCGAGCACACCGAACGTTCCGCGCAGGGTCAGCGCCTGGACGGGACGCGCGAGCAGCTCGAGCTCGAAACCGTAGGTCTCGGCGGCGGCAACGTTTTCGACTACCGTCTCCTGGCCGGTTCCACCCGGCGCGGCGCGCAGCAACTCGACCTGCAGATCCTCGTAGTCATTGTAAAAAGCAGCCCCGTTCAGGCGCAGGCGGCGTTCGAACCACTCGCTCTTGAAACCGATCTCGTAGGTGGTGATGAACTCCGGTTCGTAGGGCCCGACGGAGGTCACGGTGCCCGCGCGACCGTTGTAGCCACCGCTCTTGAAGCCTTCTGCGTAGCTGGTGTACAGGAGGACGTTGTCGTTCCACTGAAAATCGAGACCCGCGCGAGGGGTGAATTCCGCCCACGATTCGTCGTCGGTGGCGGAGCCCAGCGAGCCCACCGGGAAGGTGATCGGCGTGGCCTCGAATTCCTTTTCCTCCCAGGTGTAGCGGCCGCCGAGCGTCAGACGCAGACGCTCGGTGACGTAGACGTTCCCCTGCGCGAACACGGCCCAGCTCGTCGTCGTCTGCGCGGCGCCGCCGTTCTGGGTGCAGCCGAACGAAGCGAAAGCCCCGGGCAATGAACCGCAGACGATGAAGTCATTGAGCAGATCGATGGTCTGATCCAAGGAGTAATCCGCCCAATAGTAGTAAAGTCCCGCGACCAGATCGTAGCGATCCGACCACTGCGACGTGAAACGCAGCTCCTCCGTGAACTGCTCGTGAGCCTGGACACGCCGGCTGTTGAAGGCAACGGCGTTCTCGGTGTCGAAATCGTTGAACACGTCCTCGTCGACGTCGCGGTAGGCGGTGATCGACGTGAGCAGATATCGGCTGCGATCCCAGTTCATCTCGACCGACACGCCCGTCGTGTCATAGTCGGCTCCGCGACCGATCAGGTCGGTGCGAACCTCGTCCAGAGGGCCGGTGTCGGCGGGATAACCCGGGAAAGTCGGTGCGAGTCCGAGCAGCCCCGGTAGCGAGAACAGCTGTGTCGGCAGATTTTCGTTGCGCAGTCCGGCCAGCTCGCCGCGATCACGAACGTGGTCGACGTTGAGATAGATTTCGAAGCCGTCGGTCGGGGTGAACAGCGCAGCGGCCCGAATGGTGGCGACATCGACACCACTGATGTCCTCGCCGTCGACCGTGTTGGTCAGATGACCGTCGGAAACGGCATAGCTGCCCGACAGGCGCAGGGCGAGCGCGTCGCTGACCGGGACATTAAATGCCGCCTTGGCTTCGTGTCGGTCAAAGCTCGAGGAGGCGTACGTCAGGTCGGCGGAACGCTCGTGCGCGGGACGCTTGCGTATGACGTTGATGGCGCCGCCGATGGTGTTCTTGCCGAACAGTGTGCCCTGCGGACCGCGCAACACCTCGACGCGCTGCAGGTCGAAGTTGTCGATCATCGCCTGCGCATTGGTTCCGAGAAACACACCGTCCACGATGACGCCGACCGCCGGGTCGAAACTCTTTTCGATCTCGGTATGACTGATGCCGCGGATGGAAATGGATGCAGAATTCGGAAAAGCATTGAACGTGTCGATGACCACGTTCGGTGCCATACCTTCGAGATCCTGCATGTTGTCGGCAAACGTCCGATCGATGGCTTCGCCGGTCAGGACGGAAACGGATACGGGTATGCGCTGCAGACTTTCCTCGCGCTTACGTGCCGTGACCACGACCTCCTCGAGGGCGCCGGTATCGCTCGCGCCGGTGGCGGCGGGCGACGGGTACGGTGCGATCGCGGTGCAGGCCATGAGAACCGCAGCCGGCGCAAGGCGCATTCGGGCCGCGCCCGCAGACGATTCCGATCTCATGTCTCGCTCCTCCCGTTGATCCGCGCCCGGGCCCGGAGCACGTTTTGCCCCCGCCCCGGCGTTCGGCGGACCCGCCCGGTCGGGGTGACCGGCGGTGGATCCGCATTTGAAGGTGCGAAGCCTAGCAATCCGGGCCTGCGCCGGCTTGGATGAATGTGCAGCCCGAAACGGAAATTCGTGCGCGATGACGGACTTTCGGCGTGGCGCTGATGAGTGTTGCTATAATACCGAGCACGGTTGCGACCGTGTTGCATACGCATCAGTCCTGCATCCTGGGTCCGATTCGGGTGGTAAGAGGCGATGGCGCAGATCTGGTCCACGGCCGAGATTGCGGCGGAACGGCGGCTCGAGTTTCTCGACCGGCACGTGAGCAGCATGTTTTGCGCCACCGACGTCGCCAGCCCGGTGCAGGCGGTGCTGGATTTCGCCGAGTTCCACAACGTGCGGCTCGGGCACATCGATGTCATTCGTTTTCTGGGCCACGGCACTGTCACGGCGACGCGCAGATTGCGGCACATCCGCGCGGACCAGGCGGACAGTTTCATTCTCTATTTGCCGCTGACCGCATGTGTGGAGATGGATCACAGCGGCCGGCGTTCGGAGATCCGTCCGGGCTCGTTCACGTTCGTACATACCGCCAGACCGTTCCTGGGTGTCCTGCGTGCCGATGCCGCGGCGCCTCAGGACGTCTACGCCTCCCTGCACGTGCGCGTGCCCGGACCGCTGGTACGCGAGCGGCTGCCGCAGCTCGAACACTGTTGCAACCGCGTGTTCCCGGTCGCGCCCGGAGCCAGCCGGCTGATGTCCAATCTGGTCGAGTCGGTGCTGATCGAAGGGGAGAGCCTGACCGCGGCGCAGGCAGTGGAGATCTGCGGCCCGCTCGTGCAAGTCATCTGCCTCGCCGCCGACGAGGCACTGCGCGGGCTAGGAAGCGGCGTGACCGCGCCGGACGCCCAGCGGGGGCAAGCCCTCGAACGTGTCCGGACCTATATCCTGGCGAATCTTTCCAATCCCGGGCTCAACACCATACTGCTAGCGCGCAGCTGCGGCATGTCTGTGCGCTACCTGCACGCGCTGTTCGAGGGCAGCGGATGGACAGTCGCCTCCTGGATACGCGAGCTGCGGCTCCAGAAATGTCGCATCGCACTCAGGGATAGCCGCTTGTCCGGCCGGTCGATAGCAGAAATCGCGCTTGCCTGGGGGTTCAACGATCCCGGGCACTTCAGCCGCCTGTACAAGAACCGCTTCAAATGCCTGCCGCGTGAGGATCGGCGGGTAGGGAGCGGGGCAGGTTGACCCGGAGTCGCCGTCGCCCCGACCCGGCAGCGAGACCGTGACGCTAGTTGCCGCGCCTCACTCGTTCAGGAACTTGTTGAAGTCCGGGTGGGCGAGCACACGGTCCAGGGCGCGCGAGAGCACGGCGTTCAGATACTTCTCGTTGGCTTCGGGACTCGGTGCCTTGAGCACCTCACGGGATTCGCTCACCTTGGACTGACCGCGGTACGTGCGGTCGGCATCGGTGACGACGACGTCGAGCACCGCCCGCGTCTCGACCTCACGCACCGTCGGCTTACCGCTGGCGCTGTAGTCGATGTTGCGAATGATCACCTCCATGCCGATGTCACCGGCCTGTCCGGGCGGCTGCACGACGAAGCCCGCCTCGCTCAGCCGGCCGGCCAGCGCCGCGCGCACGGGCCGGGTGATGTCTCCCTCGGGGGCGACGAAGGAGGTTTCGTCGTAGATCCCGCCGCGGGTGCCGAAGGCTTCCGCGGGTCGGGCGTCGCGCACCATGAGGGCGAGCGCGCGGCCGCGACCGATCGCCTGGGGGCGGGTTTCGAGCTGCGGCTGCACGGTCACCGTCTGCGGGCTGAGCGCGCAGGCGCCGAGCAACGCTGCGGCGAGCAGCAGCGCGGTGCGCACACGGCGGTGGCGGGCGGAACGGCATTGGTTCACGGTGTTTTCTCCCGGCGGCTGTTGACGATCATCATCGCTCACGGCGCGGCCGAGTCAAGTGCGCGGCATCAGCGATCCGGATCGGTCGAGGCCCGCTGCGCCATGCGCTCGATGGTACGATAGGATTCCTGCGTGATCTGCTGCGGATCCGCGCACAGGTAGGGGCGCAGCACCTCGAGAACCTCGTAGTAACCCTCCAGGATGGCGTCGATCGTGACTTCGCGGTCGTGGAATTCGAGGTAGTTGATCCAGTTGTCGGAGATGATCCAGGTGGCGTCGACGATCGAGCGCAAGCGGTGCTCGTCGTCCGGGATACGCATGAGGCCGTGCTCGGCGAGGGATCGGAAAAACCGTTCGATCTCCCGCAGCCGCCGGTCGCGATTCTCGGCGAAGCGCCGTCGCAGCAAGGGATCCTGGCGCAGCAGATCGGCGAGCTCGCGGTAGAAAAACCGATACGCGAGGATGAGCTGGAGCTGGCGCACGTGCATCTCGGCCATGTGCTCGAGCGTGGGAACGAGGTGGTCGCGGTACCAGCCGGCGTCCATCTCGGCGACCATGCGGCGGAACAACGACTGGATGATTTCCTGCTTGTTGCGGAAATGGTAATGCAGATTGCCCTTGCTGATGCCGCAGTGCTCGGCGATGCGATTGGTGGACACGGCCGCGGTGCCATGCGCGTTGAACAACAGCAGGGCCGCGTCGAGGATGCGATTCTGTGTTTCTCGCGTACCCATGCCGGGGACTTTACCGATGCTCGTGCCGTGGCCCTATTCTAATCGGCACAGGCGTGTGAAGTGCCCGTGCCGCGGGACACGGCCACGGCGGGGGTCGCTACGGTGCCGGCGATGCCGCACCGACGGCGATGGCCCATGCACGAGCGGCGCCGGCGCATTGGGGTCGAACCCGGCCGGGGCGCACCTGCGTCACCGGATCAGCACGACCATCGCCGGTGAATCGCCGCGCTAGGGTCGTGGCCCTAATCGGGCGCTGCACCCCGTGAACGGCGCTCTATATAGTACGGAACGCCGCGCTCGCTCACAGTGCCGCCGCAGGAAGGTGCGGGCGGCCGAGCGGACAGCGCCCGACGCAGGCGATGGCTCGCCGGGGCGGTGGCCCAGCGCCGCCACTTCGGCTACCGCGGCGCGCGCAGGGCTCGGCAGACCGGTGTTCCACTACTGACGGCACCAGCCAGGGGGCACGTTGACGATGAGCGGTATCCCCGCGGGCCTGCGCGGCGAATTTCCGTTGCTCGCCCGCAAAGCGTATCTGAACAGCTGCTCGTACGGGGCGCTCAGCCGCAGCGTCAAGTCGGCTGTCGAGGGCTACCTGGAAACACGCCTGACGGATGGTGCGCGCTGGGACCTGTGGGTCGGTGAACTCGAGAACGTCCGCGGCCGGCTCGCCGCGTTGCTCGGTTGCGCAAGCGAGGATGTGTCCGTCTCGACGTCGGTCAGCGAATCCCTGAACAGCCTCGCCTCGGCCCTGCCCCGCGACGGTGGCCGCGACACGATCGTCGTGACGGATTTCGACTTTCCCACCACCGCCCACATCTGGCTGGCGCAGTCCGCTTGCGGGAGGCGCATCGTGCGTGTCGATGCCGACGATTCGGGCATCGCGCTGCCACTGGAGCGCTTCGATGCGCTCATCGACGAACGTACCCTGCTCGTGTCCATCCCGCTCGTGTGTTATCGCAACGGTGTGCGCCTGGACCCGGCGCCGATCATACAGATGGCACACGCGCGCGGCGCGCGCGTCGTGCTGGACGCCTACCAGGCCGTGGGCACGATGCCGATCGACGTCCACGCGCTCGGCGTGGACTTTCTCGTGGGCGGTTGCCTGAAGTACCTGATCGGCACGGCCGGGGTCGGCTTCATGTACGTGCGGGCGAGCCGCGCCTTGCCGTGGCGGCCGACCGCCGGCGGCTGGTTCGCACAGCAGGACATCGGCGCGATGGACCATCGTCACCTGCGGCAGGCGGCGACGGCGCGACGCTTCGAGGCGGGAACACCGAACGTGTGCGGGCTGCACGCGGCGCGCGCCGGACTGGAACAGATCCTCGGCGTCGGTCTCGGCGCCATCAGCGCGCAGATCTCGACGCTCACCGCCGGCATCGCAGCCCGTGCGAGCGAACGCGCTCTGCAACTCGTGACGCCGGAGCTGCCCTCGCAGCATGGCGCGATGATGGCCATCCGCGCGCACGATGCACCGGCGCTGGTGGAGCACCTCGCCGCACGCGACGTCATCGTTTCCGAGCGCGACGGCAACCTGCGGGTCTCACCGCATTTCTACAACGACGAGTCCGATCTCGACCGGCTGTTCGAGGCCCTCGACGCCCACCCCGGGCTGCTGCCCCGCGTGTGAATCGGGGTCAGAGTCGGTTTTTTTCACTACCCCGGGGCAGACTCGGATTGCTCACGGATAATCAGCCGCTTGCGCGCTGAGACCGCGCGCAAAAAACCGACTCTGACCCCGGTTTCGGGTGGACCCGCCTCAGTACTGCCAGCGGACGTTGAAGCCCAGCGTGCGCGGCCGGTTGGCAACGATGGCCTGGGGATCCTGGAAGGTGCCGATGCCGTCGTAGACGGCGAGCTCGTCGGTGACGTTCTTGGCATACAGACCGACGCTGAAGTGCTGGTCGATCTGGACGTTGGCGAACAGGTTGACCACCGTATAGGAGTCGAGCTCGATGTTGAACGGGCTGGTCGGCACGAACTCCGTGTTGGTCTTGCCGCGGTAGTTCAGATCGACCAGGAACGAGGCGGCACGAGTCCAGACCAGGGTATCCCAGCGCAACGACGCGTACAGTTGCGTATCCGGGGTGTTGGGGATCTCGTCGCCCTCGCGGCCGACGATCACGAACGGCGAGGCGCCCGGCAACACCGGCTGGGTCTCGGTCAGCTCGTGATCGAAAAAGTGGGTACCACTGAAGGCGAGGGTGAGCTCGTCGGTGAGCAGCGCCTCGATCGACCACTCCAGACCGTTGACCTCGGCGGCGCCGCCGTTGGTGGTGAACGGGATGTTGCCGGCGGGATCGCGGGGCTCGACCTGGATGTTGTCCCAGTCGATGAAGAATACCGTGGCGTTGGCCTGCAGGCGGCGTTCGAGCCAGCGGGATTTGATTCCGAACTCGACGTTCTGCAGCTCGTCCGACGCGTAGGTTGCCGGTATGCCGGGCGCGAACGGCTGATTGCCGTTGTTCACGCCACCGGTGCGGAAACCCTCGGAATACAGCGCGTAGAACAGGACTTCCTCGGTCCACTGGAACGACAGACTGGCCTTGGGACGAATCGTATCGTCGCTCTGTTCGAGCAGGCCGATCGCGGTGCCGTTGACGGTGGTGCCGACGACGACGCCGGCAGCCGGGCTCGGACCCGACGGCGCGAACGCGTGGGTGGTCGCCTGGCGCGATTCCAGGCTCGACCCGAACCGGCGAAAGCCGGCCAGCAACTGCCAGCGTTCCATGAAGTCCCAGGTGACTTCGCCGAACAGGGCGCCCTGCTCGATCTCGTCCTTGCGGAAGCGACCGAAGAACGCGGTGCCGGTCGACACCAGCGCGTCATTGGCGTTCAGGGGATCCCAGGGCACCGCATTACCGAATCCGTCGGTCGTGCTGACGTGCACGTCGAAGTCGTTCTCGTCTTTCTGGTAGTACAGGCCGCTCACGAAATTGACGGGGCCCTCGAAGGCCGAAGCGAAGCGCAGCTCGACCATGGTCGTCTCATAGGACTGCGGCTGCACCGTGATCCCGGGGATCGGCACGCCGAAGAACAGCAGGATCGGCGTGCTGTCGAAAGTGAGCTCGATGTCGTGGTTGAACTGCGAGGCCGCCAGCGAGAAGGTGCCGAACGGCACGGCGTAATTGATCGTGCCACCGAACAGCTCAATGTCGTCCTCGCGCGGGCTGGCGGTGATGTCAGTGTTGATGAAATCCGAAGCGGGCGTCAGCGCCGGGACGCCCGGCAGCGGTGCGAACGGCGCACCCAGCGCGGCTATCGCCGGCGATTGCGCCGGCCAGGCCGGGCTGCCCTTGCCCGTGAAGCGCGACGCGCCGTCGGCGTCGAGTTGCTGGTTGAGGTACAGCGCATCCACCGTGAGCGCGTCGTTCGGCGTCCAGCGCAGGCTGATGCGCCCGCCCGTGGTCTCCACCGCGTTGATGCCTTCGTCGAAGTGCTCGAAGCTCGTCGCGCCGAGCAGGGTCTGCTCGCGCCGCGGCTGATCGATCCAGCCATCCTGATTCTCGTAGTAGCCAACCACGCGCACGCCGAGAACGTCCTTGATCACCGGTACGTTGAGCACACCGCTGACGAGGTAGTTCTGCCCACCCTCCTTGGTATCGGAGAAATCGAAATCGCCGCTCGCGTCGAAGGCGCTGGTGTCGGGCTTGCGCGTGATGAAGCGGATGTTGCCGGCCATGGAGCTGGCGCCGTAGAGCGTGCCCTGCGGCCCGTTCAACACTTCGACCCGTTCCAGATCGACGAGCTTGAGCGGTGCGTTCTTGCCACCGCCGTCCTGCTCGTCGCGGGCGGTGATGACGTACTCGTCGAAGTAGGCACCGACGACCGAGGGGCCGTTGCCGTTGATGCCGCGGATGATGTACTCCTTGTCGCCCGGACCGAGATCCTGGAACTGCAGGCCCGGCACGCTCGGCGCGAAGTCCTCGAAGTTGATCTGGCGCTTGGAGGCGAGGTCGCCGCCGCTGATGGCGTAGACCGATTCGGCGAGCGACTGCACGTCCGTCTCGCCGCGCTTGGTCGCGGTGACCACGACCTCCTCGAGCACGGCTGCCCAGCCGAGACCGGTCCAGCCCAGGGCCGCAATTGCCAGCCAGGGAACCATTCGCATGTGCTGTGTCATCGTTACTCCCCTCGTACGGTTCGCACGCCCCGGGCGCCGTGCCAGCAGCGCAATGTGGTGCTATTGCAACAATGAACCGATCGTCGCACCGTGCCGGGACTCGCCGGCAGCGGCATGGTGCACAATCGCGACGCACCGCGCTCAATTGACAACAGATGCTAGAGCGCCGGCCCGCGGATCGACACCCCGATGTTAGGGTCATCGGGCTAAAGCGCTGGCCTTGCGCGCGCGCGGCGCCGACACTTTCGCCCTGCCACGGACAGTTACGACGGGGAACGATGAATGGCTTTTCGTGACGAGGCCGGCACCGGCGAGCGTCCGGGCCTGCTCGCACTCAGTCCCGAAACCATGCGCGCGCTCGGCTACCGTGCCGTGGACGCCCTGGTCGAGCACTACACCCGTCTCGATGACGGACCTGTCGTCGCCTGGAGCGAGCCGGGTGCGGGGCTGGCCGAGCCACTGCCGGCGATCGGTGCCGCCGGCCGCGAGCCCATGGCGGCGCTCGACTCGGCGCTCGAGCGCGTGCTCGGGCCGATCATGCAGCTCACCCATCCGCGCTTTTTCGCCTACATCCCCGGACCGTCCAACTACGTCAGCGCGATTGCCGAGCTGCTGGCCTCGGGTCTGAACGTGTTCGCCGGCACCGCCCGTCACAATCTCGGGCCTTACACCGTGGAATGCGACGTCGTGCGCTGGCTGTGCGAGGTGGTCGGCCTCGGCGCCGGGGCCGGCGGTCTGCTGGTCAGCGGCGGCTCGGTCGCGAACCTCACCGCCATGGCGGTGGCGCGCCACCGCCTGCTCGGGGACCGGACCGCAGGCGCGGTCATTTACGTGACCACGCAGACGCACTCGTGCGTGGAACGCGCGGCGTTCGTGCTCGGCTTCGCCGACGTGCAGGTCCGCCGGCTCGAGCCGGATGCCGATCTGCGCATGAGCCTGCCCGCGCTCGCCGGCGCCATCGCCGCGGATCGGGCGGCGGGCCGGCGCCCGTTCATGGTCGTCGGCAGCGCCGGCACGACCAACACCGGTGCCGTGGATCCGCTCGCCGACATCGCCGCGCTGTGTGCGCGCGAGGGTCTGTGGTTACACGTCGACGCCGCCTACGGTGGCGGTGCCCTGCTCGCGCCCCGGGTGCGGGAACGCTTCACGGGCATCGAGCGCGCCGATTCCGTGGCGCTCGACCCGCACAAGTGGCTGTTCCAGCCGATCGAGTGCGGTTGCGTGCTGGTGCGTGATCCGGCCTGGCTGTGGGAAACCTTCCACCGGCTGCCGGAGTACCTCAAGGACACCGACGCCGGACCCGGACAGCTCAACTACCGCGACCTCGGCCTGCAGGTGACGCGCGGTTTCCGCGCCTTCAAGCTGTGGCTGTCGCTGCAGGTGTTCGGGACCGACGCCTTTCGCCGCGCCGTCGAGCACGGCCTCGCCATGGCGTGCGAAGCCGAGCGCCTGCTGCGCGGGCGGCCCGGCTGGGAAGTGGTCACCCCGGCCACCCTCGGCGTGCTCACCTTCCGTCGTGTCGAGGCGGGACTCGACGCAACGGCGCTCGATGCCCTCAACGGCCGCCTGGCCGAGGCGGTCACGCGCAGCGGCTTCGCCTTCCTGTCGACCACGGTCGTGCACGGCAAACGCGTGATCCGCATCTGTCCCATACATCCCGAAACCGTCGTGAGCGATCTCGAACAGACTTTCGCGCGCCTCGACACACTGGCCAGCGCCGGCACCACCGTTGGCGCGGAGACGCGTCGATGAGCGCCCGCCCGTTCGCCCATGAGCACTGGTCCTCCACCGTCGTGTTCGTGCTGGCGGCCGCCGGCAGCGCGATTGGCCTGGGCAACATCTGGCGTTTTCCCTACCTCGCCGGCGAGAACGGCGGCGGCGCGTTCGTGTTGCTGTACCTGGCGTGCGCGGTCTTCGTGGCCGTGCCGATACTGGCGGGCGAGATCATGACCGGACGGCACGGTGGCCAGAGCCCGATCAACACCATGCGTGATATCGCGGTGAGTAACGGCGCCAGCCGTCGCTGGGGCCTGGGCGGGCTGCTGGCGATGGGGATTTCGTTCGTGGTGATGACTTTTTACAGCGTCATCGCGGGCTGGTCGCTCGAGTTCGGGCTCGATGCCGCAATCGGTCGCTTCCGCGGTCTGGACCAGGCGGGCACGACGGCGATCTACGACGGCCTGCTCGCCAACCCGTGGCGGCAGACGCTCTGGCACACCGTGTTCATGGCCGCCAACATTTTCATCGTCGGCCACGGCCTGCACCGCGGTATCGAAGTCGCCTCGAAGTGGATGATGCCGACGCTGTTCGCGCTCGTCATCGGCCTGCTCGCGTACGCGCTCGTGGTCGGCGATCCAGTCGCGGGTGCCCGGTTCATGCTGATGCCCGACTTCTCCCGCCTCAAACCCGAGACCGTGCTGCTCGCGACCAGTCAGGCGTTCTTTTCGGTGACCATCGGTGCCGGCGCCATGATGACCTACGGTGCCTACCTGCCGCGCCATACGTCGATTCCGGCTACTACCGCGCTGATCGTGCTCGCCGATACCGCGGTCGCGGTGCTCGCGGGTCTGGCGATATTCGCCTTCGTGTTCGCCTACGATCTGAAGCCCGCGCAGGGACCGGGCCTGGTGTTCGTCACCCTGCCCATCGCCTTCGGCCAGATGCCCGGCGGCTCGATCGTCGGTGCGGCGTTTTTCATCCTGCTGGCGATGGCGGCGCTGACCTCGCTCATTGCCACGCTGGAGCCGATCGTGGCCTATGCCGAAGAGCGCTGGGGGATCAACCGCTGGACGACGACGATCGGTGTGGGCGGCGCGGCATGGCTGCTCGGCTTCGGCTCGGTACTGTCGTTCAACGTGCTCGCCGACTTCCACCCGCTCGCATTCATCGGCGCATTCGCGGATAAGACCATCTTTGCCGCCAGCGAGTACCTGTCGCTGACCCTGCTGCTGCCCCTGAGCGGACTCATCGTGGCCGTGTTCGCCGGCTGGATCGTACCGCGCAGCGTGAGCGTGGCGCAGATGGGGCTCGGTGACGGCCTGCGCTACCGGATCTGGCGCGTTGTCGTGCGCTGGTTCGGGCCGCTGATGGTGGTCGCAATCTACGTCTACAACCTCTGAACGCGGGAGTGCGATGACGACGAGCGTGCCGGCGCTCGGGATCGAGGCCATCGACGCCGCCCGCGCGCGGCTCGCGCATATCGTGGTGGAAACGCCGCTGCTGCCACTCGAGCTGCCAGGCGTGGACACCCGCGTTTTTCTCAAGCTGGAAAATCTCCAGCACGGCGGATCGTTCAAGCTTCGTCCCGCCGCCAACGCCGTGCTCAGCCTGCCGCCCGCCGAGCGCGCCCGCGGGGTGTTCACCGCGAGCACCGGTAACCTCGGTATCGGCATGGCGTGGATCGCCGCCCGGCTCGGCATTCCGGCCGACGTCGTCGTGCGCCCGGGCACACCGGCCGCGAAGCTCGCGGCCTTGGTCCGGCTGGGCGCGACCGTGCACGAGGTGAGCGCCGGGCAGTGGTGGGAGGTCGTCGAGACACGGCGTTTCCCCGCCCTGCGCGGGCGCTACATCGACGGCGCGGGTGATCCGGAAGTGATCGAGGGCAATGCCACGATCGGTGCGGAAATTCTCGATCGCTGCCCCGAGGTCGACACGGTGCTGGTACCGTTCGGCGCCGGCGCGCTCGCCTGCGGCATCGCGGCGGCCTGTCGGGCGCGGGACCGGCGCGTGCGCGTGGTCGCCTGCGAATGCGACGTGGCCGCGCCATTGGCGGCCGCCCGTGCCGCCGGCCGGCCGGTGTGCATCGAGCCGCGGCCGTCATTCATCTCCGGCGTCGGCGTGGCGACGGTGCTGGCGCCGATGTGGCCGTGGCTGGAGACGTTGATCGACGCCAGTGTCGTCGTCCCGCTTGCCGATGTCGCGGCGGCGATCCGTCGGCTCGCCACGCAACAGCACCTCATCGCCGAAGGCGCGGGGGCCGTGCCGGTCGCCGCGGCGCTCGCGGGCGCCGGACTCGGGAGACACACGGTGTGCGTCGTCAGCGGCGCCAACATCGATCCGGGCGATCTCGCGACCATACTCGCCGGCGGGATCCCCGGGAACGGGCGTTGAGCCCCGCGCCGGGGTGCTTCAGCGGCGCAGGAAAGCGGCCGTTTCCGCCAGCACGTGATCGATGTCGTTCTCGTCGTTGAAATAGTGCACGCTCACGCGGACCCCGCCGGTGCCGCTGGTGTAACGATGGGCGACGTAGATACGCGCGGCGGTGAGGTGCTCGAGGCAGGCGAGATCCCGGCCGCGCTCACCGAGCGTGAACGAGATGATACCGGCCCGGTGTTCCCGCGCGAACGGCGTCTCCAGCCGCACCGGCAGCTCGCGCAACCCCTCCTGCAGACGCTCGCCGAGCGCCCACACGCGCGCAGCGGCCCGCGCGATGCCGACTTCGTTGACCAGATCCAGGCTTTGCGCCAGCGCGATCGCGCCGGGATAGTTGCCGGTACCGCCGATCTCGAAACGCTTGGCGCCGGCGACGAAACCGTAGCTGCGGTCGGGGGTAATCGAGGGCGTCGAAAAATACGTGCCCCAGCCACCGTCAGGCGGCTCGAGCGCGAGGTAGCCCCAGGCAGCCGGCTCGAGCTCCTCGAGCGCGCGCCCGGACATATACATGAAGCCCGTGCCCATGGGCGCGTTCAGCCACTTGTGGCCGCCCGCGATGAGGAAGTCGACCCCGTGCAGGCTGACGGGCAGCGCACCCGCCTGCTGGATGGCATCGACGACGAGCCAGGCGCCGTGCTCGCGCGCGAGTTGCGCGAGACCGTCGAGATCGATGCGATAGCCGTTGCTCCACTGCGTGGAGCTGACGACGATGGCGCGGGTCGCCGGCGTCGCTGCCGCCCGGAAGGCGTCGACGTCGGCGATGCCGTCCCGGTGACGCACGAACACGGGGCGCACGCCGGCGCGCTGCGCGAGCTGCACGAACGGGATCGCGACCTGCAGGAACTCGAGGTCGCACATCAGCACCTCGTCGCCAGCGCGCCAGGGGATCGCCTGCGCGGCGATGTTGAGCCCGTGGGTCGTGCTCTCGACCAGCGCGACGTGCCTCGGTGCGCACTCGAGCAGGCGCGCCGAGGAATGCACCGCCTGCTCGCGCTGGGCATCCATCCAGATGTGGTGGAGAGTGGCGTCAGCCTCCGCCGGATCGACCAGGCGCGCGGAGAACGCGGTGACGGCCTCGTGCGCGCGTTGCGGCATCAGGCTCACGCAGGCGGCGTCGAGGAAGGTTCGGCCCGTGAGGCCGGGATATTGCGCGCGGATGCTCGTCCAGTCGGTCATATGCCTCGTCCGTCGGTGCCGCGACACGTGCGGCGGCGTGTATGGTAGCCGCGGGCAAGCGCGACGGCAGAAGAAGAATTAGCCCCCGGGGCCTATCTACCGGTCCGCAGGACGCCAGCCAGGCCCAGCTTCCCGTACCAGCCGGGCGGTTGCCGGGCGCGAATGGACCGGGAGTAAGGCGCAAGATAGTCGCGGGCATTTGCGGGGAGAACGCGAGGCTGATCGTCCGCTCGGCCGGGATTGCTGCACCGGCAGCGGCGGGCGCGTGCGCCGGCGCGGCACCGATGGCCGTTGCCGGACCGGCTTCAATCGACCGCGACGGTTGGCGATCGTGTCGCGGGTGAATGCGGGTGGAGCTGCGGCGCCACACCAGAGTGCCACAGAGCCAGCGCAGGATCCGGAGTCGGTGCGATCCGGCTCAGTATTCTTCCAGCACGAGGTGGAAAACCGATGAGTCGATCGCAAGCCCGGAGGCCAGAGCGCTGTTCACGCGCAGGGAAATCCGGTCGCCATAATAGGCCAGACGCTGCAGCAAGCGGCGCAGATCATCGTGCTGGCCAAGCGCCAGCGCCTCCACGCGCAAGGTGATAGCGGTCGAGGATTTGCGCAGCAGTTTTTCGATCCGCCGCGCGCAGATCGTGAAGAAGACCGGGTCGACGCGGCCGCGCAGGGTCAACGCCAGGCGGGTCGCGGAACCCGCCGTCAGCAGCGCGGCATCCAGAGTCCCACTGCGCAGGCACGCGGCGCAGCGCGCCTGCACAAAGGCGAGCGTCGCCTGCCCGATGCGCCGATCCCGCGCGCAATCGCGTCTGAATCGCCGGCGGACGAAGTCCTGCAGGGCGAGCCCCGCGATCCAGTCACTGACCAGCACTGGCCAGAAGCGCGGCCGACTGCACAGCATACCCGCTGCGAAGTGGTACCAGCGTGCCGGGCCGCCGGGTAACAGGCCACGCCACAGCAGGCGGGCGAGGATCTGCGCGCGCTCGAACCACGAATACTGACCCCGGTATACGGGCCGGCGCAGCCAGCGCGCCTTGCTGCGTATCCGCCGCGCGATGCTGTGATCGGTGACCAGATCGCGCCAGAGCTGCTCGTAGCGCCGCACCATGGTTTCGTATTGCATCCGCAGCGGCACGAGGTTCGTTCCCGCCTGCGTGTTGTCCGCCAGGTTGGCGTGCGGCCGCAGGCGTCCCACCCTTCGCAGGCGCTGGTACAGGGGCGTCCTGGGCAGTGCCGTCAGCAACCCGACCATGGCCACCTGTACCCCGGCGGCCGTGATAAAGCGTCGCTGTCGCTCGAAGATGTCGACGGTATCGTTGTCGAATCCGATGATGAAGCCACCGAAGATTTCGATGCCGGCAGTGTAGATCCTGCGCACCGATTCCAGCAGGTCGACGCGCGTGTTCTGGGTCTTGCCGGTTTCCCGCAGGCTGGTTTCGTCCGGCGATTCGATACCGATGAACACCCACGAGAAGCGGGCGGCGCGAAACAGTGACAGCAGCTCGTCATCCTGGGCGAGGTTGATTGAGGCCTCGGTGCCAAAGTTGAACGTGCTGGCGGCGCGCTGCTGGTAATCGGCGAGATAGCGCAACAGCCCCTTGGCGCGTTCCTTGTGCCCGATCAGGTTGTCGTCCACGAAGAAAACGTCGCGCACGCCGAGCATCCGCAGCCGATCGAGCTCCCTGCCGATCTGGTCCGGCGACTTGGTGCGCGGCTTGCGCCCGAACATGACAATGATGTCGCAGAACTCGCAGTGGTAAGGACATCCACGCGAGAACTGCACGCTCGCGTTCGCGTAGCGGTCCAACTGCAACAGCTCGAAGCGCGGCGTCGGGGAGTCGGCCAGATCGACGATGCCGGTTTCCCGGTACAGGGCCCGGGGCCTGCCGGCCGCGAGGTCGCGGCAGAACCGCGGCCACACGTACTCCGCCTCTCCCGCCACCACCGTATCGGCAGCGTCAGCGAGCGCCTCGGGACACAGGGACGCATAGCTGCCGCCGGCGACGACGTAGCAGCCGCGCCCGCGGTAGTAGCGCAGCAGCTCGCGCTGGCGTTCGAGTTGCACGCCCATCCCACACACGCCGACGACGTCGGCCTGCGGATCGATGGGAACGCTCTGGACGTTCTCGTCGACGATCCGCACTTCCCAGTCGGGAGGGCACAGCGCTGCCAGCGTCGCAAGACCGAGCGGTGGATTGAGCGCCCGCTTGCCCTGGAGGACGCGCGACAAGGCCCAACGGAAGCTCCAGAAACTCTCCGGGAAACGGGGGTTGACGAGCAGGATCCGGCGGCGCTGCGGCGGCGGCGCCGACGACTGGACTGGGGCCGATCGTGCCGACATGGGTTCCCCGCCTGGCAACGCTGCTTGCGCCCGCTGGTGTACGTTGCCCCGGCGCGGCGAGGCGCGGCTTGACATCGATCAACATCCCTGCGCGACGGTGGGCCGCGCGCGGGCCTTCGAGCGGGTCTAAGCGGGGCGTCGCACGAACCGGCAATAGAGGAATTCCTGCGTGGTGCCGGCCGGGGTCCGGTGGGCTTCGACGGCGGACTCCACGAGCGCCAGCTCCGGGCCCAGCTCCCCGGCGAGAGACCCGGCACTGTAGCGGGCCACCTCGAGTCCGCTGCAGCGCTGCGGCCCGCGCGGTCCGAAGGTCGCGATGACGACCTGTCCCGCCGGCTCGAGCGCCCGTCGCAGGACGGCGCCGTAGGCGCGGCGGTCGGCGGGATCGGTCAGGAAGTGAAACACCGCGCGGTCGTGCCACACGTCCCACCGATGCGGGGGTTCGAAGGACGTGACATCGGCCTCGAACCATTCCACCAGCCCCGCACGGACGCCAAGCCGCGCTTTCGCGCGCGCGATCGCCACACCCGACAGGTCCAGCACCGCCAGCCCGGCAAAATCCAGGTCGAGCAGGCTATCGATCAGCGTCGCAGCCCCGCCGCCGACGTCGATGACGCGCCGGCCGGCCGCCGCGGCCGCGCGTTCGATCAGACGCAGCGACTGCTCCGGTCGGGCCTGGTACCAGCTCAGCTGCTCCGGTTCCCGGCGGCGGTAGACATCCTCCCAATGCGCCTTGTCGCTCATCGGCCAATCCGGGGTCAGAGTCGAATTCCTTCGCGGCACCGGTCTATTGCGAGTCTGACCCCGGTTTTGGCGGCTGGGCGCCGTAGCTGGCGAATTTCGCGAGCACGCGTTGCATCTCGCCGGCGTCGAGCAGCACCGGCTCACCGATACTCAGGCACAGGCAGTACTGGCGGGCAAGGTCCTCGACGGCGGCGGCCAGGCCGAAGGCGCCCTTGAGGTCGCCGGCGAACGCGACCAGACCGTGATTGGCGAGCAGGCATGCGCGCCGCCCGGCCAGCGCCGCAACGACGTGCGCCGACAGTGCCTGCGTCCCGAAGGTCGCATAGCGCGCGCAGCGGATCGAGTCGCCGCCGGCGATCGCGACCATGTAATGGAACGCCGGGATCGCGCGCCGCAGGCAGGCGAGCGCCGTGGCGTACGGTGAGTGCACGTGCACGATTGCGCCGGCTTCCGGGCGCGCGCCGTAGATGTCGCGGTGGAAGCGCCACTCGCTCGACGGTAGCCGTTGACCGGGGGCGACCGCGCCGTCGGAGTCGACCCGCACGATATCCGCCGGTACGAGCGCAGCATAGGACATGCCGGTCGGGGTGACGAGAAAGCCGTCCTCGATCCGCACGCTGACGTTGCCCGAGCTGCCCGCGGTAAGGCCGCTGTCATTCAGCCGCCGCGCGATGGCGATGATCGCCTGACAAAGCGAGTGCACGGTCGTCACGCGCGTTTATCGCATTGCCGTTCACGGCGATGGCGCGCGACCGGGACCATCAACGCAGGAACAGGCGGTAGGCGGGATTCGCGGTTTCCTCCCAATGCGCCAGACCGAGCGTGTCCAGCCGCGCGGCAAACGACGCGCGCTCCGCCGGGGCCACCTGCATGCCGATGAGCACGTGGCCATAGGCCGCACCGTGATTACGGTAATGAAACATGCTGATGTTCCATTGGTTGCCGAGCTGGGTCAGGAAATGCACCAGCGCGCCGGGGCGCTCGGGAAACTCGAACCGGTAAATGACCTCGTTCTCGACGCTGCCGCCATGACCGCCGACCATGTAGCGCACGTGCATCTTGGCCATGTCGTCGCCAGTGAGATCCTCGACGGGATAGCCCTTGTCTCGCAGATTCGCGAGCAGCGCCTGGCGTTCCTGGTCGCCGTGGCGGATCTGCACGCCGGCGAAGACGTGCGCATCGTGCTGATCGGCGTAACGATAATTGAACTCGGTCACCAGGCGAGGCCCGAGCGTATGACAGAACTCGCGGAAGCTGCCGGGCCGCTCGGGGATCGTCGCGGCGATCAGCACTTCGCGCTGCTCGCCGAGCTCCGCGAGCTCGGCGATGTAGCGCAGGCGATCGAAGTTGACGTTCGCGCCCGAGACGATCGCCACCAGCTGCTCGCCGCGCGCACCGCTTCGGGCCACGTATTGTTTCAGCCCGGCGAGCGCGAGCGCGCCGGCAGGTTCGGCAATGGCGCGCGTGTCCTCGAAGATGTCCTTGATCGCGGCGCAGATCTCGTCGGTGGACACGAGCAGCACATCGTCGACCAGTTCGCGCACGACGCGGAAAGTCTCCTCGCCGACCTGGCGGACGGCCGCGCCGTCGGCGAAGATGCCGACGTGATCGAGGACGACGCGCCTGCCCGCCTCGAGCGCGCGTTTCATGCTCGGCGCATCGTCCGGCTCCACACCGATGATGCGGATGCCGGGCTCGAGCTGCTTGACGTAGGCGGCCACACCGGCGATGAGCCCGCCGCCGCCCACGGGTACGAAGATGGCGTCGAGGTGGTCCGCGTGCTGGCGCAGGATCTCGACCGCGACCGTGCCCTGTCCGGCGATGATGAGCGGATGGTCGTAGGGGTGCACATAGGTCATGCCGCGGTCGACTTCGAGCTGGCGGGCGTGCTCGGCGGCCTCGTCGTACGTGTTGCCGTGCAGGACGATCTCGGCGCCGCGCTGCCTGACGGCGTTGACTTTGATTTCGGGCGTCGTTTTCGGCATCACGATCAGGGCGGGCAGGCCGAGGCACTGCGCGGCGAGCGCCACGCCCTGGGCATGATTGCCGGCAGAAGCCGTCACCACACCGCGCGCCCGTTGCGCGGGGGTCAGCGACTGCATGAGGTTGTACGCGCCGCGGATTTTGTAGGAAAAAACGGGCTGCAGATCCTCGCGTTTGAGCCACACCCGGTTGTCCAGGCGGTGCGAAAGCCCGGGGGCGGGATCGAGCGGCGTCTCGATGGCGACGTCATAGACGCGCGCCTTGAGGATCATCTTCAGGTATTCGTCGGGCACGGTCGCGGTGGCTGGACTGCGTACGGCAGTCGGCGAGGGAATGCACGATAAGATAGCATGCTCACGGGCGAACCGGGCGACGGCGGGGGTGGCGGAGGTGGCGACACGGGAGGAAGGAAAGCGACAGGTGGCCGAGGCGGCACTGCGCTACGTCGAGGACGGAATGGTCCTCGGCGTCGGCACCGGCAGCACCGTCAACCATTTCATCGACGCGCTCGCCGCCAGGCGGATCTGGCTCAAGGGTGCGGTACCGAGCTCCGAAGCGACCGCGGCACGCCTGCGCGAACGCCGGATCCCGGTGTTCGAGTTGAACGAAGTGGCCGAGATCCCCGTGTACGTCGATGGCGCTGACGAGGCGAACCGGCACCTGCAGCTCATCAAGGGCGGCGGCGGAGCCCTGACACGGGAGAAGATCGTGGCCGGGGCAAGCCACCGCTTCGTGTGCATCGTCGATAGTTCCAAGCTGGTGGCGGCGCTCGGCGCATTTCCACTGCCGGTGGAAGTGATCCCGATGGCGCGCAGCTTCGTGGCCCGCCAGATGGTCAAGCTGGGCGGCCGGCCCGTATTGCGTGCCGGCTTTACGACCGACAACGGCAACGTCATTCTCGACGTGCACGACCTCAGGATCCGCGAGCCCATCGCGCTCGAGGACAGCATCGATCGCATTCCTGGCGTGGTGAGCAACGGGCTGTTCGCGCGCCGTGGCGCCGACGTGCTGCTGGTCGCGGGTGCCGGTGGCGTCGAAACCCTGGCAGCGCGACCCGGCATCTGAAAACCGGGGTCAGCGTCGAATTTCCGGTGGCGCACAGATACCGGTAATTCTTCCGCGACCTGCCCCTACGCCGCGGCAGGAAATGCGACTCTGACCCCGGTTTTTCTAGTCGGGATCGGTGCCGGGCGCGGCGCCGGTCTTCACGACCGGGGTACGGGTGAGCAGCAGCCCGATCTCGAACAAGCCCCACATGGGCAATGCCAGCAGGCACTGCGAGATGACGTCCGGGGGCGTGAGCAGGGCGCCGAGGACGAATGCCGCGACGATCATATAGGGACGTGACTTGACCAGTTGCTCGCGCTCGATGATGCCGGCACGCACCAGCAGGATGACCGCGATGGGGATCTCGAAGGTCAGCCCGAAGGCGAAGAACATCTTCAGCACGAAATCGAGATAGCGGGTCATGTCGGTCATCACCGTCACGCCCGCGGGCGCGCTCGCGGTGAAGAACCCGAATACGAGCGGGAACACGAGGAAATACGCAAACGCGCCGCCACCGTAGAACAGCAGCACGCTCGAGACGAGCAACGGCATCGCGAAGCGCTGCTCGTGCCGGTACAGACCCGGGGCCACGAAGGCCCAGAGCTGATAGAGGATGTAGGGGATGGCGACGAACACCGCGAGCACGGCGGTGAGCTTGAACGGCGCCAGAAACGGCGCCGCGACCTCGGTGGCGATCATGGTGGCACCTTGCGGGAGGTGGCGCATCAGCGGCTCCGCGAGCAGGGCGTAGAGCTGGTTCTGGAAGGGCATCAGCGCGACGAGCACCGCCAGCACCGCGAACACCACCCGCAGCAGCCGCCCGCGCAGCTCGAAAAGGTGCGAGAGAAACGGCTGGCCCTCGTCCTCACCGGCGTGACCGAGTTGCGGGCGCTCGCTCATGAGCGCGGCTCGGCCGGCGTCCGGTCCGGGAGCGCGGCATCGGGATCGGGCGCCGGCGCGGAGCCGACGGGGGGCTCGAGCGTGGGCGGCGGCGTCGCGTCAGCCGCCTCGTCGACCCATTCGGGATCCTCGACCCAGCCCTGACCGGCGGGCGGGGTGACTGCGGCCGGCGGGTCGGTCTCGGGTTTCGGTACGCTCTGCTCGTCCAGCCAGCGTTCCACCTGGGGCAGATCCACCGTCCGGTTGAGTTTTTTCAGCTCCGTGAGATCGAGCTCGCGTTCGATCTCGTTGCGAACCGACCAGATCATCTGCCGCGCCCGCCCCAGCCAGCGGCCGAGATTGCGCGCGAGCTCCGGCAGCCGTTCGGGCCCGAACACCAGCAGGGCGACGACGCCGATGATCGTCAGTTCCCAGAAACCCAGATCGAACATGGAGTTGCGTCGCAGGCCCAGCGCGTGTCGGGGAATGGCCGGAACGCGCCCGGCCGTGGCGGGAGCACGGCGGCGGAATCGGCCGTTCGGCCGTGCCCGCGCCGGGCGGGATCAGACCGATGTCTTCTCGCGATCGCCGGCTGGCTGGCCGTCGATGATGCGGCCCGCGCCCGTCCCGCCGGCGGCGTCGTTGCCGCTCGCCGGCTCTTCCGGATCCTTCAGCCCGGAGCGCAGTCCCTTGACGAAACCGGCGAGATCGCCGCCGAGCGAACGCAGCCGCTTGCTGCCGAACAGCAGCACGCAGATGACCAGAATGATGAGCAGCTCCGGAATTCCGAACCGCATCGCAGACCTCCGAATCGTTGTTGAACCCGCGCGCGCTCAGCGGGCGCGTGCCGCTTTCTCCGCATGTCCGGAGCGACCGAAGCGCCGCTCCAGCTCCGCGAGAACGTCCTGCGGGCCGAGATCCAGGCTGGCCAGCAGAACGAGCAGGTGAAACCACAGATCGGCCGCCTCGTGCACCACTTCCGCAGGCACGCCGCCCTTGGCAGCGATCACGACCTCGGTGGCTTCCTCACCGACCTTCTTGAGTATGGCGTCCAGGCCCTGGTCGAGCAGCGCCGCCGTATACGAGCCGGCCGGGTCGCCGCCCTTGCGGGACTCGATCACCGCCGCCAGCTCGGCGAGTACGTCGGTGCCCGCGATCGGCCCGCCGGTCCCGGTGTCGGCGCCGCTCATGAACGGTAGATCTCCGCCGGTGGCTTGAGCACGGGTTCGACGTCCACCCAGCGGCCCTCCTGCAGGCGCCGGAAGAAACAGCGGGCGTGACCGGTATGACAGGCGATGCCGCCCTCCTGTTCGACGAGCAGCAGGATAACATCGCCGTCACAGTCGAGGCGAACCTCCGTCACGTGCTGCCGGTGGCCGGACTCCTCGCCTTTGCGCCACAGACGCCGGCGCGAGCGCGACCAGTACACGGCGCGGCCCTCGCCGACGGTGAGCTCCAGCGCCTCGCGGTTCATCCAGGCCAGCATCAGCACCCGGCCGCTGGCGCGGTCCTGGGCAATCGCCGGTACCAGCCCGTCCGCGTCCCAGGCGACCGCATCGACCCAGGGGGCGTTCATTCCAGCCGCACCTCGATACCGCGCGCGGCGAGGTGCTGCTTGGCCTCGGCCACCGTGAACTCACCGAAATGAAAGATGCTGGCCGCGAGCACCGCATCGGCGCCGCCGATGGTGACGCCGTCGGCCAGATGTTCGAGCGTGCCGACCCCGCCGGAGGCAATCACCGGAACGGGCACGGCGTCGGCGACCGCGCGGGTCAGCGCGAGGTCGAAGCCGTCGCGCGTCCCGTCGCGGTCCATGCTCGTGAGCAGGATTTCGCCGGCGCCGGCCGCGGCCATGCGGACCGCCCATTGCACGGCGTCGATACCGGTCGGCCGGCGGCCACCGTGGGTGAAGACCTCCCAGTGGCCGGCGGCGCCGTCCACGCGGCGCGCATCGATGGCGGCGACGATGGCCTGGGAACCGAATCGGGTCGCCGCCTCGGTGACCAGCGCGGGATTGTGCACGGCCGCGGTGTTGATGCCGACCTTGTCCGCGCCGGCCGCGAGCATGCGCCGCACGTCGGCGACCGAGCGAATGCCGCCGCCGACGGTGAGTGGAATGAAAACCTGGCCGGCGACCGCCTCGACCACGTGCAGCATGATGTCGCGCTCGTCGCTGCTCGCGGTGATGTCGAGAAAGACGATCTCGTCTGCGCCCTGCTCGTCGTAACGGGCCGCGATTTCGACCGGGTCGCCGGCGTCACGGATATCGACGAAACGCACGCCCTTGACCACGCGGCCGGCGTCCACGTCCAGACAGGGAATGATGCGCTTGGCGAGACTCATCGGGTCGTCGGGGCATCGCTGCGGCGGCGCCCTGCCCGCCGGCGCGCCCTCAGCTCGTGGTAGCGTCGCCGGCAAGCTCGTCGGCGAGCCGCTGTGCGCGTCCGAAATCGAGCGTTCCTTCGTAAATCGCACGGCCGGTGATGGCGCCGGCGATGCCTTCATCGCAGTACTCGCACAGGGCGCGGATGTCGTCGAGGTTGGTGATCCCGCCGGCGGCGAACACGGGGATCGAAACGCTGCGTGCCAGCTCGACGGTCGCGTCCACATTGATACCGTTGAGCATGCCGTCGCGGCTGATGTCCGTATATATGAGCGCCGCGACGCCGTCTTCCTGGAATTGCTGCGCGATCTCCACGGCATTGTGGCGCGACAGCTTCGACCAGCCCTCGATCGCCACCCGGCCCTCGCGCACGTCCAGGCCGACGATGACGTGGCCGGGAAACTCCATGCAGATGTCGGCGACGAAGTGCGATGCGGTCACCGCCTTGGTGCCGATGATGACGTAGCTGACGCCGGCATCCAGATACTCCTGGATCGTGTCCTCGTCGCGAATGCCGCCGCCGACCTGGATCGGGATCCTAGGAAACGCCTCGGCAATGGCATGGATGACCGCGGCGTTGACCGGCCGGCCGCTGGTCGCACCATCGAGATCGATGATGTGCAGGCGGCGCGCGCCGTTTTCGACCCAGCGCCGCGCGGTCGCGACCGGATCGCCGGAATAGACCTTGTCCCGATCCATCTGGCCCTGTTCCAGCCGTACACACTTACCGGCCTTGAGGTCGATCGCGGGAATCACCAGCATGAGGCGGCCTTGTATGGTTGGCAGCGGCGCTGAGGTGCGGCGGGTTGGGAAAGCACGGATGCTTGGCGGAAAGTGCTGCGAAAATGTTAGCACATCGGGATCCCGGGGACATACCCGTCGTTCGTCAGTGTGCCTCGTCCCAGTTGGCGCCGACCCCGACATCGACGACCAGGGGCACGGCGAGCGCCGCCGCCGCGGCCATGATGCGTGGCACTTGCGCCACCACCTGCTCGACCGCCGCCTCGGCCACTTCGAAAACCAGCTCGTCGTGCACCTGCATGATGAGGCGAGCGCCGACGGCCTGTTCGCGCAGCCAGGCGTCCACCGTGATCATGGCCCGCTTGATGATATCGGCCGCACTGCCCTGCATGGGCGCGTTGATGGCGGTCCGCTCGGCGTACTGGCGGCGCGGGTTGTTGCGGGAGTTGATTTCCGGCAGGTACAAGCGCCGGCCGTACAGGGTCTCGACGTAGCCCTGCTCGCGGGCCCGGACGCGGGTAGCCTCCATGAATTCCTTCACGCCCGGGTAACGGCTGAAATACAGCTCGACGTACTGCTGCGCTGCAGCGCGATCGATGCCGAGCTGGCGCGCGAGACCGAAGGCGGACATGCCGTACATGAGCCCGAAATTGATGGCCTTGGCGGCGCGCCGCTGCGCCGTGCTCACTTGCTCCGGACCGACACCGAACACTTCCGCAGCGGTCTGGCGGTGCACGTCCTCCCCACCGGCAAAGGCCGCCAGCAGGCGCGGATCGGCCGACAGGTGGGCCATGATGCGCAGCTCGATCTGCGAGTAATCCGCGGCGACGAGGCGGTGGCCGGGCGGGGCGATGAAGGCCTGCCGGATCCGGCGTCCTTCCGGCGTGCGCACCGGTATGTTCTGCAGGTTCGGGTCGGACGAGGACAGGCGGCCGGTCGCCGCGACCGCCTGATGGTAGCTCGTATGCACGCGCCCGGTGTGCGAATTCACCTGCAGGGGCAGCTTGTCCGCGTAGGTCGACTTGAGCTTCGCCAGGCCGCGGTACTCGAGTATGAGCCTGGGCAGCGGGTAGTCGAGCGCGAGCTGCTCGAGCACGGACTCGGCCGTGGACGGCTGGCCCTTGGGTGTCTTCTCGAGCACCGGCAGACCGAGGCGGTCGAACAGCACCTCCTGGATCTGCTTGGGCGAACCGATGTTGAACACGCTGCCGGCCAGCGCGTGCGCCTGCTGCTCGAGCTCGGCGAGCCGCCCGCCGAGCTCCTCGCCGTGCTGCGACAGCATGCCCGGGTCGATGAGCACGCCATTGCGTTCGACCCGCGAGAGGACCGGCACCAGGGGCATCTCGATGGTCTCGAACAGCGAGCGCAGGCCGGGTTCGCCGGCCAGCCGCGGCCACAACCGCCGGTGCAGCTGCAGTGTGATGTCCGCGTCCTCGGCCGCGTACGGCGTCGCGGCGGCGACCGGCACCTCGTTGAACGGGATTTGGCTGGCGCCCTTGCCGGCGACGTCCTCGAAGTGGATCGTGCGCACGCCCAGGTATTTCAAGGCGAGCGAATCCATGTCGTGGCGGGTGGCCGTGCTGTCGAGCACGTAGGACTCGAGCATGGTGTCGAAGGCGATGCCTTCGAGCTCGATGCCGTGGTTGGCGAGCACGCTCATATCGTACTTGAGATTCTGCCCGACCTTGGGGCGGGCCGGGTCTTGGAGCAGGGGCCGCAGGCGTTCCAGCACGAGCTCGCGCGCGAGCTGCGCCGGCGCTCCGGGGCAGTCGTGCGCGACCGGTACGTAGGCGGCCTTACCCGGCTCCACCGCGAACGACACGCCGACGATCTCGGCGTTCACGTAATCGAGACTGGTGGTCTCGGTATCGAAGGCGAACACTTCGGCGGCGCGCAGGCGCTCCAGCCAGGCTTCGAGGGCAGCCTCATCGAGGATCGCCTCGTAGTCGCGCTCGGGCTGCGGGTCGCCGGACGCGTCCTCTGGCCTCGCGCGGTCCTGCTCGAGGAGTTCGGCGAGCCAGGTCTTGAATTCGAGCTCGGTGTACAGCGCACGCAGCGCGTCACGATCCGGGGCAACGGGTTGGAGGTCCTGCGGGCCGCAGTCGAGCGGCACGTCGACGCGGATGGTGATCAGCTCGCGAGCGAGTGGCAGCTGGTCGAGGTGCTTGCGCAGTGATTCGCCCACCTTGCCACCGATCTCGCCGGCATGAACGATGAGCGCGTCGAGCGAGCCGTACTGCTGCAACCACTTGGACGCCGTCTTGGGGCCGACTTGCGGCACGCCGGGCACGTTGTCGACGCTGTCGCCGATGAGCGCGAGGTAATCGACGATGCGTTCCGGCGGCACGCCGAATTTCGCTTCGACACCGGCGCGGTCGAGCAGGCGATCCTCGTTCGCCGTGCTGTTGACGATGCTGACGCCATCGCCGACGAGCTGGGCCATGTCCTTGTCGTTGGTGGAGATGAGCACCGACATGCCGGCCTTGCGGCCCGCGACCGCGAGCGTGCCGATGACGTCGTCGGCCTCGACGCCGGAGACCTCCAGCAGCGGCAGTCCGAGCGCACGCACGAGCGTGCGCAGCGGTGCGAGCTGGGCGCGCAAATCATCGGGCATGGGCGGACGCTGAGCCTTGTAGGCTGCGTACAGATCGTCGCGAAACGTGCGCCCGGGCGCGTCCATCACGACTGCGACGCAGCCGGGCTCGTGTTCGCGCAGCAATCTGCGCAGCATGGCGATGACGCCGTGAATGGCACCGGTCGGCTGGCCGCGCGACGTCGTGAGCGGCGGCAATGCGTGGTAGGCGCGATACAGACAGGAGCTGCCGTCGATGAGAACGAGGTGCTTGCGTGCCATGCCAGAGGCCGACGGTCACCGGGGTGGAGCGGCATTATGACGGAAGCGCCGGGCCACGCCCAAGAACGGTGCGTCAGGTGGACAAAGCGCAACGAGTGAGGGATGCTATCGGCGTCTCGGTACCTTCGCGAACGGCAACGTAAACATGACCAATCGACTCCTTCTGGCCACCATCCTCCTCGCCGCGGCGGGCTTCGTGCAGGCTGCGGGTGAAACCGTGGACCTGGAGTCGCTGCCCGACGCGCCGCCGCCGCCGGACCCGGTCGAATCCGGCGAGCCCATCGAGCCGGACGTGACCATCATCCAGAAGGCGGAGGAAACCATCGAGGAATACCGAATCAACGGGCACCTGTACATGGTCAAGGTCACGCCCAACATCGGCAAACCCTACTACCTGCTCGACTCCGACGGCGACGGACGCCTGGAGGCGCGCATGTCCGAGATCTACTCCGATTTTGTCGTCCCCAAGTGGGTGCTGTTCAGCTGGTAGGTCGCGCAGCATCCGCGCCGCGCCCGTCTCACGGTTCACGAGCAAGCGGTCGTGAACGCAGTGAGCAATGACATTTATCGTCGTCATCAGAAATTTTTGATTTACATCGGGCAACGTTCAGGCAGATTACGCGCCGTGGAGCGATGCCCGGCACGCTTGCGTGCCGATTGAGGCAACGGGCGCGCGGGACTCGGTGACGGATACCGCCGGCTGTTTCCTCGATCACGACGCGCCGCTCGGCGTTGCGTCCCTCCGGCGCGATGCGCGGGGAGAGTATCGGCATGGTGAAGAAGCGAGCCTTCGCGAACGAGCTCTTCGAGGACGAAGCCTGGCTTTCGGAGGCGGAGTCGGACGACGACGTCCGGAGCATCGACGGTGACGAGGGCGTGGGCGACGACGTGCTGGCCACACGCAAGACGGCGCGCCAGCGGCTCGAGGAGTACTTCGAGCTGAAGCGCCTGCGCCAGCTCCTGGACGAGGAGCTCACCGGCGATTTTTTCAGTCGCTGAACCGCTGCCCGCCGCCGCGTTCAGCGCGGGCGCCGTTTCGCCGCCGCTCGCCCGGCCTTCAGCAGGCGCAGCGCCTGTTCGATGACCGCGCGCCGCTCGTTGTCGGTGGCGTGCATGGCGATAGCCTCCCTGACCACGACCGGCGCATTGCGCACGCGGTGCAGGCGGCCCTGCTTGAGGTCCGCCCCGACTGAGGGTTCGGCAAGGTAGGCCGCACCGCCGAATTCGAGCAGGTAGTCCCGGGCCATCGAGCCGTGACCGAAGCGGATGGCGGGCGTCGGCAGATCGGGAAACTGCTCGGCGTGGGCGCGGGAGTGACGTGTGCCCCAGTCGACCAGGATATAGCGTTCCGCGATCGCTTCTTCCACACTCAGACGAGGCTGCGAGGCGACGAGAATCAGGCGTATGCGCCGCACCACCGTGGTCACGAGACCCTCGAACCGGGTCGCCTCCAGTGTCACCGCGATATCCAGCGTGTGCTCCAGAACGCGGCGCACGAGCACCTCCCGGTCGTGCGGTTCGACGGTGAGCAGTACGCCGGGCTGCTGGCGGTGCAGGCGCCCGACCCATTCGCGTACGTACACCTCCCACAGACTCGGTGAGCAGCCGATGGACAGCGGGATGCGTGCTTCGTCGGCGACGGCTATCTCCTGGCGCGCACGGTGCCACGTGGTCACCATCGTTTCGGCGTAACGCAGCAGCTTCTGCCCGGCGGGCGTCAGCTTGACGTTGTTGCGCTCGCGCGATAGCACGCGCACCCCGAGCTTTTCCTCCAGCAGCTTGATGCGCGCACTGACCGCCGACTGGGTGACGTACAGGTTCTCGGCCGCACGGCCGAAGTGTCGCGTCTTGTACACCTCCAGGAAGGTGCGCATGAGATCGATGTCCACCGGCCGCTGACTCCGCTGCGGTTCAGGCCCGGGTTGCCCGCCGGCGCATTCGCGAAACTCCCGCGCTCAAATCAGCAGGACCGTGGCGGTACCGAGAAAAGCGGCAAATCCGACCACGTCCGTCACGGTCGTGAGCACCACGCCGCCGGCAATGGCCGGATCGATGGCGAACCGTTGCAATGCGAGCGGCACGAGGGTGCCCGCGCAGGCGGCCGTGATGAGATTGGCGAGCAGGGCCATGCTGATCACCAGTCCCAGGCCCCGGTCGTCGAACCACACGGCGGTAACCACGCCGACGGTCGCGGCCAGCGCACCGCCCAGGATCGCGGCGACGGCCATCTCCTTGGCGAGCAGCGCGCGCGCGTTGGCAGCCCCGACCTGGCCGAGCGCGAGGCCCCGCACCACGATCGTCAGCGTCTGGCTGCCGGCGATCCCGCCCATGCTCGCCACGATGGGCATCAGTACGGCGAGCGCGACGATGGTCTGGATGGTGTTCTGGAACCGACCGATCACCCAGGCGGTGATGAACGCGGTGACGAGGTTGACGCCGAGCCAGACGGCGCGGCGCTTCGCGCTGCGCAGCGCGGGCTCGAACATGTCGTCGTCTTCGTCCAGGCCGGCCATGCCCATGAGGGAATGCTCGCCCTGCTCGCGAATGACATCGACGACGTCGTCGATGGTGATGCGCCCGAGCAGGCGTTTGTCGGCGTCGACGACGGGTGCCGAGAGCAGATCGCGACGTTCGAAGAGCTTGGCGACCTCGGCGGCCGGCCGCGATGCTTCGATGCCGGCGATGTCACGGTCCATGACTGCCGCCACCTGCTCGGCCGGGTCGGCGCTGAGCACCACGGTGAGCGGCAGGCAGCCGAGGTAATGCTGGCCGCGGTCGACGACGAACAGGCAGTCGGTCCGTTGCGCCAGCGGGCCGCGCCGGCGCAGAAAGCGCAGCACCACCTCGATGCTCACGTCCTCACGCACGGTCGTGGCATCGAGATTCATCAGCCCGCCGGCCGTGTCTTCCGGCCACGACAACACGGCCGTGAGGCGTTTGCGCCGCAGATCGTCGAGCGTGAGCAGGACTTCGGCGACGACCATCTCGGGCAGATCCTGGAGGATGTCGGCCGCATCGTCGGTATCGACACCGGCGGTGACGGTGGCGATCTCGCCGGGGGTCATCTGCCCGAGAATGGCGGCGCGGACGCTGTCCTGCGCGTGGGACAGCACCTCGCCGGCGATCCCGGGGGCGACCAGCCGCCACAGCGATGCGCGCCCCGGGGTCGGCATCGCCTCGATGAGGTCGGCGATCTCCGCGGGGTGCAGCGCCGCGAGTTCCTCCCGCACCTTCGCCTCGGCGCCCGACGACAGCGCCGCTTCGACCCGTTCGAGCAGGTCCAGGTGCGGGTCGACGCCGTTCGTCTCGGTCATGTGATAAACACCGGCGGTGCTCAGGCCGCGCGCCCGGCCGCGGCGAGGATCTGCGCGACTTCGCCGCCCGTCGCGCAGGCGAGCAGCGCATCGCGTCTCTCCCCCAGCGCGTCCAGACGTGAGCTGCGAATGATGCGCTTGACCTCCAGCAGCGCCGTGGGGTGGACGCTGAATTCGCGCAGCCCCAGCGCCAGCAGCAGCCGCACGTAAAGGGGATCGCCCGCCATTTCCCCGCACATGGCGACCGGGACGGCGGCCAGCTCGCCGGCTGCGATGACCATCCGCACCAGTCGCAGCACCCCGGGATTGAGCGGATCGTAGAGGTAGCTCACTTCCTCGTTCACGCGATCGATCGCGATGGTGTACTGAATCAGGTCATTGGTGCCAATGGACAGAAAATCCAGATGCCGCGCGAAAGCGTCGGCGCACAGCGCGGCGGCGGGCACCTCGATCATGCCGCCGATCGGCATGGCCGGATCGTACGCCTGGCCACGGCCGTCGAGCTCGGCGCGCGTGGCCGCGACGAGATCGATCACCTGATGCACCTCCGACAGGCTGGAGAGCATCGGGATCATCATGCGCACGGGTCCGCAGGCCGACGCACGCAGGATCGCCCGCAGTTGCGGCCGGAACAGCGTGGGCTCGTGCAGGCACAAGCGCACTGCGCGCAGACCGAGCGCGGGATTGGCGGCCACCGGACCGTCCCGACGGCCGCCGTCGACCTGCTTGTCGGCGCCCAGATCGATCGTGCGTATCGTCACCGGCGCGCCCTCGAGCGCGCGCAGAACGCCGACGTACGCTTCGTACTGCTCCTCCTCGTCCGGGGTCTGGCTTCGATTCATGAACATGTACTCGGTACGGTACAGGCCCACACCGGTCGCGCCCACCCGCAGTGCCGCAGCGGCGTCTCCGGGCAGCTCGATGTTGGCGTGCAACGCGACGAGATGACCGTCCAGGGTCTGCGCCGGCGCTTCGCGCAGACGGTCGAGCGTGGCGACGTGGCGCGTTTCGGCGGCGCTGCGCTCGCGATAATGCTCGAGCGTTCCCGGATCGGGATCGACGACGAGCACGCCGCGCCCACCGTCGATCACCACCAGGTCCTCCTGGCGAACGTAGCGGCGCGCGTGCTGCAGGCCGACGATCGCCGGCATACCGAGGCTGCGGGCGAGTATGGCCGTGTGTGAGGTCGGGCCGCCGTATTCGGTCACGAAAGCCACGACGCCTTGGTGCTGCATCAGCACGGTGTCCGCGGGCGTGAGATCGTCGGCCAGCACCACGTAATCACGCAGGCGGCCATCCGGAGCTTCGTGGTGCAGCGGCGTCTGCTTGAGCAGCGCGCGCCAGATCCGGTGCACGACGTGGTCGACGTCGTCACGCCGCGTGCGCAGGTAGCTGTCATTCATCTCGTCGAACACCGCCACCAGCGCGTCGCGTTGCAGCTTCAGGGCCCACTCGGCATTGCAACGCAGCTCACCGATGAGTCGTGCCGGCTCGCTGATCAGAGCCGCATCGTCGAGCATGAGCAGGTGGGTATCGATGAACGCGGCGATGTCCTGGGAGGTCGCCGGTGGAATGTGCGCCCGCACGGCGCGAAGCTGCTGGCGCGCGAGCGCGACCGCTCGCTGGAACCGTTCGACCTCCCGCTCTACCGCGTCGTCGTCGACGCGGTACTCGGGGATCTCGAGCTGGTCGCGCTCGATGACGTGCACGTGGCCGATCGCGATCCCGCGCGAAACCCCCACGCCATGGAGGGTCAGGGTCACTCGTCTTCCCCGAACCGTTCGGCCACGAGGCGTGATACGGCTTCAGCGGCAACCGTCTCGTCGCTGCCCTCGGCGACCAGGTCGAGATCGGTACCGCGACCGGCGGCGAGCATCATCACGCCCATGATGCTCTTGGCATTGACCTCGCGACCGTCGCGTTCGAGGCGCATGTCGCTTTCGAAACCGCTCGCGAGCTGGACGAGTTTTGCCGCCGCACGGGCATGCAGACCGAGCTTGTTACAGATGGTGATCTTGCAGCGCAACACGTTGGCTGGACTCCGCAGGAGACGGTGCTCGGCCCGGTGGCGTCGCCGGGCCGCGGCCACGTTTTATCACGCCGGCGGCGCGCGCGCACCGTCCGTCGATTGGGCCCCGCGATCCGCGCCCGCGCGGCGCCGGTGCTTCAGATGTCGCGGTGCGACACCAGCACCGTCTTGCCGCGGGCCCGGAAGCTCGCGCCGAGCTGCTCGGCGACGTACACCGAGCGATGGCGACCGCCCGTGCAGCCGCACGCAACCGTCAGGTAGCTGCGGTTCTCGGCTTCGAAACGCGGGATCCAGCGCGTCAGAAAGTCACCGATGTCGGTGATCATCGCGGCGACCTGCGGGGCGTTTTCGAGGAACGCCACGACTTCGGGATGGCGTCCGGTGTGGTCGCGCAGCCGCGCGTGCCAGTGCGGATTGGGCAGGCAGCGCAGGTCGAACACGAAGTCACAATCCGGCGGCACGCCGTGCTTGTAGCCGAAGGACAGAAACTGCAGCGACATGCTGTCGGGCTCGCGCTGGGCGATACGCGCGCGCACGAGATCGCGAAGCTGGTGGATGTTGCTGTGGGTGGTGTCGATGCGCAGATCGGCCGCGGCGGCGATGGGTTCGAGCAGGGCCCGCTCGGAGGCGATGGCGTCGCGCAGCCCGCGTGACCCGGTCGACAGCGGGTGTTTGCGGCGCGTCTCGCTGAAGCGCTTGATGAGCACCTCCTCGTCGGCCTCGACGTACACCAGCTCCGGCAGCAGCTCGGTCGCACGGATGCGGCCGAGCTCGTCGGTGAATCCCGACAGAGCTTGGGCGGGGTTGCGGGCATCGATACCGACCGCAACCTGGCGGTACAGCGGGAGATTGCTGGCGATGACGAGATCGGCGAAGCCGGCGAGGAAGCTGACCGGCAGGTTGTCGATGCAGTAATAGCCATGATCCTCGAGCGCGTGCAGCACGACGGTCTTGCCGGCTCCGGACAGCCCGGAGACGATCACCAGGCGCTTGGAACCCGCGCCGTTCATTGCCGGCCTTGCGCAATGAGCCGGGCCTGCCGGCTGATGAAATCGGCTGAGGAATCGTAGCCGCTCATGCGCAGGATGTGGTTGCGCGCCGCGCACTCCACCAGCACGGCGAGGTTGCGGCCCGGCGCAACCGGCAGGGATATCTCCGGGATCTGCACGTCGAGAATGTTGCGGGTGCGATAGGTGCCTTCGAGTCGTTTCGTCTCGTCCTGGTGCTTCGGGCCGAGCGGGTCCAGATGAACGATGAGGCGCAGGTACTTGTTCGCCTTCACGGCGCTGTCGCCGAACAGCTGGCGGACGTTGATCACGCCGATGCCGCGTACCTCGAGAAAGTCCGTCAACTCGCGCGGACAGGTGCCGTTGACGATATCGGGCGCGATGCGCGAGAACTGCGGGGTATCGTCAGCCACCAGCCGGTGGCCGCGGGTAATGAGCTCGAGTGCGAGTTCACTCTTGCCGACACCCGGCGGTCCGGTGATCAGCACGCCAATGGCCGTGACCTCCATGTAGACGCCGTGCACGGTGACCGTTGCGGCCAGGAGGTTGGCCAGGTAGTAGTTGAGGTCGGCGACCAGCTTGTCGCTCGGCAACGATGACGAGAACAGCGGGGTATTCGCGCCGTCGCAACCCTGCACGAGCTCCGCGGGCGGCGGCTGCCCGTCGGCGACGACTACGCAGCCCGGCGCCTGCGCGAGGAGCTGGCGGATCGCGTCGCGGCGCGCGTGCTCGCCCAATGTCGTCAGGTACGAGAGCTCGGCCAGACCGAAAACCTGCACCTGGTTGGGATGGATCAGATTCAGGTGTCCGACCAGGGATCTCGGCACCACCCGGGCTTCGGCGCTCCCGGCCGGTACCGCCGTCGGCGGGCCCTCGGCACAACATTCACGTGCGCCGCCGCCGCGGCCCGCGATCCAGGTCAGGCCGAGCCGCGCGGCATGACTGCTGAACAGCGCAGCGACGGCAATGCTGCGCATGGGATCAGGCCGGAGGTGCCCAGCCGTTCACGAGGCGGAAGAGCTCCTCGGCGCTATCCACGCCCCGCAGCCTGTCGGTGAAGTCGTCATCACTGAACATGGCCGCGATCTGGGCGAGAAAGTCCAGGTGCTCCTGGGTCGACTCGTGCGGCACCGACAGTGCGAAAAACAGGTTCACGGGATGATTGTCGATGCTGTCGAAGTCCACGCTGCCCGCGGTGCGCACCAGCGCCCCGCGGGCCTGGTCGCCGTGCGCCACCCGGCAATGCGGTATGGCCACGCCGTGGCCGAGCCCGGTGCTGCCGAGGCGTTCGCGGGCGACGAAAGCGTCGAATACCTCGCCGCTCGTCAACTCCGCGGAGTCCGTCGCGATGAGCTCGGCGAGCTGTTCCAGCACCGCCTTCTTGCTCGTGGCCGGCACGTTCACGGCAACGCGCGCCGGCGTCAGAATCTGCGCGATTTGCATGCGGTGCCCCGTCACTACGGCGATCACGTCGACTGCTGGGTCTTCAGCCCACCCTCCGCGCGGTGATGGTCCGTGAGCTTTTCCTTGCGCTTGCGCACCTGCTTGTCGAGCTTGTCGATCAGCAGATCGATGGCCGCGTACATGTCGTCATGCTCGGAGTCGGCGAACAGGTTGGCGCCGGTCAGGTGCAGGGTCGCCTCGGCGCGATGGCGGGACTTCTCGGTCGACAGGACCACGTGCGCGTCGGTCAGGTTGTCGAAATGACGCTCGATGCGCTGGAACTTGCCGGTGACGTAGTCCCTGAGTGCGGGCGTGACGTCGATCTGATGCCCACTGATGTTGATCTGCATTGACATGACTCCTGGGCTTTGGGCCTGTGCGAGCGTTCAGGTGAGACGGCGGCGCTCGTTCGATGGCGCGATGCTCATGGCCTCGCGGTATTTGGCGACCGTCCTGCGGGCGACGTTGATGCCCTGTTCCTTCAGCAGCGCCGCGATCTGGCTGTCGGAAAGCGGTTTGCCGGGATTTTCCGCCGCAACGAGTTTTTTCATGACGGCACGAATGGCCGTCGAGGAAGCCTCGCCGCCCAGGTCCGTGCTGACGTGACTGGAGAAGAAGTATTTCAGCTCGAAGATGCCGCGCGGCGTGTGCATGTACTTGCGGGTCGTGACCCTGGATATGGTCGATTCGTGCATGCCGAGCGTCTCGGCAATGTCGTGCAGCACCAGCGGCTTCATCGCTTCCGCGCCATATTCGAAAAATCCGCGCTGGCGCTCGACGATCGCCGTCGCCACTTTCAGCAAAGTCTCGCTGCGGCTCTGCAGGCTCTTGATCAACCAGCGCGCCTCCTGCAGATGCGCCTTGAGCGAATTGTTGTCGGCGCTGTTGTCGGCCCGCCTGATCATGCTGGCGTATTGCTGGTTCACGCGCAGGCTGGGCACCACGTCGGGATTGATCTCCACCTGCCACACACCGTTGTTCTTGCGCACGTAAACGTCCGGAACCACGTACTCGGTCGTATCCTCCTCGAGGTAGGCGCACGGACGCGGGTTCAGGGACTGGATGAGCCGCACGGCGGTCGACAGGTCGTCCTTGTCCAGCTTCATGCGCCGCATGAGCTGGTTGTAATCGTGGGCGGCCAGCAGATCGAGGTACTCGTCCACGATCCGCCGGGCGTGTGCGAGCCACGGCGTTTCCGCGTCGAGCTGGCGCAACTGCAGCAGCAGGCATTCGCGCAGATCACGGGCGCCAACGCCTGCCGGATCGAAGGACTGCACGATGGCGAGGACGGCGTCGACCTCGTCCGCCTCGGTTTCCGTGCCGAGCGTCTGGGCCAGCTCCGCGCTGGCGACCTTGAAGTAGCCGTCACCGTCGATCGTGTCGATGATGGCGACGGCGATCGCGCGATCGTTGTCGCTCATCTGGGTCAGATTGAGCTGCCACATCAGGTGCTCGTGCAGACCCTCGACCGGGGCGCGCTGGTTCTCGTATTCGAACGCGCCCCCCTCCCCGGACGGCGCCGACATGGACGGCGCGTTGTCGTAGATGTCGTCCCAGCCGGTGTCGACGGGCAGCTCCTCGGGGATGTCCTCCCCGCCGCGCGCATCGGCGGACTCGGTCGGGGCGCTGATGGTCGGTTGGGTGGCGGGCGTATCGGTGTGCTCGGCGCGCGGCTCGCCCTCCGACCCCGGGGCACCGGCCTCGTCCTCGGCCAGCTCGAGCATCATGTTCGATTCGAGCGCCTGCTGAACCTCCTGAGTCAGTTCCATCGACGACAGCTGCAGCAGGCGGATCGCCTGCTGCAGCTGGGGCGTCATGGTCAGCTGCTGCCCGAGGCGCAATTGCATCGATTGTTTCATGACACTGCGGCTGCGCCGTCGCGGTCGGTGCGACGACGGGAACGACCTCCGATTCTCGGTTGAAGCGCAACGCCTGCCGTGGGGGCGGACGATTTTACCGCAATTTCCTTGCCAGCAACGCAGGCGGGGATGGCACGAACGGCATTTACATGCGGAACTCGGCGCCCAGGTAGACGTCCCGGACCTGCGGATCGTTGAGAACCTCCTCGGCCGAGCCCGCTGAAATGATCTGGCCGTCGCTGACGATGTAGGCACGGTCGCAGATCCCGAGGGTTTCGCGCACGTTGTGGTCGGTCACCAGCAAGCCGATACCGAGGCCGCTCAGCTGCTTGACGATCCGCTGGATATCGAGCACCGAAATGGGATCGACGCCGGCGAACGGCTCGTCCAGGAGGATGAAGCGGGGCTCCGTGGCCAGCGCCCTGGCGATCTCTACCCGGCGGCGTTCACCGCCGGAGAGGCTGGCGCCGAGGTTGTCCTTGATGTGACCGATGTGGAATTCGCGCAGCAGCGCCTCCAGGCGCCTGCTCTTGTTGCGCTGCGTGAGATTGGGCACGACCTCGAGCACCGCGTTGATGTTCTCCTCGACCGTGAGCTTGCGAAATACGGAGGCTTCCTGGGGCAGGTAACCGATCCCCATGCGCGCGCGCAGGTCCATCGGCAGCGCGGTGAGATCGTTCTGATCCAGGTGAATGCTGCCGCTGTCGCACGGGATCAGCCCGACGATCATGTAAAAGCTGGTCGTCTTGCCCGCGCCGTTCGGGCCGAGCAGGCCGACGACCTCGCCGCTTTCGAGCGTGAGGCTGACGTCCTTCACGACCTGGCGCGTCTTGTAGCGTTTGGCCAGATGACGTACCGACAGAACACTCATGTGGTGGGTTCCCGGGACCGTGGCAACGACGGGGCAGGGTTCGGTCAGCCGCCACGGCGGCGGGCGGCCACGGGGTCGCTCATTGCGGCGGCGGCGTCTTCTTCTTCGGCGGGATCACGACCCGGATACGCTTGGGCGGTGTTTCCGAGGCGGTCCGCGCCTGGCTCTGGGTCGCCTTGCGCGCAGTCAGGATGCTGCGGTCGGTGTCGTAGGTGATGCGGTGGCCGGTGAGCAGCTTGCCGCCCTGCTCGAGCTTGGCGTTCTCGATCAGGTTCAGGAGCGACTCCTTGGCGTGGTATTCGATGTCGCTCGCCTCGCCTTTGGTATCCTCGTCCTTGCCGTCGGGCCGCTGCTTGAAACGCGCCGGCCGGCCCTCGAGATAGGCGTGCTCGAGCTCCTGGCCGTCGGAATAGTTCACCGTCAGCTTGTCGCCCCACAGACGCAGGCTGCCCTGGGTGACGATGACCTTGCCGCTGTACACGGTCACGCCGCGGTTGTCGTCGAGCTCGGCATAATCCGCCTCGATCTCGATCGGCTGGTCGCGGTCTCCCTGCAGCGCCTGCGCCGCAAAGCCCGCGAACGCGAGCACTGCGAACAGCAGGGATCTAGCCCTCGCTTCGGACATCGTACCGGCTCCGTACCTTGGTCAGCAGCTCGAGACGCTTCGCACCGAAATCCGCACGCATGCCGACGGCGTGCGTCACCGTCATGCGCTTGCGTATGGTCGTGGGGTGGTCGCTTTCGGCATATTGCTCTTCCGGCAACACGCGCAGGTCCCGGGTCAACACCTCGATTTCGCGGCCGCCCTCGGGCGCGTTGCGCCAGATCTCGACGCTGCCGTAGAGCAGAACGACCTCACCATTGGCGCCTACCCAGCCTCGCTCGGCGATGACACGCCACGGCTCCGGATCCTCATTGTAAAGCTCGAGCACGGGTCGAACCAGTTCACTGGAGTCGTCGTCCGGGTAGTGAACCATGAAATCGGCGCTGAGCCGCCGGGCGATGGCGCCACTCGCGTCCATGGCGCGTTGCGTGAAATTCTCCATATACCAGTCCGGATCGTGCCGCACCTTGACCGCGCCCCGTCCGGAGCCGTCGTCGAGTCTGCCGAGCAGCCAGCCGGTCACGACCAGCGCCGCGAGCAGGCCGAGAACAGTGAGCACCCGCCCCAAGTCAGCCCGGCCTCAGCCGGCGCGCCTCACGCGCGGTCGGCATCGGGCAGGCCGCGCGCGGCGAGCAGCAGGTCGCACACTTCCCGCACCGCACCGCGACCGCCGGGGGCACGCGTGCACCAGTGACTGCGCTCGCGCACGCTCGGATGGGCGTCGGCCACGGCGACGGCGAGCCCGACCACGGCCATGACCGGGAGATCCGGCAGATCATCGCCGGTGAAAGCGGTGCTCGCGGGGGCACAACCGGTGCGCGCGAGGACGCGCTGCAGCGCTTCACGCTTGTCATGACAGCCCTGCTCGACGATTTCGACACCCAGCGTCGCCATCCGTTGCACGACGATGGGCGAGGAACGGCCGGAGATGACGCCGACGTGGATGCCGTGCTCGCGCAGCATGACCAGCCCGTGGCCGTCGCGGCTGTGAAAGACCTTGAGCTCTTCGCCGGCCGCACCGAGGTACAGCCGCCCGTCGGTGAGCACGCCGTCGACGTCGAACAGGGCGAGGCGCACCGCGGCGGCACGCCGCCGCAACTCGGCGTCGCCGAGGTCAGAGTACACGGGCCCGCAGCATGTCGTGCATGTTCACGACGCCCTGCAATCGCCGATCCCGGTCGACCACGAGCAGGGCGTTGATGCGGTGGCGCTCCATGACCTGCAGGGCTTCCGCCGCCAGGATGTCGTCGGCCACCGTCTTGCACTCGCGCGTCATGACTTCGCGCATGCGCACCGCGTGCACGTCCACACCACGATCGAGCGCACGGCGCAGATCGCCGTCCGTGAAAATGCCGGCGAGCACACCGTCCGGGGCAAGGATCGCCGTCATCCCGAGCCCTTTGCGGGTCATTTCGACCAGCGCATCGCGCAACAGCGTGTCTTCAGTGACGGTCGGCATCTCGGCGCCGCGGTGGAGCAGATCCGAGAGCTTGATGAGCAGGCGACGCCCGAGCCGCCCGCCCGGATGCGACAGCGCGAAATCCTCGATGCTGAAGCCGCGCGCCTTGAGCAGGGCGACGGCCAGGGCGTCGCCCATCGCCAGCGCCGCAGTCGTGCTCGCGGTCGGCGCGAGCCCGAGCGGGCAGGCCTCTTCGGCCACGCCGACGTCGATGTTCACCGTCGCCGCCTGAGCCAGCGTCGAGCCCGGTCGGCCCGTCAGCGCGATCAGCGCCACACCGAGGCGCTTGATGAGCGGCAGCAGGACGACGAGCTCATCCGTTTCGCCCGAGTTCGACAGCGCAAGGACCACGTCGTGCGCGGTAATCATGCCCATGTCGCCGTGGCTCGCCTCGCCCGGGTGGACGAAGAAGGCGGGCGTGCCCGTGCTCGCGAGGGTCGCCGCGATCTTGCCGCCGACGTGACCGGACTTGCCCATTCCCAGGACCACGATACGCCCGCGGCAGGCCAGCATCGCCCGGGCGGCGGCCGTGAACGCCGCATCGATGCGGCCGGCCAGCGCGCTGACCGCGCGCGCCTCGGTCGCGATGACGGCACGGCCGAGCTCGACGAGCTGTTCGTCCGTGGCGGTACCCGGTTGCGTCGAGCTCGACTTCGAATTTCTGACCATAGACGCAACGGGCATCGGGGGGCGAAAGCGCGGCCACTGCAGCGCGGCGCTCGGCGCGCAACGGCCGGACGACCGTGGTCGCGGGCGCGTGTATTTGACCCGATCGCCGGGCAGTGCGCAATCGCAGTTGCCGGGCCGCGACGCGGCACTGCCACTATAATCCCGCGCCATGACGCACCGACCCGGCACCGGTCACCGGCCATGAAGGCCATGCTGCTCGCCGCCGGCCGCGGTGAACGTCTGCGCCCGCTCACGGATACCGTGCCCAAACCCCTGATCGAGATAGCCGGCAGGGCCCTCATCGAACACCACGTGTTGCGACTGGTCGGCGCCGGGATCACGGACATCGTCGTCAACCACGCGCGTCTGGGCGCACGGATCGAAGCGCATCTCGGCGATGGTAGCCGCTATGGTGCGCACATCCACTATTCGGCCGAGGGCGAGGAGCCGCTCGAGACCGGGGGCGGGATCCTGCGCGCGTTAGCGCATCTTGCGCCCGGCGCCTTCGCGCTGATCAGCGCCGATGTCTGGACCGACTACCCCTACGCGCGGCTGCCGTCCGCGCCCGACGGCCTGGCGCACCTGGTCCTGGTGCCCAATCCGCCCCACCACCCCGACGGGGATTTCGCGCTCGTGGATCAGCGGGTGCGCGTGGACGCGGCGCCGCGATACACCTACAGCGGTATCGCGGTCCTGCGGCCGGAGCTGTTCGACGAGTGCCCCGGCGGACGATTCGCACTCGCGCCGCTGTTGCGTCACGCCGCCAGCCAGACCCTGGTGACCGGTGAACTATTCACCGGTGACTGGGTCGATGTGGGGACACCCGAACGGTTGCAGGAACTGGCCGAGCGTGTGCGCTAGGCGCTTCCCCGAACCCGATCTGCCGCCCGCCGTAAAGTTGTCCGCCAGCGCCGGCCCATGCTATAAAAACGGCCGAGTTCTTGTGCGTTGCAACATCATTTAGCCTCAATAACCCAGATTTAGGGTTCTGGACCATGCTGAGCTACTCTATGTAGTGGGGAAGTGGATTTGACCGGGCTTAAGCGAAGAGTCCGTACCCGGCCTCCGGCAGCCGCCGGAGGCCGGTGTACGACTGCACAGGCGCTCGCCACCGGGCTCGCCGTCGCTGCCGTCGCCGCGCTCGGCGCGGTGCTCGGCAGCATCGGGCTCCCGAGCGAGCGCGTGGCCGCGCACGAACCGAGCACGGCACCCTACTGGCTGCAGGCACAGCTGAATGCCGGCCGGGGCGTCGCGGGATCACGCGCCGCTCCGGCCTGGCAGTTCATCGAGACCGGCGACCTTCCCGCGCTGCAGTCACGTGGCAGGCTGCGGATCCTCGTCCTGGATCAGCACGAAGTCCGCGTGCCGCAGCGACCCTCCCTCGAACGCCAGATCCTGGGGGATTTCGCCAGCCGCTACGGGCTGCAGCCGGTGTGGGTGCGGCTGGCGAGCCGGGACGACATAGCCCGCGCGCTCACGGACGGACGCGGCGACGTTGCCATCGACGAGTTCTCGCTGCAGTACGACGGCCGCCCGCAGTTCGCCCAGACGGCGCCGCTGCGGTCGGCCCGTTACATCGCCGTCGCCCGTGGCGGCGACGGCGCCCCGCGCGGGATCAGCGATCTGCTGGGCCGGCGCATTGCCGTGGGCAGGAGCTCGCCGGTGTGGGGTGTGCTCGAGCGACTCGCCGATGCTTATCCGACCATCACGCTGCTGCCGCAGCCGGAGTTCCGCGACGATCGCAAGATGCTCGCGGCGCTGGCGCGCGGCGAGGTCGACGTGGTCGTCGGCCGGCGCGACCGGCTCGTGCCCCTGCTCGCGAGCGCGCCCGATCTCGAGCAGTGCTTCGACCTCACCGACGACCGCCCGATCGCCTGGACCACGCGCGCCAGCGCCCCCTCCCTGCGCGAGGCGCTCGACGAACACCTGCACCGCAGCGAGCTGGTGCGCCGCGATCGGCCGACCTACACCGACGACCTGCCGGGCCTGCAAAAGCGCGGTGTGCTGCGGATCGTGACGCGCGCGGACCCGGACAATTATTTTCTCGACAAGGGCCGCCCGGCCGGGTTCGAGCACGATCTCGCCCTGCGCTTCGCCGCCGGCCGGCGACTGCGGGTGGAGGTGATCGTGGTCGACAGCGCCGAGGAAATGTCCGCCGCGCTGCGCGATGGCCACGCCGATCTGATGATCGCGCGCTCGGGCGTGCACGACGCCGCGAACGACCCCGACCTCGTGCTGTCCCGGCCCTACTATCACGTCGCACCGACACTGGTGACGCGTGCCGGTGACGCACGTTACATCCGTCCCGCGGCGCTGCGCGGCGCCCGCCTGCTGGTGCACCCGCGCTACACCGACCGGCTGGTGCTGGAAAGCCTGCGCGCCGAGGGCCTGGGCGCGTCGATCACCTACGCGAGCGCCGACGTGTCGCCCGCCGAGGTACTCGGGCGGGTGGCCTCGGGTGTCTACGACGCGACCGTGATCGACAGCCACCGGCTCGGCGAGGCGCTCGCCGCCGAACCCGCGCTGCGGGCCGGCATCTCACTGGACAACCACCACCAGTTCCGCTGGGCCGTGCGTGTGCACGACCGGCGCATGCTGGCCGCGGTGAACGGCTTCCTGCGCCGTGAATTCCGCAGCGCCGACTACAACGTGCTGCGCCAGCGCTATTTTCACGAGCAGCTCGGCGACGCGGCGCTGGCCCACGAAACGCATGCGCGGCCGGGTATCTCCCCCTACGACGGCATCGCGCGACGCTACGCCGACCAGTACGGCTTCGACTGGCGGCTGCTGGTCGCGCAGATGTTCGAGGAGAGCCGCTTCAACCCTCGCGCGGTATCCACGGCGGGTGCCGTCGGCCTGATGCAGGTGCTGCCGAACACGGCGCGCGCTCTGGGCTTCGAGGATCTGCGCGATCCCGCCGAGGCCGTGCACGCGGGAACAAAATATCTGTATCTGCTGCGAACACGCTTCGAGGCCGATCTGCCGCTGGCCGATCGCACCTGGTTCGCCGTCGCGGCCTACCACAGCGGCTACGATCGCGTCCGTCGCGCGCGCGAGCGGGCGGTACGCATGGGCCTGGATCCGGATCGCTGGTTCGACAACGTTGAACGCGCGATGCGCTCACTCGGCCGCAGCGACGCGGGCGGCTTCGAACGCCGTTCGGCCTGGTTGCGCACGGTGTACTACGTGCGCGGGATCCGGGATCGTTACGAAACCTATCTGCAGCTGCCGGTACGCCTGGCGGCCAACGGCGTCGGCGCCGGCGATCACGTCTGAGCGGCCCGGCTCACGGGTTCTGCCGGTAGCGTGTCGGATCGGCCAGCCCGGCCTGGCTGAAGCCGGCGGCCCGCAGCCGGCAGGCATCGCAGCGCGCACAGGCCCGCCCGACGGTATCGGGCTGGTAGCACGAGATCGTGAGCGAGAAATCCACGCCGAGCCGTGCGCCCAGGGCGATGATCTGCGCCTTGCCGAGCGCCAGCAGCGGCGCTTCGATACGCAGGTGCCGTCCCTCGACGCCGGCACGTGTCGCCAGGTTGGCGAGCCGTTCGAACGCGGCGACGAATTCCGGCCGGCAGTCCGGGTAACCGGAGTAGTCGACCGCGTTGACGCCGATGTACAGCGCCCGCGCGTCGCGCACCTCGGCGTAGGCCAGGGCGATGGCCAGGAACACGGTGTTGCGGGCCGGCACGTAGGTGACCGGGATCCCCGCTCCCGGCTGCTCGGGCACGGCGATCGCCGCATCGGTGAGCGCGGATCCGCCGAACTGGGCGAGGTCGAGCTGCACCACCCGGTGCTCGGCCGCGCCGAGCGCCACGGCGATACGCGCGGCCGCCTCGAGCTCGACGCGGTGGCGCTGGCCGTAGTCGAAACTCAGCGCGTAGCAGATCTGGCCACGCTCGCGTGCGACCGCCAGGCAGGTGCTCGAATCGAGACCGCCGGAGATCAGGACGACCGCCCGCTCGGCCTGTTCAGCGTCCGGCGACATCTCCCCACAATACCTTGTGCAGCTGCAACTGCAGCCTGACCGGCAGGGCGTCGGCGAGGATCCACTCCGCCAGCTGCCGCGGCTCGAGCCGTCCCGTGGCCGGCGAGAGCAGCACCTCGCAGCGCGCGGCCAGGTCGAGCGCCTCGATGCGTTGGCGCGCCCACTCGTAATCCGCGCGGTCGCACACGACGATCTTCAACTGGTCATCGCCGCCGAGATGGTCGAGATTCTCGTAGCGGTTGCGCCCGGCCTCTCCCGATGCCGGGGTCTTGAGGTCCAGCACTTTCATGACCCGGGGATCGACACCACTCACGTCGATCGCCCCGCCGGTCTCCAGCGACACCGCGTAGCCACGATCGCACAGCGCCACCAGCAGCGCGTGCGTACCACGCTGGGCGAGGGGCTCGCCGCCCGTGACCGTCACATAGCGGGTGCCGCGGCGGGCCACCTCGGCGAGGATCGCGTCCAGCGTCCACGTCGCACCGCCGCTGAAGGCATAGGCGGTATCGCAATAGGAACAGCGCAGCGGACAGCCCGTGAGGCGCACGAATACGGTCGGCAGGCCGGCGCGGGTGCTTTCGCCCTGGATCGACAGGAAGATCTCGGTGATCTGCAGCCGTACCGCCGGGACGGCCACGCCGGGTGCTGCAGCGAGCTCGGGCACGACCGGCGGCGGTCGCGACTCAGAGCCCGTGAAACATTCGCCCGCCGTAGCGAGACGGCTTCCGGGCGTTCCTGGCCAGGCGCGGGGGTGCACAAAATCGCGCGCGTAGCGGACCTACGCAAGCGATTTGGGGGGTCCCCGCAACGCGGCCAGGGGCGTCCAGGTGCCGTCGCAGCAGGCGCGGTGATGGTTTCACAAGCTCAGGGTGCCGCGGGCTGCTGCATCGCCAGGCGCTGCAGACGCTCCTGCGCGAGCCGCGCGGCGGTCGTATTCGGGTACATCGTGCGTACCCGGTCGAGTTGCGTGCGCGCGGCGTCGAGCTGACCGACCTCCTGGTAGCTGTAGCCGATTTTCAGCATCGCGTGCGGCGCCTTGGCGCTCTGCGGATAGGCCTGCAGCAGCTTCTGGTATTCGCCGATGGCAGCCTCGAACTGGCGTGTCACGTAATAGGCTTCGCCGAGCCAGTACTGGGCATTGTCGGCCAGCGCGCTGCCGGGATATTCGACCAGGTAGTTGTTGAACGCGGCGATGGCGTCGTCGTACTGACCGGCCTTGAGCAGATTGAAGGCGCCCTTGTAGGCCTCCTCGGCGGCGGCCGGGTCATTGCCCATCACGCCCAGCGCCGGGACCGGGGCAGGCGGCGGACCCGCCGGTGCCGGCACGGCGGCCACGACCGGCGCCGTGGTGTATTGCGGATCTGCGGCCAGCACGGCCGGGGCCGCGGCGCCGGACGGACCCGGAGTCGGCGTGAGATTCGGTGCCGGGCGCGCCTGCTGCACTTCCACGGACAGTCCCGGTCCGGCAGCGCCGGCATCGCCGAAAGTTGAGGGGCCGGCGGGACCGAGCACCTGCAGGGGCGGGTTGCCTCCCGCGCCGTCCGGCATGGCAGCGGCGCCGCCCGGGGCGACGGCGGCAATGCCGGGCGCCGCCGTTGCCATGGCGGGTCGCCCGCTCTCCACGGTCTGCAGGCGCCGATCCATATCGACGTACAGATCGCGCTGGCGGTTGCGCAGCTGCTCGATCTCGTAGCGCTGCTGCTCGACCTCGCCGCGCAGCTGCTCGACCGACTGCTGCAGCCGTTCGACCTGATTGACGAGCTCGAACAGGACCTGCGGGCTCGCGCCCGCGCCGGGCGCGTCCGCGCCGCCCGCCCGCGTCACCGGCGCCGCCGTCGGCGCTGCCCCCGCTGCCGGCGGGCACAGGACACCCAGTGCCAGCGCCGGAACGAACAGCAGGGTGCGCATGCCGGCGCGGGATTGCGCGGACATGGTCAGTACACCAGCTCGACGCGCCGATTGAGCGCCCACGAGGACTCGTCGTGGCCTTCGTTCACCGGCCGCTCCTCGCCATAGCTGACGGTGCGGATCTGACCGGCGGAGGCGCCGAGCAGGACGAGTTGGCGGCGCACCGCGTTCGCCCGACGCTCGCCGAGCGCGAGGTTGTATTCCCGTGACCCGCGCTCGTCGGCGTGCCCCTCGAGCGTGACCACCGTGTTCTGGTTGGCCGCCAGGTACTGGGCGTGCGCCTGCACGGCTTCCTGGTAGTCGGCACGGATCTCGGTCGAGTCATAGTCGAAGTAGATCACCCGCACCGACAACGGGCTGTTCGGGTCGTCCAGCGCCGCGCCACTGAAGCGCTCCGAGCCGGCGACCCCGTGCCGTTGCGCGCCCGCGGCATCCGCATCGGCACCGGCGCGATCCTCCACGGTCGCCGCGTCGCCAGCCTGCTGCCGGGTTCCTTTCGCGCAACCACCGAGCAGCAGCAGCGCGCAACAAATGATCGCCAGTGTCGAACGAGCCGTCTTCATCGCGTGTTCTCCGTGTGTGAACGCCGATAAGTCTGTGTGAGAGTGCACCTGCATGTCGCCGCGCATACGCCCGCGCTCAGCGCAGGAACGGGCCCCAGTCCGGTTCACGGACCTCGCCTACGCTCTGCGTGAGACGCTGGCGCACGCGGCCGTCCGTGGAAACCGCCGCGAGCTCGGTACCGCGCGGCCCGGCCGTCGTGTAGATGATCATACTGCCATTCGGCGCAAAACTGGGCGATTCGTCCAGCCGCGTTTCGGTGAGTTTCTCGAGCGTGCCGGTCGCCAGTTCCAGGGTGGCGATGCGGAAGTTGCGCCCGTCGCCGTTGACCAGCACCAGCCGTTTGCCGTCCGGCGAGTAACTGGCGCGGGCGTTGTACTTGCCCACGTCGTACGTCACGCGGCGGGTCGTGCCGTCCCGCAGATCGACGCTGTAGATCTGCGGGCTGCCGCCACGATCGGAAGTGAACACCAGGCTGGTTCCGTCGGGGGACCAGGCCGGCTCGGTGTCGATGGCCAGGTTGTTGGTCACGCGCTGGAAACGCCGGGTCGCCAGATCGAGAATGTAGATCTCCGGATTGCCGTCCCGGGACAGCGTCATCGCCAGCCGGCGGCCGTCGGGGGACCAGGCCGGCGCGCTGTTGATGCCGACGCCGCCGGACACCTGCTCGCCCTTGCCGGTCTCCACGTCCTGCACCCAGATCGCCGAATTGCGGTCCTCGAAGGACACGTAGGCGATGCGCCGCCCGTCCGGCGCCCAGGCCGGCGAGAGCAGCGGTTCCTTGGACGTCAGCAGCGTGCGCGGATCGTAGCCGTCCGCGTCCGCGAGCTGCAGGCGGTAGGTCTTGCCACGCCCGCCTTTTTTCGGATCGCCCTTGCCTTCCGCGACCACGTAGGCGACGCGGGTCGCGAAAGCGCCGGCTTCGCCGGTCAGGGCCTTGTAGATGATGTCGGCGACCTGGTGCGCGGTGAAGCGCAGGTTGCGCTCGCTCGCGGGCACCTTGAAACCGACGAGCTGGCGGCCGCGGAACACGTCCACGAGTCGGAACTCGATCTCGTATTGGCCCGCCGCGGTCGCGCTCATGCGGCCAATCACCAGATTCTCCATGCCGAGCAGGCGCCAGTCGCGGAAATTCACCTCGGCGAAATCCGTCGGACGCCCCGGCAGATCCTCGAAGGGCATGGGCGCGAAGCGGCCGCTGCGGGCGAGATCCGCGGCCACGATGCCGGCGACGTCGCCCGGGGCGGGGGTCGCGCCCGCCCAGCCGAACGGCACGATCGCGATTGGCAGCGCGCTTTCGATACCTTTGGTGATCTTGATGGTGAGGATGTCCTCCGCTCGGACCGGGAGCGCCGTCGCCACCACCACGAGTAAACCGCTGAGCAATCGTTTCATCGTACCTTCAGTCCGTAGGGTCGAAGACAAACTGTATCTGCCGCAGGCGCAGCCGGTCGAACACGGCCGCGTCGGCCGGCACCGGCAGCGGCGAAGCCTTCTGCACGGCGATTTCGGCCTGGCGATCGAACGCGGCGTCGCCGCTCGACTGGGTCACCCGCGCCTCGATCACTTCACCGCCGGGCACCATGCGCACGAATATCGTGCATTTCAGATCCCGCTCCGGCGACGGGTTGATGAACACGCTCTCGATGCGCGCCTGAATGCGGGCGACGGCCTCACCCAACAGACTCTGATCCCGTGCCGCTTGTTCCGCGTCGGTGCGTGCTTTCTCCTCGGCGGCGAGCGCTTCGTTCAACTCGCGCTGGCGACGCTCGGCCTCGGCACGCTTTTTCTGCTCCGCGGCCTTGAGCCTGGCCTCCTCGGCGCGCTTTTTCTCCTCCTGCGCCTTGCGCTCGGCTTCGGCCTCGCGTTTTTTCTTGTCGTCCTCGGCTTTGCGCCTGACCTCCTCGGCCTTACGCTTGACCTCGGCTTCCTTGAGCGCTTTTTCCTGCGACACCTTCTCGCGCGCCAGGCGTTCCTGTTCCTTTTTCAGTGCCTCGACCTGCTTGCGCGCCTGCTCGGCCTGCCTGGCGAGACGTTCCTGCTCCGCGCTTTTCGCCGCGTCCGCGGCTCGCAGTCGCTCGACTTCGGCCTCGACCTTGCGCGCGTCGACGGCGACGGCTTCGATGATCTGCGGCGGCGCGGACGCGGGCGGCGTGATCACCGCGTCGAACGACAGGCTGACGGTGACGAGCAGGAACGCCACCAGATGGAAGGCGGCAGAATATCCCAACGCCTTGATTGTGTCGAAACGGGACCGCCACATCGCGTCAGTTCGCAGGCGGCTCCGTCATCAGGCCGACCCCCTGGATGCCCGCCGATTGCAGCAGCGCCATCAAGCCCACCACCTGGCCATAGGCCGCCTCCCGATCGCCGCGAACGATGACCGGCAGCTGCGGCGCGTAGCGCAGCGCGGCCACCACCTTGTTGACGAGCGTCTGCGCGTCGACCGCCGTGTCCGGCGCATCACCGAATTCGACGTAGTAACGTCCCTGGCGATCCACGGAGATGATCAGCGGTTCGTGCTGCTGCGGCGGCAGCACTTCGGATGCGACCTGCGGCAGATCCACCTTCACCCCCTGCGTGATGAGGGGCGCGGTGACCATGAAGATGATGAGCAGGACGAGCATCACGTCGATGTACGGCACGACGTTCATCTCGGCGATGGCGCGACGGCCGCGACGGCCGCGCGCCCCGCGCGGGGCGATGGTCCTGCTCACGCGTGCGCCTGCCGTTGCAGGATGGCCGAGAACTCTTCCAGGAAGATCTCGTAACGCCCGTACAGGCGATCGATCTCGGTCGCGTAGCGGTTGTAGGCGACCACGGCCGGGATGGCCGCGAACAGGCCCATGGCGGTCGCGACCAGCGCCTCGGAGATACCCGGTGCGACCATGGCGAGGGTCGCCTGGTGCACGTTGCCGAGCGCATGGAAGGAATTCATGATGCCCCACACGGTGCCGAACAAGCCGATGTAGGGGCTCACCGAACCGACGGTGGCGAGAAAGGGCAGGCGATCCTCGAGCTCGTCGATCTCGCGCGACAGCGCGACCCGCATCGCCCGCTGCGAGCCCTCCAGGATACTCGCCGGCTCGAAGCCTTCGCGCTTGCGCAGGCGTGCGAACTCCTTGAAACCGGCCTCGAACATCCGTTCCATGCCACGGCTCTCGCGGCCGGCGTTGTTGACGCGATTGAACAGCGTGGTCAGGTCCTCCGCGGACCAGAAGCGATCCTCGAATTCGTCCGCGGCGGCGCGGGCCCGACCCATCTCCCAGCGTTTTCTGATGATCAGCGCCCAAGACCAGATCGAGGCGCCCACGAGCACGAGCATCACGAACTGCACCAGGGGGCTCGCCTGTACGACGAGCGCCCACACGGACATGTCAGCCTGCATCGGAAAGCTCCGCGTAGATGTCTTCGGGGATGCGCCGCGGGCTCAGCGCGCGTGTATCCACGCACACGACCTCGACGCTGGCGTGCACCAGCGCGTCGCCGCCGGCGCGACGTATGTCCTGCGCGAGTGTGAGGCCGGTACGCCGGAGCGCGGCTACGCGCACGCCGACCTCGAGCAGATCGTTGAAGCGCGCCGGACGCGCGTACTCGACGCTGATGCGATGGACGACAAAGGCACGTGCTCCCGCGAGCAGGCGATCCTGCTCGTAGCCGAGCGCCCGCAGCCACTCAGTGCGCGCGCGCTCCATGAACTTGAGATAGTTCGCATGGTAGACGATGCCGACGGCGTCGGTGTCCTCGTAGTACACGCGCACCGGCCAGGTGAAGCCGGCGGCCGCCGTCCCGCGCGCTGCGTCGATCACCCGGCGAACAAATCCTGCGGCGCGCCGGCATCCTTCGGCGGCGTGATTCCGAAATGCAGCCAGGCGGTACGCGTCGCGATGCGCCCGCGCGCGGTGCGCATCAGGAACCCCTGCTGGATGAGGAAGGGTTCGAGCACGTCCTCGATGGTGTCGCTCTCCTCGCCGATGGCGGCGGCGAGGTTGTCCAGGCCGACCGGGCCGCCGTCGAACTTCTGGATGATGGTGAGCAGCAGGCGCCGGTCCATCATGTCGAAGCCGTGCTCGTCGACGTCGAGGAGATCCAGGGCGCGGCCGGCGACAGCGGCGTTGACGTGACCGTCTTCGCGGACCTCGGCGAAATCGCGCACGCGTCTGAGCAGGCGATTGGCGATGCGCGGCGTGCCGCGCGCACGGCATGCGATTTCGCGCGCGCCGTCGGCATCGATCGGCACCGCGAGTATGCCGGCCGAGCGGTTGACGATGCGCGCGAGATCGGCCGGTTCGTAGAACTCCAGGCGCTGGACGATGCCGAAACGGTCGCGCAGCGGCGAGGTCAGCAGACCCGCGCGCGTGGTCGCGCCCACCAGGGTGAACGGTGGCAGATCCAGCTTGATGGCACGCGCCGCCGGACCCTCGCCGATCATGATGTCGATCTGGTAGTCCTCCATCGCCGGGTACAGCACCTCCTCCACGACGGCACTGAGGCGGTGGATCTCGTCGATGAACAGCACGTCGCGCGGTTCGAGATTGGTGAGCAGCGCGGCCAGATCGCCGGCGCGCTCCAGCACCGGGCCGGAGGTCTGGCGCAGGTTCACGCCCATCTCGTTGGCGATGATGTGCGCGAGCGTGGTCTTGCCCAGTCCTGGCGGACCGAAGATGAGCACGTGATCCAGCGCCTCGGTGCGGTTGCGCGCGGCGCGGATGAAAATCTCCATCTGCTCGTGCACGGCCGGCTGGCCGATGTAATCGGCCAGCCGCTGCGGGCGGATCAGGCCCTCGACGCTGGCGTCGTCGCCGCTCGCTGTGGGCTCGATGCTCGGGTTGGTGCGGTTCATGGGCTGCCAGGGTGGCGGCGCTGCGCGCCGTTCACGAGCTCATTGTGTCACGCCGGCGGCCGCCGGCCGCGTGCCGGCGATGGATTTCCACAAGTTCGCCCCAATGCTCCATGGCCGGTTGCGGCGCACGCGGGAGCAGCGGGGCGCACATGTCAGTTGCGCACCAGCGCCTTGAGCGCCTCGCGGATGATCTCCTCGCTCGCGAGTCCGCTGGTGTCCAGGGCGTTGACGTAGCGGCTCGCCTCCTGCGGCTTGTAGCCGAGGGCGATGAGCGCGCTGACCGCATCGGCAACCGCGCCGGCCGGCGTGCCGGCCGGCGCGCGCGCGCGCGCCAGTCCCTGCCAGTCGCCGAGCCGATCGCGCATCTCGACGATCAGGCGTTCCGCGGTCTTCTTGCCGATCCCCGGGACGCTGGTGAGACGACCGGTGTCACCGGCCTCGATGCAGGCCGCGAACTCGTCCGCGTCGAGGCCCGACAGGATCGCCAGAGCGATGCGGGCACCGATGCCGCTGACACGGATGAGGCTGCGGAACAGGCGCCGTTCGCGCTCGGTGAAAAAGCCGTACAGCAGCTGCGCGTCCTCGCGCACCAGCAGGTGCGTGTAGAGCAGGATCTCGTCGTCGACATCGGGCAGCTTGTAGAAGGTGGTCATCGGCGCCTCCAGCTCATAGCCGACGCCACCCACGTCGAGCAGCAGGAAGGGCGGCCTCTTTTCGACCAGGCGCCCGCGCAGCCGGCCGATCATTGCAGCCTGCCGCGGCGCACGGCGCGCGCCGGCCCCATCGCCGCGAGCCCCTGGCGCATGTGCGCATGGCACAGCGCGACCGCCAGGGCATCGGCCGCGTCGACGGCGAGCTGCACGCGCAGGCTGAGCAGCACGCGGACCATGTGCTGGACCTGTTCCTTGGCGGCGCCACCACGCCCGACCACGGCCTGCTTGATCTGGCGCGGTGAGAACTCGAACACCGCCAGCCCCCGCGTAGCGCCGGCAACGATGGCGGCGCCGCGCGCCTGGCCGAGCTTGAGCGCGGAATCGGCATTGCGGCTCATGAACACCATTTCCACCGCCATCTCGGCGGGCCGGTAGCTGTCGATAACGCCGAGCAGGCCGTCGAAGATGTTGTGCAGCCGCTCGGGCAGCGCCCCGTCGGCGACGTGGATGCAGCCGCTCGTGACGTGCACCGTCTGCCTGCCCCGCACGTCCACGATGCCGTAACCGGTGATGCGCGAGCCGGGATCGATGCCGAGGATCCGTGTCGCACCGCTCGCGCAGGCCGTGGCGCTCATGCACCGGCGACCGCTGCCGGACTGCACGGGAGCGCAGTCTGCGGGAACCACGGACGGACGGGGGTGCGGCGTCGCGATCGTTCAGCCAAGCTGCGCCAGGACCTCGTCGCTGAGCTCGGCGTTGGAGTGCACCTGCTGTACGTCGTCGAGGTCGTCGAGCGTTTCGAACAGGCGCACGAGCTTCTCCGTCTGCTCCTCGTCCACGTGACTGGCCGTGGTCGGGTGCAGGCCGACCGCGGCCGACTCGGGCCGCAGGCCGCTGGCCTCGAGAGCCCGGCGCACGCCGGCAAAATCCTCGGGATCGGTCAGCACGTCGATACTGCCATCCGCGCCGACGAGCACGTCCTCGGCACCGGCGTCGATCGCCGCGGTCATGATCGCGTCCTCGTTCGCGCCCGCCGCGAAAGTAATCACGCCGCGCTTGGCGAACAGGTAGGCGACCGAGCCGTCCTGACCGAGGTTGCCGCCGGCCTTGGCAAAAGCGTGGCGGATCTCCGATGCGGTACGATTGCGGTTGTCGGTCAGGCACTCGACCATCACCGCGACACCGCCGGGCCCGTAGCCTTCGTAACGCACTTCCTCGTAGTTGTCGCTTTCGTCGGCACCCGCGCCGCGGCGCACCGCGCGTTCGATGGTGTCCTTGGGCATGTTGGCGGCGAGCGCGGCGTCAATGCCCGCGCGCAGGCGCGCATTCATGGCCGCGTCCGCGCCACCCATTTTGGCCGCCACGGTGATCTCGCGGATGAGCTTGGTGAAAAGCTTGCCGCGGCGCGCGTCCTGCTTGCCCTTGCGATGGCGGATGTTCGCCCATTTGCTGTGACCGGCCATAAACTCCGAAAAAGCTCGCGTTTGCAGGCGGGAATTTTACACTACGGCCGCAAGCCGCCATAGCGACCGCGGGCGCGGATCAGGCGTCGAACCGACCCGTGTCGATGAACGCGATCGTAGCGGCGGCGGCGCGCCGCGAGAGCAGCAGTCCGAAGTGACTGACGGGCAGCACCAGGTGGGCGGCCATGCCCGGACACAGCGTCTCCGCGACGGCGACGGTGCCGTCGCTCGGACGCGGCACGCCCGGTACGATGCAACCCAGTCCGACGCGCAAGCGCCCGGCGACGGATCCGAGCGCGCGCTCCGCCGGCCAGGGTGGCAGCGGACCGAGCAGGCCGTGGTCGGCGGCACGACCGATCAGTGGCCGGCTCCAGCGCCGGCTCGCGAGCCAGGCGGCGGCGGCACTGCCGGTGTGCGGCGTACCGAGCGTGACCACCCGGCCGGGGCGCAACGCCGGCACGGACGCGAACAGATGACGCAGGACGATGCCGCCCAGGCTGTGGGCGACGAAGTGCACCCGCGCGCCGGGAACGCCGTCGAGCCAGGCGGCGAGCGCGGCGGCGTTGACGGCCGGCGCGGCGCGCAGCGAGCGGTAGCGATAGCGGTGCACCGTGTAACCCGCGGCCGCGAGCCGTGCGCCGAGCAGGCGCATCTCGTCGCCGTTCATGTACAGACCGTGGACGAGGACGACGCTGGCGGGCAGATCGCGATGCGCGGCCGTGCGCGGTGACGCGGCGGCGGCCGCGCGCCGGCTCACCAAACCGTTCCCGGCGCGGCGCGGGATGAACGCCCGCCGGGAGCAGGGGCCGCGTAGCGGCGCAGCTCAGGCGTCGTTGTTGCCATACACGATCCGGCGGCGCGCGGCCGCGAAATCGAGCAGGCGTTTGATGGGCTCGAACGCGCGCGCGCGGGTGGCTTCGTCGATGTGGATTTCCGGGCCGCCGTGCTCGAGGGTTGCCGCCAGGTTCTGGAGCGAGTTCATCGCCATCCACGGGCAGTGTGCACAGCTCGTGCAGGTGGCGCTGCGGCCGGCCGTGGGCGCCTCGATGAGCTCCTTGTCGGGCGCCACCTGCCGCATCCTGTAGAAGATGCCGCGGTCGGTGGCGACGATGAAGCGCGGCGCGGCGAGCGTGCGTACCGCCTCGATGAGGGCCGTGGTCGAGCCGACCACGTCGGCCTGCGCAATGACCGCGGCGGGCGACTCCGGATGCACCAGCACCCGGGCCTCGGGGTGACGCGCGCGCAGCTCCTCCAGCTCCAGGCCCTTGAACTCCTCGTGCACGATGCAGGCGCCGTCCCACAGCAGCATGTCCGCGCCGGTCTGGTGGCGCACGTAATCGCCGAGGTAGCGGTCGGGCGCCCACAGGATCTTCTCGCCGCGCGCCGCGAGATGGCGCACGAGATCGAGGGCGATACCGGAGGTCGCCACCCAGTGCGCACGCGCCTTCACCGCGGCGCTGGTGTTGGCGTAGACGACGACGGTGCGGTCGGGATGGGCGTCGCAGAAGGCGCTGAACCGTTCGGCCGGGCAGCCGAGGTCGAGCGAGCACGTCGCCTCCAGCGTCGGCATGAGCACGCGCTTTTCCGGATTGAGGATCTTGGCCGTCTCGCCCATGAAGCGCACCCCGGCGACGACCAGCGTCGTCGCCGGATGGTCGTGGCCGAAGCGCGCCATCTCCAGCGAATCGGACACGCAGCCGCCGGTCTCCTCGGCGAGCGACTGCAAGGCCGCATCGGTGTAGTAGTGGGCGACCAGCACCGCGTCGCGCGCGGCGAGCAGCGTGCGGACGCGCTCGCGCAGCGCGCCCTCATCGACCGCGGCTGGCGCCGCTGCCACCGGCACGGTGACGGACACGTTCATGCGCGCGCACCTGTTGTCACTTGAAGAACGCCACGGTCTGCGGCGCGCGCACCCGGTACAGCCGGGCCGGCCGGTGGTTGCCGTCGCGCTGGTGCTCGTCGGTCTCCTGGAGGCAACCGAGCGCGAGCAGCTGGCGGCGGAAATTGCGCTTGTCCAGGGGACGGCCGAGGATCACTTCGTACACGGCCTGCACGCGGCTCAGGGTGAACTCGCGCGGCAGCAGCTGGAGCGCGATGGTGCTGTAACTGAGCTTGGCGGCGAGCCGGCGGTGCGCCAGCTCGACGATCCGGGCGTGATCGAAGGCGAGCCCGGGCAGCGCATCGCGGGCGAACCAGGCCGCGGCACCAGCGTCCGAGCCCGCCTGCACCTCGATCGTGTCCGCCGGCGCCAGGCCGTAGTAGGCCACGGCGATGACGCGCTCGCGCGGATCCCGCTCCGGCGCCCCGAAAGTGTAGAGCTGTTCCAGGTAGACACCACGGACTCCGGTTTCCTCTTCGAGCTCCCGGGCGGCACAAGTGTCGAGATCTTCGTCGATATCAAGGAAACCACCCGGTAACGCCCAGCAACCCGCGAACGGTTCGTGGCGCCGCCGCACGAGCAGCAGCTCCAGCCGCCCGGCCCGGATGGTGAACAACACGACGTCGGTCGTGACCGCCGGGTGCGGCTGCGCGTAGTGGTACATGGGCGCTAAGTGTGCGGCGCACACTAAGCCAGTGTCAAGGTCACACTAAGTCCGCCGCCCATACGACCGTAGGTGCGGCTTCAGCCGCACACCACCCGCCACCGCGCGACCGTAGGTGCGGCTTCAGCCGCACGCCACCCGCCCCCGCGCGACCGTAGGTGCGGCTTCAGCCGCACACCACCCGCCCCCGTGCGACCGTAGGTGCGGCTTCAGCCGCACACCACCCGCCACCGTGCAACCGTAGGTGCGGCTTCAGCCGCACGCCACCCGCCCTCGCGCGACCGTAGGTGCGGCTTCAGCCGCACACCACCCGCCCCCGCGCGCCGATCCTACGACGCGCCGGGATCGCCACCGGCCGCCGGCTCGGCCGCCGGCGGCTGGCGCAGGCGGATCCCGAGCTCGCGCAACTGCAATTCGGTCACGTTCGCCGGCGCCCCCGTGAGCGGGCAGCTCGCCGTCTGCGTCTTGGGAAAGGCAATGACGTCGCGGATCGAGCTCGCACCGGCCATCAGCATCACCAGCCGATCCAGTCCGAAGGCGATGCCGCCGTGCGGCGGGCAGCCGTAGCGCAGCGCATCGAGCAGGAAACCGAACTTCTCGCGCGCCTCCTCCGGACCGATGTCGAGCAGGCGGAACACCGCCTCCTGCATGGTCTGGGTGTGGATACGGACCGAGCCGCCACCGAGCTCGGTGCCATTGAGCACCATGTCGTAGGCGCGCGAGATGCACTCGCCCGGGGCCGCCCCGAGCACCGCCGGATCGTCCGTGGCCGGCGCGGTGAACGGATGGTGCAGCGGATCCCAGCGGCTGGCCTCGGTGTTCCACTCGAACATCGGGAAGTCCGTGACCCACACGGGTCGCCAGGTATCCTCGACCAGACCGAGATCGTTGCCGAGACGGTTGCGCAACGCGCCGAGGGCGTCGTTGACGACCCGCCGCTCGCCGGCGCCGAAAAAGACGACGTCCCCGGTCTGCGCGCCGCTGCGCGCCAGCACCGCTTCGATCACGTCGTCGGGCAGGAATTTCAGGATCGGAGACTGCAGGCCCTCGCGACCGGCGGCCCGATCGTTCACCTTGATGTAGGCGAGACCGCGGGCGCCGAACTGCGCGACGAACGCCGTGTAGTCGTCGATCTGCTTGCGCGTCAGCGCGCCGCCGCCCGGCGCCCGCAGCGCCGCCACGCGCCCGCCGGCACTGGTGGCGGGACCGGAGAACACCTTGAACTCCACCGCGCGCACCAGATCGCTGATCTCGACCAGCTCGAGCGGGTTGCGCAGATCCGGGCGGTCCGTGCCGTAGCGCCCGGTGGCCTCGGCATAGGTGAGCCGGGGGAAGGGATCGGGCAGGCGCACACCCAGGCAGTCGACGAACAGCTCGCGCACCATCGCTTCGACGACGCCGGTGATGCCGCCCTCGTCGAGGAATGAAGTCTCGATGTCGAGCTGGGTGAATTCGGGCTGGCGATCGGCGCGCAGGTCCTCGTCACGGAAGCAGCGCACGATCTGATAGTAGCGATCCAGACCCGACATCATCAGGAGCTGCTTGAACAGCTGCGGCGACTGCGGCAGGGCGAAGAACTTGCCCCGATGGGTGCGCGAGGGCACGAGGTAATCGCGCGCGCCTTCGGGCGTCGCCTTGGTGAGCATGGGCGTCTCGATCTCGAGAAAGCCGCGCTCGTCGAGGAAGCGGCGCAGGAAGCGGGCGACCCGCGCCCGCAGGCGCAGGTTGGCCTGCATCGGCGGCCGGCGCAGATCGATGACCCGGTGGCGCAGGCGCACGTCCTCGTGGATGTTCAGATCATCGAGCTGGAACGGCGGCGTGTCGGCGCTGTTGAGGATCGCGACCTCCTGGCCGAGCACCTCGACCTGCCCGGTCGGCAGGGCGTCGTTGACCGTGCCGTCCGGGCGCGGACGTACGCGGCCGGCCACGCGCAGCACGAACTCGGGCCGCACCCGTTCGGCGAGAGCGAAGCTCGCCGGCGTGTCCGGATCGAACACCACCTGGACCACGCCCTCGCGGTCGCGCAGATCGATGAAGATGACCCCGCCGTGATCGCGCCGGTGATGCACCCAGCCGCACAGCTCGACCTGCGAGCCGAGATGGTCGGTGTTCAGGTCGCCGCAATAATGAGTGCGCATGCAGGGCCTCGATACGGGTGGACGCGATTCAAGGTGCGCTGCGCGCCGGCGGAAAACCCGGGCATTGGTGCAGTGCCGCGCGAGCGCGAGGATGTTACGGGCTGCACCCGGGGCGCGCAACCGCGGCCGGCCCCGGCGGCTGGCATCGGTCCGGAGGGTCGAAGTCAGTGCGTGCTGCTGTCGCTCTTGCTGGCGGAACTCGCGGCGGTGGTGCTCTTGCTGCTGTCCTTGGTGTCCGGCTTCGCCCCCGATTTCGTCTCCGTCCCGGCCTCACCCTTGGTTTCGGTTTTCGACTCGCCCTTGGAATCACTTTTGGTCTCGGACCCCTCGCCCTTGTCGGCGGATTTTTTCTCGCCGGCGCCGCCCTTGCCCTTGTCGCGAAAATCGGTGACATACCAGCCGGTACCCTTGAGCACGAAGCCCGCGGCCGATACCAGCTTGGTGAGGGCCGACTCGCCGCAGTCCGGGCAGTCGGTGAGCAGATCGTCACTCATCTTCTGCAGCGCCTCCAGGCGGTGGCCGCACTTGCTGCACTGGTATTCGTAAATCGGCATGACTCGGGTCTCCGGACGCCTGACAACCGCTGCAATATGCGTGCTCTGGCGCAGAAATCAAGGGGTAGCTGCGGCATCGGAGCGCCGTGCCGCGCTTTGTCGCCTCCGCCCGATCCGCTATGATGCCGGCCGCGGCAGGGGTTCCGGCGCGCGCCGCAAAGCGCCGCGCGGTCGCCGCCGTCACCTCCCGGCCGGTATCCCGGCGGCCCGCACCGGCGCCGGCCGCACGCACGACGGGCCCGTAGCTCAGCTGGTAGAGCACCGGACTTTTAATCCGGTTGTCGTGGGTTCGACCCCCACCGGGCTCACCAATCCTTACGGGAATGGCGACGGTCCCGAGTAGTCGCCAGGTAGTTATGTGTAAACCGTTCTCGGTGTTTAACCTGAAGTTCCTGCCGAATAAATGAAGAACACGCTTTTGATTCAATGGGATAGAGTTTGGTCGGGTACGGTTTACTGCCTACGTGAGATGGTCTCCAAGAGATCGAAGGCGCGCTGTTGTGTGTGGTCGGGCGTCGTCACGACATCGAAGGTCGGGGTGTTGGGGGCGGCACCCGCGACCTGACAGACTTTGCGAACGATGCCGCTGAGGTGGTGCAGCAGTGTTCCGAAGCTGTGTACTGTACGCGTGAGTGTACTTTCCGCAGGGCACTTGGCGAGCGCTTTGCGGCTGCCACGGGATCGCGCGAGGCCTTCGCTTGCTGAGCCTCGTCGCTGAACAGTAGCGGTCACCAGGCTTCGGGCATGTGCCCCTGCACGTAGTAGGCGAGCATGCAGAGCAGGAAATGCGCACGAACGCGGTTCTCACATCGATGTCGTATCGGCCGCGCTTCGAGGTCGACGGTCTTCAACGAACGGAATGCCCGTTCAACCTG
>JADZEE010000079.1 GCA_020850735.1 Gammaproteobacteria bacterium | reverse complement strand
GCCGTCCTGCCGTAATACGTCAGAGCGGTTCGCCGGAACGACGGGAGACGGGAATGACGGTGTTGGTGACGGGCGGTGCAGGGTTCATCGGCTCGCACAGCGTCGAGGCGCTGCTCGCCGCCGGGGCGCAGGTCGTCGTGCTGGACGATTTCTCCACCGGCAAGCGGAGCAACCTGCCGCCGGAGCATCCACGGCTCACGGTGCGCTCGGGCGACATCCGCGACGCGCAGGCCGTGGCGGCGGCGCTCGCGGGCGCGACCCACGTGCTGCATCTCGCGGCCCAGGTCTCGGTGCGCGCCTCGGTCGACGACCCGGTGGACTCGTCTACCCGCAACGTGAGCGGCTTTCTCACCGTGATCGACGGCGCCCGGCGCGCGGCCGTGAAGCGGGTGGTCTATGCGTCCAGCGCCGCGGTGTACGGGGTGCCGGCGCAGTTGCCGCTGGACGAGGCCGCGTCCTGCCTGCCCCTGTCTCCGTATGGACTGGAGAAGCTCGTCGACGATCAGTACGCGGCGCTGTTCGCCGCGCTCTATGGCCAGAGTCTGCTCGGGCTGCGCTATTTCAACGTGTACGGTCCGCGGCAGGATCCCGCCTCGCCCTACGCAGGGGTGATCAGCCGGTTCGCCGCGCAACTCGCGGCCGGCGCGCCTCTCACGGTCTTCGGCGACGGGCGCCAGACGCGCGATTTCGTGTTCGTCAAGGACGTGGCCCGTGCCAACGTGGCGGCGCTGCAGTGCGATCACGGCGGTGTGGTCAACGTCGGAACGGGCGCGCGTGTATCGCTGCTCGATCTCATCGCCGCGCTGGGCCGCTGCGCCGGGCGCACGCCGCAGGTGCGCTTCGACCCGCCGGCGCCGGGCGACATCCGCGACTCGGCGATGACGCCGGCGCGCATGCGCGAGGTGCTCGGGTTCGTTCCCGGGACCGCGCTGGACGAGGGGTTGCGCGCGTTGCTGCATGCCTGATCGCGCCGCGCGGGTGGCAGCGATCGGCGTGCACCGAGGGCGGGCGTCGCGCGCGCCGTCGCACCAGCGCGGGGCAGCCGGCACGCGACTCCCCCGGCCCTGCGGCCCGTGAAGAACGCTGGCATGACGCTTGCTGAACGATGCGCAACTCGGCGCTCAGGTCCTCCGATGGCTTCGATCCAGGACACGATGCAGGTACCCGGCCGCAGCGGGCAGGACGTGGACCCGGTGGTCGACGTGCATGTCGTGGCGGGGCTCGAGATCGGCCATGCCGCGCTCGCCTGCGGCCGGGCGGTGAGCGAGGACTTCTTCGACGTGGCGTGTCCGTCCGCGCCGGAGCTCGACCGCCGCGGGCTGGTGCTCGCGCTCGCCGACGGGCTCAGCGGCCCGGGCGCGGGCGGGCGCCGCGCCGCGGAGACCTGCGTCCGTGCCGCGGTCGGCGACTACTACGCGACCCCGGCGGCCTGGGACGTGCCGCGTGCGCTCGACCGGGTGGTCGGCTCGGTCAATGCCTGGCTGCTCGCCCACAACCAGCGCAACGGCGAGACGCAGAGCATGATCTCGACGCTGTCGGTGCTGGTGCTGCGCGGCGACAGGTTCTTCGTGGCCCACGTCGGCGATACGCGCATCTACCGCCTGCGCGATCGCACGCTCGAACGGCTCACCACCGACCACGTCTGGGCGCGCAAGGACATGCGGCAGGTGCTGCGCCGGGCCGTCGGCCTCGACGAGCATCTGGTCATGGAGTTCACGTCCGGCCGGGTCCGGGCCGGCGACGTGTTCGTGATGGCAACCGACGGCGTGTGGGAAGTGCTCGGCGACGATCAGGTGCATGAGCTCGCTCGTGCCGAGGCGGCGCCCGGCGAGATCGCCGCGCGGCTCGTGCGCAGCTCGCTGGAGCGGCAGCGGACGTACTACGGCCGCAACGATGCCACGGCCGCGGTGATCCGGATCAGGCGATCGCCCCCGTCCTGCGACGGCGCAGGGACGGCAGACCCGGCTCGGTGAGGCGCCTGCGGCGCTCGGTGATCAACTCGCACAGGAGCTGGAAGTCGCGCGTGCGCGGGCTCGTCGCCCGCCACGCGAGCGCTATGGTGCGCGACGGCGCCTGCGCTGCGAACGGCCGGGCGACGAGATGGGTCCCGTTGAGCAGGCCGGCCTTCAGCGTCATTTCGGGCAGCAGCGTCGTGCCCAGTCCGCCTTCCACCATCTGCACCAGCGTGACGAGACTGGTGGCCTCCACGGCCGCCGTCGAGCCGGGAGGCCGCGGGCCGCACGCCGCGATGGCGTGCTCGCGCAGGCAGTGCCCCTCCTCGAGCAGCAGAACGCCGGCGCGATCGAGCGCGTCGACGGTGATGCCCTTGGTGCCGGCACGAGGGTCGTCCGTGCGCGTCACGTACCAGAATTCCTCGCCAAAGAGCTCGCTGACCGTCAGGTCGCCGGTGTCGTAGGGCAGGGCGATCAGCGCCGCGTCGATCTGACCCGCGCGCAGCCGGCCGAGCAGGCGGTCGGTGAGGTCTTCGCGCAGGTAGAGCTTCAGGCACGGATGGCGCTCGCGCAGCTCGGGCAGCACCTGCGGCAGCAGGAACGGGGCGATGGTCGGGATCACGCCCAGGCGCAGCTCGCCGCTCAGCGGCCCGCGGGTGCTGCGCGCGATCTCGACCAGGTCCTGGCAGCGGGCGAGGATCTCGCGGGCCCGGGCGACCGTATCCTCGCCGATCGCGGTGAGCCGCACGCGGCGCCGGTCGCGCTCGACCAGCCGCACGCCCAGCAGCTCTTCGAGCTCCTGGATCCCCGCGGAGAGGGTCGACTGCGTGACGAAGCATTCTTCGGCGGCCCGTCCGAAGTTGAGCTTCTCGGACAGGGCGACCAGATACCGAAGCTGGCGTGGTGAGGGAAGCGCGTTCACGAGCGCGGGTCGTTGGCGATGACGTGGCCGAGTATAACCAAGGCGCCGTCACGGCCGCCGCGCCGGGTCGCGCCCTACGCAATTCCGCGAGCGGAGCGCGGTTGTTCCACTATTGCCCTTTCGCTAGAATCCCCGCTCCCTCAACTGGCGCCAAGGAGCAGGGTAATGCAACATCAGCTTCCCCCGTTGCCGTATGCCATGGATGCGCTTGCTCCGCACATCTCCAAGGAAACGCTGGAGTTC
>JADZEE010000078.1 GCA_020850735.1 Gammaproteobacteria bacterium | reverse complement strand
GTACCGGCGGCTCCGGGACGCCCCACGGAATTCAAGCCTGACGACCTGACCCCCTGCTTGACCCCCCGCTCTGACCCCGGAATCGAAGACTGAAGACCTGACCCCACCCGCTCTGACCCGGGAATACCTGTTCGTGCAGAGATTCCCATGACCATCAGAGCAACGTTCAACTCGCGCGCAAGTGCAGGAAGAATCTTGTGGGGAATGCCTTTCAGCACGTGCGATCTCGGGTTGACGGCATCGTAAATCGCTGATCCGATCCACGTTTGCGCCTTACACAACAGTCTGTCGAGCTAACGACAATGTTCGCGGCGAACTTCGTTGCGGAAAGTGACCATATCTTCTTCATCCAATCCCGTCCGCACATTTCTCACGATGCCTTCGCCAATCGCTCCCCAGGCGGGAACAATATGGATCTCGCTATGATCAAGAAATGCGAGCGATGGCGAGCGTCGAACGGTCGAGATGGCCAGGCGCGACAGGCACGGGAAATTCCAGGCGGTCTGCGCGTGACTCAGCCGCGGCGATTCGTATATTACGTCGCAGGTGCTGCCTCGATGGCGTCACGATGAACGGTGACGCAGTGTGGTACGGCCGGAGATCCCGGGAAGATATGTGCGATGTGGCGCCAGCCTGTTTCGATGGCGCACGGGCGAGGCGAGCGGTGGTGCTGTCGTCCCGGATTTCGTCAGCGCCGGCAAATGGTCGGCGCCATCCGGCCGGCGGCGCGTCCGACTGGAGCGGTTCACGATGACGGCTGGTCGCCGGTGATCAGGCGCACGGCGCTGCGAAACGTCAGGTAGGACCAGAACCAGTTCAGCATGGTCGCGATGCGGTTGCGCATACCAACCAGAAAGCCGACGTGGACGAGGCCCCAAAGCCACCACGCCGGTGCGCCCCACAGCATCAGTGTGCCGAGCTGCGCGACCGCGGCCTGGCGCCCGATCGTCGCCAGACTGCCCGCATGCCGGTACGTGAAACGCCGTGGTGCCGGCCGGTCTTCAACGTGCGCGCGGATCACCGTGGCGACGAAGCGGCCGCCCTGCCTGGCGGCCGGCGCCAGCCCGGGCACGGCTTGGCCGTTCCAGGCGTTGCTCGCCGCGGTGTCGCCGATCACGTACACGTTCGCAAGGCCCGGCACGCCGAGATCCGGACCGACCACGACGCGTCCGGCTTTGTCGGCCTCGGCGCCCAGCCAGCGGGCGGCTGGCGAGGCGACCACGCCGGCCGCCCACAGCACGGTACGCGCCGCGATGCGCGCGCCGTCCACCAGCACACCGTCCGCGTCGATCGCTTCGACCCGGCTGTTGGTGAAGACCTCCACGCCCAGCCGCTCGAGATTGGATCGGGCGATCGCCGACAGCCGCTCGGGGAAGGCGGGCAGCACGCGCGGGCCGGCCTGCACCAGAACGATACGCGCACTGGCCGGATCGAAGCGGCGAAAATCCTTGTCCATGCCGTAGCGTGCGAGCTCGGCGATCGCGCCGGCGAGCTCGACGCCCGTCGGTCCGCCACCGACGATGAGGAAGGTCGTCAGCGCGCCGCGCTCGCGTTCATCGTCGCTGGCCTCGGCGCGCTCGAAAGCGGTCAGCAGGCGGCGCCGGATCTCGGTCGCGTCCTCGATGCGCTTGAGGCCCGGCGCGTGCGCCTGCCAGTCGTCACGACCGAAATACCCGTGCGTCGCACCGGTCGCGACGACCAGGTGGTCGTAGGGCACGCGCTGCGGACCGAGGAGCACCGTCCGCCCGCCGGTGTCGACGCCGGTTACCGTGCCGAGCAGGACACGGACGTTGAACGCGTCGCGAAACAAGGCGCGTACCGGCGCGGCGATATCGCCCGGTGACAGGCCGGCGGTGGCGACCTGGTACAGGAGCGGCTGGAACAGGTGGTAGTTCGCTCGATCGATGAGGGTCACCGAGACCCGCGTCCGGCGCAGCGCGGCGGCGCAGGCGAGACCACCGAAACCCGCGCCGACGATGACCACACGCGGCAGGCCCTCGAGCGAGAATGCCGGTTTGCCCTCGAGCTCGGGAAACCGTGCCTTCAGGTACTGCCCGAGCGGCCGGTCGAGGCTGAGCGGTCCCGGGCCGCGCAGGGCGACGATGGCGAGCAGCAGCAGCCAGTCGTGCTGCATCGGCACGGCGGTGCTCAGCATGGCGCCACCCGCGCCGGCGAACATGAGCAGCAGCGCGACGTAGCGGGTCGCGAGACCGGACAGCAACAGCGCCGCAGCCATGACGGACGTCGCGGCGCCGATCGCCGGGACCGAACCGTAGGGCAACCAGCGCGCGATCTGCGCGGCCGCGGACGGCACGGGTGGATCGGCCGCGACCAGCAGTGCCGAGGCGAGCCAGGACCGCAGGACGAAGGCGTACACGGGGCCGAACCAGACGCGCAGGCGGGCCGCCGCGCGTACGGCGCGCGCGGCCAGCGGGATCGCGCTGTCGGCGAGACCGCGCAGGGCGTGATCGAGCGACAGCGGCCCCGGGCCCATGACGACGTAGCCGCCGAGCAGAGCGGCCCAGGCGAGTTGCGTGTCGAGCGCCGTGTAGCTGAACTGGATGACGAGCGAGAGTATCAGCATCGGCAGCGCTGCGACGCGGGTGCCCAGCCCGAGCACGAGCAGGGGCGGGGCGATGATCTCGATCGCCGCGCCCGTGCAGGCCGCCGTCACCGGGTCCAGCCACGCAACCGGGTACTCGTGGCGCGCGAGGTACAGCGCGTTCTCCCAGTTCGACAGCTTGATGATCCCGGACACGAAGAAGGCCTGCGCGATCCACAGGCGGATCAGCACGTCGAGCACCGGCCACAGGCTGCGCTGCGCGATCGAGAACAGATCGAAATGCAATCGCATCGTCGCCGCCAGCCACGCCGGGGCAGCGCCGGAAGATCCGGATGCGGACACCGGTGCGGTTGCGTTCGGGAAGTTCATGGTGCTGACGCTCCTGTCGTTATAGCTGATGAATCACGCCGTTGATGCCGTGCGCCGCCGGATACGGCGCGAAAGGACACAGTTTCGCGGCGACGCGTGGAGGCGCACTGGCGTTCGTACGCGCTCACAGGTCATCGCGAGGAGCGCCGCGCTGCGGCGCGACGTGGCGATCCAGACGGCGACGGCGCGAGTGCCGTGGATCTGGATTGCCACGCCCGCTGCGCGGGCTCGCAATGACGTGCGGAGGCCATCGGCGCGGGCTCGCAATGACGTGCGCAGGCCATCGGCGCGGACGCGCAATGACGTGCGCAGGCCATTGGCCCGGGCTCGCAATGACGTGCGGAGGCCATCGGCGCGGACGCGCAATGACGTGCGCAGGCCATCCGTGCGGACGCGCGGTGACGGGCCGCAGAAGTGGGCGCGGGTCTGCCGTGACGGGCAGGAGATCCTGTTCGGCGCTCGCAGTGACACGTCCATCGATCGATGACCTGTCTGCCCGGCGGTCAGCGCGATGGTGGCCGCGGCGTGCGCTGTGTGGCGCTCCGCGCCCCGGCACCGGGTTCGGTGAGCAGGCTCGCGTGACCGTCCGGATCGCGGATCAGCAGGCCCCGCGTGCCACCGGCGTCGACCGGGCCCGGGGAGACGTGCGCGTAATGGCCGGCGCGCACGCCGCGATCCGCGGCGATGACGTCGGCGGGCGCGTTGATCTGCCAGTGCCACAGGTCATTCGCTCGCGTGTCGGCGGGCATCGGCCGGCCGGTCCGCGGGGCGAGGTACTCGAGCAGCTCCACACCGGGGCCGGTCGCGGCGCGCAGGGCCGTGATCCGCAGGCGCGCGCCGAACACGTTGTTGAGGTGTTCCTGTTCAGTGCCGTAGTTCTCACTCGTGCCGGCGACGCGCAGGCCCAGGGTGTCGCGGTAAAAACGCAGGCTCGCTTCGGTGTCTGCGACCACGACGGCGGTGTGATCGATGCCCAGGAACAGCGCATCGGATCCGCGTTGCCATTTTTCGTCGCCCTTGCCCGGCGGGAAGTGCAGGATCTCGAGATGGTTGCCGTCGGGATCGCGAAAATAGAACGCGGCGATGCCGCCGGCATTCGGATTCCAGGCCGGCAGTACCTGCGGGCCGCTGGAGGCGTGCTCGACCTCGTGCGCGCGCAGCCGTGCGTAGGCGCGGTCCATGTCCGAGACGATGATCGCCACGTGTTGGAACCAGCGATCGTTGCTGTGCGAGTCGATCGGGATCGGCCGGCCCTTCGGTGCCAGGAACTGCATCAGTTCGACGTGTTCGTCGCCGAGCCGCAGGCGCGCGATGCGCAGGCGCAGCCCGAACACGCCGTAGAGTCGTTCGTAGTCCTCGCCGGCAACCTCCCGCTCCGACTCGAGCGCGAAGTCGAGCACCTGACGATAGAAGGCGAGGCTGCGGGTCATGTCGGCCACGGTGATCCCGATCGAATCCACCGTTCGCACCGGCGCCTCGCCGGCGTGGCCGAGGGCCGCTGCCGCGAGCAGCACCGTGACGAGCAGGAATGCGCGGGGCATGTGCCGGCGCGCGCTGCGATGCCTGCTGCGGGCGGGTGTGATCATGCGCGCGCCACCGTGTGCGCCGCGGCGCAGGCGCCGGGCTCGGCGCGCAGCGTGCGGGCGAGCTGATCGGCCACGTGCAGGCTCCAGGCGAATATCGTGAGCGAGGGGTTCACGCGGCTCGAGCGCGGCAGGACACTGCCGTCGACGACATACAGCCCGTCCAGGCCGTGCACGCCGCCGTTGCCGGCGACGACCGAGCTCGCCGGATCCGCGCCCGCGATCAGGGTGCCACAGGCGTGCGCGGTCCCGGCGACGCCGATGCGCCGCGAAAATGCCAGTGCGCCGGCGCGCGCGAGCGCCGCAGTCAGCCGCCACACCAGGGCACCGTGCTCGGCACGGGCGTGCGGCAGGCGCCGATCGTCATAGTCGAGCACGGGATCGCCGACGCGCCGGCCACGACCGTCGGTGGTCTCGCGCACGCGGTTGTCAGGGTGCGATCCGTCCTCGGTCTGCAGGAAAAAGCCGTAGGCCCGGTCGCCGATCCGGCGTGCCAGGCGTGCGGGCATGGCCGCGGGCATCAGCGTGGCGATCAGCTCGCCGTCGAATCCGAGTGGCTGCACGCTCGAGCGCGGCAGGTCATCGTGCAGGAGCAGCGTGGTCTTGCGCAGCAGATCGCGCTTGCGCGACGGCGACACGGCGACCATGGCCGTGAGCAGGTGCAGCTTGAGATTGCGTCCGATCGATGCCGCACCGGGCAGGCTGCCGGCGAGCGCGTGCCGCTCGATGAACCGCTGCAGCAGACGCGGGCTGTGCAGGGCTCCGGCGGCGAGCAGCACCGTGCGGGCACGCAGGATCCGCCCGTCGGCGAGCTGCACACCGGCGACACGCGCCGGCGCCACGCTGTCCGCGACGAGCTCGGCGACCTCGGCGCTGTCGAGCAGCCGGAAGTTGGGCCGATCGATGATGGGATCCAGAAAGGCACGCTGCGCGTCGTTCTTGAGGCCGGCGACGGAGGCGAAGCCGTCGAAATGACGGGCTTCGAGGTCGTCGTCGAGGATGCGCGGATCGAGGCCCATCGGCAGGGGCGCGGCGTGCCAGCGATCCGAGCTGCGCATCATCCGGGCGAGCAGGCGCCGCAGATCGGGTTCGCACTCGAACTCGCGAACGCCGAGGCGATGTTCCACCTGCGCGTACCAGGGTGCGAGCGTGTCGATTGTGACGGGCCAGCCCCGGCACTGGTGCGACGGATCGGCAGCGAACTCGTGCGCGCCGTAGCGCAGCAGGGCCGCGCCATACCAGCGGGTCTTGCCGCCCACGTTGAAATGTTCCTCGGGCGCGAACGGCCGCCCGCGTCCGTCGCGCCAGGTTTCACGCGACAGATAACGCCCGTCATGGATCACCGTGCGCAGATCCAGCGTCGAGCCGTCGGCGGGCAGCTCGCCTCCCTTCTCGAGGAGCAGCACTGCGAGGCCCGCGCGGGCGAGCGCCCAGGCCGCGGCCGCACCACCGGCACCGGAGCCGACGATGATGGCGTCGAACGTCTGTTTCGTGAGAGTGGGATCCATCGCTCAGTCCTCCGTCGTGGTCACGTGCGCGGCCGCCGCGGCGCCGGCCCGTGGCGGCTCGTAACCGCAGTGAATGCAGCGTTGATCGGCCGGGTGCAGGAGCTTCGCGCAGCCGGCCGCGGCGCGGCCGCGCAGGGCCACGTAGGCGCCGGCGCCGAGCTGCATACCCAGGACCGGTGCGGTGAGATACACCCACAAGCTCGCCCACAGGCCGCCCGGCAGCGCCGATGCGAACGAGCGCGCCGGATTCATGCTCATGCCCGACAGCGGCGCTTCGAGACTGATCCAGATCGCAACGAGAATGCCGGCGCACACGCCCGTGAGGCGGGCCCAGCGCACGGAGTTGGACACCGTCAGCACGGTGGCCATCATCAGCGCCGAGATGACGAGCTCGGCCGCGAAGGCAATCCCGGCGCCGCCGGATCCGGGCAGCGTGGCCACGTAGCGCACCGGCGGCGCCGCGAAGGCTTCACGTAGCACGGCCGTCACCGTGAGTACGCCGAGCGTGCCGCCGAAAAACTGTGCGCTGATGAAGAACGCGGCGTCCCAGCCCCGGATCTTGCCGAGGCGCAAAAAGCCGAGCGTGACCGCCGGATTCATGTGCGCGCCCGAGCGCTGGCCCCAGGGCGAGTAGATGAGCGCAATCGCGGTCAGACCCATGGCGACGCCGATGAGCACGCGCCGCAACACCGGATCGGGCACCAGCACGTGCACGGGCGAGCCGGGATATTCGAGCAGCGTGGTGAACACGCCGGCCGAGATCATGAACATGCCGAGCGCCCAGCCCTCGATGAGGTACTCCGGCCAGTGCCCGCGCACCGCGGCCGCGGCCGCGGCGGCGCCCGGGCGCCCGCGGCAGCCGGTCGCCGGTGGCAGGGCGCACCGGGCCGGCGCCGCGGGCGCGCTCGACGTCGTGACGGATGGGGATCTCGTGGTCATACGGGTCCGCCGGTCAATCGCTCGCGCGCGCCGTGATGATCTCAACCGCCGGTCTCGAAGCCGGGATAAAGCGTCATGCCGCCGTCCACGAACAGGCTCACGCCGTGCACGTAATCGGCATAGTCCGAGCACAGCCAGACCGCGGCGCGGCCGATTTCCTCGGGCTCACCGATGCGCTTGTACGGGATGAGCTTTAGCAGCTCGTCGTAGGCCGCCGGCGTGTCCCAGGCCTGCATGTTGATGGGCGTGCGGATCGCTCCCGGGCAGATGCTGTTGACGCGGATGCGATAGGGCGCCACTTCCTGCGCGATGCTCTTCATCATCAGCATCACGCCGCCCTTGGACGCCGCGTAGTTGACGTGGCCGGCCCAGGGAATGACCTCGTGGACGGAGCTGATGCACAGGATCTTGCCGGCCGAGCAGGAGATCTCCGCTTGCACGCCGCGGCGCTTGAATTCGCGCACGGCCTCGCGCGCGCACAGGAACTGGCCGGTGAGGTTGACGCCGATGACTTTGTTCCACTGCGCGAGGGAGAGATCCTCGAAGTTGGCGTCCTGCTGCAGGCCGGCGTTGTTGACCAGGATGTCGACCGTGCCGAAGCGCTCGATGGTCTGGCGGAACATCGCCTGCACCTGGGCCTCGTCGGCGACGTCGGCGCGCAGCGCGATGGCGCGACTGCCGCCGTGCCGGATCTGATCGCAAGCCTCCTCGGCCTTGTCCTCGCCGGCGACGTAGTTGATGACGACGTCCGCGCCGGCGTTACCGAGCGCGAGCGCTATCGCGCGGCCGATGCCGGAGCTGGCACCGGTGACGATGGCCTTCTGCCCGCGCAACAGCTTCTGCACCGGGCACGAGGGCAGCACGGGCTGTGGCAGGTGCGCGTGGGTGACTTGTACGTTCATGGGAACCTCCGGGTTCACTGCGTCAAGGACATGGTGTCGGACAGGCCGCGCGAGTCAGCGCGACTCGCTGCAGGCGCGTGCCGGCCGGCGCGGTTGCAGCAGCTTCGCCACCAGACCGGTCCAGCCGGTCTGGTGCGAGGCGCCGACGCCGCGGCCGGTGTCGCCGTGGAAGTACTCGTAGAACAGCAGGTGATCCCGGAATTGCGGGTCCTCCTGCAGCCGCGGGTGGTGTGTGAACACCGGCCGGCGGCCGTTCTCATCCTTGAGAAAGGTCCGTGCCAGCCGTCGCGCGAGCTCGTCGGCCACCTCGTTGACGGTCATCAACCGCCCCGATCCGGTCGGGCATTCCACCTTGAAGTCGTCGCCGTAGTAGTGGTGGAACTTCTGCAGCGATTCGATGATGAGATAGTTGACCGGGAACCAGATCGGACCGCGCCAGTTCGAGTTGCCGCCGAACACGCCCGAGTCGGACTCCGCCGGCTGGTAGCGCACGGTCAACTCGCTGGCGTCGACGCGGAATGCGTAGGGTGTCGCCTCGTGGACCTTGGACAGCGCGCGCACGCCGTAGTCGGACAGGAACTCGGTTTCATCGAGCATGCGCGCGAGCAGGCGCTTCATACGGTGTCCGCGCAGCAGCGACAGCAGGCGGCGCTTGCCGCGGCCCGGCTGATCCCAGTGTGAGACCAGGTCCGCGAGATCCGGGCGATAGGCGAGGAACCATTCCAGCCGGCGGGCGAATTCGGGTACCGCGGCGAGCAGCTCGGGCTCGAGCGTTTCCACCGCGAACAGCGGAATGAGGCCGACCATCGAGCGGATCTTCAACGGCCGCATGCTGCCGTCGGGCAGGTGCAGCACGTCGTAGAAGAACTTGTCCTCGTCATCCCACAGGCCGATACCGGCCTCGCCCACGTTGCTCATCGCTTCGGCGATGTGCAGGAAGTGCTCGAAGAACTTGGTGGCGATGTCCTCGTAGACGCGGTTGTGCTGCGCGAGCTCGAGCGCGATGCGCATGAGGTTGAGCGCGTACATCGCCATCCAGCTCGTGCCGTCGGCCTGGTCGATGTGGCCGCCGGTCGGCAGCTCGGCGCTGCGATCGAACACGCCGATGTTGTCCAGGCCCAGGAACCCGCCCTGGAAGACGTTGCGGCCCTCGGCGTCCTTGCGGTTGACCCACCAGGTGAAATTGAGCATCAGCTTGTGGAAGACGCGTTCGAGGAACTCACGGTCACCGCGGCCGCCGTGATGGTTGCGATCGATCTGGTACACGCGCCAGGTCGCCCAGGCGTGCACCGGCGGGTTGACGTCGCCGAACGCCCACTCGTACGCGGGGATCTGACCGTTCGGGTGCATGTACCACTCGCGCGTGAGCAACAGCAGCTGCTCCTTGGCGAAGTCCGGATCGACCAGCGCGATCGGCAGGGTGTGAAAGGCGAGATCCCAGGCGGCGTACCAGGGGTATTCCCACTTGTCGGGCATGGAGACGATGTCGGCGTTGTTCAGGTGCGCCCAGTCGCGGTTGCGACCGTGCCGGCGTCCGGCGGGCGGTTCCGGCTGGGTCGGATCGCCTTGCAGCCACTCGGGAACGTCGTAGTAGTAGTACTGCTTGCTCCAGATCATCCCGGCTAGTGCCTGGCGTTGAACCAGGCGCGCATCCGCATCGACGATGTCGTGCTGGAGCGTCGCGTAGAATTCGTCGGCTTCGCGCCGGCGCGTGGCGAAGATCGCGTCGAACCCGGCGAATGTCTGCTCGGCTGCGTGCCGGGTGAGGCGCAGGCGAATGCCGGCACTGCCGCCGGCGGGCACCTGCAGCGCGTACCAGGCGGTCGCCCGGGTGCCGGCGTACTCCGGGTTGACCGCCGCCTCGCGACCGCCGACCACGCGCTCGTGGAAACCGTCCTTGAAATACCGGCCGGGCGCGGCGTGACCGTACAGGCGCTCGACATTGGTGTCGTTGTCGCAGAACAGCCACGTCGGCATGCCGTCGGCGTACAGCCGGTAGTCGCCGAGCGTGGGGTGGGTGATGGCGACGCAGCCGCCGGTGAGCTGCATGGCGGGCCGCTCGCCGCCGTGCTGCCAGCTCCAGGTGTTGCGGAACCACGCCTGCGGCAGCAGATGCAGCGGCGCGTGCGCGGGGCCGCGATTGTGCGCCGTCACGCGCAGCAGGATGTCGTCGACACCGGCCTGCGCGTATTCGACGAACACGTCGAAGTAGCGGTTGTCGTCGAACACGCCGGTGTCGATCAGCTCGAGCTCCGGCGCGCCGATGCCGCGGGCGCGGTTCTCGTCCACGAGCCGCGCGTAGGGAAACGCAGCCTGGGGGTACTTGTAGAGCATCTGCAGATAGGCGTGGCTCGGTGTCGCGTCGAGGTAGTAGTACAGTTCCTTGACGTCTTCGCCGTGGTTGCCCTCGCCGTTGGTGAGCCCGAACAACCGCTCCTTGAGGATCGGATCCCGGCCGTTCCAGAGCGCCAGCGCGAGGCACAGCCGCTGCTCGTGATCGCTCCAGCCGGCGATGCCGTCCTCGCCCCAGCGGTAGGCGCGGCTGCGCGCGTGATCGTGGGGAAAGTAATCCCAGGCGTTGCCGTGCGGGCTGTAGTCCTCGCGCACGGTGCCCCACTGGCGCTCGCTCAGGTAAGGACCCCAGCGCTTCCACGCCGGATCCGCCGGCGTGCACTCGGCGAGCCGGCGCCGTTCGGCGCTTTGCGCCTGCGGCATCGGGATCGATTCGGACGGCGCTGCGGGCGCGGCCACGCGGGCCTCAAGCTCTGCTGCTGACATGGCATTGTCTCCAGGCTCTCAGGGTTTCTGCGACGCTCCAGGCCTGCGCGAAGCAGCCGCGCGGCGTGTGCGGGGGATCGCCATCCATGATTTCGCTCACCTGGCCGATGCAAGCCTCGCGCAGGTGCGCGCCGATGCCGGCGAGATGTGCGCGGGCGTTGGGCGCATCGCCGAAGGCGCGCAGGTGCGCGATCGCGAACGGTCCGAGCAGCCAGCTCCATACCGTGCCCTGGTGATAGGCGGCGTCGCGCTGCGCGGGACTGCCGCCGTAGTGGCCGACGTAGCGCGGATCGCCGGCGGCCAGGCTGCGCAGCCCCACCGGTGTCCACAGCTCACGCGCGCAGCGGCGTACGACGGCCCGGGCCCGCGCCGGATCGAGCAGCGCATGCGGCAGCGAGACCGCGAAGATCTGGTTCGGGCGCAGGCTGGCGTCGCGGCGCCGGCCGTGTGCGTCCGGCTCGCCCTCCGGGCCGTCGATGACGTCGTACAGGTAGTCGCCGGCGGCGTACCAGAAGCGCGCGTTGAAGCTCGTGGCGACCCCGGTGGCGGCGGCTGCGAAGGCGTCCGCGTCCTCGGCACGGCCGAGCACGCCGGCGAGGCCCTGCATCACCTTCAGCGCGTTGAACCACAGGGCGTTGATCTCGACCGGTTTGCCGATGCGTGGCGTGATGACGTGATCGCCGACCCGCGCGTCCATCCAGGTGAGCTGTACGCCCGGTTCGCCGGCACGCAGCAGGCCGTCGGCGGGATCGACCCGGATGCCGTGGCGCGTGCCGCGCCGGTGCCAGTCGATGATGCCCGCCAGCACGGGATACAGCTCCGCCACGAGCGCGCGGTCGCCGCCCGCCTGCCAGCAGGTCTCGACCGCGAGGAAATACCACAGCGTCGCGTCGACCGTGTGGTATTCGGGTAAGTCGCCGCTGTCGGGAAATACGTTCGGCAGCAGTCCTTGATCCACGAAGCGGGCGAAGGTGCGCAGAATGCTGGCCGCCGATTGCAGGCGCCCGGTCGCGAGGGTGAGACCGGGCAGCGCGATCATGGTGTCGCGGCCCCAGTCGCTGAACCACGGATAGCCGGCGATGACCGTCTCGCCGAGCACACGCCCGGCGCCGTCGTGGCGTTCGACGATGAACTGATCGGCGGCGAGCACGAGCTGGCGCAGCCATGCCGGCTCGGACGCCGCGGGCGAAAAGCCGGCCTGTGCGATCAGCGCCGTCTGGCGCGCGCGCTCGACGGCGTAGTCGAGTTCGGCCGGCGCCGGCGGCGCGGGCTCGGCGTCGAGGATCAGCACTGCCTCGCCGCCGTCGGCGAGGGGCAGCTCGAAGCGGGCGGGGCGGAACAGATCCTCGCCGTCGTCCAGGCCGCGCTCACGCTCGTGTCGATGGCACAGATTCCAGTGCCAGCTCGGATCGAGCGTGCAGCGCCCCTGCGGCGCATGGATGCGGCAGGGGCGGGCACCGGCGTGAGCCGTGAGCACGACACCGCCGTCGATCATCGCGACCTGGAAATCGCGCGCACCGCGCAGTTGCCAGTGATAGTCGCGGTACGTGCACAACGGCTCGATCTCGAGCGCGAGCGGCGCGCTCCCGCGGCACGACCGCCAGGCAATACAGGTCGTGTTGCGGCCGCGCGGCATCCACAGCCGCGCCTCGATCACCGCGTCGCCGACCGTCCAGGTCCACACCGGCGTCGAGCCCTCGAGACGGAAGCCGGTCAGGTTGCGCCAGCCGTGCGGATCGACGGTGCCGTCGAGGTACTCGTTGCTGGTCAGCGCCGTGCGCCGGCCCTGGTAGTGCGCGAACACGTCGAGCTTGGCGACCAGGACGGTACGTTCGACGGGCGGGCGCAGCGCGGCGACCAGCAGGCCGTGGTAACGGCGGGTCGTGGTCCAGGCGAGCGTGCCGCAGGCATAGCCGCCGAGGCCGTTGGTCACCAGCCACTCGCGCTGTGTGGTGGCGTCGAAGCTGCCGAGCGCGTCGCGTTCGAGCGCCGGCAGATCCGCGCGCGCGTCGATCATATGCGCCGCCGCGGTCACGGTCGGACCCCTTGCACGAGCAGGGTGATGCGGTAAAGCCGGTCGCGCGCGGTCAAGTACAGCGTGCGGCCGTCCGCATCGCCCCAGGCGAAGTTGTGCACGGGGCGCGGCGCGACGATCGTGCCGAGGTGGCGGCCATCGGGTGCGTAGATGCGCAGGCCGTCCGGCGCGGCGACGTACAGGTGTCCCTGTCTGTCGACCTTCAGGCCGTCGAGCGCTTCCTCACCGGGCAACTCGTTGGTCATGTCGGCGAAGGTACTCGGCTTGCCCAGCGTGCCATCGCGCAGCACCGGGTAGCGCAGCACGACCTTGGCGTCCGGATCCCAGTTGGCGACGTACAGCCAGGCGCCGTCCGGAGAGAAGGCGATGCCGTTGGGGCCCTTCAGATCCGTCGCGAGCAATTGCACGCCGGCGTCACTGGCGCGGTACACGCCACTGAAGGCCAGCTCCTTGCGCGGATCGGCGTAGAACTTCGGCAGGCCGAAGGGCGGATCGGTGAAGTACAGCGTGCCGTCGGCACCATAGACGAGATCATTGGGGCTGTTCAGGCGCTTGCCGTCGTAGCGTTCGGCGAGCACCGTCACCGCGCCGTCGGGCTCGATGCGAACCACGCGCCGATCGCCGTGCTGGTCGATGGTCAGCCGGCCCTGCGCGTCGAGCGTCAACCCGTTCGAGCCCGGCTGGCCGTACTCGGCGACGTCGGCGCCGGCGTAGCCGCTGTGATCGCGGTACAGTGACAGGCTTCCGGACTGCGGTGCGTAGGCGTAGATGCGGTTCGCGTTCGGATCGCTGAACAGCAGGTAGCCGCCGTCGCGCACCCAGACCGGACCTTCGGTGAAGCGAAAGCCCTCGGCCAGCTTGAACAGCTTGGCGTTGGCCGGAACGATCGCGTCGATGCCGGGATCGAGGCGTTCGACGCGTACGTTCACTTCCTGCGCCGGCACCGCGATCGGCACCTCGCCGCCGGGATAGAAAGCGAGGCGCGCGCTGCGCATCCAGATGAAGTTCGCCGGCGGATCGGACAGCGGCCCGTTGCTGCCGAACACCGCGAGCTGGATGCGCTGGCCGGGTTTCACGTTGCGACCGATCACCAGCCGGTTGCTGGCGTTCCAGCCCGCGACCACGGAGCCGCCCTGCTGGCCCGTCCGGCGTGGCAACTCGCCGTCCACCCAGATCTCGGCGTAATCGTCGATCGAGGTCTCGAACACGAGCGTCGAGCCGCCGGGTTCGAAGCCGCCGATCCGTTCGGGCACCGTGAGGGCGATCCGGTACCAGTTGAACGACAGGCGGCCGTGGCCGCGCCGATCGGCGAGGCGCTCCGGCGCCACGACCGGCCAGGTCGAGTCGTCGAAGCTCGCGCCGCCGGCGTGCGGGCGGTAGTCCCAGGTGCGCACCGGTGCGCCGCCGGGCTGACCGTGAACGTCCGGCGCGCGGTGGGTCGTTTCGATGATCTCGGTATCCGCGTAGCGCCAGGCGCCGCGTACCAGCGCCACGCCGGCGGCGGTAGTGAGATCGATTTCGGCGGCCGGTGTGCCGGTCGCAACGCCGGTGTCGGCATCGGCGCGGGTCGCGACGCCGGCGATCAGGGTCGCGAGGAGGACGATGATTGGGGTGCGCATGGTGGTTCTCCTCGTTGAGATTGGATCCGGGCCGTTCAGCTTCGGGCGCGCGACTTGACGACGTAATAGGTGAAGGGCGCGCGCACTTGGCTGAACCAGTGCGGTACGCCGCGCGGGATGGTGATCACGTCGCCGCGCGCGAGCCGGATCGACTCGCCGCCCCGGATCGCGCTGCCGCGCAGCTCTCCCGTGGCGATCGGGCGCGGCGCGACCAGCTCGCCGCCGGTGACGAAGGTCGCGCTGCCATCGAGCACGTAGAAGATGTCGGTGTCGTCGAGATGAACCTCGGCGTCGCCCGGGCCGTCGCGCCGACTGGCGTTGACACGGAAGTTCTCGCTGCTGATGAGGTTGGCATCGTGACGAAAGGCCGCTTCCACCTGCTGTCGCGGCAGGTGGATCACCGTGTCCGCCTGCTCGGCTCTGGCCAGCGCGAAGGCCGCGGCCGCGGCGCTGGCGATCTCGTCGTCCTGCTGCGCGCTCGCCGCACCGCTGACGCCGATCGCGCCGACGATGCGATCGCCGCGTTCGATCGGCACGCCGCCCTGCAGTGGCGTGAACGCAGTGACGGCGCTGAGATCGAGCATCGCGAAACGACCCTTGTTGACGATGTCCTCGAGCACGCGTGTCGGCTTGCGGAACGAGGCCGCGGTACGCGCCTTGCCGATGGCGATGGTCGGGGCCGCGGGAAAAGTCCCGTCGAGTCGCTCCAGATAGACCAGGTTACCCGTGGCATCGACGACCGCAATCGCGGCACCCGGCGCCTGGTGTTCGCGTGCGTAATCGGTTGCAACGCGCGCCACGTGTCGGGCGCCGTCCAGCGTGAGCTGTGGCTGCTCGATGAAGTCGGCCGCGCCTGCCGACGCGGTGGCGAACACACACAGCCCGGCGATGACGGTGCGGATGTTCATGGTGCCTCCTTGTCCTCACTCATGGTGACTCGCGCGCCGCTTGCACCGACGCCCAGCGCGGTCGGAGTGAGCCGCAGTTCGGCTGCCGGGACGGCCCCGCACGACGCACTCCACGCGTGCACACGTCGTGGTAGGCCCGGACGCCATCCGGATCGAAGCGGCCGCGATGGCCGCGCGCAATGCCAACCGGATCGGCTGGCCCGCACCGGTTGTACAAGCGTGACGCGCGCGAGTCGCGGCGTGCCGAGATGGAACAGTGGCCCCTTGCCGGCGATATCGGCGGCGCAGGCCGGAGTGATGGCAAGAGCGCTCAGCACGACGAGGGCGATGCGTGTAATCATGGTTCGTCCTCGCGCTCAGCCGGCGAGCCGCTGCAGCGCCGGATGCGCGGCCAGGGTCAAACGGGCGGGGACGCCGTGTACGGCATGCGCGCGCTGCGCATGGTTGCCGAGCCGCTCCAGACAGGCGGCGACGCGGCCGACGGTGCCGAGATCGCTCCAGCCGCAGGCCGGTACGTGCAGCACCCGCAGGCGCTGCTCCTGGCCCTCGAGCACGTCGCGCGAGAAATCCAGCGCGGGAAGTCGTGCGTAGAGATCGGCGAGGGCGTAGTCCGCGCCTGCGGCGCGCTGCGCGCGACGCACCACGCCGCCCATGGCGGCGACGAGACCCTGGAAACGCCCGGCATACAGCGCGAGCAGAGCATTGGCCCGGCCGGCGACGATGAAGCTGTTCCACAGCGCGCCCCGAACCATGAGCTCACGCGCATGCGCGACGGTCGGTTTCTCGATGAAGCGCAGCACCGGGCGCGTGCCGCGACCGCTGCGCGGGCCCGGCACGACGTAGCCCAGCTCGGGATCGGGCTCGTCCGGACCGATGCCGAGCAGCACGACGTCGCCCGGGTGGCGGCCGGCGTGGTCCATGGCCGCCCGCAGCGAGCGCGCCAGCACGGCTTCGTCGCGGACGTAATGATCCGAGGGCAGCAGCAGCACGGATGCGTTGCGGTCGCGTACGCACACGTGCAGCAGCGACAGCAGGACGCCGTTGGCGGTGCCGCGATTGTCCGGCTGTACGATGACGTTGCCGGGCGCGGGCACGCCGTCCGCGCCGCTCCACCAGCGCCGGTGCTGTTCGGCCACGATGCTCACGATGCGCGCCGCCGGGGCGACGACCGCGGCGCGTTGCAGCGCCTCGTCGAGCAGCGACGGTCCACCGGCCAGCGAGCAGAACTGCTTGGGTACGGAAACGCCGGTGCCGGTGGTGGTGAGGCACCGCAGGCGGCTGCCATTGCCGGCCGCGAGAACGATGGCCCAGTCATGTGCATTCATCACTTGTGCTCCCGGTTGGTGTGCGGAGACCGGGCCACCCGTGCCGGGGTGGCCCGGAGGCTCCTACTTGCCGCCCTTGGGCGTCGGATCGACGACGTGCACGACACGCGCGCCGGCGATTCGGTCGCAGGTCCCCTTGGGCAGGTAGATCCACGCCTCGGAGTCCGCGTCGACGTTGACGTGACCGTGGCAGGCGTTGCGGCTGGTGGCGCAGTCGTTACGGCCGGCCTTGACGACGCCCGCGCACTGTTCCGTATCCGTCGCCGCGGCCGCGGCACCGGCGAGCGAGGCCGCACCGAGCGTCACGAGGGTGGTGATCGCAAGGCGCAGCAGCGGTGGGGTCTTGCTCATGTCAGTGTCTCCTTCGTTGCCCCGCGACACGGTGTCGCGGTTCTGTTCGCAGGGGGTATTGCAGCCGCCGTGCCAGGGCCGTGCGGGGCCGCCGTGCATGCGCCGCAAGCTACTGACTATCAGACGAATTTCGGAGAGAAATGGCGATCCACACCGGACTCGGCGGGGAGCGCTGATGCGCGCATCACGGCAGCGCGTTGTGGCTCGCCACCAAGTGTTGAGGCGTTACCGCACGGGCTTGCGGGAGGGCAGGCAATCCCGGGTCTCGGATGCTGCCGTCAGTGAGAGATGGCTCGCGTTGCAGGCCGCCGGTGCGAGGGCATCCTGCGGGCCGACGACCGTTGCGGCCCGTCGGCATACTCCGGGGACATTTCAACTGCGGTCGTGCCCGCGGGCAGTAATTCACTCTGACGATGCATTCCCAGAGTTCGGTAAACTGCCCGGAACCAAACAAACGAAACCGTCTCCGGAAAAGCCGGGGCGATTCAGGGTAAAACGTGAAACGTGATGACTCGAAGCGCAAGTGAAATCTGAAGACCTGACCCTCGCATTACGGGCCGGGCCACGCGGCTGGCAGCGCGGGTGAGCGCCGGGAGGTCTTAGTCCGCCAGGTAATCGATCTTGGTGATCCCGAGCTTGCGGATCCGGAAACGCGCGGTCGAGGGCTTGAGATCGAGCAGCCGGGCGGCGCCGTTGGGGCCTTCGATGACGCCGCGGGTCCGGCGCAGGACTTCGATGAAGTGGCGGCGCTCGATCTCCTGCAGGGTGAGGGTGTCGGCGGCAGTCGATGCGCGGGTGGGGATCGGTGCGGGGCCCGGAGCCGGCGTGGCGGCGGTGCCGGGCGCGGCCGCGTTCGCGATGGCAAAGCAGCTCGGCGGGGCGGGGCCGAGATCGCCGTCGACGTACAGCAGCTCGCCGCGGGTGAGGATGGCGGCGCGCTCGATGGTGTTCTGCAAATCGCGGATGTTGCCGGGCCAGTCGTAGGCGCTGAGTCGGGCCAGTGACGCGGCGTCGATGTCCCGGATCGACTTGCCGAGGCGGCGGGCGAAGCGTTCGAGGAAGTGCCGGGCGAGATCGGGGATGTCCTCGGGACGGGCGCGCAGCGGTGGCACTTCGATTGGGAATACGCTCAGGCGGTAGTAGAGATCGGCGCGGAAGCGGCCGCTGGCGACGTCGGCGTGCAGGTCGCGGTTGGTCGCGGCGATCACGCGCACGTCGACGGCGACAGTCCTGGAGCTGCCGACCGGCTCGAATTCGCCTTCCTGCAGCACGCGCAGCAGCTTGGTCTGGGTGTCGAGCGGCAGCTCGCTGACTTCGTCCAGGAAGATCGTGCCGCGATCGGCGAGCTCGAAGCGGCCGACGCGGCGATCCGAGGCGCCGGTGAAAGCGCCTTTGACGTGTCCGAACAGCTCGCTCTCGACCAGACCCGCGGAGATGGCGGCGCAGTTGAGCTTGACCATCGGCCGGTCGCGACGCGGGCTGCACTCGTGCAGGGCTCGGGCGATCAACTCCTTGCCGGTGCCGGTTTCGCCACGGATGAGCACGGTGGTGCCGGTCGGCGCGACTACGTCCACCTTGTTCATCACCTCGCGTATGGCCGGCGAGCGGCCGACGATCTGACCGTGATCGGCTTGTTCGGAGATCTCCTGGCGCAGATAGCTGTTCTCGTTCTGCAGGCGGTTCTTGAGCGTCTCGAGCTCGCGCAGGGCGGCGCGCAGCTCCCCGGTGCGTTCGGCCACGGCCTGCTCCAGCTCGCGGTTCACGTTGGCGAGGCGCTGCTGCAGCGCGCGCAGGGTGAGATGCGTACGCACGCGCGCCAGCACTTCCTCGTGCTGGAAGGGCTTGACGACGTAATCCGCGGCGCCGGCTTCAAAGCCTCTGACCTTGTCCTCGATTTCGCCGAGGGCGGTCATGAAGATCACCGGGATCCCGCCCGTGCCGGGATCCGCCTTCAGGCGCCGGCAGGTTTCGAAGCCGTCCATGCCCGGCATCATTACGTCCAGAAGTATGAGATCCGGGCGGGCGTACTGCGCCTGCTCGAGGGCGCTGCCGCCGTCGCGCGCAACGAGCACCTTGTAGCCGCGGCCACTGAGCACCTCGAGCAGCACGCTCACGTTGGTGGGTGTGTCGTCGACGACCAGGATGCGCGCCGGATCAGCGTCGGAAGTGGTCATGGCGGCGGACGCTACCCGGTCAGCCGGCCGAGCAGATCGCGGACCGCGCGCATGTCGTAGTCGCGCGCGAGCGCGGCCAGCTCGTCGAGCACGAGCGCGCTGTGATCGTCCGCGCGTCGGGCCTGCTCGATACGCCGGTTCAGAGCCTGGATGTCGCCCATGCGGGCGAGCTCGAGCAGCTCGGCGGTGATCTGTGCGGACAGCGTTGCGGCCGGCGCGTCGCTGTCCCGGTTCGGAACCGTGGCAGTGACCGGCGGTTCCTCGTACCCGTCCTCGCGCACGATCCAGCGCAGGCCGAGATGCTGCGCGGTGACCGCGAGCACGTCGTCGAGGCGCACGGGTTTGGCGAGGAAAGCGTCGAAGCCGGCGGCTTCGCAGCGCGAGCGGGTCGCATCGAACACGCTCGCCGACAGGGCGACGACCGGCAGCCGGTCTCCCTGCGGCAGCGCTCGCAGGCGGCGCAGGGTTTCGAAGCCGTCCAGGGCAGGCATCACGAGGTCCAGGTAGGCCATGTCGGGCAGTTGCCGGGCACAGCTCGCGAGAGCCGTTGCGCCGTCGGCCGCCTCGACGATATCGAAGCCGAGCGAGCCGAGCAGCTCGCCGAGGATATGGCGGTTGTCCGCCTTGTCGTCGGCCACCAGGATGCGTCGCCGGGCGCCGGGATAGCCCACCACGCGGCGGCCGAGACGGTGCCGTCCGACGGCGGTGCCGCCGATGCCGACTGCCACTTCGACGGCGAACACACTGCCCGCGCCCGGTTGCGTCGAGACCTGCAGCGTGCCGCCCATGATGCCGACGAGCTTGCGCGAGATGGCCAGGCCCAGGCCCGTGCCCTCGGCCTGATGGCCGCTGCCGTTGACCTGCTGGAAGGGTTCGAAGATGCGTTCCAGATCCGCCGCGTCGATGCCGATGCCGGTGTCCTCGACCTCCAGGCGCAGGCGGCACACGTCGTCGCCGCCGTGCGCGACGCCGGCGCGCAGGCAGACACCGCCGCGCTCGGTGAACTTGACGGCGTTGCCGAGCAGGTTGAGCAGCACCTGGCGCAGCTTGCGCTGATCACCGATGACGCTCGCCGGCAACCGTGGATCGGTCTCGAAGGAAAAACGCAGGCCCGACTGCGCGGCGCGCACGCGGGCAATGTCGGCGACCTCGCGCAGGAAGACGTCGAGATCGAAAGGCTCGCGATCCAGCTCGGTCTTGCCGGCCTCGATCTTGGCGAGATCGAGCACGTCTCCGATCAGAGTGAGCAGATGATCGCCGCAGCGTTCAATGGCCTCGATCCACGCCGATGCGGGTCCCTGCAGCGCGTCGTGGCGCTTGAGCAGCTGCGCGTAGCCGAGGATGCCGTTCAGGGGCGTGCGCAGCTCGTGGCTCATGCTGGCGAGGAAATCGCTTTTGGCCCGGTTCGCGCTTTCGGCGTCGTCCTTGGCGCGTTGCAGCTCGTTCTCGACCTGCTCGCGGGCGAGCGCATTGCCGATGATCTCGGCCAGCAGGCCGAGCAGGCGCTGGTCCTCGTCGGGCCAGTGGCGTTCCCGGGTGAGCGAGTGAAAACACAGGATACCGCGCACGTCGTTGCCGCAGACGATCGGTACGGCGATGCGCGAGACGACGTGCTCGGCGCCGGGCAGCTCGTTGAGTCTGGCGAAGCCGGGCGGCAGCGCCTCGGGGCGCGCGGCGTTGACCCAGCCGCGGTTGAGGAAGTATTCGATCACCTCGGGTACCTGATCGGCGCGGATCTCGGTCAGGCGCGCGCCGGCCGGCGTATCGTGATCGTGGATCCATTCGTTGCCCAGGACGGCCACGGTCTTGCCGTCGTCGAACACGTACATGAGGCCGCGGTCACTGCCGATGAAGGCGCCGACCTTGGCCAGCGCGCGGTCGATCTCGAGACCGATATTGCCGGGTTCGGTGCTGACGAACCGGGTGGAGATCGAGGCGATCAGGCCTTCGAGCTCAACCCGGTGGCGGAGCGCGTCGTCCTGGGCCTTGCGCGCGACGGCGCTGGCGATGATCTCGCCGAGCAGGCGCAGCAGGGGCAGGTCCTGCGCGATCCAGCCGTGCTCGTGCGCATGTGCGTGCAGCTCGATCGCGCCGACCGGGCGCGACCCGTACACCATCGGCACGACGACGACCGAGCGCACGGTCAGGGCCTGCGGTGCCGCGCGCAGCAGAGCGGCCTCGACGCCGCTCTGCGCCCGACTCGACACCAGCAGGACCTGGTCGTCGAGAACGTGATCGAGCAGCGCCGTCGCGGGCGACAGGGCCGTCACCGCGTCGCTCGCGATCTGCGACGCCGACCAGCTGTGGGTCACCGCGACGCGGCGGCTGTCGGGCACCGTGCGCAACACGTGGGCGCACTCGCTGTCTCCGAATCGGGCCACGTCACCGAGGACGCGCTCGATGGTCGCGTTGATCTCGGCCACCGGCAGGGTGACGAAGCGCGTGGAGACGCTGGTGATTAGCCCCTCGAGTTGCGCGCGCCGGGTGAGCACGACGTTGGCGGCCCGCATTTCCTCCTCCGCCTGCTGGCGTTCCAGCTCCGCGGTGGTGCGCGCGGCGAAGATGCGCAAAATGCCGTAGTCGCGTTCCTGCCAGTTCTTCTCGGTGCTGGCAATGACGGCGAGGTGTCCACGCACCTCGCCGTGCTGGTTCTTGAGCGGGATCGCGAGGTAGGCTTCGGCGCCGAGCGCTTCGAGCTCGCGGCGCTCGGCGGGGAACAGCCGCACCACGTCGCGGTTGTAGGCGACGATCTCGCCGCCGAGCACGTTCTCGCAGGGCGAGCCCGCGAGCGGGAAGTCGAAGTTCTCGCGGATCTCCGTGCCCGTCCAGAACGCGATCACGTGCACACGCGAGTAGTCCTCGCCGAACCGGGCGACGAACGCGACCCGCGATTCGAGCGCGTCGGCGAGGCGGCGGACGAGCTCGCGGAAGAACTCCGCGCCGGTCTTGGCCGCGGTGCCTTCGTCGATGAGCCGCAGAATGTCCAGGTCCGAGCGGCCGGCCGCTTGCGCCGCCCTTCCCTTGGCTCTCACCATGATCCCGTCCTCCGCGCGTGCCCCGCGCGCTCGCCGATCGTACTCCCGTTGGCGTCGTTCACGACGGTGCTCAGATCCGGCTCGGACCCTGGCGTGCGGCGAGCAGCCGGTCGGCGGACCAGACCCCCGGGCCGTACACCGCCAGCACCGCGAGCATGAAGCCCCATAGATAGTGTTGGCCGATGGCGGCCTCGAAGCCTTCCGAATAGAGCACGTGGGCATAGGAAACCACCGCCATCGCGTTCACGGCAAACAGCCCGGCGGCACCCAGGCGGCCGGCGAGCCCGAGGAGCAGCAGCACCGGGAAGCACAGCTCGCCGGCCGTGCCGGCGACGGCGGCGATGTCCGGTGGCAGCAGCGGCACCCGGTACTCCTCGCGGAACAGGAAGCGGGTGTTTTCCCAGGACGTGATCTTGAGGTACCCCGAGTTCAGGAACTGCCACGCGACGTACAGTCGGGTGGCGAGCGCGAGTGGCGCCTGGGCGCCGTCCAGCACGCGCGCCGGCACGATTACGGCAAGGTTCAGCAGGGTCTTCATGGCGGTCCTCCGGAGGCCGGCGGCGCCGGCGGTTCGAGCGTGAAGCCGGCGAGCAGCCCGCGGCCGGCACACTGCACGAGCAGGGTCCCGAGATCGGCGTGCGGATCGATGGCGGCCAGCGCGCGGGCGACCGCGGCGAGGTTCCGGCGCCCGGCGAGCGCGGCCAGCAGCGCGTGCTCGGCGGCATCGAGCGCGCGCATCTCGACGTGATCGCAGCGCCGGACGATCAGCACCCGGGCTGTGCCGCTGTCCAGGGCCGGCGCGGCGCCCGCATCGGCGCCGGGCTGGTTCGCCTTCCAGATCCCCAGGATTGGCCACGGCGAACACAGCACCCGTACCGTCGGCTGCAGGCGCAGCACGAGGCGGGCGTGGTCGGCGGGCGCGATGTTGGCGAGCCGCACCGGATCGAAAGGCGGGGCGCCGGCGGCGACCAGAGTCTCCTGGTAGGCCCACTCCAGCCGCGCGACGTCGGTAAACCAGTGCCAGGCCGTGCCGGCGAGACGGGTATCGAGGAATGCCGCGAAGCGGGCACCGACGTGCTGCAGATCGCCCGACCGCGACGGGCAGCGGCGCGTGTACTCGCGCGCGGCCTGCGCGAACCAGTCCTCGCCCGCGAGCCTGAGCAACACCGGGTAGGCGGCTTCGAGGGTGGCGCGGACGTTGTGGCGCGAGTTGTTGGCGTAGATGCGCAACCGCCGTTCGGCGGCGATGCCGTTGGCGAGCACGAACGCGGCCGCACCGGTACCGGCGTCTGCGCGCAGGGCGGCGGCGACGCCGCGCTGGAGTTCACGCAGCGCGATCATGGATGTGCGCCAGGTGCCGGTCGGCGAGGTTCGCCTCGGCTGCGAGGATCGCCAGCGCCGGCAGATCGGCGTCCCATTCGATCAGCGTCGGGACCGCGCCGAAGCGGTCGACGGCCTGCTCATACAGTCGCCAGACGGCGTCTGCGACATGAGTGGAATGGGTGTCAATCAGGATCTCGACGCCGTCGTGCCGGGTCACGGTGTGGCCGGCGAGATGGATCTCGCGCACGAAGTGGCGCGGCAACGCGGCGAGGTACGCCGCGGGATCGAAACCGTGGTTACGCGCGCTGACGTAGACGTTGTTGACGTCGAGCAGGATCCCGCAGCCGCTGTCGAAGGCGAGCGCGGCGAGGAACTCCCACTCCGGGATCGTGGAGCAGCGGTATTGCAGGTAGCTGGAGACGTTCTCGATCAAAATCCGCCGGCCGAGATGCTCCTGCACTTCGGTCACGCGCGCGACCATGTGGCGCAGCGCTTCCTCGGTGTAGGGCAGGGGCAGCAGATCGTTGAAGTGACAGCCGTCGATCGAGCCCCACGACAGGTGCTCCGAGACCAGCGCCGGCTCGCAGCGTTCGACCAGGCGTGCGAGCCGGCGCAGGTGTTCGCGGTCGAGTGGGTCGGTCGAACCCAGCGACAGGCCCACGCCGTGCAGGCTCACGGGGTACAGATCGCGGGTGCGGTCGAGGTACTCGATCTGCGCGCCGCCGTCGGCGAAGTAGTTCTCGCTGTGCACCTCGATCCAGCCGACGTCGGGCCGTTCGGCGAGCAGGGCTTCGTGGTGCACGGCGCGCAGACCGATCCCGGCTCGCGCCGGGATCGATCCGCGCAGGCCGACGCCGCCGGTGCGGGCGCGGGCCATTACTTTTTCGGCGTCAGGCTGGCGCCGACGAGGCGCTCGCAGGTGCCGCTGGGCACGTAGACCCATTCGGCGCCGCCGGCTTCGGCCTTGGACTGTCCGGCGCAGGCGTGACCGTTCGCGGCGCAATCGTTCTTGCCGGCCTTGACGATGCCGTAGCACTTTTCCTTGCCGGCGTCGTCGGCCGCCTGCGCCTGGGTGGCGAGGGTCCCGAACGCTAGCAGGCTGGCGACGGCGGTGGAGATCAGGGCTGTCTTGGTCTTCATCATCGTGACTCCTTGGATTGCGTGAATGTGGGTCGGCAATCGACCGCATCGGTTCGGTGGCGACTGCTCGTTCGCGCAGCATTCAGCAATCGATGTGCCACGGGCGCATCCCGCGGTTTTCTCAGGGTTCTGCGCGGCGCTGGCAGGCGCAGGCCGCAGCCGCTTGCGGCGCGACCCGCAAGCGGCTGCGGATCCACCGTTGCTGGCGGTGTCCGCTGGCGGGCGCGGCAACGGCCGCGTGGCTTGCGCGGCGTCCCGCGCGGGCGCGGTTTGCCGGAGGACATGAGGAATCGGGCTGCCGGCGCGGGAATCGGCGGGTAGCGGGATCCGCATCGAGCCGTACGCCCAGGTACGAAGGACCCGCTGGCGCGCAATCGCGTGCGGTGGTCATTCAGTGGCGCCGGTCGTCACGCCTCCAGCGACACCCCGCCCGCGTTGTACACCATGACGATGTCCGGGGTCAGGCGTGTGATCTTCGAGATCCACTCGAGAAACTCCGCGTCCGCCTGCGCGCCCGCGGCCGGCGGCTCGAAGGGCACGAACAGCACCGCGGTATTGCCGGTCCGTTTGGCGAGCGTGAGATACAGATCCTCGCTGCCGAACACGTGCACCGAGCCGTCGATGCGCGCGGTCGCGAGTAATCGCTCGAGCGTCGTCCGGTAACCGTCGGTGTCCCCCTGGGGTGGCACGACGGCCAGGATCCGCAGCCGGCGCTGGCGCCAGATCGCGTTCGCCTTGAGCATATGCGCCATCATCACCATCAGCGCGCCGTGCCGCTCGCCGCGCCACAGCACGTCGATACTGCCCTCCGGCGGCAACCAGCGTTCTGTGTCCTCGACGCAGTCGACCAGCAAGAGGTTGCGTCCCATGGCGGCCGTGATCCGCAGCGCCTGGCAGAAATCGGGCCAGCGTTCCTGTTCGCGGGTCACGCCCATCAGGACGGTATTGGGCCGGAATCCGCCCAGCCCGTGGGTCTGCAGAAAGCTCCGCAGGCCGCCGCTCAGGTTCTTTTCGATGACGACGGCGGGGAACGCCATCAGCCCCTCGTCCTGGATGAATTTGCGCAGCCGCTTCTCGGCCTGGCTCCTGCGCTCCAGGTTGTTGGTGACTTTCTCGGAAATGATCTGGGCGAGGGTCACGATGCCGTGGCCGGCGGCGAGCCAGTACGCATATTCGGCCAGGTGATAGCGGCTCCAGGCGCCGCCGCTCAGTGCGAGAATGCTGGGACGCCAGTTCTTCGGGTGGTATTGCGACTCCTCGAGCTTGAGCAATGCCTTGCGGGCGCGCTCGAAGGCGGCGCCGCTCTTGACGTCGCCCCAGCGGCTGATGATCTCGATGCGGCTGATCCACCAGTACAGTGCGCCCATGATGGCAATGGCGATGAGCGCCCAGAGCGGATTGATCAGGAGCGCGACGCCGCCGCAGCCGACCGTCCCGATGAGTGCCAGCGACCAGTGGCTGTAGCGGAACTTCGGCCGGTAGCTCGGGTTGCGCGTGATCGACTCGTAGAAGCAGGCGAGGTTCAGCGTGCCGTAGGTGATCATGAAGAACATGGTGATGATCGGCGCGATGGCGTTCAGATCGCCGATCATGACGCCCGTCTGGGCAATGGCGAAGGTGAGCACCGTCGCGCGACGCGGCTCGCCGGCCCTGCCGCTGCCAGCCGCGAAGTAACGGATCTCCCGGATGATGTCGTCACGCGCGAAGGCTTGCAGGATCCGTGGCGCGCCCATCATGCTGCCGAGCGCCGAGGACAGCGTCGCCGCGAACACGCCCGCCACCACCAGCGCCGGCAGCCAGGCGATGTCTTTGACGACCATGGAACTGCCCAGCAGCTCGGTGTGCGGGCGGCTCGCCGCGAGCAGCACCGCCATGGCGAGGTAGACGAGCGCGGTCACGGCGATGGCCGACAGCGTACCGCGGGGGATCGAGCGCGACGCATCTCGCAAATCGCCCGACATGTTGGCGCCGGCCATGATGCCGGTCACGGCGGGAAAGAACAGCGCGAACATCGTGAAGAACGAATCGCCCTCGCGGTAGGCCGGGGCACGATTGGCGCTGAGGGTCGCCAGCGACACGTCGCCGAGCGCGCCGATCGCGAACGACGCGATCGCGAGCGCCAGGACCGCGAGGATCACGTACTGCACCCTGATCGTCCAGCCGGCACCGATGTACACACAGATGAAGGTGACGGCATTGACCACGGTGGCGACCTTGAGAAACGACACGCCCAGGTTCGGGAAGGTATCGAGAAACGCCTCGGTGAATCCGATCACGTACATCGACACCGACACTGCCTGCGCCAGGTAGAAGACGATGCCGATGACGGCGCCGAATTCGACTCCGAGGCTGCGGCTGATGACGAAGTAGGCCCCGCCGCCCCGGACCCGCGTGTTGGTGGCGACGGCCGACAGCGAGAACGCCGTCAGCGTGGTGATGAACTTGGCCCCGAGCACGATCAGGACCGCCGACAGGATCCCGGCCTGACCGACCACCTCGCCAAAGCGCAGGAACATGATCACGCCGAGGATGGTCAGTACGCAGGGCGTGAATACTCCGCCGACGGTACCGAACTTGCCGTCGTCCTGCTGCGCGGACTGTGCGTGGTTGGCCATCGGGCTGGTTCGCGGGCTGGTGTCTGGCAGGCGGTTCCGGACGCGGCACTGATCCGCCGGGGCGGCGCGAATCGTAGAGTCGGCGTGATGGCAACGCAAGCCGGGAACGTGCCGCGGATGCATCGCCCGCCAGGCGGTGAATGTTGTAGGGCCGGCCTCAGCCGGCCGGGACGGTGGGTGATGGCTTGGCGGTGAATGCGGCTGAAGCCGCACCTACGCCGCACCTACGGCGCACCGACGGATCCGGCGAACAACGCCCGGGTGTTTGTAGGGCCGGCTTCAGCCGGCCGGGACGGTGGTCGATGGCTTGGCGGTGAATGCGGCTGAAGCCGCACCTACGGGGTACCTACGGATCCGGCGAACAACGCCCGGGTGTTGTAGGGCCGGCTTCAGCCGGCCGGGACGGTGGTCGATGGTTTGGCG
>JADZEE010000077.1 GCA_020850735.1 Gammaproteobacteria bacterium | reverse complement strand
TACGCCACCGCATCGAATCGCTGCCCACACACCGCCGCCGTCGCGATTGCCTCGACCCGATCCGCCCGCCCCGGCTGACCGTCCGCTGTGCGTAAATATTCCAATTGATTCACAGCCTCTCAGAGCTCGGCGCTACCGGCGGCACAGGGTGAAGGGGGTCCGGCACGCCCTGCCGGGTCCGGTCGGACCCGCTATATCTGCGCGGCGGCCAGCGCCTGGTCGATGTCCCAGAGAATGTCGTCCAGGGTCTCCAGGCCCACGGAAATGCGGATCATGTCGGCGCTGATGCCGGCCGCGCGCTGCTGCGCTTCGGAGAGCTGGCGGTGCGTGGTCGAAGCGGGGTGGATGATGAGCGTCCTGGCGTCGCCGACGTTGGCGAGGTGGCTCATGAACTGTGCGGCCTCGATGAATTTCACGCCCGCCGTCTCACCGCCCTTGACGCCGAAAGTGAGTATCGAGCCCGCTCCGCGCGGCAGGTATTTCGCCACCAGCGGCGCGTAGGGGCTGTCCGCCAGACCGGCGAACTTCACCCACGCAACGGCCGGATGCGCACGCAGGAATTCGGCCACCGCGAGTGCGTTGGCGCAATGCCGTTCCATGCGCAGCGGCAGTGTCTCGAGTCCCTGCAACAGCAAGAAGGCGTTGAAGGGCGACAGCGTGGCCCCCAGCGTGCGCAGCGTTTCCATGCGCGCTTTCATGGTGAAGCCGAAGTCGCCGAAAGTTTCGAAAAAGCGCACGCCGTGGTAGCCGGGTGAGGGCTCGACCATCCCCGGGTAGCGGCCGTTGTCCCAGGGAAACCGGCCCGATTCGACCAGTATCCCGCCCATCGTCGTGCCATGGCCGCCGATGAACTTGGTGGCCGAGTGCACGACGATGTCGGCGCCGAACTCGATCGGCCGGCACAGCCACGGTGAGGCGAAGGTACTGTCCACCACCAGCGGCACACCGGCCGCGTGCGCGATGGCCGCTACCGCCTCGATGTCGAGCACGTTGCTGAGCGGATTGCCGATGGTTTCGGCGTAGATCGCCTTGGTTGCCGGCGTGATGGCCGCGCCGAAGTTCGCCGGATCGTCCGGGTCGACGAAGGTCGTTTCGATGCCCATGCGCCGGAAGGTCACGTCGAGCTGCGAGTAGGTGCCGCCGTAGAGCGTGCTCGCCGAGACGATGTGGTCGCCCTGTTCGCAAAGCGTCAGCAGCGCGATCATCTGTGCCGCCATGCCCGAGCCGGTGGCGAGCGCTGCGCGGCCGCCTTCGAGCGCCGCCATGCGTTGTTCCAGCACCGCCGTGGTCGGATTGCTCAGCCGGCTGTAGACGTTGCCGAAGGTCTGCAGGTTGAACAGGCTGGCGGCGTGATCGGTGGAGTCGAACACGTAGGACGTGGTCTGGTAAATCGGTACGGCGCGCGCGCCCGTGGCCGCATCCGGGATCTGGCCGGCGTGCAGGCACAGCGTCTCCAGCCCGAATTTGCGATCTGCCATGATCCTCAGCCGCGGGCGTGGCGGTGGCCGGGTCGAACGCTCATTTCGTCACGTGCAGCGGGCGTCTGGCCGAGATCACTCCGGTGTCCACACCGATCCAGCCCAGGCCGCCGAACAGGCGCGCGTATTCGATCTTCATGCAGCGATCCATCACCACCTCCAGGCCGGCGGCGCGAGCCCGCGCGGCAGCCTCGTCGTTGACGACCCCGATTTGCATCCACACGACTTTCGCGCCGATGGCGATCGCATCGTCCACGAACGGCATGACGTTCTCGGCGCGCTGGAACAGATTGACGATCTCTATCGGGTGCGTTACCTCGCGCAGGGACCGGTAGCAGCGCCGCCCGAGGATCTGCGGGTAGTTCGGGTTGATCGGCGTGATCTCGAAGCCGTGCTCGAGCAGGTACTTGGCGGCGAAGTTGCTCGGCCGGTACCAGTTCGCCGACAGGCCGACCATGGCAACCTTGCGGTAGTCCGCGAGGATGTGACGCAGGGTCTGGATGTCGCTCACGTGCATGTTCTCTCCGGCGCCGTGCGGACGCCGGAGCAATTCTAGCAGAGGCGGTGGCGCCGCCCCCGTGTCACGCCTCAGCCGGCGCGCCGGGTCGCCCGGCCGAAGCCTTCCAGCCGTCGCCGGAACGACTTCAGCGACGGTTGCAGCGAGGCTGCGTGCGTCGTGCGCAGGACGCGGGCCCGTCGCTCGAGGGTCGTCGCCGAGGGCGGGAACCGGTGGCCGGTGCAGGCGAAGGCGATGCGGTTGCCGCGTTCCTCGGAGTCGACGAGCACGACCTGCCCGTCGAAGCATGCGCGCAGCGCGCGCACGTGCGCAGTGATGTCCGGATCCTCGGCCCAGTAGTTGACCGCCAGCACACCGCCCGCGCGCAGCTTGGCGGCGCAGTCGGCGTAGAAAGCGTCACTGCACAGTTGCGGGGGCTGGCCGCCGCCGTCGAATCCGTCGACCAGCAGCACGTCCAGCGTGCCGGGCTCGCTGCGCACGTACTCCGCGCCGTCGGCGCGGATCACCCGCAGGCGCGGGCCGTTCGGCGGAATGTGAAACCTGTCGCGCAGCGACAGCACTCGCGGATCGATCTCCACCGCGGTGAAGTGCGTGTCCGGCAGGTGGCGGTGACAGTATTTCGCCAGCGAGCCGCCGCCCAGCCCGATCATGGCGATACATTGCGGCTTGGGCTGCAGCAGCAGGAAGGCCATCATCGTGCGGCAGTAATCGAGCACGAGCGCCTCGGGATCCTTCTCGCTCATGCAGCTCTGCACCAGGCGCCGATCGAAATGCAGGGACAACTCGCCGTCGCGCTCGCGCAGGTACGGAGTGCCGCGTGCCTTCGATGCGGCTGCCGCGCGCTTCATACGCTACAGGAGGCGAGCAGGCGGCGCAGGCCGAGGAGCAGGGCGATTGGCGACGGCGGGCAGCCGGGGATCAGCACGTCGACGGGAATGACGTTTGCGACCGCGCCGCAGCTCGCGTAACCGACCCCGAGCTCGCCGCCCGTGCAGGCGCAGTCCCCGGCGGCGATGACCCACTTCGGCGCCGGCATCGCGTCGTAGGTCCGCCGCAATGCAGCTTCCATGTGCCGGGAGACCGGTCCGGTGACCAGCAGCGCGTCGGCATGGCGCGGCGAGGCGACGAAGTGCACGCCGAAGCGTTCGACCGCGTAGTAGGGGTTGTTGAGCGCGTGGATCTCGAGTTCGCAGCCGTTGCACGAGCCCGCGTCCACCTGCCGGATCGCGAGGCTGCCCGCGAAGCGCCGGTCGATGGCGCGCCTGACCTCGATGCCGAGAGGCTCGAGCCCGGCGTCGCCGGGTGCGGGCGCCGGCTCGGTGACGATGCCGGTGCGAATGATCCGGGCGAACATGCGCAGCATGATCAGAGATCCTGGCCCGAATAGGAGCCGTTGACGGACTTGTTGCAGACCGGGAAGTCGGGAACGATGTTGCCCTGGATCAGCAGCTCGAGCGCCGGCCAGTTCAGCCAGCTCGGGTCGCGCGGGAAGAACCGCTGCACGCGGCCGCGCGCGTCCAGGCGCACGTAGGTGATGATCTCTCCGCGCCAGCCCTCCACCAGTCCGAGTCCTTCACCCGCCCGCCCGCCGCGCGGCAGCTCGACCGCGATCGGTCCGTCGGGGAGCCCTTCGACGAGTTTGCGCACCAGCTGCAGTGAAACGAGCGTCTCCTCGGCGCGCACCTTGGCGCGCGCGGCGACGTCGCCCGCACGGTAACCCGGCACCGGCACGTCCAGGCGGTCGTACGGCGGGTAGGGTGCGTCGCGGCGCAGATCGAAAGTCTGCCCCGAGGCCCGACCGACGTAGCCGACCGCGCCGAGCAGGCTGGCCTGGTCGGGCGCGAGCCGTCCGGTGGTCATGAGCCGGTCTTCCACGGATTCGGATGCTTCGATGCGCTCGATGAGCGCGGCAAATTCGGCGCCGAGCCGCCCGGCGTGCGCCGCCATCCCGGCGAGCGCGCGGGGATCGGGCTCGGCGCACACGCCGCCCGGGACGACACGGTCCATCATGAACCGGTGTCCGAACGCGGCGTGATTCTCCCGTACCCATAGTTCCTTCAGGCGCGTGAGTTGTGCCTGCGCGAATACGAAGCCGACGTCGTTGCAGATGGCGCCGATGTCGCCCATGTGGTTGGCAATCCGTTCGCGCTCGGCCATGAGTGCGCGCAGCCACAACGCGCGCGGCGGCACCGTCAGCGCGAGCGCGCGCTCCAGTGCCTGGCAGGCAGCCCAGGCGTGCGCCACCGTGCTGTCGCCCGACACGCGCGCCGCGAGTCGGGCCAGCCCGGCCGGATCACGGCCCTGCGCGAGCCGCTCGATACCTTTGTGCGCGTAGCCGAGGTGCTGCTCGAGATTGAGCACCATCTCGCCCACGGCCTGAAAGCGGAAGTGGCCGGGCTCGATGATGCCCGCGTGCACGGGGCCGACCGGGATCTCGACCACGCCGGCACCCTGCGCAGCGAGAAACGGATACTGATCGTCGGGCGGCGTCGGCGGCGGCGCCGGGTTCGGCACAAAGCCCTGACGCAGCGGAAATTCGTGCGCGCCCCACGCCCGGTGCCGTGTCCAGCGCCGGCCGTCAGGGGCGTCGGCGAAGCGCAGCCCGAGCAGATCGCGGGCGTGGCGTTCGGGGCGATCGGCGGCCGGGTACACCGGTGCGTGCGACGGCAGATCCTCACCCGGCCCGGGCCTGGTACGCAGAACGACGTAACGTCCGCCGCGCTCGAGGCAGCAGCAGGCCTCCAGCTCCGTGTCGATCTCGTCGGCCCACAACGCACACCAGCGCCAGCCGGCTGCGCGGGCGAGCGCGGCGGCCTGCGCCCACTGCGGCGCGTTGATGCGCAGGCAGGTCGCGGGCGCCAGGGTGGTCGCGTCCGGCTCCGCAGCAAGGACGCCGGCGGTGCGGCAGGCGTCGATGAGGCCGCGCAGGCTCACAGCAGCCCGCTTCCCGAGATCAGGCGTGTCGCCGCATCGAACCAGCGTGCCAGCACGGACGGGATCGACAGGCCAAGCCACAACACGATGGACAGGTGCACGGCCACCGGCAGCATGCTCACCGCAATGGCGTTCTGGCCGTCCGGGCGTTCGCCGAAGACCATGGGATGCACGTGACGGAACAGGCCCGCGAACGCCACCGCGAGGCCCACGAGCAGCGGTACCGTCAACCACGGTGCGGTCCGCATGGTGGCGATGAGCAGCAGCAGCTCGCTGACGAACACGCCGAACGGCGGGAAACCGGCAATCGCCAGGGTTCCGATGAGCAGCCCCCAGCCGACCCCGGGCTGGGTACGGATCAGACCACGGATGCGCTCGATCACCTGGGTCCCCGCGATCTGGCTCGCGTGCCCGACGGTGACGAACAGCGCCGACTTGGTCAGCGAATGGACCATCATGTGCAGCAGCGCGCCGAAGGTCGCAAGCGGCCCGCCGAGGCCGAAAGCGAAGGTCATCAGGCCCATGTGCTCGATCGACGAGTAGCTGTACAGCCGCTTGACGTCGCGCTGGCGGTGCAGAAACAGCCCGGCGACCACGAACGACACCAGCCCGAAACCCATCAGCAGCATGCCCGCGAGACCGGCGCCGTGCGCGGTGCCCGCCGCGAGCGCGCCGTCGGTCAGCATCTTCACCCGGACCACGGCGTACAGGGCGACGTTCAGCAGCAGGCCCGAGAGCACCGCGGAGATCGGCGTCGGGCCCTCGGAGTGGGCGTCGGGCAGCCAGTTGTGCAAGGGCACGAGCCCGACCTTGGTGCCGTAGCCGACGAGCAGGAACACGAAGGCGATGGTCATCACCACCGGTTCGAGCTCGGCCGCGTGACCGTCGAGCACGCTCCACAACAGCGCCTGACCGGGATCGGACACGACTCGTGCGGCGGCCAGGTACAGCAGCACGGTGCCGAACAGCGCCTGTGCGATGCCGACTCCGCACAGGATGAAATACTTCCAGGCCGCCTCGACCGACTCGGGCGTACGATACAGGCTCACCAGCAGCACGGTGGCGAGCGTCGCGCCCTCGAGCGAGACCCACAGCACGCCGAGGTTGTTGGTTGCCAGCGCCAGCAGCATGGCGAGCATGAATCCCTGGAAGCTTGCGTGGTACAGGCGCAGACGCCGGGGCGTGACACGCCCGATCGCGAGCTCGTGGGCCATGTACGGGCGCGAGAACACGGCGCTTGTGAAGCCGACGAACGCGGTCAGGGCGATGAGATAGACGTTGAAGGTATCGATGTAGAACTGACCGCCGCCGAGCGTACCCGCTTCGAGGACCGCGAGCGCGAGCGCGAGCGACGCGAGCAGGCCGCCCAGCGAGAACAGCAGATTGAGTAGCGCGCCAGCGCGCGGTGAGGCGACCAGAGCGAGGACGACGGTCCCGGTCGCCGGCAGCAGCAGCGTCGCCCACAACGCGTTCATGTCTGGCGTTCCGAAAGACGGTTGAGCTGATCCACGTCCAGCGATTCGATGCTGTCGCGGATGTGGAAGAAGAACACGCCGAAGATCACCGCCGCGACCAGGACGTCGAAGGCTATGCCGAGCTCGACGATCAGCGGCATGCCCTGCGTCGCGGTGACGGCGGCGAAGAACAGCCCGTTTTCAATGGCCATGAATGCGACCACCTGGGTGATCGCCTTGCGGCGGGTCACCAGCATGAGCATGGCGAGCATGACCACGGCGAGGCTGAGCGCGATCGCATCGCGGGTGATGCCCTCGGCGTACTGCTCTATCGGTTCGACCACCCCGTAGCAGAAGATCACCAGCGCGCCCGCGGCGAGCAGGGTGATCCCCGGTCGGATCACCGCGTCCTGGTCCTTGAGGATGTTGAGCCGGCGTGCCTGCCGGACCAGCAGCCAGGGCACGAACGCGGATTTCAGCACGAGTGTCAGGGCTGCCGATATGAACAAGTGCGACTCGCCGGTGTCCCAGGCGACCAGCGAGGTGACCGCGGCGAGGAGTACGCCCTGCCACGCGAACAGGTGGATGGTCGCCACGACCCGCGCTTGGGCGAGCAGGGCGAACGCGCTCACCAGGATCATCGAGGCCAGCGTGAGAATGCACTGCTGCAGCAGTGGCAGATCGAGGTAGCCGGTCACGCGCGCGCCTCGAGGATCACGAAGCTGAGCATGCCGACCAGGGCGACGGTGAATGCGATCGCGAGGAAGGTCGGCACCCGGAAAATACGCATTTTCGCGACTGCGGTTTCGGCAACGGCCAGTACCGCGCCGAGCACGGCGAGCTTGGCCGTGAGCAGCACGGTCGCGGCGAGCAGGGGCCGGGGTGCCAGCGTGGGGGCGATGCCCCACGGCGCGAACAGATCGACCACCAGGACCGCGTAGATCATGAGCTTCACCTGCGCGGCGAATTCCATCAGTGCCAGGTGGCGACCGGTGTATTCGAGGATCATGGCCTCGTGGATCATCGTCAGCTCCAGGTGCGTCGCCGGGTTGTCGACCGGGATCCGGCCGGTCTCCGCGACGCCGACAAGAAGCAGTGCGACGAAGGCGAACAGCAGCGATGGGCGCAGGGCGAAGTTCGCCTCGAGCGTGTGGGTGATCATCGTGGACAGGTTGGTGCTCGCGGCGACCATGGCCAGGGTGAACACGACCATCAGCATCGCGGGCTCGGCCAGCGATCCCACCATCATCTCCCGCGAGGAGCCCATCCCGCCGAAGGTGGTGCCCACGTCCAGGCCGGCGAGCGCGAGGAAGAACCGGCCGAGGGCGAGCAGGGCGACGAGCACGATGGCGTCGGCCATCGCCGCCAGCGGCAGCTGCACGGCTATGAGCGGCACGACGGAGGCGGCGAGCACTGCCGTGCCGAATACGATGTAGGGCGCGATGCGGAATATCGGCGACGCCGTGCGCGCGAGCACGACCTGCTTGGCGAACAGCTTGCGCAGGTCGCGGTAAGGTTGCGCCAGCGGCGGCGGGCGGCGGTTCTGCAGCCGGGCCTTCAGCTGCTTGATCCAGCCGGCGAGCAGCGGCGCCGCGGCGACGAACAGTACCGTCTGAGCGAACGCGAGCAGCCAGGCCATCACGCTCATGTCACCAGCCACAGCAAAGCGAGGAGGGTGAAAAACGAGTAGGCGAGGTAGTGGCGCAGATTGCCGGTCTGGATGCGTGCGATAGTGCGCGAGGCGTGGAGTACGCTGCGCTCGACCGGGCGGTACAGCAGGTTCCAGAACAGCTCGTCAACATGGAACAGGTAGCGCAGCCGCGCCGCCCGTGTCGGCAGCCGCGGGTCCATTTCCCGCTCGATCTCCTCGCGCACGGCGTACAGGGGCCTGAACACCTCGCGGATCGGCATTGCGAACGCCGTGGCGCTGTACTGCATGCGCGGACTGAGCGGGCCGAAACCGCATTCCCAGGCGTCGAGGCGCGGAACGGGCTGTTCGCGCCGGCGCCGGCGCAGCAACAGGTACACCGCGGCCCAGGCCGCGAGCGCCAGGAACATGCCCAGGAACACCAGCGGGGCGCTGTAGCTCGCAACTTCGGGCGCGATCGGTGTCAGCCACAGCCAGCCGTGCCGGGTAGCGGCGGCGGGTGCGTCCCCGGTCAGCGCCTGTGTCACCCGACTCAGCGCCTGTACGGTCGTGGTCGGCAGCACGCCGAACACCAGGCACAACGCTGCGAGCAGCGCCTGGGCGGCGAGCATGGTGCCGCCGGCCTCCCGCGCGTGGCGCACGCGGCGGGTGCGCGCCTGGCCGAGAAACGCGATTCCGTAAACCTTGACGAAGCAGGCCGCCGCGAGCGCGCCGCTCAGGGCGAGCATCGCCGCCGTCACGGGGATCACCGAGCGCAGCACGCCGCTGTGAAGCTGCGCGGCCTGCAGCGCGGTCTGAAACGTGAGCCACTCCGAGACGAAACCGTTGAACGGCGGCAACGCGGAGATGCTGATGCAGCCGATGAGAAAAAACGCGGCCGTCCAGGGCATGCGGTGCACGAGCCCGCCCATGTGCTCGAGGTTACGCTCGTGACCGCGCTGCGCGATGACGCCGGCGCCCAGGAACAACAGGCTCTTGAACAGCGCGTGGTTGAGCGTGTGGTACAGCGCCGCAATGAGACCGAGCACGCCGAGCTTCGGGAAGCCGGTGCCGTAGAACAGGGCGGCGAGGCCCAGACCGATGTAAATGATGCCGATATTCTCCACGGAATGGTACGCGAGCAGGCGCTTCAGATCGTGCTGCGCGAGCGCGTACAGCACTCCGTACAGCGCGGTCACGCTGCCGGCAACGAGCAGAGTCACGCCCCAGGCCCAGTGGGGCTCGCCGAGCAGGTCGAAGGTGAAGCGCACGAAACCGTAGATCGCCACCTTGAGCATGACGCCCGACATCAGGGCCGAGATGTGCGACGGCGCGACGGGGTGCGCCTCCGGCAGCCACACGTGCAGCGGGACGAGCCCCGCCTTCATGCCGAAACCCGCCAGTGCGAGTGCGAAGGCGACGCTCGGCCACGGCCCCGGCAGCGTCGCGGCGCGCAGCGCCGGGAAGCTCAGATCAGCGGCGAACGCGGCCAGCACCCCGAACGCGAGCAGCACGAGCATGGCCCCGACCTGCGCCATGAGCAGGTACAGAAACGCAGCCCGGCGATTCGCCCCTTCCATGTGCTCGTAGGCGACGAGCAGGTAGCTCGACACCGACATGAGCTCCCAGGCGAGCATGAACACAAAGGCGTCGTCGGCGAGCACCACGAGCTGCATGGCCGCGACGAACACCCCGGTCGCCGCGCCGAGGACCTTGAGGGAGTAGGGCCGCTGCGCGTCAGGGATCACGTAGCCCGGACCGAACAGACTCACGGCGACGACGACCAGCCCGAGCAGTCCGAGAAAGAAACCGGCCGGCGCGTCGAGGCGCAGGTGCCAGTGCAGCCACGGCAACCCGAGCGGGAGCTCGGCGGCAAAGCTCGCGGTTCCGGACAAGGCCAGCACCGCCACCACGACCGCCGCGAACCCGGACAGGCCGAGCAACGCGAATGCGATCCGAATCGCGCCGCGCGGCCAACGATCCGCAGTCAGGGAAACGGCGGCCGAGGCCAGCGCCGCACCAACGGCGAGCGCGACCCACCAGGTGCCGGACAACACTAACGCGGGACCGCTCACGAGCGCAGCCGCACCCCCCGCCCGGCCGCGGCGCTGGCCGCGCCCTCGGCGATCAGCTCGATCCCCGCCAGCTCGAGCGCCTGCACGACCTTGACCAGAGTATCGACGTTGGCGCGCACGGTGTCCGCGCTGGCCTCCATCCTCCGGATGGTCGGCAATGACACCCCGGCGGCCGCGGCCAGCACCTGCTGGTCGATCCCGAGTAACGCCCGGGCCGCTTTCATCTGTTTGCCGGTGATGATGTTGGCATATCTATTAGAATTGATTATAGATATTTTAAATATAACTAAACAGTTTGCAAGTATCTCTTTTAAGAGCTAATCGCGATCCCGGATCGCACGTCTCCGGCACCGCCCCTGGCACTCGCGGGCGCGCCCCGGTCGCGGCCTCGACATCCAAACACCGCTGCCCGAGGATCGGTGCCCGGTGTCGAACACGGTTGCACCCCAGCCCCCACGGCGGAGGACCCTGCTGTCAAGCGACACCCAGTCTTGCGCACTAAGGCGACACCCAGTGTTGCGCACCCCGGACCGAGGCGGGTCGAGACCGAGGCGGGTCGCCGAGGCGGGGGTCAGGTCTGACAACCGGACATTTCGACCGAGGCGGGGGTCAGGTCTGCAAGGCGGGGGTCACGAGGCGGGGGTCAGGTCTGACAACCGGTCACGCACCACGAGGCGGGGGTCAGGTCTGACAACCGGACATTTCTGCTTCTCTTACTGAAGCGTTATGCTCCTGAGGGCAAAGGATCGCATCCACGGCAAAGGAGTTGCCATGACAAGACCACTGCGGCTGGAGTTTCCGGGTGCGCTGTACCATGTGACATCACGTGGAAATCGGCGCGAGGACATCTACCTCGGTGATGATGACCGTGAGCTGTTGCTCACGCAGCTGGCGAACGTATGTTTGCGATTCAATTGGGCGATACATTCCTATTGCCTCATGACTAACCATTATCATCTGGTGGTAGAAACACCGGACGGCAATCTCTCGAAAGGCATGCGTCAACTGAATGGCGTGTACGGTCAGATGTGGAACCGCCTTCACGACCGCGTCGGCCATGTATTCCAGGGGCGATTCAAGTGCATTGTTGTGCAGAAGGAGAGTTACCTCCTCGAACTGAGTCGATACGTTGTCCTGAATCCGGTTCGTGCCGGGATAGTGCAACGTGCCGAAGATTGGCCGTGGAGCAACTTGCGCGCGATTCTTGGCGGAATTGAAGCACCGCGTTGGCTCGCTTCGAATTGGTTGCTGTCACATTTCGGTCAGCAAAGGCGCGGGGCGATCGCCAATTATCTCAAGTTCGTTAACGAAGGTGTTGGGCGGCCGAGCCCGCTTGCTGGTGTCCGTTTCCAAGGTGTGCTCGGAGATGATCGGTTCGTCGCCGGACTGCGGTGCGAAAAGCAGTCTGATAACTCGTTGGAGATCCCGCGGATCCAGCGGCGACTGCTGGCCAAGCCATTGCCCTGGTACGAGGAAACGCATGAAACTCGAACGGAGGCAATGGCATTTGCGTATTTTTCCGGCGCATACAGCATGCGGGAGATCGCCGACTACTTTGGCGTGCACTACCGAACCGTCAGCCGTGCCGTTAGGGAGATTGAAAGATCAAGAATGTCCGAATGTCAGACCTGACCCCCTTTGCCGCTTTGCCGTAAGAATCCCCGGCTCAGCTCCCGCCCCACACCCGCTGCGCCACCCGCACCAGCAGCGCGAGCTTGGCTCGCTCGTCGTCCACGGTCACGGGATTGCCGGAGACGGTGCTGGCGAAGCCGCACTGGGGGCTGATGGCGAGCTGGTCGAGAGTGATGTACTTCGTCGCCGCGTCGATGCGAGCGAGGAGATCGTCTTCTTGCTCCAGGGTCGGGGTCTTGGAGCTGACCAGCCCGAGCACCACGGTGCGGTCCTCGGGCACGAAGCGCAGCGGCGCGAAATCGCCGGCGCGCGGGGTGTCGTATTCGAGAAAGAAAGCGTCGGCGGGGATGTCGTTGAACAGCTTTTCGGCGACGGCGTCGTAGCCGCCCGCGGACAGAAAGTGCGCCTTGAAGTTGCCGCGGCACAGATGCACGGCCGCGGTGACGCTGGTGGGCCGGTCGGCGAGGGCGCCCTGGAACAGGCGCACGTAAGCGTCGATCAGAGTGTCGGGATCGAAGCCGGCCGCTGCCACCCGCGCGCGTACCTGGGGATCGCACAGCATCGCGAACGGCACGTCGTCGAGCTGCACGTAGGTCGCACCGAGCGCGCCGAGATGGGCGATCTCGCCGGCATACACGGCCGCGAGATCGACGAAGAACGCGTCCGCCGAAGCGTAGGCGGCCGGATCGATGCCCTGGTCGAGGCGCCAGAAATGCATCGTCGGTGGCGAGGGGAGGGTGATCTTGGGCGTTTCGCGCGCCGTCTTGCGCAGGTACTCGTACTCGTCGGCGGCGATAGGACGCGTGCGACGAACCTTGCCGGCCACGTGCGGCGCGGTGAACGCGAGCTCGTTGCCGCAATCGTCGTGAAAGGTGAACAGTGCCTCGCGCACTTCCAGGCCGTCGACCCGTTCGACGAAGCGTGCCCAGTACGACGCGCGGCGAAATTCGCCATCGGTGATCGAGTGCAGCCCGGCGCCTTCCTGCAGGGCGACCACGTCACGAATGGCCGCGTCCTGGGCGGCGACGAGCTCGGCGTCGCCGATCTCGCCGGCCTGGTGGCGCCGGAATGCGGCGGTAAGCGTCTTGGGCCTGAGCAGGCTGCCGACGTGATCGGCACGAAAAGGCGGATTGCGGCGCGGTGCGATCATGGACTTTTCCTCTTCACGGGTTTCGCCACGCCGTCGAGGACGAGGCGCAGCAGTGTTGCGACGATGCGTTCGAGCGGGGCATCGGGTTCGCGCCCGAGCCACACGGCGGCGGCGTTGCACATGCCGATGAGATGCAGGGCGGTCATCCTGCAATCGACATCGGCGCGGGCCTCGCCGCGCGTCACCGCGCGTGCGAGCATGATCTCCAGCGCCCGCTCGTAGCGCCGGGCATGGGTATTGATGCGCCGGCGGCGCGCACGCGGCACGTGCCGGCGTTCGCGCAGGAACACGATGACCGAGTCGCGCCGCGCGACGATGGCGCCGACGTGGCCCGTGACGACCTCGCGCAGTCCCTCGCTGAGCGGCGGATCCGCCGCCGCGATGGCCTCGATGCGCTCGACGAAACCCTGCACGCCGGCGAGGCATACGCGTTCCAGCGCCTGTTCCTTGGAGCGGAAGTAGTAGTACACACTGCCCTGGCGGATCCCGAGCCGCGCGGCGATGTCGCCGGTGCTGGCGCCATGGTAGCCGCGCTCGGCGAACACGGCCGCCGCGGCGTCGAGGATCTCCTCCTCGCGCTTCTTGCCCCGGGCCGCTGGTGTACGCATGCTGGCCTCCGAATTCTATAAAATTATAGAATTACCCCGGGCACGGGCAAGTCCGGCTGCCGAGCGCGGCGCACGTCTGCCCGGGGAGAGCCGTCGCGTCGCGCGTTCGAGCGGCTTACAATGGGTCAGCGCGCTGCGCTAGAGGAGGAGACTGGTGATGAGTGATTTCAGCGTCAAGATGCGGGCCGAGCCCGTACCGTGGTTCGGGCTGTTCCTGTCGTGGATCACCATGATGCTGGGTATCGAGCAGCCGCGGCTGAAGAGCACCACCATCGAGCTGGTGCCCGGGGATCTGCCCACGGTGGCCGCGGTGGGTCGCGGCGAAGCCGATCTGGGGATCACCACGCCGCCGGTGTGCGCGACCATGGCCTGGCGTGGCGTCGGGCCGTACACCGAGGCGATGCCGGATCTGCGCGCCATCCTTTCGTTTCCGCACGACGACCGCCTGGTGTGGGCCGTACCGGCGGACTGGGGCGTGCGCACGATCGAGGAACTCGGCGAGCGCAAGCTGCGCTTCGTCCTTGCCGGGGAGGGCAGCCCGGTCGGCTTTGCGGTCGAGCGCATCCTCGAGCGCTGCGGCATGCCGATCGACGCGATGCAGCAGCGCGGCTGGGAAATCCTGCGTGCGGACTACCTGTTCCAGGCGATCATGATGGTGGCCAGTGGCAAGGCCGACGTGGTCGTGCACGAAGGGCGCAAGACCCCGCCCTGGGTCCAGCTCATCAAGGCCCGGCCCATGACCTTCCTGCCGATCCCGGAGCACGTCATCGCCGGCATGGTCGCGGATTACGGCTTTCGCCCCGCCGTGCTCGCCGCGGGCATGATCGACGGCGCCGTGCCGGCGGACCTGCCCACGCTCGACTGGTCCGAGTGGCTGCTGTTCACGCGTGCAGACGTGGACGACGATCTCGTCCATCGCGTCACCCGCATCGTGGTCGAATACCGGCACCTGTTCGAGATGGCATTCAAGGGCCAGCCGCTGGAGAAGAGCGACCTGGTCTACCCCATGGATCCCGGGATCCTGTGGCGCAATGTCGGCGTGCCGCTGCACCCGGCGGCGGAACGCTATTTCCGCGACAACGGCCATATGAGCGGCTAGCGCCGGCCGCCGGCAGGATCCGCATCGGTACGACCCGCATTCGCAACGCTACGGAGGAGAAAAGATGAACTTCGACTTCGATCCCCGCAAGGCCGCCCTGCTGATCGTGGACATGAACAAGGCCTTCGTCGGCCCCGGTGCGCCGCTCGAGGTGCCCAAGGCCATCGACAACGTGCCGCGGATCCGGCGTCTGCTCGAAACCTGCCGCGAGCTGGACATTCCCGTGGTGCACGTCAGTCACTGCTTCCGCAAGGATGGCAGCGACCGCGGCTACATGTACAAGTTCTGGCCGGTGCTCGGCACCGGCGTGCTGGAGGAAGGGGCCGAGGGTACGCAGATCTATCCGGACATCGCTCCGATCGAGGGCGAGCCGGTGGTGACCAAGCACCGTTACAGCGCGTGGTTCGGCACGGACCTGGACATCATCGTGCGCAACCTCGGCGTGGACACGCTCATCATCTGCGGCACGACCACGGATCGCTGCACCGGCCTGACCGCCTACGAGGCCTTCATGCGCGATCTGAAGGTGGTATTCCCGTCCGATGCCAACGCGACCTTTCAGGACATCGTCCACGAGGGCATGCTGATCAGCCTGGACATGGGCGGGGCGATGATCATGGATACGGCGCAGGTCATCGACTATCTCCGGCACCGGGGCAGCCGCGCCGCCTGAACGCGTGGTGACCGGCACGCGGGATCGGCGTGCGCGTGGATGCAGATGCCGGCGACGTCCGGCGCCGGGCGTGCGGGTGGCGCCGAGGGCAGGGGCATGAACCGCGATCGCCGCGAGCGCACGCGCGCGCACTGGCTGGAGACGCTGGCGCGCTACCGGCGCGACCCCGTCGCGCCCGGCTCGGCCGCCTACTGGTCCCCCGGCCTCGATTGCGCCTCGCGTTCGGAGCTCAGGTCGATCCAGAACGCCAAGATCGCCGCGCTCACACCGTACCTGTACGAAAACAGCGACTTTTACCGGCGGCGCTTCGACCGGCTCGGCCTGGCGCCGACCGATATCGCGACCGTCGAGGATCTCGCGCGCTGGCCGGTCGTGGACAAGGCCGAGATGATGCAGGACGCCGAGGCCTTTCCGCCGTGGGGTACCTACACCTGCGTCGATGATGCGCTGTGGCGCACGCGCGGCTGGCTCATGTTCGCTTCGTCGGGCTCGACGGGCACGCCGCGCGTGTTCCGCTACACGCAGCGGGACCGGGAGCTGTGGTCCTGGGCGAACGCACGGGCTATGCACGCGATGGGCATCCGGGCCAGCGACAGCCTGTTCATCTGCTCCGGCTACGGGCCGCACGTGTTCGCCTGGGGCGTGCAGTACGCCGCTGCGACCATGAACGTAGCTGTGATCCCCGGCGGCGGTATGGACAGCACGATGCGCTCGACGATCGTCGAGCGCTACGCGCCTACGGTGCTGGTCGGCACCCCGTCCGCACTGCTGCACTTGGGGCGCACGTACGCGGCGCGCGGACCGGATCCGGCGGCGTCCAGCGTGCGCCTGCTGTTCGTGGGTGGCGAGCCGGCCGCCGGGATCGAAGGCACCCGCCACCGGCTCGAGGCGCTGTGGGGCGCTCGGCTGGTGGAGTTCTACGGCTGCACCGAGGCGGCCCCGCACGCGGGCGGCTACTCCTGCCCGGCGTCACCGGGCGTCGACGGCGTCGCCACGACCCACCTCATGGAGGACATCCAGGCGTGGGAGGTCGTCGACGCATGCACGCGCGCGGCCTTGCCCGCGGGTGTGCGCGGGCTCACGGTTTGCACCAACCTGAACAGCGAGAGCTCGCCGCAGCTTCGTTTCCTGGTCGGCGACTATGCAACCCTGAATACTGCGCCCTGCGCCTGCGGGCGCACGCACGTGCGCGCCGTCGGCGGGATCGGCGGCCGCGCCGACGATCTCATCAATCTGCGTGGCATCAAGATGTACCCCGCGCAGATCGAGGCGGCGGTGCGCGCCGTACCGGGTGTGGGCGACGAGTTCGAGATCGTGCTTGCGCACAATGCCGAGGGCGTGGACGTTATGACCGTGCGGGTGGAGCACGCCGACCGTTCCGGGGCCGTGGCGGCGGCGGTTACGCGCGAGATCCACGCGCGCTGCGAAGTGCGCGTCGCCGCCGAGGTGCTGGTGCCCGGCACGCTGGCGCCGACGCAGTTCAAGGCGAAGCGGGTACGGGACCTGCGCGGCCGGCACTGACGGTACCTGCCCGGCCGCGAAGACGGATTGCTGGCACTGGTCGCGGCCCGTGGCGATTCCGACTAGAGTACGGGCGTTCACGATAAATCACGGCGGCGGGGGTCGCACGGACATGACGGGTTCATTCAGGGCGGTGGTGGTTGACGAGGTCGACGGCAAACAGCAGGTGGCGGTGAAGTCGCTGAAGCTCGGCGATCTGCCGGAGGGCGACGTGCTCGTCGATATCGCCTACTCGACGGTGAACTACAAGGACGGTCTCGCGCTCACCGGCCGCATCCCGATCTGCAGGAAGTTCCCGATGGTGGCCGGCATCGATCTCGCCGGCACGGTGGCGCAGTCCGCCAGCCCCGAATTCAAACCCGGTGACCGTGTGCTGGTGAACGGCTACGGTCTGTCCGAGCGGTACTGGGGCGGCTACAGCCAGCGCCAGCGCCTGCGCCCGGAGTGGCTGGTGCGCATTCCCGGGGCGTTCGATGCGAAGCAGGCGATGGCGATCGGCACGGCCGGCTACACGGCGATGCTGTGCGTGCTGGAACTCGAACACGCGGGCGTGCGCCCCGGCAACGGCCCGGTGCTGGTGACCGGCGCGGGCGGCGGCGTGGGCTCGGTGGCGATTGCACTGCTCGCCAGGCTCGGTTACGAGGTGGCTGCGTCCACCGGCCGCGCGGAGATCGCCGCTTATCTCAAAGGCCTCGGGGCGACCACGATCGTCGAGCGCGCCACGCTCGCCGGCAAGGGCAAGCCGATCGACGCCGAGCAGTGGGCCGGGGCGATCGACTGCGTCGGCGGCCAGACGCTCGCCAACGTTCTGGCGCAGACCAGGTACGACGGCGCAGTGGCGGCCTGCGGCCTTGCCGGTGGCACGGATCTGCCTGCCACCGTGTACCCGTTCATCCTGCGCGATGTGGCCTTGCTCGGCGTGGACTCGGTCATGGCGCCGATGGCCAAGCGGGTCGCGGCCTGGGACCGTCTCGCCCGCGATCTGGATCCCGCCCTGCTGGACTCGATGACCACCGTCGAGCCGCTCGCGCGCACCCCGGAACTCGCCGCCGACATCGTCGCCGGACGCACGCGCGGACGCGTCGTCATCGACGTGAACGCCTGAACGCGGCGACGGCGGCGCCTGCGTCGGCTTCGACTTCGCGACGAACGCACGGACGCGCGCTGCGGGCCGTTAGGCGGGTCAGCCTTGCTCCGGTATCCTGCGCGCCCCGGTCCCGGGGCGACCGAGACGATTCCGCTCTTCCATGCGACCACGCGACTTGTTCGACCTCGTACTGCTCGCCTTTCTCTGGGGCGGCTCGTTCCTGCTCGTGCGCACGACCGTGCCCGAGTTCGGTCCGGTGCCGGTCGCGGGCCTGCGCATCGGTTTTGCCGCGGCGTTTCTCCTGCCGATCCTGTGGTTGCGCGGCGGACTGCAGTTCGCGCGCGGGCACCTGCGCTCGCTGACGCTGGTCGGGCTGTTCAACGCGGCCGTGCCGTTCGCACTGTATGCCTACGCCATGCAGACGCTGACGACCGGTTATGCGGCGATCCTCAATGCGGTCACGCCGCTGTTCACGGCCCTGGTGGGACTGCTGTGGCTGCGCGATCGGCTCACGGCGGCGCAGGTGCTCGGCCTTGCGCTCGGCTTCACCGGCGTGGTGGTGTTGGTCCAGGGGCGCATCGACCTCAAACCCGGCGGCACCGGACTTGCCGTTATCGCCGCACTGCTCGCCTCGGTGCAATACGGTGCCATCGCCAATTACATCAAGCACCGGCTCGCGCTGGTGCCCGCGCTCGCCACCTCGGCGGTGAGCCTTGCCGTCGGCGCGCTCGCCCTGCTGCCATTCACCATCGCGGCATGGCCCGAGCACCTGCCCGGCACCGGCGCCTGGCTGCGCGTGGCGGCGCTCGGTGTGTTTTGCACGGCGCTCGGCTACGTCCAGTTCTTCCGACTCCTCGCCCGCGTCGGCGCGACGCGCGCCATCACGGTGACCTTTCTCGTGCCGGCGACGGCGATGTTGTGGGGCTTCGTGTTCCTGGACGAGGTCGTGACCTGGAACATGCTCGTCGGCTGCGCCGTCATCCTCGCCGGCACGACGCTGGTGACCGGCATTTTCGCGCGCCGCGGCGTGCGCGCCCCGGCGATCAACTCCGGAGACCTGAGGCTGCGCCACGACCTTTTGTCGTCAGATCGGGGGGATTGAACGCGCGCTGGTCGCGCGCCGCTCAAGCGTCGCTGCGGTTGAACGCGCGCGCGACCATGACCTCGACTTCGGCAAACACCGCCCGGTTGCAGCGCGCACCCTCGCCCGCGGTCACCATTGCGTAACCGGTCTCGGTCTGGACGAACTGCATGCCACGACGGTATTCCCGGTGCCGGTGCAGCACCCGGTTCAGTTCAGCCACGTATTCGGTGCAGGTCAGTCGTATGTCGCGCATGCCGGTCACCGCTGGAAAGCGGTCGCGTCGCGGGATCAGCAGGGCGGCAGCAGCCCGGCCGCCTGGTAGCGGCCGATATTGACGTCGGTCGCCGGCAGCAAGCTGCCGTCTGCCCGGGCGCGGCGTACCCAGGCGCGCACCTCGGCCATCATCCGTGCGGGCCTGCCGTTGACCTGTTCGTACTGGACGAGCAGGAATTGCGCTTCCATCTCGCGCCGACGGCGCGCCGTGCGCAGCGCAGTGCCGTAGTTGATGTCGGTGACGTTGGTTCGCATTCAGTGCCGCTCCGCGCGGGCTGGCGCCTTTTCGTGGCGGGCTGCGCGCGGAGATCAGGACAAACGATCGACCCGGGCCGCGCGTCGAAAACGCTGCATGCCGCCCGTGCAGCATGCGCTTTTCCGGTGTCGTTTACCACGACCGCCGGCTGTGCGGTCGATGCCGCTCCGCAAGCACGAGCGCATGCATCGTTCGCGGTGATACCGGCCGAGGTGTTCGCGGCGGTGTCGCGCGAGGTGTCGATCGCGATGGACCAGGTCATAGGCCGGCCGTCATAGGCCGGCCGACACCGCGCAACATCGCTCGGGTTACGCCCGGTCGAGCCGCTCGACCAGGGCCTCCTGCGCGCGGGTGCGCATACACGTGTCGCGGGCGGCGCGCCGCCGCGCACGCACCGTTTTGTCAATGGAGTTTACAGAGTGACGGCGCCATACCAGCCGATCATCTTCAAGTGACTGATTTATCTATGTAGGCATGAAATTTGCCTTTTGCTTGGCAGAGCTGTCCCCGGGTAGTGATACTGTCAAGGTGGAGAACGACCATGCTGCGTAGCGTACGATTTGCCCCGGTTTGCCTGCTGCTCGCGTCCACGGTGACGACGACGCATGCCGCGCTGCTCACTGATCCCAACGACGCGCGCTCGTGGCAGGGCGCGAACGTCGGCACCTTCGCCGGCCTGTACTTCGGCGCCAACAACGCGACCACACGCCAGCAGGTGATCGACGGCCAGCTTCTCGACGACGGCTGGTTCGACGCCACCGGCTATGCCGCGGCCCAGATGATCCGCTTCAACGGGACCGACATGATCGCCAATCCGGGCGCCGGCAGTGGCGGCCGCTCGCTGGACCAGCCCGGAGTCGTTCAACCCGGCATCGACGGCACCTATGCCTACGACATACCTGGCATCACGGCCGGGCCGGCCGCCAACGGTATCGACCAGTACTGGGTGCAGACCAACAACACGATCGGCGCGACGGTGTTCGATCTCGGCTTCGCCGCGGCCAAGGCGGCCGTGTTCAATACCATCGACCACGGCCCGCTGCCCCAGGAGGCGATCGAGTCCACCGTCTACCTGTCCAACGACCTGGTGAACTGGGTCCAGGCGGTGACGGAACGGGTCTGGCTCGAGGGGATCTATGCCGATACCAGCGTCCTGTGGGACGGTTTCGTCTACGCCGTCGGCGCGCCGAACGGCGGCACCTTCCGCTACGCGAGCGTGATCTGGGGCGGCCCGGGTGCGTTGCAGGCGGACGGCGACAATGAGATCAATGGCCTGATGGGACTGCGCGCGAACTTCGATCCGGGTCCGGGCGGCGTGCCCGAGCCGACCACCCTCGCCCTGGTCGGGACCGCGCTGCTGTTGCTGCGCGGCCGCAGGTACCGCGCGAGCTGAGCCCCCGGCAGCGCCGGTCGCCGCCGGCGCGAACGATCAGCGCGCCGCGAGCAGGGTGTACAGATAATCGTCCGGCGCGTGCGCGCCGCGCGTGTACCGCCCGGGCATGCGCTCGAAGAAGCGCACGGTGCACCGCTCCAGTCGCGACCACTCGAACACGCAGCGGCGATCCGCGATCTTCCACGCGCCGTCGCGGCGTTCGAAGCGATCGATGTAGCGTCCGCCGACGATCTCGTCGTGCGTGCCCGACGCCATCTCCCACTCGTGATAGGCGAGCACGTGCGATTCCACCACCGCCGTGTCGCCATGGCGGTCGATCATGATATTGGCCAGCGAGTGCCGGGTGCGGCGCAGGGTGTCGACGGGCGAGGTCGGATCGGTGCCCCAGCCGCCGGTTTCGAGCGCCGCCACGGCCATCACCAGCACGCGCCGCTACGGGCCGCCGGCGCGCACCATGTTCCAGGCGAGTTCAGTGGCGTCGAGAAAGCTCGCGCAGATCTCCTGGATGTTCCAGGCTGGCCTTCCCCGGCGAAAGCCGAGGTGGTGGTGAACGTAGGCAGCGAGGTCCGGGACGATGAACCGGCTACCGAAGAACTGGCGGACGAGGAGATCGATGTCCTTGGTCTCTGGCTGCGCGGCAGCGGATGTTAACCATGATCGGCTCGTCGTCGTCGATGTCGAGCGCGAGCGATCATTTTTCCCAACCTGCCAGGATCTGCTCCTGCGCCTGGCGCGCGTCCTGGTCGTCGCCGATCCTCGGCACTAAAACTGACGAGATAGCCGTACGTCTGCCCGGCCTGCGTCACGGGTGTGCCGACCAGCACGGAGAACAGCCGGTTACCGGCGACGTTGCCGCTGAACATGAGCACACTGGTGCCGGCGATCATCAGCATGAACGGATCGTTGCGCGGGCCGGGGAACGGATGGCCGGGACCGGCGACGGTGGGCGCGGACGGCACGGCCCGCGCGGCGCTGGTGCTGCGCCGCTCCGGACCCGGGCCCGAACGGTGGCGGTGCCCTGCGCGCACGGGCGGGGCACGGATCTTGCCCTGCGGGCGGTGAGCGCCTATGTTGCGGAGCACCGCACCATACTGCAGGACCCGAGCCGCCATGACCGACACTGCCCGCCGCACCATTCGCACCATGTGCCCGATGAACTGTCATCCGACGCTTTGCGGGATGCTCGTGACGGTCGAGGGCGACGATGCCCTGGTGGAAGTGACCGGCGATCGGGACAACCCGGACAGCCGGGGATTTCTGTGCGTGCGCGGGCGCGCCGCACACGAGATCATCGGCAACCCCGAACGCGTGCTGTATCCGCGGGCGCGCAGGCGTCGCGGCAGCGACTCGTGGGAGCGTATTGGCTGGGACGAGGCACTGGATCGCATCGCCTCGACCGTGGACAGACTGGGGCGTGACGCCGTCGGGGTCTGGGGAGGACACGGGAACGTGGCCAATGATTTCGGCACTTTCGCCAACTATCAGCTCGTCTTGCGTTTCGCCAACATGGCCGGTTGCCAGTGGTGGGAGTCGTCGATGATCTGTTGGGGGCTCGGTGGTTTCGGCATTGCGCTGACGGGGGCGCTCGAGGCCAACACCAAGGAAGACATGAGCGCACACGCCGATCTCATCGTGCTGTGGGGCTCGAATTTCGCCAGTCAGCCCAACACGGCGCGTCACGTCTCGGCCGCGAAGCGCCGCGGCGCACGCGTCGTCGCCATCGACGTGCGCGTGAGCGAGGCCTGCCGATCCGCCGACGAGTACCACCTCGTCCGTCCCGGAACCGACGCCGCACTGGCGCTGGCGCTGATGCACGTCATCGTCGCCGAGAAACTGTACGACGAGGATTTCATCGCGGCGCACACCGTCGGTTTCGAAGCGCTCGCGGAGCACGTTCGCCGATTCACCCCGTCCTGGGGCGCCAGCGTCACCGGCGTCGGTGCCGATGCCATCGTCGCCCTGGCACGCAGCTACGCGCACACTGCCCGGGCGATGCTGCTCATGTCCGGCAGCTCGATGTACAAGGATCGGCACGGCTGGATGGCGAGCCGTGCCATCTCCTGTCTGCCGCCGCTGACGGGCAAGCTCGGCAAACCGGGCGCGGGTTTCGGCCCGCGCCATGCCGGCATGCCGCACGGTCACGGTCTGGCGAACATCGTCAATTTCGAGGCCCGTCCGCCGGGCGATTACATCCCCAATCAGATGTCGGCGATCATCGACGCCGTGTGCGACGGTCGCCTGCGCGCGATGCTGCTGTTCGGCACCGACATGCTGTCCTCGTTCGCCGACACGGGCCGCGTGGGCCGTGGTTTCGACGGCATGGATCTCATCGTGTGCCACGACCTGTTCATGAACGAGACCGCCCGGTGCGCCGCCGACATCGTGCTGCCGGCAACGTCCTGGCTCGAGGACCTCGGCTGCAAGGGAACGCCCACCCACCTGTACCTGATGGACCGGGCGCTCGCGCCGGCGGGTGAGGCGCGTTCGAGCACGGACGTGGTCCGGGCGCTTGCCGAGCGCCTCGGTATCGACGACTTCTATCCCTGGAAGCACGACGGCGGGCACATCGATGCGGTGCTCGATCACCCGGCCACGGGACACGCCACCGTCGCGTCCCTGCGTGCGGCCGGCGGTATCGGCGCCATGAACGTGTCCCATGTCGCGCACCCGGATCACCGCTATTTGACGCCGTCGGGAAAGATCGAGTTCTACTCCGAGCGCGCCGCTGCGGTCGGTCTGCCGCCGTTACCCGAGCCGGCGCCGCAGGAAGCATCGCGCTACCCGCTCGCGCTGCGCAACGGCCGTACCCTGTCACACTTCCACAGCTTCTACGACCACGGCCGCGCGTTGCCCACGCTCGCCGCCCGCGATCCGCAGCCGGAGCTGTGGCTCGCGCCGGCCGACGCGGCTGCACGGGGTATTACCGACGGGAGCGACGTGCGCGTGCACAACGATGACGGCGAGTTCAGAGCGCGGGTACGCGTCACCGACGACGTGCCGGCCGGGACGGTGTGGATGCACGATGGCTGGCCGGGGCTGAACACCCTGATGTATGGCGGGGCCTCGCTGCCCGACGCCGCGGTGGACATCTTCGGATTCACGACCGGACAGTCAGGGTACGATGCGCGGGTGGAAGTGGCGGCTGACTGAGGAGGGCCTGGTGCCCGCCGGCCGTCACGAACGCAAGAAACGGGGAGCATGGCGAGTCCGTGGGTTCCAGCTCCGGCAGGCACGGGCGCAGGGTGAGGGCAAGTCGGCGCGGCGCGTCGGCCGCGTGAACAGAATGAGGAGAAACGGAACATGAGCGAGCTCTGGGAGCTGGGGGCCGTCGCGCTCGCGCGGCGGATCAAGGATGGCGAGTCCAGCGCGCGCGCGGCCGTCGACTCCATCATCGCGCGCATCGAAGCGGTGAACGACAGCGTCCGCGCCATCCCGTGCATCTTCGCCGATCAGGCACGCACGGAGGCCGACGCGGCTGACGCGGCGCTGGCGCGCGGCGCGGCGGTCGGACCGCTGCACGGCGTGCCGTTCACCGTCAAGGAGAATATCGATATCGCCGGCTGGCCGACCACGCAGGGTGTGCCGGCGCTGGCGCGGAACCTGCCGCCGGCCGATGCGCCGGTGGTCGCGCAGCTCAGGGCCGCCGGCGCGATTCCGGTGGCCTCGACCAACCTGCCCGATTTCGCTCTGCGCTGGCACAGCGAGTCGACGCTGCACGGCGCGACGCGCAACCCCTGGGATGCGAGCCGCGTCGCCGGCGGCTCGAGCGGCGGTGCCGCCGCGGCGCTTGCCACCGGTATGGCGCCGCTCGCACTCGGCAACGACGTCGGTGGCTCGCTGCGCTATCCCGCGCAGGCCTGCGGCGTGTGCTCGGTGAAGCCCTCGTTGGGTCGCATCGCGCGTGCCAACGCCAACATGCCGGCGGAGTTGCCGCTCAGCTTTCAGCTCATGTACGTGGAAGGGCCGATGGCGCGCGAGATCGCCGATCTGCGGGTCGCGCTCGCGGCGATGAGCGGACCGGACCCACGCGATCCCTGGTGGGTGGCGGCGCCGTTGCGCGGATCGGCACCGGCGGCGCCGATCCGGGTCGCGATGACGATAGATCCTGCCGGCATGGGTGTCGATCCGCAGGTCGCCGCCGGTGTGCGTGTGGCCGCCGATGCGCTGGCGAACGCCGGCTACGCGGTCGAGGAAATCGAGCCACCGCACATCGTCGAGGCGATGGAGTCGTGGCGCCGGGTGCTGTTCACCGAGGTGCACGCCCAGCTCATGCCCATGCTGCGCCAGGTCGTATCGGCCGACGCCATTCGCTCGCTCGAGCTGTGCAACGAGTTCATTCCGACCCTCGACCGGGACGGCTATCTGCACGCCATGGCCGATCGCACCCGTCTGCTGCGCGACTGGCGGTTGTTCCAGGAGCGCTATCCGATCGTGCTCGGGCCAGTGTCGACCGCACCGCCTTTTGCGGTCGGCGCGGACATCGAATCCAGCGCCCGCGCGCGCGAGATCATGGACAGCCAGCGTCTCATCGTCGCCGTCAACCTGCTCTGCCTGCCGGTGGTGATCGTGCCGGTCGGTGTCGCCGAGGGTCTGCCGCAGGCCGTGCAGATCATCGGAATGCCGATGCGCGAGGATCTGTGCCTGGACGCGGCCGAAGCGCTGGAGCGGGCGTGCGGACGCATCACGCCAATCGATCCGCGCTGACGCACGCCAAGATCCGCTGCGACTGGTTCGGGGTCGGCGCCGGGCTTATCCGGTTCGATCAGTCGTCCGTGAGCTCGGCCGCTCCGCGCGCCGTTTCGAGCGCATCGCTGAGCTCCAGCCAGCGGCTCTCGGCGGCATCCACGGCCGCTCGGATCCCGGCCTGGCGCTGGTGCAGATCCCGCAGGCGCGCGCGCGCGTCGGAGGTGTAGACGTCCGCGTCGGCCAGGGCGTGCTCGATATGCGTGGCCTCCTGACCCAGGCGCGCGAGCTCGCGTTCGACGGCCGCGAGGTCGCGCTTGAGCGGTGTCAGGCGCTGGCGCGCCTCGGCATCGCGGCGCCGCCGTTGCTGGCGGGCGCTGGCGCCATGGGGCCTCGCGTCACCCGTCGCCCGCGTGGTCGCCACCGGCGCGAGCAGCCAGTCGCGGTAGTCGTCGAGATCTCCCGCGAACGGTCCGACGCGGCCGTCCGCCACCAGCCAGAGATCGTCGCTGACCGTGCGTAGCAGGTAGCGGTCGTGTGACACCACGACCACGGCGCCGGTGAAATCCTGCAGCGCAACGGTCAGTGCATGGCGCATGTCGAGATCGAGGTGGTTGGTCGGCTCGTCCAGGAGCAGCAGCTGCGGGGCCTGGTAGACCAGCATCGCGAGCACCAGGCGCGCCTTCTCACCGCCCGACAATCGTCCCGCCGGTGCGTGGGCGGCGTCGCCGGGAAATCCGAAGCCGCCGATGAAATCGCGCAATCGCTGTTCCGGGGCCCGCGGGTCGAGCCGCGCGAGATGGGCGAGCGCGCCGTCTCCGGCCCGCAGCTGCTCGAGCTGATGCTGCGCGAAATAGCCCACGCGCAGATCCGGTGCCCGCAGCATTTCCCCGGCGCGGGGTTCGAGCTCACCCGCGAGCAGCTTCACCAGGGTCGACTTGCCGGCGCCGTTGCGCCCGAGCAGCGCCACGCGGTCGCCGGGATCGAGACCGACATCCACGTCGTGCAGCACCACCCGCTCGCCGTAACCGGCTGCGGCCCCGCGCAGGCGCACCAGCGGATGCGGCATGCGCTGCGGCGGCGGAAAATCGAACCGGAACGGTGAGTCCACATGCGCCGGTGCGATGAGCTCCATGCGCGCGAGGGCCTTGAGCCGGCTCTGTGCCTGGCGCGCCTTGGTCGCCTGCGCCCGGAAGCGCTCGACGAACGCGCGCATGTGCGCGATGTCGCGTTGCTGGCGCTGGTACAGCGCCTGCTGCTGGGCGAGCTCCTCCGCGCGGCGGCGCTCGAAGGTGCTGAAATCGCCTTCGGCCAGCCGCGCGCAGCCCTGGTCGATGTTGAGCACGTGGTCGACGATACCGTCGAGGAAATCACGGTCGTGCGAAATGACCAGCAACGTGCCCGGATAGCGTGTGAGCCAGTCTTCGAGCCACAGGGTCGCATCGAGGTCGAGGTGGTTGGTCGGCTCGTCGAGCAGCAGCAGATCCGAGCGCGTCATGAGCGCCTGGGCGAGATTCAGTCGTACGCGCCAGCCGCCGGAAAACGCCCGCACGGGCTGCTGCGCATCGGCGGCCGTGAAGCCCAGGCCGTGCAGCAGTCGCGCCGCGCGATGGCGGACCGTGTAGCCGTCGATGAGATCCAGGCGAGCGTGCAGGCGTGCCTGCTCGACGCCGTCTTCGCTCGCGGCCAGTGCCCGCTCGATCGCACGCAACTCGGCGTCTCCGTCGAGCACGTACTCGATTGCCGGCATGTCGGTCAGCGGCGTTTCCTGTACCGCGTGCGCGATCACGAGGTCCGCCGGGATCGTGACGTCGCCGCTGTCGGCGCCCAGCTCGCCGCGCAGCAGCGCGAGCAGACTCGACTTGCCGCAACCGTTGGCACCGGTGATGCCCACTTTCCAGTGCGGGTGGATCGTGAAGCTCGCCCCGGAGAACAGCACGCGGTTGCCGCGGCGCAGGGCCACGTTCTCGAAGTTGAGCATGGTGACGACGGAACCGCAACGGGACTGGCGGAGCGCGCATTCTACCGCAAGTCGGTGCATTGCCGCGTGCACGTCACAGGCCATAGAATCAGCCACGGCTCCGGAACCGGCAGCCGGCGACCACCCGCTCACTTGCGCAACTGCCCGCACTCAAGACGACGATGTCCCGCCCGCGGCGCGGCGCGACGGATCCGTGCCGGCGTCGCCGGTCCCGCAGCGCCGGATCACTCCCGATGAACGTGCCGATCCCCATCCCTTCGCCGCCTGCGCACCACTCGGGTAGCCTGCAGTGCCCCACGTGCAGCGGCATTGCGCTCGCGCCGACGCAGCTCGAGTTCGGATTGCCGGCGCTCGGTTGTGGCGGCTGCGGTGGTGCGGCGATCTCGCTGCTCAGCTATCGTGCGTGGCAGGCGCACACCTGCGTTCTCGATGCCGCTGCCGTCCAGGCGCCGGCCGTCGCGGAAAGCACACGCGCGCTCAAGTGCCCGCGCTGCCATCACATCATGCGCAAGTACCGCGTGACGGTGGATTCCGAGTGCCGCGTCGACCTGTGCTCGGCCTGCGACGAGGTCTGGTTCGACGCAGGTGAGTGGCCGCTGCTCATCGCCCTGCGGCTGCACGACCGCCTGGGCGACATCCTCAGCGAGCCCTGGCAGACGCGCCTGCGGCGCGAGCAGGCCACGCGCCAGTACGAGGCACGGTATCTGGAGCTGCTCGGCGCGCGCGACTACGACGTGGTACGCAAGCTGCGTGAATGGATGAGGCGCCATCCGCTGCGTAAGCACATACTCGAATACCTCGCCCGCGGCGAACGCTGAACTTTGAATCGCCACGTCGCTACGCTCCTCGCGGTGGCGGTGGCGCAAGACCAGCCTCGCGATGACCGCGAGCGCGTTCAGGAACCGCGCCGGTGCACTCCCCGCAGGCGCCGGCACCGGTTCCGGTGTGACGCAGGGGTCGTCAGTCGAGCTCGCGGCGCAACGCGAAACGTTCGCGTTCGAACAGGATGCGCGCGATCATCACGTCCAGGATGACCTGAACTCGCCGTTCGAGCGTGCGCCCCTCGCGATAGTCGGCCGGCGCAAAGTAGTCGATGCGGTCGGCACGGGCGAGCTCCTGGCAGGTGGTCAGTGATTTCGTCAGCTTCGGCTGGTAGACCGCGACGGCGAAACCGCCGTTTTTCTTCGCCACCGTCATGCACGGGACGTCGGTCATGCCGTCACCGATGTAGAGCATGTGTCCGAACGGTATCGGCCGCTGCTGTTCCGGCATATGGTCGTTGATCGATTCGCGCGGATCCTCGATACCTTTGTTGATGCGGAACAAGTACTGCGTCTTGGCCGTGTCATTGATGACGATGGTGGGAAAGGTCGCGCGATCGTACTTGTCGAAGAAGTACTGTGAAGCGTAGATACGCCGGAACTGGTGCCTGATGCTCACCCCTTCGAGGATTTCCCGCAGACCGGCACTGATTAGGTAATGGCGTACCCTGACCTTGCCGCGGGTTCGCAGTTCCACGTAGCGGTTCACGCGCTCGAACCAGGTCTCGACCCCGGGGAAATACTCGATGTCGGTCGCCAGGCGCCGCAGATCGTCACGGGTGATGTGCTCGTCGCTGGAACGCAGCCGATCGACGATGAGCCGCATATAGGTGAGCATGTGGTCGCCGCCGGTGCGTGCGACCTCGGTGTTGACTTCGTTCCAGAATTCGTCGGCCGAGATGCCGAGCTTGGCGAGCACGGTGTAGTTCTGCATTGGCTTGGGCGTGAGCGTGCCGTCGAAGTCGTACACCAGCGCGATCGAGCCCTGCAGGAAGCGCCGCCGCGCGCGGTTACTGACTTTGTCCGACGTTTTCTTCATGCCGGTTCCGTCGTGCATGGATCGACGCCGCGCAGCTTAGCACCGGCGCGGTGATGGTTTCACGAGCTCTCAGCCGAACAGCAGCCATTCGGGACGCACCAGCAGCAGCAGCCCGATGGTCGTCATCACAATCGCGCCGACGAGATGCGAGGCGCGGGTGTAGCGCCCGGTGGCCCCGGCGATTTGCAGCGTTTTCATCGCCAGCACGAACACGACCAGGTCGTCGAGCATGAACACGGTCACGTAGCCGCCCAGATAGGCGTAATACTGCCAGCCGGCGATGTCGTTGAACGCCAGGATCTGGGTGTAGACGGCCGGGATCCCCGCGGAGCACACCAGCTCCACCAGGTTGACCGCGAAGGCGAGCGCGAGCACGCCCGCCAGCGCGATCACCAGGCGCGGCTGCGACGCCGCCTGTCGCAGCCGCTCGAATAGCCGCCGCCGTGCCGCCGGTGCAGTGACCCGGCACACGCCCGCGGGATTGCGAATGAATTCGCGCAGGTTGTACAGGCCGGCACCGAGCGCGACCGCCGCGATGGCGGCGCGCACCCAGACCACGAAGCCGACGAACAACAGGAAGTTGAGCCAGGCGGCCATGAACAGGAAGTACACCGCCGCCGAGCCGGCGATGAAGACCGTGCCGAGCAGCCACATGCGCGTACGATCGCGCAGGCCGAGCAGCAGGCCGATGAGAAACACCAGCACCCACATGGCGCAGGGATTGAAGCCGTCCAGCGCGCCGAGGACCAGAGTCAGCGCCGGCAGCGACAGTTGTGCAAGGCGCAGCTCGCCGACCAGGGGTAGGTGTATCGAAGCGGGGACGGGCGCGGCGGACGGCAGCGCTGCGGGTGGCGCGGGCGCACCCGTGCGCTGCCCGGCGACGAGATCCGGGCAGGTCGAATCGCGGCATCGCTCGAGCATCGCTTCGACGATGGCGCCGGTGCCCGCGGCACCACTCCAGCCGATGATGTGCCGATCACCGACGACGATGAACGGTACCGCCGGCTCGCTCACCCCGAGGTTGCGCACGGCCCGCTCGAACAAGGCGCGGGCGTCGGCGTCGCCGGTCACCTCCAGCCGCCGCGTGCGCAGGTCGCCGCGCGCGCGCTCGCGCGCCTCGAGCCACGCCATGGCGTCCTCGCAATGCGGGCAGCCGTGTGCCCAGAACACGTAGACGTCCACGGGCTCTGCGGCACCCCGTGCCGGCACCACCGCGAGCAGCGCCACCCAGGCGATGACGACACGCAGCAGCACGTCAGCGTCGGTCGCCTTGCCGGCGGTCGCGCAGGGCATCCCCGGCAGACGACCATGCCTGGACCCCGGCGCAGTGGGCGAGGCGCAACGTGACCATTTGCGTGCGCGTGACGCAAGGAACCAGGATCGGGTCCAAAAAACCCTCCTGCACGGCGATCGGCACGACGCCGGCCCGCAGCGGCCCGGCCGGGGGCACGGCGTGCGCGGCCGCCGGGGCGGCGCGCGCGATGACGGGCAGAACCCCGGCCAGGGCTGCGAGATCGCTATACTTCCGCCGTCTGCGGCAATCAGGAAAGGTCCACCACATGGCTTCAGCGAGCGCCGGCGACAATACGCCGGGTAAGGTCCGCGAGGATTGCATGAAGAACATCATAGCGACCGCTGCGCGAACGCGACCCGATCCATCTCAGGATCGGGGCCGATCCCGGTCGCGGCCCGGTTCGCGGCGGCCGGGCCCGGCCGCCCGGAGCGGGACCACGCCCGCCCGCGGGCAGGGCTCGACGTGAACGCCGGGGTCGGCACGGCGCCGTGGTCCGCCGGGGACGTCGAGCAGGTCCCGGCCGGTATCGCGCGCCTCGATCGCGACGGTCGCTGGCTGCACTGGAACCGGCAGCTGGAGACGATGCTCGGCACCCGTGCGGAGCTGCTCGCCGGGCACACGCTGCAGGAGCGGGTGCTGCCGGAATGCCGCGCTGCGCTCGCCGGCGCGCTGCGATCGGCCGGCGTCGGCGCTGGCGGCAGCACACAGGTCGATCTGCGTGTGCGCCGTGACGACGGCAATACGGTCTGCTTGTCCGTGCGCAGCGCCGCGCTCGATGCGAACCCCGGGCAGGACGCGGTGCTGATCGCCGTGTTCGAGGACATCGACGCGCGGTCGGTGCGCGAGCAGGCGCTGCGGGACGAGGCCGCCCGCTGGCTCGGTGCGCTGGAGCTCGGCGGCCAGGGGGGCTGGGACTGGAACATGCAGACCCGCAAGGTCGTGCTGTCGCAGCGCTGGAAGGAGATACTCGGGTACGGCGAGCACGAGCTCGAGAGCGAATACGGCGAGTGGGACGGGCGCGTGCATCCCGACGATCGCGGGCGAGTGCGCGACGCGCTCGAGCGCCACTGGCACGGGGAGCTGCCGTACTTCGAGTGCGAATACCGCCTGCGTGACAGGCACGGCGATTACCACTGGGTCCGCGATCGCGGGCAGGTCGTCGCCCGGGCGGACGATGGCAGGCCGCAACGCATGCTCGGCACGCACTCCGACGTCACCGAGCGCAAGCGGCTCGAGCGCGGGCTGGTCCTCGCCCGGCAGGCAGCGGAATCCGAAAGTGACGCCAAGAGCGACATCCTCTCGGCACTGAGCCGGGAGCTGCGTACACCGCTCAACGCGATCCTGGGCTTCGCCCAGCTTCTCGCTGCCGACACGCTGCGGCCCTTGCGCCCCGACCAGCAGGACAGCCTGCAGGAGATCCTCGCGGCGGGCGGACACCTGCTGGAGCTCGTCAACGAGGTGGTCGAACTCGCCCGCATCGAGTCGGGCAAGATGAAGCTCGACATCCAGGCGGTCACCGTCGAGCACGTCATTTGTGAGAGCGAAGCCGCGGTGGAAGCCGTGGCCCGCCAGCGCGGCGTCAGCATCACCCGCGTACCGCCGGTGGCGCCACCGCCGCCGGCGCGAGCGGACGCGGCGCGGCTGCGCCAGGCGCTGAGCAACCTGCTCGCGACCGCGGTCAAGTGCGGCCGTGAAGGCGGCGTCCTGACGGTGAGCTGTGAACGGGCCGCGGGCACCATCGTCATCGAAGTGCGCGACGACGGTCCGGGTCTGACCGTCGAGCAGCGGCACCGCCTGTTCCATCCGTTCGAGCGTCCCGAGGGCGCCGCGGTATCCGGTCGCGGAACCGGTATCGGCCTGGTACTGGCGCGCCGCCTGATCGAGCTCATGGGCGGTGACATCGAAGCCCGCAGTATCCCGGGCGAAAGCACCTGCTACCGGCTGAGGGTGCCCGTGGTGGCCGACAACGTCGTCGTCGCCACGATTGCGCCGGCCTCGGACACGGCGGCCTGGGCGCCCGGCGAGGCGATCGAGGTCGACCTCGCCGACACGCGCATGCGCATCGTGCTGTACGTCGAGGACAACCCCGCCAACATGCGCCTGCTCGAGCGCGCGCTCGCGAACCGGCGGGGCATGCGCCTCATCACCGCCGCGACGCCGGCGCTCGGCCTCGCCCTGGCGATGACCAAGCGCCCCGATCTCATCCTGCTCGACGTCAACCTGCCCGACATGAACGGCTTCGAGGTGCTGGCGAAGCTGCGCGAAGACCCCTTGACCAGCGCCATACCGGTGGTGGCGATCAGCGCCAACGCCATGCCCGCGGATCTCGAGCGCGGGCGTGCGGCCGGTTTCGAGGACTACCTCACCAAGCCGATTTCGCTGCGCGGTCTCGCCCGGGTGCTGGATCGCTTTCTGACGTGACCGTCGCCGGATCGGCGCCGGTCACTCGAGCAGCCCGCTGTCGATGATCGGCAACAACACGTAACGGACGTGGCTGCCGCGCAGCGCCACGCGCAGCGTCTCGATCAGGGCGCGTGCCTGTGTTTCCTCGAGGCGCACGCGAAACAGCGTCTGGCGCTGGCGACCGGCAACCTGCTCGGCGGTTTCCAGCTCATCGAAGACACTGCCGTGGCCGAAAATCGTCGTGCTGTGAAAGCCCGGCACGCGTTCGTCGGCGAGTAGCAATTCGAGCACTCTGGCCTCGGTGCCGCTGCTCGCGATCAGCTCCAGCATGCAGTCTGACATCGGGATTCCCTCGGGGTCGATACGGCCGCGATGATCAGCGCGGGGCGCCGAAACGGCGGTAGAGGATCGGCAGTACGATGAGCGTCAGCGCGGTCGCGCTCACCAGCCCGCCGATCACGACGATGGCGAGCGGGCGCTGGATCTCCGAACCGGGGCCGGTCACGGTCAGCAGCGGCACCAGTCCGAAGGCAGCGATGCTCGCCGTCATCAGCACCGGCCGCAGGCGCCGCTTCGCGCCCTCGACCACCACCACGTCCATCGACGTGCCGAGCGCACGCAGACTGTTGAAGTGGGTCAGCATCACGATGCCGTTCAGGACGGCGATGCCGAGCAGAGCGATGAAACCGACCGACGCCGGCACGGACAGGTACTCGCCGGCGAGCAGCAGGCCGAACACGCCGCCCACCAGTGCCAGGGGCACGTTGGTGAGCACCAGCAGCGCCTGGCGCACCGAGCCGAAGGTGGAGAACAGCAGCAGGAATATGAGGCCGAGCGCGACCGGTACCACCAACGCGAGCCGGGTCGCCGCGCGCTGCTGGTTCTCGAACTGACCACCCCATTCGACCCGGTAGCCTGTCGGCAGCTCGATCTTCGCCGCGACCTCGCGCCTGGCCTCGGCGACGAATCCGACCAGATCGCGGCCGGCGACGTTGGCGAGCACCACACCCATGCGCGCACCCCGCTCGCGGGCGATGGCGACCGGGCCCTCGACGCGTTGCAGCCTGGCAAGACTCGCCAGCGGCACCTGGCGGCCATCGTCCAGCGTCAGCTTGAGGTTGGCGAGCTGCGGCGCCGAAGCACGCAGATCCGCATCCCCGCGCACGATGAGCGGCGTGCGGCGGTCGTTCTCGTAGACGATACCGAGGTCGTCGCCCTCGACCATCGCGCGCAGCACGCGGGCCACCGCGTCGACCGACAGGCCGACGCGACCGATGGCGAGCCGGTCGAAATCGAGCTGCAGGTACTGTACGCCCTGGTTGCGGGTCGCGAACACGTCCTCGGCGCCGGCGATGCCCTCGACCAGCGCGGCGGTCTGATCTACTAGCCGGTTCAGCGTGTCGAGATCGGGGCCGAAGATCTTCATGGCGACGTCGCCACGCACGCCGGTCAGCATTTCCGACACGCGCATCTCGATCGGCTGCGTGAAGCCGTAGCTGATGCCGGGGAACCGATCCAGCACCGTGCGCAGCGCCGCTATCAGCGCCTGCTTGTCCCGCATGCGCCACTGGTCCCGGGGTTTGAGCACCAGGAAGGCGTCGGTCTGGTTCAGACCCATGGGATCCAGACCTATCTCGTCCGAGCCCGTGCGCGCAACGATGCCGGCGACCTCGGGGACCGCGTCGAGGATTGCCCGCTGCACCAGCGTGTCCATGCGGGTGGATTCCTGCAGGCTGATCGACGGCAGCTTCTCGATCTGGACGATGATGTTGCCCTCGTCCATGGTCGGCATGAAGGTGCTGCCCAGGCGCGTGAATGCGAAAGCCGCGGCCCCGAGCAGCAGCAGTGCCGCCGCGATGACCAGGCGTGCGTGGCGCAGCGACCATTCCAGAGCGGGACCGTAGACCCGGTGGGCCTGGCGCACCAGCCAGGAGTTCCCGTGCTTCGGCGTGCCGATGAGGTAGGACGCCAGCACCGGGATGACGGTGAGCGACAGCAGCAGCGACGATCCGAGCGCGAAGGTGATCGTGGTCGCCACCGGGGTGAACAGCTTGCCTTCCAGCCCCTGCAGCGTGAGCAGCGGCAGGAACACGATGATGATGATGAGGATGCCGGAGGTGACCGGCACGGCGACTTCCTGCGTCGCCCGGAAAATCACGTGCAGCCGTGGCACGCGACGCTGGCCGCCCTCCTCGGCGAGGTGCGCGACCACGTTTTCGACCACGACCACGGCCGCGTCGACGAGCATGCCGATGGCGATGGCGAGGCCGCCGAGGCTCATCAGGTTCGCGCTCATGCCGGTGTGGCGCATGAGGATGAAGGTGGTGAGCGCGGCCAGCGGCAGTATCAGCGCCACTGTGAAGGCCGCGCGCAGATCGCCCAGGAACAGGACCAGCAGGATCAGCACGAGAACGATGGCCTCGGCCAGTGCTTCGGCGACCGTGCCCACTGCGCGCGCGACCAGATCACCGCGGTCGTAGAACACCGGCACCGTCGTGCCGGCGGGCAGCGTCGGTGCCAGCTCGGCGAGCCTGGCGCGTACGCCCTCGACCACCTGGCGGGCGTTCGCCCCGCGCAGGCCGAGCACCAGGCCCTCCACGGCCTCGCCGGTACCGTCACGGGTGACCGCGCCGTAGCGCGTCAGCGAGCCGATGCCCACGCTTGCCACGTCACGCACGCGTACCGGCTCGGCGGGATGCGCGGCGACGACGATGTCGCCGAGGTCATCGAGCGTGCGGATCGCGCCGACGCTGCGGACCAGCAGCGTCTCCTCGCCGTCACTCAGGCGTCCGGCGCCGTCGTTGCGGTTGCCGGCCTGCACGGCCGCCGCGAGCTGCCCGACGTCGATGCCGCGGGCGGCCATGCGCGCCGGATGGGGTGTGATCTCGAAGGTGCGCACGAGTCCGCCGAGGGCATTGACATCGGCGACGCCGGGCACGGCACGCAGCGCCGGACGGATCACCCAGTCGAGCAGCGTGCGCTTCTCGGTCAGGGACAACGCGTCGTTCTCGACCGTGAACATGAACATCTCGCCGAGTGGCGTGGTCAGCGGCGCGATACCGCCGGAGATGTCCTGCGGGAGCATGTCCCGGATCCCGTTGAGACGCTCGGCGACTTGTTGCCGCGCCCAGTAGATGTCCGTGCCTTCCTCGAAATCGACGGTCAGATCGCACAACGCGTACTTGGCGGTCGAGCGCAGCATCGTCTGCCTCGGAATGCCGAGCATCTCGACCTCGATCGGGGCGGTGATCCGCGCTTCGACCTCTTCGGGCGTCATGCCGGGCGCCTTGATGATGATCTTCACCTGGGTCGGCGAGACATCGGGAAAGGCGTCTATCGGCAGTTCGCGCACTGCCTTCCAGCCGGCGCCGCCGATGAGCACCACTGCGAGCAGCATGAGCAGGCGCTGGGTGAGCGCGAACTGAATCAGCCGGGAGAGCATGAGCCGCGGTCTTGCGGGGGCTGGATCGCGCCGGACGGGTGCGTGCCGGCGATCGTGGCGCTGGCGGGGATGCTCACTCGCCGATGCCGAGCCAGGCGGCCTTGAGCGCGGCGGTGGCGCTCACCGCGACTGCGGCGCCTTCGGCGAACGGGGCCTGCACCATGATCACGTCCCCGGTCTCTCCGTAGATCTCGACCGGCTGGACCTGGAAACCGCCGTCGATGTGCACGAACACCACGGCCTTGCCCTGGTTGCGCACGACGGCGGCGCGCGGCAGACGGAACACCGTCCCGACTTCGCAGTGGCAGTCGATTTGTGCCTCGACGAACTGGCCGGGGCGCAGCCGGTCGGGGTTTTCGGTGACTTCGGCACGGATCAGCACGCCCTGGTCGGCCTCGTGCACCTTGCGGCCGATGGTGATGACCCTGCCGCTGGCGCCGGTGGCAGGAACGCTGGCCGTGTCCGCGAGGCTGACCCGGTCTGCTTCGCGGACCGGTACGTGGATATCCAGCCACAAGGCCGACAGATCCGCGACCCGGTAGACGGCGGTGGCGGCTTCGACCCGCTCGCCCGCGGTGACGAGCTGGTCCAGGACCACGCCCGTGAGCGGCGCCGTCAGCGTAATCACCGTGGTCATGTGCCCGGCTTGCTCGAGCGCCGTGACGGCTTCGCCGTCCATGCCCGACAGGGCGAGCAGCTCACGTGCCTGGGTGAGCGCCGTCACCCGTGCCGCATGGGCGCTCTGAGCGCGGTCCAGCTCCAGGCGGGCACCGATCCCTTCCTTGACTCCCAGGCGGATGCGATTGAGTTCCTCGCGGGCAAGCGCTTCGAGGTTGCGCGCATCGAGCAGCTCGCGCTGCACCGCGATCAGCGACGGGCTCTGCAGGCGGGCGAGCGGCTGGCCGATGGTGATCCGGTCACCTTCGGCGACGAGCAGCGACTCGACCAGCCCCGCCTGCGGCGCACTGACGACCCGCAGGCGTTCGTTGGGCACCACGACCATACCCGGGTGCCGGGCACCCGGTACTTCCAGCACCGGGACCGGTGCGACGAGCGTGACGCCGAGCATGCGCTGCTGCTCGGCGTCGATCATGATCCGGTCGCCGGCGACGGCAAGCGGTGCCAGCGCGCACAGCAGCGCCGCCCCGGCGAGGCGCCCGAGTGCGGGGACAGGGAAAGGAGGCTGCATGCAGTGTTCCGTTGCGGTACGTTCGAAATGCGGGGCGGGTGATGCACGGACGCGCCGTACCGGCGCGACCCCCAGCCTCAACCGGGTCATGGTCGGCCAGCGTCGGGCGCCATGATATGGCGCCTAGATTAAACCAGTCTGAATGCCGATGGGCAGTAGCGGGTTCCCGGGCCGCAACCGGCCTGCCCGGGATCCCGGCCGTGGCCGTCGGCGCGCTGGTGCCGGTCGTGGTAGCTTGACGGCTGCGAGGCAGTGCCATGACGGCGCGCCACGCCCGATTGGATCAGCAACGCCCGAGGAGTGCCATGAGCCGCGAGCCGGTACCGCCCGAGTCCCTGTACCGGGTATGCGATACGAGCAGCTTCGACTTCGAAACCACCGCCGACATCGGCGAAATCCACCTCGTCGTCGGCCAGGATCGCGCGGTCGAATCCATCCAGTTCGGCATGCGCATGGCCAGCGCCGGCTACAACGTCTTCGTTCTCGGACCCGACGGGATCGGCAAACTTGGCGCCGTGCGGCACATCCTGGCGACCGAAGCCGCCAGCCGGCCGGTCGCCGACGGCTGGTGCTACGTCAATAACTTCGAGGATCCGCAGCGGCCGTGCGCACTGCGCCTGCCGGCCGGGCGCGCGCGCCGTCTCGCCAGCGACGTCGACCACCTGGTCGACGAGCTCGTCACCGCCATTCCGGCGGCCTTTCACCGTGAGGAGTACCAGGCGCGCAAAGCGGAGATCGAGGAGGAGTTCCAGGAACGCCAGCACCAGGCCGTGCAGGTGCTGCGGGAGGAAGCCATGCGCCAGCGCATCGCCCTGCTGGAAACGCCCACGGGATTTGCTTTTGCGCCGCTCGGTGAGGACGGCGAGGCGATCAACCCGATGCATTTCCGCGAGCTGGCGGAGACCGAGCAGGCGCACATCAGGGAAACCATCGAGTCGCTGCAGGATCGCCTGCAAAAGACTGTGAGCCAGTTTCCGGCCTGGTTCCGCGAGACCCGCGAGAAGCTCAAGGCCCTGCAACGCGAGACGGCGCAGTTCGCGGTCGACAATCTCGTCAAGACGCTCGTCGACGGTTATCACGATGCGCCGGCGGTGCTCGGCTACCTGCGTGCGCTGCGCGCCGACGTCATCGAGCACGCCGGTGTTTTCCTGGCCTCGGGCGAGGAGGGCGAGCTCGTGCAGGCGCGCCGCAATCACGCGCTCGCCGCCTACAAGGTCAATGTCGTGGTCGACAACGGCGAGGCGACGACGGCGCCGGTGGTGGTGGAGGACCTGCCGTCCTACGGCAATCTCATCGGCCGGATCGAGCACATGGCGCAGATGGGCACGCTGATCACCGATTTCACCCTCATCCGCGCCGGTGCTCTGCACCGGGCCAACGGCGGCTACCTCGTGCTCGATGCGCGCAAGCTGCTCACGCAGCCATTCGCGTGGGAGGGGCTCAAGCGCGCCCTGAATGCGCGTGAGATCCGCATCGAGTCGATCGAGCGGACCCTGTCACTGCTGTCGACCGTGTCGCTCGAGCCCGAACCCATCCCGCTGGCGGTCAAGGTCGTGCTGTACGGCGACCGCATGCTGTACTACCTGCTCGCGGCGGCAGATCCGGAGTTCGCCGATCTGTTCAAAGTGTCGGCCGATTTCGAGGACCGTATCGAGCGCAGTGCGGACAGCGACCGTGCGCTCGCCCGCGTGCTCGGCACCGTGGCGCGCCGGCACGATCTGCGGCCGCTGGATCGCGCCGCGGTCGCCGCCGTCATCGAGCACGGCGCGCGCCTTACCCAGGATGCCGGGCGGGTCACGCTGCACCTGCGCTCGCTCGCCGATCTGGTGCACGAATCCGACCACTGGGCGGCGCAGGCCGGCCGCGGGGTGGTCACTGCCACGGACGTACGCACCGCCATCGACCGCCAGCGCTACCGGACCGAACGTCTGCGCAAGCGGGCGCAGGAGGAGATCCGGCGTGGCACCCTGCTCATCGCCACCGCGGGGGCGACGGTCGGGCAGGTGAACGGCCTGTCGGTCGTCGATCTGGGCAACTTCTCGTTCGGCCAGCCGGCGCGCATCACGGCGACGACCCGGCTCGGCGAGGGTGATGTCCTGGACATCGAGCGCGAGACCGAGCTCGGTGGCCCGATACACTCCAAGGGCGTTCTCATCCTGACGGGCTTCTTCGCCTCCCGTTACGGCCGTGGCTATCCGCTGTCGCTGTCCGCGAGTCTGGTGTTCGAGCAGTCCTACGGTCAGATCGAGGGCGACAGCGCCTCGCTCGCCGAACTGTGCGCGCTCGTTTCCGCGCTCGCGCAGGTTCCGATCCGGCAGTGCTACGCGGTCACCGGCTCCGTGAACCAGCTCGGCGACGTGCAGGCGATCGGCGGCGTCAACGACAAGATCGAGGGGTTTTTCGACGTCTGCGCCGCGCGCGGGCTCGACGGCTCCCACGGCGTGCTCGTGCCGGCGGCGAACGTCCAGCATCTCATGCTGCGCGAGGATGTCGTCGAGGCAGCGCGCGCGGGACGGTTCGCCGTTTACGCCGTACGCACGTTCGATGAAGCCATCGCGATCCTGACCGATCTGCCGGCGGGTGCGCGCGACGAAACGACGGGCAGCTATCCCGCCGGCTCCGTCAACGCGCTGATCGAGGCCGCGCTGGGGCGCTATTCACACCAGCGCCGGGAATTCGGCCAGAACCGGGACGGGGACTGATCGGCCGTGACGGACGCAGCCGGTGACCGGGACGGATACGCACGCCGACGTGTGCTGGTCGCCCTCGGCACCATGGCGGCCGAGGCCGGGATGCTCGATCTCGGCGCGCACCTGGCGGTGTCGCGGGGTCTGGCGCTCGCCGCATTGCTGGTGGAAGACGTGCGCCTGGTGCAGCTCGCCGAGTTACCCTTCGCGGCCGAGGTGGATCGCGTGTCGGCCGTGCGCCGGCCGCTCGATCCGATACGGCGCGCGCGCCAGCTGCGCGCGCGCGAACGCCTGCTCGGCACTTCGCTCAAGCGCATCAGCGAGCTGCGGCGCGTTGCGACCTCCCTCAGCGTCGTGCACGGCGAGCTGTGGCGCAGCGCGCTCACCGCCGCCGGCAGCGGGGATCTGATCGTGGTCGGACGCGGGCCGTCGGGCTACACCGGCGATCGCCGCGCACGTGCGCCGGTCGCGGTGTGGTTCGACAGCGCCGGCAGCGATGCCGAGGCGCTGTCCCTGGCGATCGACATCGCGCTCGCCAGAGGGGTCGCTCTGCTCGTCATGGCGGCGAACGCGGGTGTCGGTGCCGGTACGCGCCGGGGCGAGCTGGAGCTGCTGCTCGCCGGCGCGCCCGCAACGTTGCGGCGCACGGTGCGTACGACGACGGACGTGGCGAGCGCCCTGGACGCGGTCCGTCATGCCGGCAGCGCGATCGTGGTGGCGAGCCGGCGCAGCCGCGTGGTCGCCGAGGAGTTCTCGCGCCTGTACCTGGGGCGTCCGGAACGGGTGCTGGTGATGACTCCGTGAGGAGGGTGGCCGCCGCCGCGGGCACGATGCAGAAGGGCAGGGTGCTGTGCCCGCAGGGCGGCCGCTTTCAGGCTCGGTTGCTCAGGACTTGACCTTGATCCGGCGTGGTTTTTCCACCTCGCGCTTGGGAATTCTGATCTCGAGCACGCCATGCGTCGTGGTCGCGGAGATCTTGTCCGCGTCGGCGGTGTCGGGAAGCGAGAAGCGCCGGTAGAAGGTCCCGCGCGATCGTTCGATGCGGCGGTAGCCCTCACGCTCCTCCTGCCTGTCCTCGGCGCGTTCGCCCCGGATGGTGAGTACGCCGCCCTCCATGGTGACTTCGATCTTGGCCGGATCGACACCTGGCACGTCGGCGATGATGAGAAAGTGACCGGGTTCCTCCTTGATGTCGACGGCCGGCCGCCAGGCACTGGTCACGACACTGCTGTCCTCGTCGGACGTCAGTGCGGTGCCCGACATCAGCGAATCGAGCTGGTCGCTCAGGCGTCTGAATACGTCCACTGGTTCGTAACGCACGATAGCCATGATGCACCTCCGCAGAGCTCGATGGGACACGACGTCGCCGCACATTCACGTCTGCGCGCGGACGGTCCCGCGACGTAACCTCCATTTCGCCAAAGCCGCGGCTCGGTTGCGCTGATCCGGATCAGGGCCGCGGCGCATGCATGCGGCAGATTGCCGCGGCGGTGCGGTGATGCTGATCAGGCCGATGATTCCCCGCGCCGTGCCATAATGATATTCATACTCGCGAACCCGCCGAGGAGGCTCAACGCAATGAAAGTTCGTGGTCTGCGGCTGTTTGCCCTCACGCTGACGCTGTTGCTGGGCGCCTGCTCCGACGAGAGTGGCGACAGTACGGCTGCACCCGCCGATACGCCGGTCCCGGCCGCGAGCGCGGCGCTGCCGGCCGCACCGCCGCCGGCCGCCATGCCGATCGCCGCGGAGCCCGCACCATCGCCCGACGCGGTTGCCGATACCGCTGTCGCGCAGGCGGTTGCCGAGCCTGCCGAGCCGCCGGCCGTCGACCCGAATTCGGGTGGCGCGGCGGCAGATGCGCCTGTGCCTGCCGTCGCGGGTGACGCTGCCAGTGCTCCGCAATACGTCGTCGAGTGCCCCGCAGGCGCCACTGCGGCCGAGCAATGTCAAGTCGACAAGAACACCTACATCGGCTGGCGCAGCTACGCCTCGCAGTGCTTCCAGTGTCACGGCGCGAGCGGAATGGGTACGACCTTCGCCCCGAACCTGATGGAACGCATCAACGCCGGGGTCGACCATCCGCGTTTCGTCCATTCCGTCATCTACGGCTACCGCGGCCAGATGGGGGCCATGCCTGCCTGGAAGGGTAATTCGCAGGTCGAGCCGAACGTCGACAATCTGTGGCGTTATCTGAAGGCACGCGCCGACGATGCGCTGCCCGCGGGGAGGCCGGCGCGCATACCCGAGGGTTGACTTGGCCGGTTTTGCGGGCACGCCCTGGCGCGGGCGCGGACTCGAGCCGGATGACCGGGTCGCGCCGGCGGGTCAGCGCAGCCCGCTTTGCAGGGCCTGAGCGTGCCAGTGGACCAGTCCTGCCACGGCAGTCGCCAGTGCGGGCAGAAACGCCCCGCAACCGAGCCGGGCCCCCGTCTGGCGGGCCTGTGCGGCGAAGTCGCCGATCCAGCGGCTAAGGTGGTGCTCGAGGAAATCCGCCTGCGCGGCACGGCAGGCCAGCGCCGCAGCGGCACCACTCGCGGTCGATTCGCGGAAGGCGAGAAAGGCGAGCACCTCGAGCTCACACGCCAGATGGTCCGGTTGCTCGCGTGCGCCGGGTTCCGACGCGGATTGCAGGCCGATGTGGCGATAGAATTGCATCAGTCGTGCCAGCAGCTCTCCGCGGCCGGCGTGTGCATGTCCGTAGTGCCCTTCGTGGATCGGGCAGACCGGCGTGCCCGCCTGCCCGAAGTGGAACAGAGCGATGTACTGCGCCTCGTGGTCCGCCGGATCGCCTCCTGCCGGGGGCAGATCCGCCGCAGGGCGGCCCAGCACCCGCAGGCGCTCGTCCCATGCGCGCTGGAATACGCCATCGGCGAGCGATTCGTACAGCTCCGGGACCGGGTGCAGGAAACCCAGGCCGGCGAGCTGGTAGAGCTCGGCGAGCGCGCGGTCGGGCAATGCGCCGGCGCGCGAGGTCGTCCCGTTCACGCGAGCTTGAACATCTCAGCGTGGCGAAAGCCGATGAGCGTATCCATCAGTTCGGACGCTACGCCGCGGGCTTTCTTCTCGCGTTCCGTCTGCAGGGTCGCGAGCGCCTGGTGCACGCCGGGTCCGAATAGTGACTCGAGAAAGGCGCGTGGAATGCGCTCGCCGGCCGTGCGGCCATCGGCCGCGAACGCCGGTGGCGCAGTGGGAGGCACGTAGAATACGTTGGGTTGGGTGGCCCACTCCGGATGCAGGGGCAGGGCAACCTTGTACTGGTCCACCAGCTTCCAGACCGGGCCGTCGTGATCGTCGCGATAGCCGACGTGCCGGATCCGGCCGACACACTGTGCCGCGCAGGCCGGCGGCACACCCTTCTCCACCCGGGGGTAGCAGAAGATACATTTTTCCGATCGCCCCGTCGCGGCGTTGAAGTAGGACTTCTTGTACGGGCAGGCGCGCACACACATCTGGAATCCCTGGCACTTCGACTGATCGATGAGCACGATGCCGTCTTGCCCGCGCTTGTAGACCGCCTTGGCCGGACAGGCCTTCAGACAGGGCGGATCAGAGCAGTGGTTGCACATCCGCGGCAGATAGAAATAGTAGGTATTGGGAAAATCACCGCTGCCGCGGTCTTCGTCCCAGTTGGGGCCGCTCGTGGGTTCGACGTGGGGTCTGAGCCACGGACTGTCCCCCGGCTCGAACAGCGCCTGCTGCGGATCGTACTCCCAGGGAATACCGTAGTCCTCGGCCGCAGGCAGATCGCCGAGGCGTGGGTCGCCCCCGCTGTCAATGCCGCCGCCCATCGCGGCGTAGCCTCGTGGATAGCCCTGCCCCGGCTGCGTCTCGACGTTGTTCCAGTACATGTGCTCGCGCCCGCCGTGGCCGGTCCAGAGCATCTTGCAGGCCACGGTACAGGTCTGGCAGCCGATGCACTTGTTCAGATCCATCACCATGGCGAGCTGTCGCGGCGTGGTGGCCGCGCTCACGTGAGTTTGCGTCATCGTGTGGTTTCCCGGGACAGTGCTCAGACCCGCGCGGGTGCGGCTTCGATATCCACGCCTGCTTCGTGCGCGAGCTGGTTGGAGGTCCAGTCGAACAACTGGTAGTGAAGATGGCCCCAGCCGCCGGCGAGCTCCAGCGGCTGCAGAAAC
>JADZEE010000076.1 GCA_020850735.1 Gammaproteobacteria bacterium | reverse complement strand
CCTCACCGTCGCGCTCGCCGTGCTGGCCGCCGGATCGCTGCCGGTGATGGCGCTCGCCGGCCTGGCGGCGGCCGTGTGGGTCGCCTGGACCAGTGTCCAGACTTTTGCCGGTCAGTGGCGCAAGTACGGGGCCGCGGCGCGCGCGGTGGCGAACATGCCGCGCGGTTTTCATGGCATGACCCTCGCCCACTTCGGCGTTGCGCTGTTCATCGTCGGGGTCACGTGCGCAAGCGTCTGGAGCGCGGACAAGGACATTCGCATGGCACCGGGGGAGCGCTACACGCTCGCCGATTACACTTTCGAGTTCGTGGGCGTGAGCAAGCGGCAGGGCCCGAACTTCACCGCCGAGCGCGGCGAAGTGCGCGTCAGCCGGGACGAGCAGCCGCTCACCACGCTGTACCCGGAAAAGCGCCAGTACGCGTCTTCCGGGCAACCCATGACCGAGGCCGGCATCGATGCCGGCGTGGCGCGGGATCTGTACGTCTCGCTCGGCGAGCCCGTGGGCGGTGGGGCGTGGACCCTGCGCCTGCACGTCAAGCCCTTCGTGCGCTGGATCTGGTTCGGCCCCCTGCTGATGGCGTTCGGGGGCCTGGTCGCGGCCACCGATCGCCGCTACCGGGTCGGCGTGCGCGCCGCGCGCGGCGCCACCATTCCCGGCGCGGTCACGGCGGCGGGCTGAGCGCCCGTGCAGCAGCCAGCGCGCCGGCCGCGACCGCTCCGTAGCCCGCCCGCCGGGCAAGCGGCGCACGGGCCCTGAGCCATGTTGCGTTACGCGCTGCCACTTGCCCTGTTCGTCGCGCTGATTGCGTTCCTGGCCGTCGGCCTGACGCGCGATCCGACCACGGTGCCCTCGCCGCTCGTGGGCAGGCAGGCGCCACCCTTCGCATTACCCGAGCTGCGCGATCCGGCGCGAACACTGACGCCGGCCGATTTCGCGGGCAAGGTCGTGCTCCTCAATGTCTGGGGGACCTGGTGCGTGTCCTGCCGCCAGGAGCATCCGCTGCTCGTCGATCTGTCCCGGCGCAAGCTGGTGGACATCTATGGTCTGAACTGGAAGGACGACCGCGCCGCCGCGATCCGCTGGCTCGATCAGCTCGGTGATCCCTACGTCGCCAGCGGCGTCGATAGCGCCGGCAATACGGCCATCGACTACGGTGTTTACGGCGCACCCGAGACCTTCGTCATCGACCGGCGCGGTGTCGTCGCCTACAAGCACATCGGCCCGATCACGCCTGAGGTGTGGCGAGACACGCTCGAGCCCCTGATCCGTAGCCTGCGGGATGCTCCGGGATGAGTCGCGTCGTACGCCTGCTGGCCGGTCTGTTGCTGATCGTCGCGGTGACGGGCGCGTGGGCGTTCGAGACGCGCGAGTTCGCGGACAACGCGCAGGAACGGCGTTACTACGCGCTGCTCGGCGAGCTGCGCTGCCTGGTGTGCCAGAACCAGTCGCTCGCCGATTCCAATGCCGGCCTCGCGATCGATCTGCGTAACCAGGTCTACGCGCAATTGCGCGCTGGCAGCCGTGACGAGGAGATTATCGACTACCTCGTGGCCCGCTACGGTGATTTCGTCCTGTACCGCCCGCCGCTCGATACCACCACCGTCGTCCTGTGGGCCGGCCCGGCCATGCTCGTCGTCGCCGGTCTCGCGATGTTATGGCGGCAGGTGCGGCGCAACAACGCCATCGTCGTCCATCGCGACCTCGACGCGCGCGAGCGCGAGCGCCTCGCCGGGCTGCTCGAGCGGACCCGGAAGGATCCGACGTGACGCTGGTGTTCTGGGCACTGGCCGCGCTGATGGTCGCCGCGGCGCTCGCGGTCATCCTGCCGCCATTGCTGCGCCGGCAAGCGCCCGTCCGCATCGACGGCGGCGTCGTCGACGCGGCGCTGCACCGGGATCGACTCGCCGAGCTCGAGAGTGAACGCAGCACGGGAGCTCTCGGCGCGCCCGAGTACGAGGAGGCGCGCCAGGAGCTCGAACGTGCCGCGCTCGAAACACTGTCTGCCGACGAAACCACGCTGCCGGCTCGTGTCGGTACGCGGCCGGTGACGGCGGTGATCGTCGCCATGCTCGTGCCGACCGTAGCGTTCGGGCTGTACTTCGCGCTCAGCAACCCCGCCGCGCTCGAACCGGCCGCGCACGGGTCGGCGGGGGCGGGCGCGTCGCTGGCCGATTCGGTGGCAGCCATGGTCGGACGGCTGGAGGCGCGGCTGCGCGACGCACCAGAGGATCCCGAGGGCTGGGGTATGCTGGCGCGTTCGTACGTGGTGCTCGAGCGGCCGCAGGAGGCCCGTGCCGCGTTTGCCAGAGCGGTCGAGCTGGGTAACGAGGATCCGTCCCTGCTGGTCGGCTACGCGCAGCTGCTCGGCCAGCTCGCCGACGGCGATTTGCGCGGTGAGGCGAGCGCGCTGATCGCGCGCGCGCTCGCGCAGGTACCGGACGATGCGCAAACCGTCTGGCTGGCCGGCGCCGCTGCGTTCCAGAACGGCGACTACGGCGGCGCCGTGCGCCACCTCGAACGCCTGCCGCTGCTCGCCGAACTCAGTGCCGGACAGATCCAGCTCGTCGACACCATGATCGCCCGGGCCCGTGCGGCCATGAGCGCGACGGCGGATGCCGGCGTGGCGCCGGCGCCGGCGGCCGGCGAACCGGCGACGGACGACGTCGCGTTACGGGTCGAGGTCGACGTCGATCCGGCCCTGCGTGCGCGTATCGAGCCCGGCGACACCCTGTTCGTGTTCGCGCGCGCGCCGGACGGCCCGCCGATGCCGCTCGCGATCGCCCGGTTGCCGGCCCGGGATCTGCCGGCGCAGGTGCGGCTCGACGACAGCCGCTCGATGAGCCCGATGGCCAAGCTGTCCGGGGCGGCCGAGGTGGTCGTGACGGCGCGGGTGTCGAAGTCGGGCAACGCCCTGGCACAATCCGGGGATCTGGAGGGCCGCAGCGTGCCGGTCAGGCCCGGCCAGGCCGAGCCGGTCGCGGTACGAATCGATTCAGCGCTGCCCTGAGGGCCCTCAGGGGGCGCCGTACTTTGACATCCGCCCACGCGCGGGCGGATGCTGTGCCAAAGGACAATGCCCGCTTGTGCCGGTTCGCGCTCTACCTCGGTCCGCCGCTTCGCATCGGTGCACTCGTCACCGATCCGAATCATTCCCTCATCCACCAGAGCTTTCGCAGTGAGGAGCGCGAGGAGCCGTTGAACGGTGACGGTTTCGGTCTTGCCTGGTACCCGCTCGACGGCGACGTCCAGCCGGCGATATTCCGCTCGACGACGCCGGCGTGGAGCAACCGCAACCTGCTCGATCTCGCCCGTGTCGTCGCCAGCCGCTGCATTCTGGCGCACGTGCGGGCGGCCACGCATGCGACGGCCGTCAGCGAAGCGAACTGCCACCCCTTTCGCAAGGGCTGCTACGCTTTCATGCACAACGGCGACGTCGGCGGCTTTCCGCGCGTGCGCCGCACGTTGCTGCGGGGACTGTCGGACGAAGCGTTTCACCTCATCGAGGGGACTACCGACTCCGAGCACGTATTCGCGCTACTGTTCGACCGCATGCGGGAGGCCGGCGGCGGGGATCGCCTCGCGATCATGGCCGCTGCCGTCCGCGCGACGCTGGCGCACCTGGTCGAGCTGGTGGAGCGCTGCGGCGATGGGGAGCCGAGCTACCTCAACTTCGCCATCACCGACGGTGAGCGGGCCGTGGCGGCACGATTCACCACCGACCGTCCCGAACATGCCGAGTCGCTGCACTACAACGTCGGCCACCGCTACGTATGCGAGGACGGCGTGTGCCGCATGCACGAGGGTGGCGGCGCGGTGCTCGTGAGCTCCGAGCGACTGACGCCCGATCCCGGCTGGGCCGTGGTGCCGGCCAACCATCTGGTGCTGATCGACGCGGACCGGCAGGTGCGCGTGGAGGCCTGCTGAGCGCGGCGCGGCGCGGCGCGCGCGTCAGGCGGCGGTACCGGTCCTTGCGCCGCGTCGCGGCTCGTGCGCGCGTTCGGCGTCGGCCAGGCGCTTGAGGTGCTGGCGCATCGCCAGGCCTGCGCGGTCGGTGGGGATGCTGATCTCGTAGAAAAACTCCGGATCCTCCTGCGCCTGCATCTGCGAGAGGCGTTCGAGCGCGTAGGCATCTTCGCCGAACGCGGCCATCTGGGCGTTGAACATGAATTCCGTGACCGCCCGGTCGCCGACCGCGAAATTCCGGCACACGCAGTAGTAGTAATGCGTGCTGAGCGGCGCCTCGGGGGTGAGCAGCTGCGCGACCTTGATCATGGGTTGCGGCGTCTGTCTGTCCGGGGGCAGCTCCAGGTTCTCGAGCATGCCGGTATTCACGTGCAGACCGGGTGTGACGAACCGCGAGCCGGAATGGCGCATCGCGCGCATGCCTTCCCAGCCGAGCGGCCTGGCGTAAATGGCCGGCAGCCGGCACTCGACGTGGCGCCATACCTCGATATCCATGCCCTCGACGCGGGTCTCGCACGGCGCGACCGCGTACTCCGGCGTGCCGAAGGTGGTGGCGTGCAGAAAGGACAGGTGCGAGAGATCGAGCAGGTTCTCGTGCAGGTGCACGTAGCTGCCCCGGGGATTGAGATAGCCGATGTAGTAGTCCCATTCGGCAGAGCCCAGCCACTCGGGATGCGGCACAGCGGCGGGATCGGCGCTGGCGGGGTCGCCGCCCCAGATCCATACCAGCGGCGCTTTCTCGACGACCGCGTAGCTGCGCACGCCGATCCCCCTGGGCGGCTGCTCCTGCATCGGTACGCCGATGCAGCGGCCGGTGCAGTCGAAAGTGAGGCCGTGGTAGCCGCAGGTGATGGTGTCCCGATCGCGATCGAAGCGGCCTTCCGCGAGCGGGAACGAGCGGTGACAACAACGGTTCTGCAATGCCACCACGGTACCGTCACGCTTGCGGAACAACAGCACGCTCGAGCCGAGCAGCGTACGTACGAACGGCTCCGTGCCGATTTCGTCCGCGCGGGCTGCTACGTACCAGCAGTTGCGCACGAACGGCGTTTGTGCGTTCGCCAGGCGTTCACAGGCCTTGTCGGCGTTTTGCTTCTGCTGGGCGAGATAGTCGAAATCGAGCGCCATGGACGTACTCCCGACGGTGGCGGTCACTGGTCCAAGTCTAAATCCCCGCGGCGCGCGCGTCTGCCCTCGGGCCGGCCGCGCGTCGCGCCACGGCGTGCAAGCCGCAGGTCGCGACGCCCGGGTCATGGCCATCGGTACGGGACGGTTCGACTTCGGAGGCGGATAAGCGGAACGAAATCAAGCCGTTCGCGGATCCTCCGGGCCCTGAACGGCGGCTTCGGGGCCGGCCGGTGCGCGGCATGAACGTGGCATATGAGCGCGCTGTCGCCAGCACCAGGACGCGGATCTGCGCCGGACGGCGATCCCCGTCCGGCGCGGGTCGCAGCTCAGCTGCGATGGCGCCGGCGAATACGCCAGCCGGTCGCCGCGAGTCCGAGTCCCAGCAGCACCAGCGAGGTGGGTTCCGGAACGCCAACGGGCGGCTGGCAGCTCACGTCCTGCGGATTGACGCGGCAGCGGTCAAGCGTGTTGAAAGCCGCGATGGTGTCGAGCTCTGGATCGGCATCGGTGCCACCGCCCGGAATCGTCAACGATATCTGGCTGGTGCGGATGCCGTAGTAGCGGTACGCGTTGGGGAACACATACTCGCGTGTGTAGGCGTTGAGGATCCCGAACTCCGTGCTGCCGCCACGATAGACCACCGTCGGGGCGGTACCGCCGAAGGAGTAGGTCGGCACTCCGACACCGCCGCCATCGAGGTCGAAGCCGATCACGTCCGACAGCAGTACGAAGGTGTCACCGTCGTGGCTCCCCCAGACGCTGTATTCCATGAGGTCCTGGCCGACGAAATTGGTGGTCACCGGGCCACCACTGTAGTGATCCTGGTGGGTGTACAGACGCATGCTGTCGTAAGCGGCGCCCATGTCCCAGATCATCATGGCGAACGGTGCAACGCCACGGACCGCGAGGCCGTCGGTCAGGTCCGCCTGGGCACCGAGGTCATAAATGTAGGTACGCGCGCCGTTCAGGGCATCGCCGGCATCGCTGAGACCGCTGCCGCCCACGCCCGCGACCGAGACGTGCGGGCCGATGAGCAGGTGATCGCCGAACACGAGCCCGGACGCAGCGGCCGCCGGTGCCACTCCCGGGTCATAGATCGTGGCCGCCTGACCGGTGGTCACCACGCTCAGGAGCGCAAAGATCAGGGCATGACGCGTATACGCAAGCATGGGAGCTACCTCGCGAACCGGCCGTTCCGGCACAGTATCGATGCTAAAGCCGTGCCGTGACAGGAAAGTCCATAAAGATCATTGCTCTATGCGAAACACGCCGCGTGCAACTGTCAATTTTCTTGACATGGCCGCCGGCGTCCACGCTACGAACTGCTGCTCCCGACAGCCCGCGATGCGGCGTAAGAAATTGTTTATACGGGTAAAATCCTGCTGGTGAGCGACGCCGTGACCATGTCACCCCGGCTTTACACCATGCCGGTGTTGCACCACCCGTGCCGCGCTGCCGCGCGCCGGGGGACGGACCCGCCGGCCCGCCGGCGCCAGCGCGTTCGCGCCGACCCGTAAGCCCCGCAGTCGTCAATACCGCCCGGCGACGCTTCTGCACATGTCAGTCGCCCGCGTTACCGGCGTGCAGGTGCCGGAACTGTTCGGCGTAGAGCTGGGCGTAGAGCCCCGCTGCGTTCACCAGGCTCGCATGGGTGCCGATCTGGACGATACGTCCGGCGTCGATGACGACGATCCGGTCGGCGTTCAGCACGGTCGTCAGCCGGTGGGCGATGACGATGGCGGAGCGCGCGGCGAGGAGGCGATCGAGCGCCTCCCGGATGTGCCGCTCCGAACGCGAATCGAGCGCCGAGGTCGCCTCGTCGAGGATCAGGATGCGCGGGTTCTTCAGAAACGCGCGGGCGATGGCGAGGCGCTGTTTCTGGCCGCCGGACAGCACGGTGCCCCGCTCGTGGATCTCGGTCCACAACCCCTCCGGCAGGTCGGCGACGAAATCCGCCGCGTTCGCGGCCACGAGAGCCGCCTCGATTTCGGCGGCAGTGGCATCGGGCTTGGCGAGCAGCAGGTTCTCCTGCACCGTACCGGAGAACAGCACGGTTTCCTGGTTGACGATGCCGATGTGCCGGCGCAGCGAGGCGAGCGAGAGGTCCCGCAGATCATGACCGTCGAGCAGGATCCTGCCGGCGCCCGGGTCGTGGAAACGGGGCACCAGATTGGCCAGCGTCGACTTGCCCGAGCCACTCGGGCCTACGAATGCCACGGTCTCACCCGGCAGGATCTCGAGGCACACGTCCTCGAGCACGGTCACGTTGGGATCATAGCTGAACGCCACGTGGTCGAAGACGATGTGGCCGCGACATTGCGCGAGCGTGATCGCCGCCGGCCGCTCGCGCACCTGCGGCTGGGTGTCGAAGTACTCGAAAATGCGGTCGATTGCGGCCAGCGCATTGGCGAGCACGACCGACAGGTCCGACAGCCGCTGCAGCGGGAAGTAGAACATCGCCAGATACAGCAGGAACTGGGTGAGCTCGCCGATGCTCAGGCGTCCCGCGAGGATCTGGTTGACGCCGTACCAGACGACCAGCACCGGCGAGGTGTGCACGACCATGCCCACCAGCATTTCGTTCAGGGCGATGAACCGGATCGAGTACAGGATCTTGTTGAGCAGCTTGTTCGCCTGTGCGGTGAAGGCGCGCGTCTCGGCCGGCTCGCGCGTGAAGCCCTTGACGATCACCACGCCGGCCACTTTTTCCTGCAGACCGCCCGACAGCACCTCCAGCCGCTGCTGCGCTTCGCGGGTGGTCAGGCGGATACGCGAGCCGACCGTGCGCAGCGAGACAACGTATACGGGCATCAGCACCAGGGAGATGGCCGTCAGGGCCGGATCGATGGACACGAGGATGCCGATCAGGACGAGCAGCAGGACGGCGTCCATCCACACGTTGGTGAGCGCCGAGCCGACGAAGTTCTGCGCCAGACTCATGTCGTTGACCACGCGTGAGACGATGGCGCCGGTCTGGTTGTGCGCGAAGAAGCTGTGCGACAGCCGCTGCACGTGATCGAACAGGGCCACGCGCAGATCGCGGATCATGCGGTGCCCGGCGATGGCCGCGAACACGCTGCGGTAGTAGGCGGCCACCATCCATACCAGGTTCGCACCGAGCATGAGGGCGACGATTTCGACGATGCGCCGCGACCGCACGGCGCCGTCCGGGAGCGTGTTCAGTACGACCTCGTCGAGCAGCACTCGAAGCATCCACGGGAACACCAGCGGCATGAGGAACTTGACGATCCCGGCGGCGGTCGCGACGGCGACGTAGGGCCAGTAGGGACGGATGTATGCGAGAAACCGCCACACCGGCGCGCGGCTTGCGCCGCCACGCTCGAAGCGGGCGCGGATGGAGTTGCCGAGCGCGTCCTTGACGTCGACGATGCGCTCGCGGCTGAGATCGGTCTCGAGATAGCGCGAGCGCGCCTGCAGGCGCGCGAGCAGCTGCGCGTCGACCGCCGGCGCCAGGCGTCGGGCCGGGATCGGTGCGGGCTGTAGCATGTCCTCGTCCACGTCCAGGACCAGCACCGCGTGGGCGCCGCGCGGGTCGGACCCGGCCTGCGCCGGCAGGGCGGCGAGCAGGTGCTGGGCATCGTCCCAGTGCTCGAACAGGAAGCGGCGGCCGGCGCTGCGCGGCAAGCCGTCCGCGAGCGCCGCCGGCACGTCGGCAGCCGCGCAAACATGATAGGCGACCATCGCCCGAGCCGCCTCAACGCGCCGTGCGCAGCCGCGATGCCGAAGCGCCGGCCGTACCCGAGCCGCGCGGACCAGCCGGTGCGTGGCCGGTGTGCGTCCCGTGGCTGCCCGCGCGGGAATGATCCGGATGCATGTCAAGGAATTTTACATTTGTGCCCGCGACTTCGGCGTGCCATTCCTGTAACTGGCTGACTATTCGTGATTTTCGAGTGCTTGGCAGGCATCTTGCCTTGATCGATATTCCGTCCGTGACGGAACGGAAATTGACGTCATCGACCCGACGAAGAGGATTCAGAACCATGCGAACAGCTACTCTACGCGCGGCCGCGATCGCGGTCGCGATGGCGCTGCCGGTTGCCGTCCAGGCGACGCCCTACACGGACGAGGCCGCGTGGCGGGCGGCCGTGGGGGGGGTTTACGCGTTCGAGAATTTCGACGGCATCACCGCCGGCACCGACGTCAACCAGCTCAACGCGCTGGGGATCCAGTTCGACCCGCTGAACGACGGCACGCAGCCGACCGTGCAAGCCTACGCGAATACCGGCGGCGTCGTCCGTTCGGGCTCGAACAATCTGCTCAACGACCGTGACTTCGCCCTGCCGGCGCGCGGCCCGTACGTCATCCGGCCGATCGACACCAACGATCTGCTGTTCGGTATCGGCCTGTGGAACGTCGGCGGCGATGACACCTTGCGGATGAGCATCTACGACGCGAACGACGGCCTGATCGAGCAGGTCGTCTCCGCCGCATCCATCGGCTTTTTCGGTATCGTCAACGCGGGTGGCGCGGCGAAAGTCGTCATCGACTTCGTCGGCGGCAACGGTTACGCACCCGTGGACGATCTGCAGACGGCCGTGCGCCGCACCTTCGATCCGGGTGGTTCCGTGCCTGAGCCCGCGTCGCTGACGTTGCTGCTGGGCGGCCTCGGTCTGGTCGCTGCGAGACGTCGCCGCCGGGCGAGCTGATTTTCACCATCAGGCACCGACCAAGCCCCGCCTCGCGCGGGGCTTTTTTTCATCCGGTGCGTCCGTCGGGAGCGCGGCTCACGCCGTCATTGCGAGCGCGCGCAACGCGCGTGGCCATCCATGCCCGGGGGGGACGACACGGCCTGGATCGCCACGGGACGTCGCTGGCGCGCCATCCCTCGCGATGACGGTGTACTGTCGGTGCGGCTGCAGGTGTGGGCGTAGGTGTGGCTTCAGACGCATCACCCACCCCATCCATCGCGGCCGACGCTGCCGGTGACCGGGAGCGCGGACCAACCGCGTCCCGCACGGTGCCGATCAGGCGTTCTCGTCGCCTGACATGACCCGGCCCATCCACTCCTCGATGCTGATCTGCCCGGCGCGCTCGACCCGCTCGGTCTCGTGGGGTCGCAGCACGTCTTCGATCCCCTCGATGCGCTTCCATTCGCACAGCGGCGTCTCGACGTTCTCACGTGGCACGTAGCGCGATCCCGTGACTTTCCGGTAGCGATGAATGTAGCGCGGGCAGTTCTGCCACAGCTCCGAGAGCTTGAGGCGGACCACCAGCTCGGCTTCCTTCCAGCTGCCGAGCAGCGGATCGTCGGCGCTGACCTCGGCCGTGCCCTGCACGCGGATCCGGTGCGGCTTCTCGAAGTCGATGAACAGCATGCCGAGCTGGTTGTTGCCGGCGATGTTGCCCATGGAGAAATACATGCCGTTGCCGTCGTAGCTCGGAAAGGCGAGCGTCGTGGCGTCGACGACCTTGACGAAACCGGGATCGCCGCCTTTGTAGGACACCGTCGGCCGGCCCTTGTGGTCGATGGTCGACAGGAAGAACATGTCGCGCGCCTCGATGAAGGCTTTGGCCTCGGGCGTGAATTCCGTCGCGACCGCGATCTGCTCGATACGGTCGGCCATGCGGCGGGTGTCGAAAAGGTCATGAAAGGCGCGGTGCTGGTCGCCGTAGAGTCGGCTCATCGTAATCATCCCCTGCTGTTCAGCGTGAGCGGCAAGGGTAGGTGACGGCGCTGCCGGCGGCAAGCCGCGACCGGCTCAGGCCGCGCGTGGGCAGTCGGACTGGTCGCCAGGGATGAGCGGGGGCAGGTCCCAGAGCGCCCGCGCGGCGTCGCAATGTGGATTCGGTACGCCTTGCCGCCACGACGGTGCGAATTCCCGGCACGTCGAGCCGCGGCGCGGATAGATCGTGCATCGCACGTCGCGCCCGATTTCCCCCGCCAGGGCGATGCAGCGCGGCCGTGGCTGGTTGGTGCCCCGCATCGCCCGCAGGTGCGGCGTGACCGGCTCGGTCAGCCCGGCCGGCACGCCGGCCGGGCTGACGTCGTCGCCCTCGGACCAGTGAAAGGACACCCGCAAGGCGGCGCAGCAGGCACCGCAACTGCGGCACGGATCCGATCGCGACATGGCTCGTTGCAGGCGACGCAGGTGTGGACCGCGCGAGAGCGGCGCGCGATCCTACGCCGGAACGCGGCGCGCGCAAAGAGTCCTCGATTCGCCGCCCGGCCGCCGTTATGGTGGCGGCGGTTCAACCGTCCCCAGGCCACGGAGCACGCTCATGTCCGCCAACCTCGAAACCCAGCCAACCCTCGTCGTGCGCAATGCCGCGATCGCCGACATCGACGAGATCATCGCGCTCGCCACGCGCGTGTACGCGGACATGCCGCCGTACAGCCCGGATATCCTGCGCGGCCACATCAACAATTTTCCCGAGGGCGTGTTCGTGGCCGTCTACGACGGGCGCGTCGTCGGTTACTGTGCGACCTTCATCGTCGACGGTGAGCTCGCGCTCGGACCGCACACCTGGAAAGAGATCACCGGCGGTGGCTATGCCTCGCGCCACGATCCGGAGGGTGATTACCTGTACGGCATGGAGGTGTTCGTCGATCCGTCGCGGCGAGGCCTGCGCATCGGCAAACGGCTCTACGACGAGCGCAAGAAACTGTGCCGCTTTCTGCGCCTGAAGGGCATCGTTTTTGCCGGCCGTATTCCGGGCTACCGGCGCCGGGCGGCACGGGTCGGATCGCCCGAGCGCTACGTCGAGCTGGTGAAGGACCGGAAGCTGCGCGACCCGGTGCTGTCATTCCAGTTGCGCAACGGCTTCGAAGTCCTGGGCGTGCTCAAGAACTACCTGCCCATCGACCGCGATTCGCACGGCTGCGGCGTGCACATGATCTGGCGCAATCCGGAAGTGTCGGACGACAGCTTCGCCCCTCGCGCCGGCGCGGTGCCGCGATCGAGCAGCGTCGTGCGCATCGCTGCCGTTCAGTTCATGCAGCGGCGCGTCGCGTCGTTCGAGGAGTTCGCCCATGACGTGCGTTACTTCGTCGACGTAGTGGCCGACTACCGCACCGACTTCGTGGTGTTCCCGGAGCTGTTCACGCTCCAGCTCCTGTCGCTGGAGCCGCGGCGCCTCAATCCGATCGAGGCCATCGAACGGCTCACGAGCTACACCGATCGATTCAAGGAATTCATGCGCGATCTCGCGGTGCGCTTCAACGTCAATATCATCGGCGGTTCACATCCGACGATGGTGGACAGCGGCGACGTGCAGAACATCAGCTACGTGTTCCTGCGCGACGGCTCGATCCACCAGCAGGTCAAGCTGCATCCGACCCCGAACGAGAAACGCTGGTGGAACATCAAGGGTGGCACCGAGCTCAACCCGATCCCGACCGACTGCGGCCTCATCGGCGTGCTCATCTGCTACGACTCGGAGTTTCCCGAGACCGCGCGCCACCTGGTCAACCAGGGGGTGCGGATCCTGTTCGTGCCGTTCTGTACCGACGAGCGTCAGAGCTTCATGCGCGTGCGCTATTGCGCCCACGCGCGGGCGGTCGAGAACCAGATCTACGTCGTCATGGCGGGCAACATCGGCAACCTGCCGAACGTGGAGAACATGGACATCCAGTACGCGCAGAGCTGCATCCTGACGCCGTGCGACTTTCCCTTCGCGCGTGACGGCATTGCCGCCGACACCACCCCGAACGTCGAGATGATCGCCGTCGCCGATCTGAATCTGGACACCCTCAGCGTCGCACGCAACGACGGCACCGTGCAGAACCTGAGGGACCGTCGCTTCGATCTGTATGAGGTGCGCTGGAAGCTGTAAGCGGTTTCGTTCAGGCGCCGGCACCGGCCTCGGCGGCGAGCTCCCACCAGTCGCGGCTGGTGTCACCGTAGACGATGAACCAGGGGTTGAGGATCTCCTCGCGGGTGTTGTAACGCAGGGGTTCGCCGTCGAGCGTGACCGTCCGTCCGCCCGCCGCCTCGACCACCGCCTGCGCCGCCGCGGTATCCCACTCGCAGGTCGGACCGAAGCGCGGGTACAGATCCGCCGAGCCCTCGGCGACGATACAGAACTTGAGCGCACTGCCCATCGGCACCATCTCGTGGTCGCCGAGCCGCTCGAGAAAAGCGTCCAGCGAGCTGCCGCGGTGCGAACGGCTGCCGACCACGCGTACCCGGGCCGGCGCCTCGGCGCACACACCGATGCGTTCCGGCGCGCCGACGCCGCGCACACGGAATGCGCCCGCACCGGCAGCGCCGAAGTAAGTGATGCCGCGCGCCGGCACGTGTACTACGCCCAGTACCGGCACGTGGTCCCGGATCAGCGCGATGTTTACCGTGAATTCGCCATTGTGGTCGATGAATTCCCGCGTACCGTCCAGCGGGTCGACGAGCCAGTGTTCGCTCCAGCCACGCCGCTCGCTCCAGGCGATGGCGGCGGATTCCTCCGACAGCACGGGTACTTGCGGCGTCATTCGGGCGAGCGCCTCGACGATGAGCCGGTGGGCGTCGAGATCGGCGGCGGTGAGCGGCGAGCGATCGTCCTTGTGCTCGACGGCGACATCGTCGCCGTAGTGCGCGAGGATGGCGTGACCGGCGTTGATCGCAATCGCCGCGACCGGCGACAGCAGGGCGGTGATCTCTAGCATCGCCCGTTTCGTGGGCGGTCGCTGTCGCGGGGGCGGGTGGCGCGACCGGCCGCGCCGTTGATCTCGAACCGGGTGTGCGCGTTCATGCCGGGCATTATAGCGGCGGGCGGGCCGTGGCACGGTGCGGGCGGGTGCTGCGCGGTTCGTACAACCTGGCCGAGGCTGCCGGCGCCGGGGTTACCCGGCGCAGTCCGGCCGCAGCCGGGCGCCGGCATCGACCATGCGCCGCAGGGCGCGCTCACCGTCACCCGCTGCGCTGCCGACCGCGCGCACGGCACCGGTGAGCACGACCACGTCGAAGCCGGCCGCGCGGGCGTCGAGTACGGTGTGCAGCACGCACTAGTCGGTCGCGAGTCCGCCGATCCACAGCCGGCGTATGCCCGCGGCGACGAGCCGGGCGGCGAGATCGCCGTCCTGAAAACCGGAATACGCATCCGGTGCCACGGCGGTCGCCTTGGCGACGATCACGGCGCCGGGCGGCAAGGCGAGCGCCGGGCTGAAGCGGGCGCCGGCACTGCCGGCGATGCAATGCGCCGGCCACGGCCCGCCCTGGGATTGAAATGAGCAGTGATTGGGCGGGTGCTGGTCGCCGGTGGCGTACACCGGCAGGCCGGCGGCGACGAAGCGGCCGATGCACTCGT
>JADZEE010000075.1 GCA_020850735.1 Gammaproteobacteria bacterium | reverse complement strand
GCACCCGCCTTTGCATTGAGACCGCGGCGTCGCCGCACGCACGGGTTCATCGCACGTGTCGATCGGCGCCGGGGTGCCCGTAGGGCCGGCTTCAGCCGGCCGCGCCGCGATTCGAATGCGCACCGACCCCCGGTGACGGCACCCGCCTTTGCATTGAGACCGCGGCGTCGCCGCACGCACGGGTTCATCGCACGTGTCGATCGGCACCGGGGTGCCCGTAGGGCCGGCTTCAGCCGGCCGCGCCGCGGTTCGAACGCGTACCGACCCCGGGTGACGGCACCGGTTTCAGAGCATGCGCTTGAGGACGTCGACGTCCTTGTCCTTGTCAAAGTGGCGGTGCTTGATCGTCCCGGCCAGGTGCAGGGCGATGAGCACGATCAGCGTAACGCCGAAGATCTCGTGAAATTCTCCGACCTGCTCGACCATGTCCATGTTCTTGGCGAGCAGATCCGGAAATGTGAACAGACCGTAGAAGCTCAGCGGCGCATCGAAGTAGTCGAACATGATGATGCCGGCCAGCGGCTGGGCGAGCAGCAGCACGAGGAACGCGATCGCGACGATGCGGGTGAGGATCTTTTCCCAGGACGCCAGCGCCTCCGGCAGGGCCGGGGGGCGCGAGACCAGGTACCAGCCGAGCCGTGCCAGGCTCAGGAACAGAACGAGCACGCCGGCCGGTGCGTGGAGCCCGATCAGGCGCTTCCTGAGCGGGTCGTCGTCGTCCAGCGTGCCGATGAACAGCCCGGCGGCGATCAGGCCGATGACCAGCAACGCAATCACCCAGTGCAGCAGTTTGGCGACCGTTCCGTAGGTCGCATCGGTATTGCGCAGCATGTTGCTCTCCTCCTGTTCGCCGGCGCCCTTGCCGGCACCGTGCCGATCCTCAGTGCGTGTCCGCGCCCTCCAGCAGGCGGGTGCGCGTGGCGGTCACGTCCACGAGTTTGGTGCGGCGCAGCTCGCCGATCTCGGCGGCGCCGTAAGGTACGAAGCCGGCCGGCAGCTCCTCGGCGCTGAATTCGTGGAGCAACCAGTTCACGAGCTCCGCGAGCTCGTCGTCGGGCAACGACGACTGCGATACCCCGGGCACCTGGACGAGGTAGCGACGGCCCTCGCGCGTATGCGGGAAGCGGCCGACCACACCGCGCATGTCCGGCACTGCATCGCGCTTGCCGCTGCCGTCCTCGAGGTGGCAACCCATGCAGTGCAGCATGTAATTCACGCGCGGCGAGTTGCCGGCTGCCGCGACGCCCGCGCTGGCGAGCAGCGCGACGACGGCGACGACGATCCGCGAACCCAGGGTTCCGATGTTGCTCATTTCTTGGCCACTGCGAGCCCGAGCACCAGGGCTGTCGAACAATGATAGGCCTGGCTGTCGGTGCCCAGACACCAGTTGTAATCGTTGGCGCTCGACGGCCGGTACAGCGGCCGATCGCCCTCGTTGCGATTGCAGAAGCAGCGACCGCAGCCACTCTTGCCGCAGCAATCGTTGTAGGAAATGACGTAGTCCCGGCCGTCGGCCGGGTTGCGACAGGTGCCGATCCAGGTCACGGCCGACATCTGCGTGCCCGGCGGACAGGTATTCGCCGAGCCGCCGCAGCAGCCGCACAGGAAGCCGTCGATGGCGCAGTGGCGCCAGTACTCACAGCTCGCCGGGTTGCCCGGATCGCCGCGGATACCACTGTCCTCGGGAGCCGGTGGCCGCGCCGGGGCGCTGTCCATGGCACGGGCGACCGGCAGCAGCGGCAGCGCCGCGCCACCGACCAGCACCGCCCCGAACCGGGCGATGAAACCGCGCCGTGACGACTGGCGTGCCAGCGAGCGCGCCGAACGTTCCCACAGTCCATCCATCCACCGCATGTTCGTCTCCGCCGGGATCAGGGAACGGTCAGGCCGCGCCCTGGTGTCCGTTCCGCTGTGACAGGTATTCCTGGATCGAGGCCACGCCCCGTTCCTTCGCCTCGAACAGGCTCTCCAGGTGCTCGCGCGAGTTGGTGAGCCCCCTGGCGCGCATGACGCCGTGCTCGTCGATGAGCACCGCATAGGGCAGTTTGGACACCTGAAAGCCCATGCCGAGCTGGGTCGACAGGACGTACGCAAACTCCCCGAGATCCTTGTCCGCGACGAACTGGCGCTGGCGCTCCTCGTCGCCGTCGCTGGCGAGCACGATGTCCAGCCACGCCCCCTCATCGCGGCGCAGCGAGCGCAACACCGGGATGAGCGTGTTGCATACCGGGCAGGTCGGCGACAGGAAGAACACCAGCGTACTGCGCCCGACCGGCGATGCGCCACCGATGCGCAGTCGCTTGCCGCGCAGATCCTCGAGCTCGAAGCTCGGCGCGAGCTCGCCCACCTTCGGCCCCTGCCCCATCATGAGCGCCCCGGCCGGCGCCACCCGTTCGTAAAGAATACCGATCTGGCGCGTGAGGGCGATGACGGTCACGGCGAGCGCGATCACGACCGCCCACAACACCAGGTTGGAAACGAACAGCGCCTGCTCCATGGGTTCAGCTCCTGAGCTGTTGCAACCGCGGCGCGGTGGCGAGCAGCAGGTTGGCGGCGATATATACGAGGGTCGCGGCGATCAGCGCCAGGGCGACGACGATCCAGTCCCACAGGCCGAGCACGCGCTCGGCGTGCGGCAGCAGGAGCACTCCGGCAACGCCGGTGAGCGCGACATTGCGCGCCAGCAACCAGCCGCTCAAGGGCTGGCGTGCAGCCGGTCCGCTGCAGCCGCAATCGATGTCGCGCCGACCGCGCGCCAGATTGATCCCCATCGCCAGCAGGTAGGTCGCGAGCAGCGCCACCGCCCCCCAGGCGGCGATCCGCACGCCGGCGAGCAGGCCGATACCGACAGCGAACTCGCCCGCCATGACCAGCCACGCGGCCACCGGCGCCAGCGACTGCGGCACGAGGCGGTACGCCGCCAGGGTGGCGACGAACAACCGTGGCGCGCGCAGCTTGTGCACGCCCGCGGCCAGGAACAGCAGCGCGAGACCCGCGGCGGCGGTGATACTGAGCGCTGGATCGACGACCGGCATGATTCAGCGTACCGGTGTCTGCAGCACGGTCGGCGTGAAACCGACTTCCGGCACCGTCAGCCGGTGCCTGCCGGACGTGGCATCGTAGATTTCGAGCGCCGGCTTGCCGACGAACAGGGTGAACAACAGCGGCGCATCGTCCTGGGTAACCTGGATCGAGGTCGCGATGTCGGCGAGCACGATGCGCTGCACGCGCTTCTTGTTCGCGATGTCGTAGACCCATACTTCGGTGCCGGGATCCTTGAATGTATCGATCCCGCCCTGGTGCATGAGCGCGAACAGCAGGCCTTTTTTCTGATGCACCGCGAAATGCTGGATGCCTCCGATGCGCCAGTCCTGTGCCCGATCCTCGTCGGTGAGCAGCGGCCACGGCGCCAGCGCCTGCGGCGTGTCGCCGCCGACACCCACGGGCACGACGTTGCTGCGCACGGCGCTCGCGAACAGCAATTGATCGCCGTAGCGCTCGGCCTTCTCGGTCACGAAGTCGGCGTCGGGTGCGAAGAACGGTTCGCTGCGGCTCTTGGTCTTCTGCAGGCCGCTGTCATCGAGCGTCACGGTGAGCAGGCTGCCGTCGCCGCAGATCATGTGAAAACGCCGGTTGCCCGACGGGTAGGTGAGCGCGCAACCCGGCGCATCGATCTCGCCGGCGAACCTGCGCTGCTGCACGTCCACGACGCTGACCGACTGCGCCGGCGTGAAGTTGTAGATCAGCATGAAGCGATCGTCGTCGGTCAGCGTGGCGTGCCACAGGGTGGCATTGCTCTCCGCGCGCTTGGCCGGGATCTCGATCTCGCCCACGGGGCTGAGCTCGGCGGCGCTGTAGATGGTCACGACGTCGCTGCGCTTGCCCCGCGTGCCGCGCTCGAGGTAGGTCTCGGCGGAATAGATGGCGCTGCGGTCTCGCGGCAACGTCAGTGCAATCGAGTTGAAGCCGGTGCTCAGCATGCCGAGCCAGTAACCCGTGTCGCCGTCCACCAGGTAGGCCTTGCCCGCCTCCATGTGGTTGAACACGATGTCGCTGATCCAGACCCAGTGCGGGCTCGCCGCCGGCAGGGTGTTCACCTTGCCGATCTCGGCCGTGAGCTCGGCGCGCGCACCGGCTGCCAGTAAGAAAGCGGCGATTGCCGCGTTGATCCGCTTCATGGTTGCTCCGTCTCCCGCCCGCATTCTATCAATACCCCGGTGCCGCGCCTGCCCCCGGGGCGGCACGGACCATCCATTGCCGATTCGCCGCCACCATCGCGGGGACGACGGTGCGCGCCCGCGCAGCGCTCATTCGACGGCCATCGGCACACGGGCCCAGCCGCGGAAACGCGCCCGGTGGCTGCGCACGGGCGTGCCCGCCAGCCGCAGGCGCGGAAAGCGGGCGAAGATGCCGGCGACGGCGATCCGGCCCTCGAGACGGGCGACGTTCAGCCCGGCGCAGGTATGGATCCCGGAACCGAACGCCAGGTGCCGGTTGGGCGTACGGCCGATGTCGAACCGATCGGGATCCGGAAAGGCCGCCGGATCCCGGTTCGCCGCGCCGATGCCCAGGTGCAGATAGCTTCCGGCCGGCAGGCGCAGGCCGGCGATCAGGACCTCTTCGGTAGTGCGCCGGTTGCCGAGCTGGTTGGGGCTCTCGTAACGCAGCATCTCTTCGACGGCCGAACCGATCAGCGCGGGCGCGGCGCGCAGGCGCTCGAGCTCGCGGGGGTTCTGCAGCAGTGTCACGATGCCGTTGGCGATCAGATTGGTGGTCGTCTCATGGCCGGCGTTGAGCAGGAAGATGCACTGGTGGATGAGCTGGAAATCGTCGAGAACGTAGTCGTCCGGTGCGCCCGCGCGGATGAGGCGGCTGAGAATGTCGTCCGGCTCGTCGCTCGGATGGCGGCGCCGGTCGGCGATGAGGCCCTGCAAAAACGCGTACATCTCCTCGACCGCGCGGTTGCCGCGCGCCAGCTGTTCGTCGCTCAGCACCGGTTCCAGGGCCCCGAGGATTGCCAGCGACCAGCCGCGCAGCGGCCCGCGCTCGGCGTGCGGCACGCGCAGGAAATTGCCGATCACCTCGATCGGGATTGCGCCGGCGAAAGCCTCGACCAGGTCGAATTCGCCGCGCGTCTCGATGTCGTCGAGCAGGGTCTCGACCAGGCGCTCGAGCCCGGGCTGCATCGCTTCCACGGCCCGGGGCGCCAGCGCGTCGCCGAGCCGCTTGCGCACGGCCGTGTGCAGCGGTGGATCGTTGAACACCAGGCTCGTGGTGTGCTGGTCGTACAGGGGCGTCGCGCCGAACTTGGGTCCGAACTCGCGCGTCTTGTCCGAGCAGTAGCGTTTGAAGTCCCGGTACACGGCCACCAGATCGTCGTAGCGGGTCAGCAGGTGGCTGCCGTCCGCCAGCCGGTGTACCGGATCCTGCCGGCGCAGGGCGTGATACCAGGGGTAGGGATCGTCGTAGAAGCCGGCGGGCAGCGCGGCGAGGTCGAAAGCAGCGGCATCGGCCGGCGCGTGCGCCGGTTCGGGTCGCGCTGCGTCCACGACGGGTACGGTAGGCGGCATCAGATCGGCGTCAACTGGCTCGTGGATCAGGCACCCGGATGGTAGCAAATGCACACCGTCGCCGCACCGGACACGGCCGGCCGGTGAGAGCGTCAGCGCTGCGTACGCGCGGCTCACCCGCGTCGATCATGGCGGTGCTCACGACGGTACCGTGTGCGCACCGGGCAACTGCGCGACGCTCTCAGAGTTCGTGAAACATCCGCCCGCCGCAGCGAGACGGTTCCCGGGCGTTTCCGGCCAGGCGCGGGGATGCAGGAAATCGCGCGCATAGCGGGCCTTCGACAACGATTTTGGGGGTCCCCGCGACGCGGCCGGGGGCGTCCAGGGGACGTCGCAGCAGGCGCGGTGATGGTTTCATGAGCGCTCAGCCCGGCGGTTTCTGTGGCCGCTCCTCCACCGGCCCGCCGCTTTCTTTCCACGCGCCGAAACCACCGGCGATGTGCGCCACGGGTTCGAGGCCCATCCGCTGTACGGTCTGCGTGGCCAGCGCCGAACGCAACCCGCCGGCACAGAAGAAGACGAACTTCTTGCCGTTGGCGAATACGTCCTTGTGATAGGGGCTGGCCGGATCGACCCAGAACTCGAGCATGCCGCGCGGCGAGTGCAGCGAGCCGGGTATCGTGCCTTCGCGCCACAGCTCACGCACGTCACGAATGTCGACGAACTGCACCTGGGGATCCTCCAGCAGCGCCATCGCGTCGTCCACCGAAAGAGTTTCGATTTCCGCCTCCGCTTCGGCGCAAAGCTCACGAATACCTTTGCTGATCACGCTCGTTCTCCACGCTTGGACCGTTGACTCACTGCATCTACGCACACCTTACCGTGGCTCTCGCCGCCATGCGAGCCCGGCGGCGGCCCGCCGCGCACCGCTAACCCACCCTTAACCCGATCCTGAGCCTGCGTAAATGCGAGCAGACACACACTTCCCACCGGTTCGCGCGCGAACCCCCGCCAACGCGGGTACGACACCATCGCAACCGGAGGGACTCGATCATGACATCGTGCACAGCCCGTTTTCTGGCGGTACTGATCGCCAGCACCGGCGCCGGCCCGGGGCCGGCCCACGCCGCCGCAACCCTGCCCGACTTCGGCGCCGCCACCTTCGTGCCCGGCGCCGCGGTCGATCACCCCTACTTTCCGTTGCTCGACAACCTGACCCGCATCTACGTCGGCGAGAAAAACGAGGGTGGCGAGATCGTCACCGAGCGGTTCGAGCTGACGGTGCTGGGGGCGGGGCCGACCATACTCGGCGTTGCGACCACCGCGCGCCGGGACCGCGCTTACGAGGATGACTTGCTCGTGGAGGAAACGCTCGACTATTACGCGCAGGACACTGCCGGCAACGTCTGGTACTTCGGTGAGGACGTGACCAATTACGTTTACGACGACGACGACAATCTGGTCTCGACTCATAACGCGAGCGCCTGGCTTGCCGGGCAGAACAGTGCGTTGCCGGGGTTCGCGATGCCTGGCGCCCTGACCCCCGCGTTCAACTACTACCAGGAGTTCGCGCCGTTCGACGCCGCGCTCGACGAAGGCACGGTACTCGCGGTCGGTGTCGAGCTGTCGCTCGGCATCGGTGATTTCGACGACGTCCTGGTGATCTACGAGACCAGCGCGCTGGATCCCGACGCCCGGGAGTTCAAGTATTACGCCCGTGACCTGGGTCTGGTGTTCGTCGAGGAAGGCCTGTCCGTGGATCTCTCGGAGGCCGACTTCAGCATCGAACTGGTCTCCACGGTGCCCGTACCGGCCGCGCTCTGGCTGATGGGGCCCGCCCTGGCCGGCTTGTGTCTGCGGCGCCGGCCGTCCGACGACCTGGCGCGTGTGGCGCTGGCGGTCTGAAACCCGCGCCCGGCCCGCCGGCCACGGAGCCGGCGGGCCGGTTACCACAGACCGATGCGCAACCTCGCCGTCACGGCGAGCGGTGCGCCGGGCACCAGCGTCAGGGCATCCGACTGGGCGCCCTCGAAATAATCGGCGCCGGTGAGGTTGCTCAGGTGCACCGTCACGGTCACGCGATCGGAGGGCTGCCACGCACCGAACGCGTCCACCCGCACGTAGCCGGGCAGCTCGATGCCGAGCTCGTCGGCTTCCCGGCTCGCCGGGCGCGAGGCGATGAAACGCGCGGCGATCCCCGCCCGCAAGCCGCCGCGGTGGAACAGGCCGAGCAGGCTGGCCTGGTGGCGCGGGACCCCCGGCACCGCCGTTCCGTCCGGCACGAGCGGATCGCGCGTGATCCCGGCATCCAGATACGCGTAGCGGCCAATCAGCGCGACCGTGGCGTTCGGCTGCACACGCAGATCCAGATCGACGCCGCGGCTGCGCTGCTGCGCGGTCTGCAGCTCGAAGCCGGGCGCATCGGGGGCACTGGTCGTCACCCGGCGCTGGCGGATGACGAACGCGGCCGCATCGATACTCAAGCGCTCGTCGCGGGTATGCCAGCGCGTCCCGAATTCGAGCGATCGCGCCGTGGTCGGCAGCAGCGGGCTGCCGTCGGGCTGTAGCCCCTCGTTGGGATCGATCGAGCCGCTGAAACTCGCGAAGGCCGCGAGCGTCGCCGCCGGCTGGTAGACGACGCCGATCCGCGGGCTGAAGCGGTCGACGTCCTGGCGGAAGCGCACGGCGACCGCGCGATCCGCGCCGCGCTGTCCGATGTGGTCCCAGCGGCCGCCCGCGAGCACACGCCAGTGGTCGCCGAGCGCCAGCAGATCCTGGGCATAGACCGACAGCTGCCGGGTACGCTCGCCGGCAAGACGGGCCGGCGCGAGTGGCGGCGCCGGTTGACCGTACACGGGCCGCAGCGGATCGATGGCGTACGGATCCTCGTCCTCGTCCGACAGGAACGAGTTCGCGTCCTCGTTCGCGGCGGTCGCCTCGATGCCGAGCACCGCCTCGTTGCCCATGCCCGCCAGCGTAGCCGTGCCATGGGCTTCCAGCTGGGCGATGAGCACCTGCGTGGATTGATTGAACTGATGCAATTGTCTGCGCAGCAGCGGTCCCGAGGCTGCGGACTGGAGATCGGCGTACTCGGCACCGGCGCCCTTGCGGCGCCCGCGCTGGTGGCTGAACGACAGGCCGACGCCGAAGGCGTCATTCAGCTCGACGTCCAGGTCGAGCTGCGTGCTCAGCGCCCGTGTCTCGACGTCGCCGAGCGAGGGTTCGCCGAGGAATCTGCGTGCGGGCGGTGCCGGTCCGCCGGCGATCGCAGGCACGCCCGCGTCGTAGGGCTGGGCCTCGTACTGGTGCTCGAGCAGCAGGTCCAGGCGCACGCGCGGGGATACCTGCCAGGCGAACGACGGCGACAGGAAGGCGGTGTCGGCGTCGACGAAATCGCGGAACGACCCCGCTCGGCGGCACGCGGCGATGAGCCGGTACAGCAACGCCGGGTTGCCGGCGAGCGGGCCGGTGGCATCCAGCTCGATGGCGGTTTCGCCGAAGCTTCCGGCCGTGGCCGCCAGGGTCATGGCGCGCACCGGCCGCGGTCGTTTGGTCACGACGTTGATGGTGCCGCCGGGCTCGCCCGGACCGTACAGCGCGCCGTAGGGGCCGTTGAGGATCTCGATTCGCTCGACGTTCGCCAGGCTGCGCAGCGGTGCCAGGCCCAGGGACGTGTTCAGGCCGTCGCGCAGGTATACGGCGTCCGCGAAACCACGCAGCATCAGGCCCTCGCCGATGCCGCCTTCGGCCGGCAATGCCGTGGCCGTGGACAAGGCCAGCATGGCTTGCTGCACATCGGCGTAGGCACCGAGGGTGAGCAGATCGGCGGGCAGCACTTGCGCGGATACCGGCAGATCACGGGCCGCGGCGGACAGCTTCGCGCCGGCCACGCGGTCGCGCTCGGCGTCGACCGGTATTTCGGTCACCTCGATGACGGGCAGGATCGCCTCCTCCCCGCCCCGCGCGCCGGCGTGGACCGGGAGCGTTGTTGCGACGGCAAGACAGGCGAGCAGCACGCCTTGACGACTGCTGCGCAGCAACGGATTGGGGATCATCTGCACGCGGGCACGCTGTCGGCGGCGCTTAACTGAATCTTTACCAGCGGTTACCCTAGGTCTACCGGCCATCCCGGCACGCTGCGGACGCCAGGTTGCCCCGGCTCCCGGACAGCGTAGCCACAACGGGCATTGCGCGCCATGAAGATACTGCTGGTCGAAGACGACTATGACGTCGCGCGCAATCTGTGCGAGTTCTTCGAGGCCGCGAAGCACGAAGTCGAATGGGCTCCGGACGGCTTGATCGGGCTCGATTGCGCCACGCGCGAAACGCGTGACCTCATCATCCTCGATATCACGGTGCCGAGGATCTCCGGGATCGAGCTGTGCCGGCGCCTGCGCGCGCTCGGCTTCGGGCGCATCCCGATCATCATGCTCACCGCACGCAGCGATCTCACCGACAAGGTCGAGGCGTTCGAGGCCGGCGCCGACGACTATGTCGTCAAGCCCTTTGCCCTGCAGGAGCTGGAAAGCCGGATGACGGCGCTGATCCGTCGCAGCAGCGGCCTGGTGGCCGCGTCGGTGCTGCGCGTCGCGGATCTCGTGTTCGACACCGCGACACTGTCGGTGCGGCGCGCGGAGCGTGCACTGTCCGTCACCACGACCGGACGCAAGATTCTCGAGACGCTGATGCGCAATTCCCATCGCGTGGTGTCACGTCGCGAGATAGAACACGTCGTCTGGGGCGATGATCCGCCCCAGTCCGATTCCCTGAAGATCCATATCCACGCCTTGCGCGAGGCGATCGACAAACCGTTCCGGGCACCGCTGTTGCATACCGTGCGCGGAGCGGGCTACCGGGTGTATGCCGATGAAGATGACATGTAACAGCCTCAGATCCCGTCTGGTGCTGCTCGTCGTGAGTCTGGCGATGGGCACCTGCACGCTGTATTCGCTGGGCATGCTCACGGCCTTCGACTTTGCCGAGGATCGCCTGTTCGATGCCCGCATCCGACTCGAGGTCGCGGGCGCGCTGGCGCAGTACGAGCAGGATCCGGGCACCATCGAACGGCCACGCCCCGGTTTGCTGATCCATGCCGTGCGCAGCGGCGACGTTCGCGCGTTGCCGGCATCGCTCGCGGCGCTGGCGCCGGGTGACGACGAGATCCTCATCGACGGCCGGGAACATCACGTGGAGCGTGTGAGCCACGGTGACTCGACGCTGTATTTCCTGTTCGACGAGAGTGAGTTCGAGGCGTTCGAGCAGCTGCTGCTCATCTCGCTGCTGATCGTTTCCGCGTGTGTGGTCGCCGTCGCCGCCTGGATCGGCGTCGTGGGCGGCCGGCGCCTGACCGAACCCCTGTTCCGGCTCACCGAGCAGGTTCGCGCGCTCGACGCCGCCGGGACGGTGGCCATCGATCTGAGCGCGCAGACCCGCGACGAAGTGTCGGTGCTGACCCGGGCCATCAACAGTTTCCAGCAGCGTGCGGGCGAGCTGTTGCGGCGCGAACGCGAATTTTCCGCCGACGTCAGTCATGAGCTGCGAACGCCGCTCATGTCCGTTCAGGGGGCGGCCGAGCTGCTGCGCAAGCGCACGCAGACCGATCCGGGCGCCCTCGCCCTGATCGCGCGGATCGAACGTGGCTGCCAACAGATGGCCACCCTGACCGAAGCTTTGTTGTTCCTCGCCCGCGATCCGCAGGCCTTCAGTGCGATGCTCACGGCGGTGGACGTCGGCGAAGTCGTCAGGGGTCAGATCGCGGCGATGCACGACATCACCGACAGCCGGGGCGTCGTCGTCAACGTCACCGGAAGCGCGCGCAAGACCGTCCGCGGCGTACCGGCGATCCTCAACATCGTGATCGGCAACATCCTCAAGAACGCCGTCAAGTACACGGATCGGGGAACGGTCAACGTGATCCTCTCCGACGCCGGCGTCGTCATAGAAGACTACGGCCCGGGGATCGACGCGGCCGCGCAGGCGACGATGTTCGAACGCTGCAACCGCGGCAGTCGCGCGGACACCGACGGCGCGGGTATCGGTCTCGCCCTGGTACGCCGGTTCTGCGAGCAGTACGGCTGGATCATCGATTTGCAGTCGGTGGAAAGCGAAGGTACCCGGGTCGCGGTCGTGTTCTGACCGCACGCCGTTCAGCGCGCCGGCAGCGCGAGGATGGCGCGGGCCTGCGCGGGCGTGGCCGGTTCGCCGCCGAGCAGGCGGATGAGCTGCACGGCCTGCTCGACCAGGGCGGCGTTCGAGGGTGCGAGCTGCCCGTGCGCGAGGTAGAGGTTGTCCTCGAACCCGACCCGCGCGTGGCCGCTGAGCAGCACCGCCTGCGCCAGCATCGGCAGGGACGCCGCGCCGACGCCGAAAGCGGCCCAGACGGTATCGGCCGGCAGCCGCGAATTCAGGTACAGCATGGCCGCGGTGGTGGCGGGCAGGCCCCAGCGCACGCCGAGGCAGAGTTGGACGAAGCGCGGGCGCGGCAGATCGAGCTCGTCGGCCAGGTGCCGGGCGAGCTCGAGGTGGCCGCCGTCGAACACCTCCAGCTCCAGGCCGACACCCGCGTCCGTCAGCGCCCGGCCCATCTGCGCGAGCTGCGCCGCGGTGTTCAGGGTGACGAAGCCGGCGCGGTTCATGGTGGCGACGTCGAGGCTGCACAGATCCGGACGCAGCGCCAGCACGTGCGCGATGCGCTCGAGCGGGTGGCGCAGCGTCGTGCCGGCGCCGGCGAGCCGCGGATCCTCCGCGGCCGGCACGTAGCGCGCGCCGGGACCGGTGGTGAGATTGATGAGCAACGCCGGCGCCCGGGCGCGGATCCGTTCCACGACCTCGCGGTAGCAGCCGAGCTCGCTGCTCGGCCCTCCGGTCGCCGGATCGCGCACGTGAACGTGAACGATGGCGGCGCCCGCCCGCCACGCCTCGACTGCCGAGTCGGCGATCTGCGCCGGCGTGACCGGTACGGCCGGATTCTTCGCCGGCGTCGGCGCCGATCCGGTCACGGCACAGGTGATGATCGTCGGACGGACCAAGGCAGGGAACTCCGTTGCAGCCGCGCGAACCAGGCGCGCCGCGATTGTAGTCCACCCGGCGCGCCGCGCCGCCGGTCACGTGTCCGCCGGCGTCCCGGCGCGCGACCCGCCATGGCCGCTATCGGCTCCCGCACCACCCGCTGCCCGGTGTCCGCGGCCGGGACAAAAAAAACCCTGGCAACCGCAGGCTGCCAGGGTGCGACGCCGGACTACGACGAGGTCTTCGTCATTCCCAGCGATACAGCAGCGAGCCTCCGAACCAGCGTGGCTTGCCGTAGGCCTCCTGATTGAATCCGAACAGGCCCGGCCCGGCGAAATCGAAGGAGTAGGTCTTGTATTCCTCGTCGGCGACGTTGTTGACGAAGCCGGCGATCTGCCAGTGGTCGTCCTGCGAGGTCCACTGCAGGCGGAAATCGCCGACGATGTAGCCGTTCTCCCTGGCATTGGAGTAGTTCTGGATGTCGTAGAACGTCTCGCTCTGGTAGTGGAACTTGCCGAGCGCCGCCATGGTGCCGCTGAGCATCGGCCACTCGTAGCGGGCGAGGCCGTTGAAGGTCACGTCCGGCGCGGCCACCATCGTGCGGTCGCGCACGGTGCCCGTGCCGGGCGCCGGTATGTCCTGCGCGGTGGCGTCCAGCAGCGACAGGCCGAAGGCGAAATCCCAGCCCTCCCAGGGGCTCGCCTGCAGCTCGAGCTCGCCGCCGTAGACCTCGGCGTCGGTGTTGAAGATGACGGCGTTGAGCAGCTCGAAGCGGAAGGTCTGGAAGTCCATGTAGTCGTAATAGAAACCGGAACCGTTCAGACGTGCCAGCCCGCCGAACAAGGTCGCCTTGAAGCCCAGCTCGTAGGCATGCAGGGTCTCGTCGTCGAAGGGAATGGTGTTCGCCGTGTTGCTCGCGAAAATGAACGTCTCGTCCAGGAAGCCGGTGTTGAAGCCCGCCGATTTCACGCCGCGCGAGAACGAGGCGTACAACAGCAGATCGTCGGTCGGGCGGAAATCGAGCTCGATCTTGCCGGTCACATTGCTCTTGTCGTGCTCGGCGAGATCGCCGGCCGTGCCGCGGTTGAACACGAATGCGGCGTCCGGAAGCGGCCGGGTCGGTGTCAGCGGTGCGACACCGATACCGGTCAGAAAGGCGTACAGGCCGGTGGTCTCGAAGTTGGTGTACTTGAGGACTTTTTCTTCCTCGGTATAGCGGATGCCGACGATGCCGGTCCACTTTGGCGCGAGGTCGTACTCGAGCTGGCTGAACACCGACCAGGAATTGGTCTGCTGGCCGTAGTTGGCATCGAAAAACACGAAGCCCAGGTTGGTCAGGTTCAGGGTGTAGTGACCGTCGACGTGGTTGTTGTAATAGTAGTAGCCGGCGATCCAGCGCGTGCGATCGGCCTCCCCTTCCAGCCGGAATTCCTCGCTCCACTGGTCGGTATTGGCGCCGAAAGTCGGTTCGATGAACGGATTCGGGCCGGCGTCGGTGTCCTCTTCCTGCAGCCGATCGACGTGATCGAAAGCCAGGATGTTGACGAGCTTCAGGCCGTCACGGATCTGCCAGTCGATCTTGCCGGACACACCGCTCGCCTCGACCTTGACCGTGCCGTCGCGGTTGTAATCCCCCGCCCAGGGATCGCCGTCGCTGTCCACGTAGCCGAAGGCGTCACAGCCGGGGCAGGTGCCGTAGGGATCTTCGGTCGGGCCGACGTTGCGGCGATCGTCACCACCGTCGATGGCGAGCGAGGTCTGATGCTGCCAGGCACCGACCGCGCTGTCGTTGCGGGCGTGATGAACCTTGAACAACACCTCCGCATCCTCGGTCGCCCGCCACAGCAGCTGGCCGCGACCCGCATAGGAATCGGTCTCGTTGTAGTCCTGCCCGCCCGGGAAGCGGTTGTCGACGTAGCCGGAGTCGTTGTTGGTGGCGACCGACAGGCGGCCGAGCAGCGTGTCCTTGACGAGCGGACCGCTGACCGCACCTTCGAACTTGACCTGGTCGTACTCACCGACCGAAACCTGGCCGTAGCCCTCGAAGTTGTCGGTCGGCTTCTTGGAGATGAAGTGCACCAGACCGCCGGTGGTGTTGCGGCCGTACAGAGTGCCCTGCGGACCGCGCAGCACCTCGACCCGGTCCATGTCGAACATCTGCAGGTGCAGGCCGCCCATGGCGCCGCGATACACCTCGTCGAAATACGCCCCGACGGGGTTCTCGTTGGCGTCGGCGAAGTCGTTCAGGCCCACGCCGCGCAGGAAGAAGTTGATCTGGCTGCCCTCGGCGTTGGGAACGGTGTAGTTCAGGCCGGGCGTGAAACTGACGACGTCCACCGTGTTCGTGAAGCCGAGCTCGCGCACCTGCTCGCCGCTGAACGCGGTCACCGAGACACCGACGTCCTGCAGACTCTGCTCGCGTTTCTGGGCGGTGACGACGAGCTCTTCGAGCACCGCGGCGGGTGCCGGCGCGGCGAGCACGGCGCAGGTGAGGGAGACGGCCAGGGACAGCGGCGTGGCGGACGACGCGCGGACGGCTGCTTTCATCGTGGGCACCTTCGAGTGGTGAATCGGTTTATCGTCGCGATTTAAGCACAGATTTGCCGGTCTGTTAAGCGGTTTCTGGTCCAGACGAATCGAATGATGGACGCTCGGTCACAAATGAACTCATGGTGTTAGCGCTATATATTGAGAGACTGTCGAAGAATTTACGATTACCACCAGCCTGTGCGGCCAGACGACTCGAATTCCCTTTATGTAGCCCAAATACAACAACCGGGGCGAGTGCGCGGTCCTGCGCAGGTTCGGTCGCCGTCGTATCGGCGCGCGGCAACCACGGCCGTCGACCGATTCAGGCCGTTCCCCAGGTCCGCCGGGCCACCTCGACCACCCGCTCGAGCTTGCGGCGCTGATCCGCTGCCGTGAGCGGATTGCCGGGCGCGGTGCTGGCGAAGCCGCATTGCGGGCTCAGGCACAGGCGCTCGAGCGGCACGTAACGACCGGCCTCCTCGATCCGCCGGCACAGCTCGTCCACGCTCTCCAGCACGGGCGTTTTGCTGCTGACCAGACCGAGCACCACGCTCTTGTCCGCCGGCATGAAGCGCAGCGGCTCGAAGCTGCCGGCGCGGGGGCCGTCGTACTCCAGGCAGAAGAAATCGATCTCGAGCCCCGTGAACAGTTTTTCCGCAATCGCCTCGTAACCGCCCTCGCCCAGCCATTTGCCCTGGTTATTGCCGCGGCACAGGTGCATGCCGACGCGCAGGCCGGGCGGGCGCTCGCGCAACGCGGCATTGTTGGCCGCGACGTAGGTATCGACCAGGGCGTCCGGATCGTACCCGCGTGCCTGCACACCCGCGCGCAATCGGGCATCGCACAGCAGCGGCAGCGAGACGTCGTCGAGTTGCACGACGGTCGCGCCGAGATCCGCCAGCGCGGCGAGCTCTTCCCGGTAGACCCGGGCGACGTCGGCGAAAAACAGCTCGAGATCCGGGTATACCCGATCCGAGATGCCCTCCCGCCAGCGGAAGTAGTGCTGCGAGCACGGGCTCGGCAGGGTCACTTTGGGCGTCGCCCGGGTGTGCGCCCGGACGTAGCGGAATTCCTCGGTGGCGATCCCCCGTTCACGGCGCAGCGTGCCGGTCACCACGGGCGTCTGGTATCTCATCCGCTGCCCGTTCGCGTCCTGGAAATCGAGTTCGGCCTCCATGTCCGTGAAGCCCGCGACGGCCTGCGGAAAGTGTCCGAAGTAGATGCTGCGCCGGAACTCGCCGTCGGTGACCGATTGCAGGCCGACGGACTCCTGCAGGGCGATGGCGTCGAGGATCAGCCGGTCTTCGAGCGCGTGCAGATCCGCGTGCGACAGCTCACCCCGGCCGTGCGCCGCGAGCGCCTGCTTGAGCGCCGGCGGACGCAGCAAAGAGCCGATGTGCTCGGCGCGAAACGGTGGTGACCGGTGCTCGCCCATGATCGTTCTCCCTTGGCTATGGCGGTGCCGTCGCTGCCGGCAGCCGTGGCCGGCGGCTACACTCTACCGCCATCGGCGACGGCGCCCTATCATCCCGGCGTAGCACCGGCACCGGTGACGCACCGCCGCAAGGCGCGGTTCCCCGCGCCGGCTGCGGCGCCTCGCGCCGGTCTTTGGCATGATCGCACTTGCGGCGGCCGGCACAGCACAGGAGCATTCCCATCGTGAGCAAGACATTCGCATCCCAGGCAGATCTCGAAGACAAGAAAATCAGCTTCACCCGGCTGGCGGATACCGCCTACGCCTATACCGCCGAGGGTGACCCGAACACGGGCGTCATCATCGGCGAGAACGCCGTCATGGTCCTCGACACCCAGGCGACCCCGGTGATGGCGCGCGACGTGATCGCGAAGATCCGGACCGTCACCGACAAGCCGATCAAATACGTGTTCATGAGCCACTACCACGCCGTACGCGTCCTCGGCGCTTCCGCCTACGGCGCCGAGCACATCATCGCCAGCCGCGACACCTACGACCTCATCGTCGAACGCGGCGAAGCGGACTACAAATCCGAATATGAGCGCTTCCCGCGCCTGTTTCGCGCCGCCGAGACGATCCCGGGGCTGACCTGGCCGACCATCACCTTCACGGGCGAGCTGACCCTGTGGCTGGGCAAGACCGAGGTGAAGCTGCTCCAGCTCGGTCGCGGCCACACCAAGGGCGACACCGTCGCCTGGCTGCCGCAGGAGCGGGTGCTGTTCAGCGGCGACCTGGTCGAATACGGCGCCACGCCCTACACCGGCGACGCCTATCTCAGCGACTGGCCGCAGACCCTGGACAATCTCGCGGCCCTGAAACCGCGGGCGCTGGTACCCGGCCGGGGCGACGCCCTGACGACGCCGGAGACGGTGCAGGCGGCGCTCGCCGGCACCCGCGCCTTCGTCACCAAGATGTTCCAGTCGGTGAAGGACGGCCGTGCCGCCGGCAAGTCGCTGAACGAGATCTACCGCGAAACCTACGCGCGCCTGCAACCGGAATTCGGCCACTGGGTGATTTTCAATCATTCCCTGCCCTTCGACGTCTCCCGTGCCTACGACGAGGCCGGCGGCTTGCGCGATCCGCGCATCTGGACCGCCGAACGCGACGCCGAGATGTGGGCGTCACTCGAGGGCGAGTAGATCATGCGCCGCCCGGCCGCCCCGGCGGCCGGGCCGGCAACGGGCGGGCGAACGATCGCAGGTGAACGATGGCGACGACCTACCAGTATCCCGAGTACGCTTTCACACCGCCGCCCGAGCTCGGCCGCGGCAGGGCGGGCCACTTTCCCGTCGTTATCGTCGGTGCGGGCCCGATCGGCCTCGCCACCGCGATCGACCTGCATCGCAAGGGCATCCGTTCGGTCATCCTCGACGAGGACAACACGGTCAGCGTCGGCTCGCGCGCGATCTGCTGGGCCAAGCGCACGCTGGAGATCCTCGATCGGCTCGGTTGTGGCGAGCGCATGCTCGCCAAGGGCGTGACCTGGAACACCGGCAAGGTGTTCTTTCGCGACGATCCGCAACCGGTCTACAGCTACAACCTGCTCCAGGATCGGGGACAGCACTACCCCGCGTTCATCAACCTGCAGCAGTACTACGCCGAGGAGTTCCTGGTCGACACGGTCGCCGCGCACGGGCTCGCCGAGCTGCGCTGGCGCAGCGAGGTCGTGGGCGTGCAGCCGGCCGCGGATCACGTCACGGTACGGGTGCGCACGCCGGCAGGCGAATACGATCTCACCTGTGACTGGCTCATCGCCTGCGACGGCAGCAGGAGCCCCGTGCGCACCATGCTCGGTCTCACGGCCGAGGGCGAGACCTTCAACGATCACTTCCTCATCGCCGACATCCGCATGGAGGCGGACCTGCCGTCCGAACGCCGGTACTGGTTCGATCCACCGTTCAACCCGGATTACTCCGCGTTGCTGCACATGCAGCCCGATGACGTGTGGCGCATCGATTTCCAGCTCGGCTCGGACATCGACCGCGATGAGGAGCTGAAACCGGAGAACGTCGGCCGGCGCATCCGCGCCATGCTCGGCGAGGACATGAAGTTCGAGTACGAGTGGCTGTCGATCTACACCTTTCGCTGCCAGCGCATGCGCAACTTCGTGCACGATCGCGTGATCTTCGCGGGCGACTCCGCCCACCTGGTCTCACCGTTCGGCGCCCGGGGCGCGAACAGCGGCATCCAGGACGTGGACAATCTGGTGTGGAAGCTCGCCCTGGTCATGCAGGGCAAGGCGCCGCCCTCGCTGCTCGACAGCTACGACGCCGAACGCACCTACGCCGCCGACGAGAACATCTGCAATTCGACGCGTTCCATCGACTTCATGACGCCCAGGACCGAGGTGAGCCGCATGTTTCGCGACGCGACCCTGGAGCTCGCGCGCGAGTTTGAATTCGCCCGTCGCTTCGTCAACAGCGGCCGCCTGTCGGTTCCGGCCGTGCTGCACGATTCGCCGCTGAACGCCGACGACGGTGATGACTTCAACCGTCGCCAGTGTCCGGGCTCGCCCTGCCTCGACGCCCCGGTGATGGTCGACGGCGAAGCGAGCTGGCTGCTGCGCCAGCTCGGGGAGGAATTCATCAACCTGTACTTCGCCACGGGCACCGAGCCGGATCCGGCGTCGCTGCGCGCGCTGGCCGGCGACGACGTGCCCGTGCGCACGAAGGTCATCCGCCCGGCCGGGGCCACGGCGTCGGGACCCGACGAGCTGGTGGACATCCAGGGGCTGGTCGGCCAGCACTTCGATGTCCGCCCCGGCAGCTGTTATCTCATCCGGCCCGACCAGCACGTCACCGGGCGCTGGCGCGAGTTCGATCCGGATCGCGTCGCCCGCGCGCGCGATCTCGCCTGCGGCCGCGGGTGAGCGCCGTCATGATGGGAAGGATGAGCCTGCACACGGACCTGCGGATCGACGATCCGGACGGGTTCTACGAAAAGCTGATCGACCTGCACGAGGGGCTCACGCCCGCGCAGAGCCACATGGTCAACGCCAAGCTGATCATGCTGCTCGCCAACCAGGTCGCGGACCGCGAGCTGCTCGATCGCATCCTCGAGCTGGTGCGTCCCGCCGGGCCGGCGTAGGGCCGGCTGCCACCGGTCGTCACGATCCGCGGAATCCTCGGCCGTGATGGTGCCGCCGGGCGGGGTGTGCGGCTGCAACCGCACCTCCGGGCGCACCTTTGCGCGCGCATTGCACCGGCCCCGATCCCGGATCGATCATTGCGCGTCGGGCTGCGCCTCCGGCACGGCGCGCGCGAAGGCCTCGAGTGCAAGACAGCGGCGATCGATGGCCACCAGCGTCGGACAGCCGCTCAGATCGCAGCCGAACCGCCTGGCGTTGTACAGCTGCGGCACCAGGCACACGTCGGCGAGCGTCGGCGCGTCGCCGTGGCAGTAACGGCCGCCGCCGGCATCCCCCGCAAGCAGCGCCTCCATGGCGCGCAGCCCCTGTTCGACGTGCAGACGATACCAGCGGCTGCGACCGGTCTCGTCGGCGCCGAACAGTTCCGTTAGCGTGTTGAGCACGGAGAAGTTGTTGAGCGGGTGGACGTCGCAGGCGATGAGCAGGGCGAGTTGGCGCACCCGTGCCCGCGCGAACGCGTCGCCCGGCAGCAGCGGCGGCTGCGGATGGATCTCGTCGAGATATTCGATGATGGCCAGCGACTGGCCCAGGTGGCGGCCGTCATCGAGCTCCAGGGTCGGCACCCGCCCCTGCGGGTTGACCGCGAGATAGGCCGGCGCGCTCTGCTCGCGCTGGCGCAGGTGGATAAACTGCTGGTCGTAATCGAGCTGCTTCAGGTTGAGCGCGATGCGTACCCGGTACGCGGCGGACGATCGCCAGTAACCGTACAGCTTCATGGCCGGTCTCCAGAATTCGCGTGTGCGGCATTGTGCCCGCTGCGTGCGCGCGACAGAAGGCACGCGCCGGGTCTCCCCACCCCGTCCAGCGACGCTGCCGCGGCCGGGCCCCCGGGAGCGTGATGGTGCGGCTGCAGGTAAGGCGTCAGCCGCATTGCGACCGCGACCGCGGCCGTACGCCGGCCGCCCAGGCCAGCACCGTCGCGAGGCCGGCCACCGCCATGGCCACCGCCATCGCCATCGGCCCGCCATCGTGGAACAAACCGACCAGACCACCGACCACCGCGGCCAGGACCATCTGCAGGAATCCCAGCAACGCCGACGCCGATCCGGCGATGCGCGGGAACGGCGCGAGCGCGCCGGCGAGCGACTGTGGCAGCACCATCCCGGCGGCGGCCACGAGCACGAACTGGGGGCAGATCAGGACCAGCGCACTGCCGACGTCCAGTGCCGCCACGACGAGCATCGCGACGCCCGCAGCCGCGGCCAGCCCCGCGCCGACACCGGTCAGGCGCGCCGAATCGTAACGATGGTGCACGCGCCCGACGATGGCCGTGGTCACCATGTAAACGCCACCGATGCCCATGAACAGGAAGCCGAAATGCTCCGGTCGCATGCCCAGGTGATCCACGAATACGTACGGCGCGCCCGAGATGAACGCGAAGAACGCGGCGAACAACGAGCCCGACGTGGCCGCGTAGCCGAGAAACAGCCGGTGCCGCAGCAGCGTGACGGCGCTGCGCCACAGCCCGCCCGGGCGCAGCGCCTCCAGGTTGCGCTCGGGGAAGGACTCGGGCACCACCACCAGCAGCAGGATCAGGCCCGCGAGCCCGATGCTGCCGAGCACCCAGAACACGCTCGACCAACCCAGCCAGGACGTCAGGTAACCACCCAGCGTGGGCGCCAGCATCGGTGCCACCGCCATGATGCTGGCCATGTAGGAGAGCACGCGGCCGGCTTCGAGCGGCCCGTAGATGTCGCGTATCATCGCCCGGCCGATGACGATGGCCGCACTGGCGCCGAACGCCTGCAGCAAACGGAAAGCGATCAGCGTCTCCACCGACGTCGACTGCGCGCAACCCGCGCTCGCGAGCACGTAGGCGACCAGGCCTGCGGCGAGCACCGGCCGGCGGCCGTAACGATCGGCCAGCGGACCGTAGCACAGGTGTGAGAGCGCGAAGCCGAACAGGTAGACACTGAGCGTGAGCTGCAGGGCCTCGATGCTCGTGCCCAGCGCCTGCACCATGCCGGGCAGCGCCGGCAGGAACATGTCCGTCGACAGCGGCCCCAGCGCCGTGAAACCGGCGATGATCAACGTCACCAGCGGCGAGCGCAGTCGGCGCGCGATCGCGGGATGGTGGATGATCTCGGTCAAGCCGACGGGTTCCTGCGAGCTGCGATCACGGTCCGCTCAGAGCTAGTGAAACATCCGCCCGCCGTAGCGAGACGGTTCGCGGGCGTTCCCGGCCAGGCGCGGGGGTGCACGAAATCCCGCGCGCAGCGGGCCTGCGGAAACGATTTTGGAGGTCCCCGCAACGCGGCCGGGGCGTCCAGGGGCCGTCGCAGCAGGCGCGGTGATGGTTTCACGAGCTCTCACGCGCCGGTCGCGCGCAGGAACGCCTTGCGATGATCGTAGACGAACTCGCTGAACACCCGCGCCGGCGTGCCGGTCAGCCGCGGTACGGTGTCACGCACCGCCGCCTCACCGCCGGCGCGGAGCATGCGCAGCAGCGCGAGACGCCGGACCACGTGCCAGCGGCTCACGCCACCGGCCAGCATCGTGAGGCCCGCGAGCCACCCGGGCACCGCCTTGTAACACACGCCCGTGCCCAGAGCGCCGGTCAGTGCCGCGGCGACGTCCGCCACCGTCATCGCCATCGGACCGGTGACTTCGAACACCCGCCCGCTCGGCGCATCCTCGCGCAGCAGCACCTGCCCGACCCGCGCCACATCGCGGGCGTCCACGAAGCTCACGCGCGCCGCGCCGAGCGGCAAGGGGATGATCCCGCGGTTGACGATGACGGCGGCGAGATCGAGAAAATTCTGCATGAACACATAGGGTCGCAGCACGGCCCAGGCCAACGCGGCGTGGCGCAGGCGGTCCTCGATGGCGGCGTGCCCGATACCGTAACCGAGCGGCGGTACGAGCCCGGCCGCGAAGGCGGACACCTTGACGAGCCGTGCGACCCCGGCGCGCTCCGCGGCGTCGATCAGATCCGACTCGATCTGCGCCTGGCGCGGCGTGTCGGGCGTCACCATGAATACGCGCCGCACACCACGCATGGCGGCGGCGACCGCGTCCGGATCGCCGAGATCGCCGACGGCGAGCTCGGCACCGACCGCCGCCAGCGCCGCGGCCCGTGCCGGCGTGCGCACGAATGCACGCACCGGCTGACCGGCAACGCACAGCAGGCGGCACAGCTCGCTGCCGATGCGTCCGGTCGCACCCGTGACCAGCGTCAGCTCAGCCGAACCGGCAGCGTTCATCGCGAGGGGAAGTCCCGTGGAGGATTCAGCGGTCCCGTTGCGGCAACCGGCTGGCGCCATCCACGAGCTCGGCGACGATCGCCGCAGCACTCGTGATCTCTTTGACGGCAGCCACCGATTCACCCGCGTACAGCGCCATCGCCTCCACCTGGCCGTGCGTACCCCGTGTCGGCGCGATTACCGGCAGGTGGGGAACCGGCGCGAGCGCGCCCGCTTCCAGACCCGATCCCGCGACCATGGCCAGTGCGCCGGCATTGCTGATCGCCGCGGCGAGCTCGGTTGTGGCAATGCCGGGGATGCCGACCGACTGAATCGGCAACTCACAACCCACGAGTCGCGTGAAATCGGTGGCAAGCGGGCGCATGGCGGGAGACACTCTAGCATAGCCATCCGCCTGCGAATTCGCAGCGTGGCGACGAGGATCGTTGGAGCCGCAACAGTGCAATGACCACACGCGTACACCGGCGCGCGCGAACACCGGAGCGGCTGTGCCGCGTGCTCGTGGTCCTGTTTGTGGGCGTCGTGGCGCCCGACCTCGCCCGTGCCGCAACGATGCACGGCGTTTTCACAGCTGCGTGCGGTGTCACCCCGTCCGGCCATCGCGCCCGCTTCGAAACGGTTCGCTGAGCACGGATTCGGCACAATAGCAGGGATCATTGGCATTGCCGCCAAGACGCGGTCGCGGCATGCTGACACCGCTCCCGCCGGCGCGCCTCACCGCGCGTTCGTCCATCGCGCCGCGCCCGGCCACCGGGGCACAGGAGACCGCCGATGCCGCTCACGACCTCTTTGCCGCGTACCCCCGTGTTCCCGCTGGTGCTGCGTTTCGCCCGGATCGAGGCCGGTGGACTCGCGCGGCGTATCGCCCGCGCCTTCGGGCTGCACCGTCCCGTGCCGCTGCCCCTGGACGAGTTGCGCATCCCGGACACGAAAATGGCCGGCGAGGCCCTGGCGCTGGTGGAGCAATGTTCGCCGCCGCTGCTCGTGAACCACAGTCTGCGCACCTGGTGTTTCGGCGTGGCGGTGGCGCGCCAGCTGCGGCTCAAGCCGGATCTCGAAGTGTTCTTCCTCGCCGCCATCATGCACGATCTCGGTCTGGTCGACGCCTACGACGGCGAGGATTCCTTCGAGCTCGAGGGCGCACGTGCCGCACACGCCTTTTTGTGCGGGCGCGACTATCCACGCGAGCGCGCCGACCTCGTGCACGAGGCGATCGCGCTGCACGCCGCGGTCGGCGTCGCCGATGCGCTCGCGCCCGAAATCGCGCTGGTGCATTTCGGCGCGGGCGTCGACGTCATCGGTTATCGCGCCGAGGACGTGGCTCGGGAGACGTGCGACGCGGTCGTCGCCCGTTACCCGCGGCTCGATTTCAAGCGCGAATTCAGCCGCATGATCGAAGCGCAGGCGACACGCAAACCGCGCTGTCACATCGCCGGCCACGTCGGCCTGGGTTTCAGCCGCAAGATCGCCGCCGCGCCGTTCGCCGAATAAGGACGATCCGCGCCGCCGCGGGCGCATTGCCCCACAGGTTGCAACTACGTTCACCGGCGCGCCGCCGCCGTCTTAGCGCGCGGCCGATCGCGGGTCCGGCGCGACCTTGCGGTTGCGATGCGGGCGGCGGCTTCAGGACGGATCAAACGTCTTGCTGACGATCCGCCATTCGCCGTCGAGCCTGAGCAGGTGGAAAAAGTCGGTGAAATTCGTGCCGAGGTAGTGCCGTTCCTTGAGCGTCACGCTGGCCACCGATCCGGCCACCTCCACGTTCACGATTTCGGCGCGATAGGCCTCGCCGCTCGCGGCCGGTGCCGGTGCCGCCCGTACGGCGGCGAAAAACGGCGCGGGCGTGCCGAGCAGGAGCCGGTCCCGGATGTGACCGGTCATCAGCGCTTGCGGATGGAACAGATTTTCGAGGGTTCCGGCGTCACCGGTGCGTGCCGCCTCGACGTACGCCTGCACCACGCCCCGTACCGCTTTGATCTCGTCGGACTTCGCCACGGTCTCGATCCTCATCGTCTTCCAGGGCCGCCGTTCGCGCCCGTTCGGGCGGCGCGGTCGCCGCGGTCTCCCGCGCGGCGAGCACGAGCGAACGAAGTGGCGAGTATACGGGACGCTGGCGGCGACATCACTTGAAGATGCCATTCACATCTCCTACCCTTCCCGCTCCGAATCTCGTTGAAAATCATCCTGTCACGAGCTGTCATCCACGACACGGGGGCATCGCCGATGTCGAGCTACGACGACCGTTACATCACCGCCCTGGTCGAACCGGACCGCGTACACCGCAGCGTGTACACCGATCCGACGCTCTTCGCGCTGGAGATGGAACGACTCTGGGGTCAGGCGTGGATCTACGTCGGCCACGACAGCCAGGTTCCCGCACCGGGGGACTATTACGCGAGTGCGATCGGCCCCCAGTCGGTGATCATGAGCCGGCACCGCGACGGCAATGTCCACGTCCTGTTCAACCGCTGCGCGCACAAGGGCGCCCAACTCGTCGGCGACAGCCGTGGTCACGTCAAGGCCTTCCGCTGCTGCTACCACGGCTGGGTGTTCGACACCGACGGCACGGTGCTCACGATCCCGCGCGACGAGGGCTACGAGGGCACCGGCCTGTGCAAGGGCAACCCGCTCGCCAACGTGCAACGGGTGCCGCGCACCGAGTGTTACCGCGGCTTCGTGTTCGCGAGCCTCGCCGCCGACGGTCCCGACCTGCGGACCTGGCTCGGCGGCGCGAAAGCGTCCATCGACAACCTGTGCGACCGTTCGCCCGAGGGCGAGGTGGAGATCGCGAGCGGTCCGCTGCGCTATCTGCACGACTGCAACTGGAAGATGTTCGTGGAAAACCTGAACGATGCGATGCACCCGATGGTGGCGCACGCTTCCTCCAGCGGCACCGCCCGCCAGATCGCCAGACAGGCGTTCAAGGACGTCGCCCCGGAGGACCTGCCTTTCGAGGTGCAGATGCTCGGGCCGTTCACCAGCGACTACAAGTTCTTCGACCAGATGGGTGTGACGGCCTGCGCGTACGGACACAGCTACATGGGCGGCACGCTCGGCATGGAGTCGAGCTACTCCTCGGTAGGACCCTATGAGCAGGGGCTCATCGACGCGTACGGCGAAACGCGGGCGCGGGAAATCCTCGCCACCGTGCGCCACAACACCGTCGTTTACCCCAGTTTTACGCTCAAGTGCGCCATTCAGGCCATACGGGTGGTGCGTCCGCTCGCGGTCGATCGCACGGTGATCGAGTCCTGGGTGTTGCGCCTCAAGGGCGCGCCGGAGGAGATCACGCGCCGCTCGATCACCTACTGCAATCTCATCAACTCCTCCGCGAATCTGGTCGGACCCGACGACTACGAGGCCTATCACCGCCTGCAGCTCGGCCTGCAGACCGATGGCAACGACTGGGTGAGCATGCACCGCTACCTGGGCCGGGAATCCACGACCGATGACGGTGATCTGCGCGCCATCGGCACCAGCGATCTGTCCTTCCGCAACCAGTACCGGGCCTGGATGCACTACATGACCGGCGCCGCCGCGCCATGAGCACCGGCAATGCAGCTGCGCCGGCGGGACCGGTGCCCGATCTGCGCGTGATCGAACGCTTCCTGTACCACGAGGCGCGGCTGCTGGATGAGCGCCGCTGGGACGAATGGGAAGCGCTGTGGATCCCCGAAGGCGAATACTGGATGCCGGCCTCGGAGAACCAGCCCGACCCGCTGAATCACGTCTCGCTCGTCTACGAGCGTTCGCTGCTGCGCAAGGTGCGCCTGAAGCGCTACGCCCATCCGAATGCGTTTTCCCTCGTGCCCGCGCCGCGCACGATGCACATGGTCTCCAACGTGATGCTCGACGGCGTCGATGCGAAAAGCGGGGAATGCGTCGTGACCTCCAGGTTCATCGTCCTGCAGTACCGGCGCGACAAGCAGGACGTGTACGGCGGCTGCTGCACGCATCGCCTGGTCCCGCACGGTGACAGCTTCAGGATGGCCTTGAAGAAGGTCGAGATCGTCAATTGCGACGCCGCGCTGGAAAACATACTCGTCTACCTGTAACCGTGTTCACCGCCGGGTAATCAGGCCGCCGACGGCCGCGACACTGTCAGAGGATACCGCCCTGCCCGCTACGTGCCCCCGGCTCGTCGTCCATGCAGGCCGCCGTCGCGGCCGGCGTGCTGCGCGGCGCCTGCTCCGGGCGGCGGCTCGGGGTTTGCGCGTCCGGTAAGCATTGCGCAGCCATGGACACCAGCACGCCCCCGGCCACCGTCTTCACGATCTTTGCCCAGACGGTCGGGCGTTACGGCGCGCGCCCGTTCCTGCACATCCCGGCACGGGCGACGCGTGCGTACGCCGGGGTCGCGATCGACTACACCTACGAGCAGGCCATGATCGCGATCGAGATCCTGCGCGCCCGTTACCGGGCGGCGGGCTACGGCCTCGGCCAACGGGTGGCGATCATGCTCGACAACCGGGCCGAGATGTTTCTCCACTTCCTCGCCCTGAACTCGCTCGGCGCCAGCATCGTGCCGGTCAACGCCGGTTTTGTGCCGGCGGAAATGGCTTACGTCATCCGCCACAGCGACGCCTGCCTCGTCGTGGCCCTGGCGGAATATCGTGAGCGCGTCCAACAGGCCCTGGCCGGCGCCGGGACGGCGCCCGCCATCGCCGATCCGGCGCTCGGGGATCTCGCCCCCGCCCGCACGACACCCGCCGCCGGTGCACCGGGGCCCGCCAGCGAGGCGGCGATGCTCTACACCTCGGGTACGACCGGCCGCCCCAAGGGCTGCATGCTGTCGAACTTCTATTTCGTCGCCATGGGACACTGGTACGCGCGCCTCGGCGGTTACTGTGAGCTGCGCGCGGGCGCCGAACGCCTCGTCACGCCGCTGCCGCTGGTGCACATGAACGCGCTCGCGACCTCGACGACGGGCATGATCGCGACCGGCGGGTGCATCGTCCAGCTCGATCGCTTCCACCCCTCGAGCTGGTGGCAGACCGTGCGCGAGTCGGCGGCGACCTGCCTGCACTACCTCGGCGTGATGCCGGCCATGCTCCTGAGCCAGCCCCGGTCGCCCGCCGATGATTTCAGCGCACAGCTGCGCTTCGGTTTCGGCGCCGGTGTCGATCCCAAACACCATGAACGGTTCGAAAGCCGCTTCGGCTTTCCGCTCATAGAGGGCTGGGCCATGACCGAGACCGGTGCCGCCGGCTGCATCATGGCAAACCGGGAACCGCGCCACGTGGGGACGCGCTGCTTCGGCAAGGCGCCGGACACGCTGGCGTATCGCATCGTCGACGACACCGGCGCGGACCGTCCTGCCGGCGAGCCCGGAGAGCTGCTCGTGCGCGCCCGCGGCGAGGATCCGCGCCGTGGATTCTTCTCGGGCTACTACCGGGATCCCGAGGCGACCGCCGCCGCCTGGGCCGGTGGCTGGTTCCACACCGGCGACATCGTTCGCGCCGGCGACGACGGCTCGCTGTACTTCGTCGACCGCAAGAAGAACATCATCCGCCGCAGCGGCGAGAACATCGCCGCGGTCGAGATCGAGGGCGCCCTGTTCCAGTCGCCGCTGGTGAAGAACTGCGCGGTCACCCCGGTGGCCGACGAGATCCGTGGCGAGGAAGTGATGGCCTGTGTCATCCTGCCGCCCGGCGAGAGCGCCACGCGCGAGCGGGCGGACGCCATCTTCGGGCACGTGCTCGAAAAGCTCGCGTACTACAAGACCCCGGGCTGGATCGCTTTCGTGACGGAGCTGCCGACGACGGTCACGCAAAAGGTCCAGCGCGGCGAGCTGAAGGCGCTCGCGCAGTCCCTGATCGACGGCGGGCGCGCGTTCGACCTGCGCGCCCGGAAAAAACGACCACGGAGCTGATCGATGGTGACGGGCGCGCGCAGCTACGAGGGAGTCGCCGTGCTGGCGCCGATGACGGTGCCGTACGAGAAATCGAGCCCGCACGGCGCCGCCCGCTTTCTCGGCCGTACCCTGCGCGGCCTGATCGATGCGAGCGGCATCCACAAACGCGACATCGACGGTCTGGCCGTGTCGAGCTTCTCGCTCGCACCGGACACCGCGGTGTCGATGACCGAGCACTTCGGCATGAGCGTGCGCTACGTCGAGCAGCTCGTGACCGGTGGCGCCTCCGGCGTCATGGCGCTCAAGCACGCGGCACGGGCCATCCAGTGCGGCGACGCCGATATCGTCGCCTGCATCGCCGGCGACACCTGCCGACCCGGCATGTTCGCCGACCTGGTCGCGAACTTCAGCCGCTTTTCGCGCGACGCCGTCCACCCCTACGGCGGCGCCGGTCCGAACGGCGTGTTCGCGATGATCACCCGTGCCTACATGGAGCAGACCGGCGCGACGCGCGAGGACTTCGGTCGCATCTGCATCGCCCAGCGCCACAACGCCGGCCACTACCCGCATGCGTTGCTGCGCGAGCCGCTCACGCTCGAGGAGTACCTGGCGGCGCGGCCAATCGCCGAACCCCTGCACCGCTTCGATTGTGTCATGCCCTGTGCCGGCGGCGAGGGTTTCCTGGTGATGAGCGAGGACCGGGCACGCGCCCTGCGCCTGCCCTACGCGCAGATCCTGGCGGCGGAGGAACGACACAACGCCTGGTTCGACGACGCCGTGCAGCTGCGCGGCGGCTGGGCCCTGTACCGGGACGCACTCTACGCCGCCGCCGGGCTCGGCCCCGCGGACATGCAGTTCCTGCAGACCTACGACGACTACCCCGTGATCGTCATGCAGCAGCTCGAGGATCTGGGCTATTGCGCCAGCGGCGACGCGCCGCGCTTCGTGCGCGAGACGGCGCTCACCTTCGATGGCGGCGGCCTGCCCCACAACACCAGCGGCGGCCAGCTGTCGGTCGGCCAGGCCGGTTTCGCCGGCGGTTTTCTCGGCACAGTGGAGGCCCTGCGCCAGCTGATCGGCCCGGATCTCGGCAACCGGGTCCCGCGCGCCCGCGTCGGCATGGTCAGCGGGTACGGCATGGTGATGTACGATCACTGCCTGTGTACGGCGGCGGCGATCCTCGCCCGCGGAGATCCAGCATGAGCACGAGCACGCGACCGCCGGCCGGCCGCACCGAGCTGTGGCGGCCGATCACCGCGGCCGCCGCGCAGGGGCGCCTCGTGCTGCAGCAATGCGGCGCCTGCGGCGCCTGGCAGTATCCGCCACGCGAGGTCTGCCGGGACTGCCTGGGCACCGCGCTCGCCTGGACCGAGCCGGTCGCCACCGGCACCGTGCTTGCCGCGTCGGCATTGCATGCGAGCGTGGAACCGTGGTTCAAGCGGCACCTGCCGTGGCTGATCGGCAAGGTGAAGCTGGACATCGGACCGTGGCTGATCGTGCATCTGGCCGCTGACTGCGCCGCGACCGGTACGCGGGTGCGCATCGCCAGCCTGACCGACGCCTCCGGGCAGGCGGTACTGGTGGCCCGCGCCGCGGGCGCGACGGCGGCTGCGGATCCGCGGCTGGCCGCGCTCGGCGCGGCGCCGGATTGAGCGCCGCGGCACATGACCGGGAGCGGGACGAACATAGCCCTGGTGACCGGCGGCAGCGCCGGTATCGGCGCCGCGATACGCCGCGATCTGCTCGCGGCGGGTTACACGGTCATCAGCCTCGATCGGGAACCGTGCCCGGACCCGGTCCCCGGGCTGCACTCGCATGTGATCGATCTCAGCGACAGTACGGCCACCGCGGCCCTGGCACAGCGGATCGCGGCCGCGCACCCGGTGACGACGCTGGTCCACAATGCCGGGGCCATCCGGCCGGCGCTGCTGGGCGAGGTGCAGCTCGAGGATTACGAGCTCCTGTCACGGCTGCACGTGGGCGCGCTGATCACGCTCGGCCAGGCCTTCCTGCCGGCCATGAAGGCAGCCGGTTTCGGCCGCATCGTCACCATCTCCTCGCGCGCCGTCCTCGGTCTGGAGACGCGGACCTCCTACGCGGCCACCAAGGCGGCCCAGATCGGACTCACCCGGACGTGGGCCATGGAGCTCGGCCGCTTCGGCATCACCGTCAACGCCATCGCACCCGGGCCGGTGCTCACGCCACAGTTCCGCGGCGCGGTACCGCAGGGCGATCCCCGCGAACAGAAGATCGCCCAGAGCCTGCCCGTGCGCCGCATCGGTGAGCCCGCCGACATCGCCCGCGTCGCCATGTTTCTGCTGGCGGCCGAGAGCGGGTTCATCACCGGCCAGACCTGGTACGTGTGCGGCGGCGCGAGCCTCGGCTCGCTGGCGCTGTAGGCGCTTAACCCATGACTGATTCTCTCCGGACCGGCGACGCGCCCCGGTACGCCGATCTGCGCGGCAAAGTGGTGCTCGTCACCGGGGCGGCGAGCGGTATCGGGCTCGCCGCGGTCCGGGAATTCGCGCGCCAGGGGGCGCGTATCGTCGCCGCCGACGTCTCGGCGCGGCTCAGCGACGCCGTCGCGCCCGTCGCCGCCGGCGCGGAGCTGCTCGCCGTGGCCGCCGACATCGGCGCGCAAGCGGATGTCCAGCGCCTGCTCGCGGCGGCGCTCGCGCGCTATGACCGCATCGACGTCGCGATCAACAACGCCGGCATCGAGCACGCGGCGGCACGGCTTGCGGAAATCGACGAGGCGACCTGGGATCGCGTCATCGGCGTAAACCTCAAGGGCACCTGGCTGTGCATGAAACACGAGCTCACGCAGATGGTCGCCCAGGGCGGCGGCGCCATCGTCAACACCGCCTCGGTCGCCGGACTCGGCGGCGCCCCCACGCTCGGTGCCTACGTGGCGGCCAAGCACGGCGTCGTCGGCCTCACCCGCACCGGCGCGCTGGAGTATGCGAAATACGGTATCCGCGTGAACGCCGTGTGTCCGAGCTTCGCGCGCACGGCGATGGTCGAACGCATGGTCGCGGCGAAGCCGCAGCTGGCGAGCGTGTTCGAGCGCGCCAGCCCGATGCAGCGCATGGCCAAGGCCGGCGAAGTCGTGGCGGCCATCGTGTGGCTCGCGTCCGACAGCGCCTCGTTCGTGAACGGGCAGGCGCTGGCGATCGACGGCGGCATGAACGCCTGGTGATCGCGCCGGGCGGCTGCGTCCGCGCGGATCTACAGCCGCAGCGGATGCGCCCGCACCGGCGCACGCGCGGCGATTGCGTCGAACCAGCGCTGGGTGTTGACGTTGGCCGCCGGTATGCCGAGCTGGACCCAGCCGGCGAATTCGATCGCCGTGAAGCCGGTGATGTCGGCAACCGAGAAATCCGCGCCGGCCAGAAATGGCGTCTGCTCCAGGCGTGCTTCCAGGTCGCGATAGAACTGTGCCACGCGCACGCGTCCGCGCTCGGCCAGCGCCGGGATCTGCGCCAGGTTCACCGGCCCGGGCCAGCCGCGATCCTTGAATCCGGGCGCGGTGTTGCGAAAGACCTCGCCGACGGCGAACAGCCCGTTCAGCTCCATCACGCGGCTCCACATCTCGACCCGCGCCTGCTCCAGCGGTGTCGTACCGAACAGCGCCGGCTGTGGCTGCAGCGCCTCGAAGTAACGACAGATCGCCATCGTCTCGCCGATGCCGGTGCCGTCGTCGAGCACCAGGTACGGCACCGTGCACATCGGGTTCACCTGGCGAAACGCCTCACCGAGCTGTTCGCCCTTGAACAGGTCGATCTGCCGGTAGGGGACATCGATACCCTTCTCGGCGAGGTACAGGCGCACGCGCCGGGGATTGGGGGCGGGTTCACAATCGTAGATCAGCACGGTGACACTCCTTGGCTGCAGGGATGGATGGCGGCGCGCCGCGGCGTGGACGTGCCGGCAATCAGGCGGCCGTGGCCGGCCGGCTGGCGAGCTGCTCGTGCCAGCGGCGGGCATTGCCGTGCTGCGCGCCGAGCCCGAGCTTGATCCAGCCGGCAAAATCGACCGTGACCAGCGCCGTGATGTCGGCCACCGAGTAGCGGTCACCGGCCACGAACGGCGTCGCGCCGAGACGCTCGTCGAGCGCGTCGAAAAAGCGCGCGACCCGCAGGCGGCCACGTTCCGCCAGGGCGGGGATCTGCTCGAGCGGCAGCGGCCCGGGCAGGGCCCGGTCCTTGAATCCGGGCGCCGCATTGCGAAAAGCCTCGGCGACGGCAAGATAACCGTCGAATTCCATCACCCGGTTCCACATCTCCACCTGCCCCTGCTCGACCGGCGTGCGCCCGAACAGCGGCGGCTCGGGGTACAGGGCCTCGAAATAGCGGCAGATCGCCATCGATTCGCCGATGCCGGTGCCGTCGTCGAGGACGAGGTAGGGCACCGCGCATTGCGGATTCAGGCGGCGGAACTCTTCGCCGAGCTGGGACTGCGCGCGCAGATCGATCTGCTCGGTCGGCACCTCGATATTCTTCTCGGCGAGAAAAATTCGCACCCGCCGCGGGCTCGGGGCCGGTTTGTAGTCGTATAATTTCACGGTTCATCTCCTCCGCTCGGCGGGCCTGCCCGTCCTCGTTGCCGACCAACTCCGGAGTAGCCAGCCTTGGAAACCCGATCCGGCCGCCACCCGTCCGCCGCCCTCGATTACTGCTTCGACGCCACGCCGCCGCTCGGCGCGACCCTGGAAGTGCGCCCCGGCGTGCACTGGTTGCGACTGCCGCTGCCGTTCGCCCTGGATCATATCAATGTCTGGCTGCTCGCCGACGGTGACGGCTGGACCCTGGTCGACACGGGCGTGGGGCTTGCCGAGGTCGAGACCCTGTGGCAGCGCGCGCTGCCCGCCCTCACGGCCGGCCGGCCGCTGCGCCGGATCCTGGTGACCCATCATCACCCGGACCACCTCGGTCTCGCGGCCTGGCTGCAGGCGCTCACCGGCGCGCCGGTATGGATGACGGCCGCGTCGATTGCCGCCGCCCGCGTGTTCCGGGACGGCGTCGCCGTGCGCCGGCTGGACGACACGCGCCGGTTCTACGCCGCGCACGGGCTCAGTGACTTCGAATCGATCGCCGGCATCGAGTCCGGTCGCGGCTACAACCGCATCGTTCCCGCTCTGCCCGGCGAGGTTCGCCCGGTCGCCGACGGTGAGACGATCGCCATCGGCGGCCACGACTGGCGAGCGCTGGTCGTCGGCGGCCACGCGGAAGGACACCTGGTGCTGCATTGCGCCGAGCTGGCGCTGATCATCACCGGCGACCAGATCCTGCCGACGATCACCAGCAACATCAGCGTTCGTCCCGACGATCCGGACGGTAATCCGCTGGGGGCGTATCTCGACGACATGCAGCGTTTCGCCAGCCTCGCCGACGACACCGTCGTCCTGCCCTCGCACGGGCGCGTCTTCAGGGGCCTGCACGCACGCATCGCGCAGATCGAATCCCACCATGGCACGTTCCTGCAGCGGGTGCGGCGCGAATGCCGCCGGCCCCGCAGCGTTGCCGAGCTGTTACCGAAGCTGTTCCTGCGCGAGCTCGACCCGCTCAACACCGTGCTCGCCTTCGGTGAGACCCTGGCCCACCTGAACTGCCTGTGGCGTGCGGGTCGCGTCGAACGCCAGGGCGCGGCGCCCGATCTCTGGCGCTGGCGCCAGATCTGAGAGTTCGTGAAACCATCACCGCGCCTGTTGCCACGGCCCCTGGCCGCGTTGCGGGGACCCCCGGATCGTTTCCGCAGGCCCGCTAAGCGCGCGATTTCATGCACCCCCGCGCCTGGCCAGGAACGCCCGGGAACCGTCGCGCTACGGCGGGCGGATGTTTCACAAGCTCTGCGCAGTGCCCGGGCCTTACGGGTCGACCAGCCGCCAGCGGTCGCCGTCGAGCACGACCCGCGACGGTCCGGCGGCGAGCGCGTGCCCGGCCGGCAGTGCCAGGGTGTCGCCGCTGCCATCACGCTCGTAGCCGCGGTCCCAGGGCAACAGCAGGGTGCGTGGCGCAACGCCCGCGGCGACGCGCGGCAGAATGGGCGCCTCGCGTTCGTCCGCCGGCCCCAGGGAATCGAGCAGCGCCGCGACATCGGGGTGGCGCGCGTGGGCGAGCCGGCTGAGCGTGTGCAGTTGCGGTGGTGGCAGCGGCAGATCCCCGCTTGCCTGCCGCTGCAAGGCCTCGGCCGGCGTCAGCCACAGATCCTCGACGGTTTCGCGCGCATCGAACGACGGGCATTGCCCCGCCGGCAGCCGGGCGACGTAGAAACGCGCGTCGAAGCGCTGTGCCCGCAGCGACGGTGTGATCCAGCGACCCCACAGGCGCAGCGCACCGGCATCCGGCACCAGGCCGTGCGCGCGCAGCAAAGCGGTGAACGTGACCTCGCCGGCGTTCAGGCGCGCGCGCCAGCGGGCGTGCCGGCGGGGCAGCGTCCCGGTGACGAGCAGTACACCCGCTTCCTCGAACAGCTCGCGGATCGCCGCCAGGCGCGGATCGGACTCCGCGGCATCGACCATGCCGCCCGGAAAGACGAAATGATCGGGCATGAAGCCCGAGCCCGCGTGCCGGCGCAGCAGCAGGATCTGCGGCCCGGCGGACGAATCCCGGACCAGGATGATGGCGGCCGAAACCGCGGGAACGCTGCCCGCCATCGTCAGACGATGACGCCCGCGTCGCGCAGGGACGAGATGTCGGCGGCGCTGTAGCCGTACTCGGCGAGCACGCTTTCGGTATCGGCACCAGCGGGCGCCGGCGGCCGCGTCGCCTGCGCCGGCGTGCGACTGAACTTCGGCGCGGGCGCGGGCTGGCGCACGCCGTCGATCTCGATGAAGTTGCCGCGGGCGCGGTTGTGCGCATGGCGGGGAGCCTCGTCGAAATCCAGAACCGGAGCGAAGCAGCAGTCACTGCCCTCGAGCAGCGCGCACCACTCGTCGCGGCTGCGGCTGCGGAACACCGCCGCGATCCGCTCCTTCATGGCCGGCCAACGGGACTGATCGAACTGCGCAGCGGGATCCGCGTCGTCGATCCCGAGGTGCCCGAGCAATTTCGCGTAGAAGCGGCCTTCGAGCGCGCCGACGCTGATGTAGTGACCGTCGGCGCACTCATACGCATCGTAGAAGTGCGATCCGGTATCGAAAAAATTCGTCCCCGTATCGTTGCTCAGCATGCCCGCGGCATGCAGGGAATACAGCAACGAACACAGCAGCGCGCTGCCGTCGCATACTGCCGCATCGATGACCTGGCCACGCCCGCTGCGACGGACCTCGAGCAGGGCACACACGATCCCGAAGGCGAGCATCATCGCCCCGCCACCGATGTCACCGATCAGGGTCGGGGCCGCCGCCGGCGGCTGGCCACGCCTGCCGCCCGCGTGCAGAGCGCCGCTGAGCGCGATGTAGTTGATGTCGTGACCGGCCGCCTGGGCCAGGGGACCGTCCTGCCCCCAGCCCGTCATGCGGCCGTACACGAGGCGCGGATTGGCGCTCAGGCACGGTTCCGGCCCCAGTCCAAGACGTTCCATGACCCCCGGGCGGAACCCTTCGACGAGCACGTCCGCCCCGCGTATGAGTCGCAGCGCGACCTCACGCCCGGCGGCGAGCTTCAGATCCAGGGCCAGGGCACGGCGACCGCGATTGACGAACTGGAAGCGGCCCGCATCCCGCCAGTTGGCGTCGTCGCCGCCATCGCGGGCCGCCGGCGGGCGATCGATCTGGATCACCTCGGCCCCCATGTCGGCGAGCATCATGGCGCAGAACGGCCCTGGTCCGATCCCCTGGAACTCCACCACCTTCACGCCCTGCAACGGTCCCATCCGCGCCCGCTCCGTGACCGGCGCCCGCCGCGCCGCCGCAGGACTTTAGCGCAATCGGCAACCGGCGCGGCGCGTTCAGCGGCCGAAGCGCGAACGACCCGTCATGGCGCGCAGACCGCTACCCGGCGCGACGGGTGCGAGCGCGGCCGCGCCGCCGCGCAGTTGTCCGGCGCCGCCGCCGTCGTCACGGCTGCGGTTGCGGCTGCGGTTGGCCGCCGGGTTGCGAGAGCGGCCGGCATCCTCCGTATCCGCCAAGGTTTCGGCGCGGGTCGCTTCGGCCCCGCGGCTGCTGAAAGTCGCCGCCCGGGCCGGCGGCGTGTAGCTGGTGGCCGATCCACCCATCCGCTCGACCGCCCGGCTGGTACCGGCCTCGACCGCGATCGTACGGGCCGGGGACGCGGCTGTGCGCCGCTGAAACGTCGGGTAGGGCGCCGCCGCCGGCAGCGGCGCCGCGCGTGTACCCGAATATCGATCGGCGGCTCGGGGTGCCGGCGCGGGTGTGGCCGGGTTGCCTGCCGGTGCCGTGGTTGCGAAGGCCGGTACCGGGCCCTGCATACGCTCGATGGCGCGCCGGGTGCCTGGCTCGAGAAGCGTGCCACGCGGGGTCGGATCGGGCGCGGCCGCGCGGTACACCGGCGGCGGCGCAGCCGGGGGCGGCGTGCGCACCGATCGTGTCGGGCCGTGTCTGGCGGCGGGCACCGCCGTAGTCGCGGCGTCCGGCACCGGACCACGCAGCAGTTCAATGGCGCGCCGGGTACCCGGCTCGACCAGAATGGTCGGGGCGGCGGTGCGCGGCGCCGGCGTGGGACCCGTAACCACGCGCGGATCGTTGCCGTGCCCGTCATAGCGCGGCGTACCCCCCGCATGTACCCCGCCCTGCCCGTCGTGCCCGCGTCCATCGTGCCCGCGTCCATCGTGCCCGCGTCCATCGTGCCCGCGTCCATCGTGCCCGCGTCCGTCGTGCCCGCGTCCGTCGTGCCCACCGCGATGACCGTGGTCACGATCTTCACGCCAGCGCCGCCACCAGGGATCGGGCCGATCATGCCAGCCGAGCACGACCCAACCACCGGTCGACCAGCCACCGGGGAAGCGCACCAGCGCCGGTGCATAGTACGGTGAGGCAAACGGTGCCTGCGGGCACCAGGCCCAGCGACCGTAGGTCCGCACCCAGCGGCCGTAATGGAACGGTGCCCAGCCCCAGGGCGAGTAATCGACCCAGCTGCGCCCGTAATAGGGATCGTCGATCCAGGTACCGTAGGTGTACGGCGCCCAGTCCGGTGCGACGTCGCGCGGATACCAGACCGCGCCATAAGTCGTGTCCTGGCGCCAGTCACCGTACTCGTCGAGCGCCTGCGCGCCGTAGGCGCCGTCGGGCAGGTAGCGGTTGCTCGATGCCGCGACCAGCGTGTCGGTGCGCGCGCGGTTCCAGTCGTCCCAGGCGTCGGCGCCGCCGATCGTGCGGCCGATGTTCGCGCTCGCGTCGGTGAGCATGGCCTGCTGCGCGGCGCCGAGCTCCAGCACCGCACCGTCGGCCCGTGCGATTCGTGCGCGGCCCGTCTGCACGGCGATCTGCACCGCACCGGGCGACACGGTAAAGCGATAGTAGCCGGGCTCACGCACGTACACCGCACCGAACTGAGTGAACAGCTCCAGCTCGAGCGGCTCGGCGGGCTCACGCACATCCACGGACACCGTGCCATCGGCCAGGCCGAACCGGAAACGGCCGACTGACTGTTCGACCAGCGTCACCGTGGCCAGGGGCGCAAGGCGTACGAAGCCGCGCGCCGACACCTGGATCTCCGCGTGCCCGTCGGCACCCGTTGCGACGACGTCCGCCGGCACCAGCGGCGTGTTGAGCAGTGCACGGTTCCAATCGCCGTCGCCGCGCCGGAACGAAACGTCGCCGTCGACGTAACCCAGGCGCGCAGGCATGAGCGGTACTTCGTCGCCGACAGTGGTTTCGACGGCGACGCCCGTCAACGCGAAGGCGTTTCCCGCCACCAGCAGCAGCACGCGTGCGAGCTTGAACATGGCCTCGACTCCGACGGCGCGTACAGCGCACCTTCCTGACCGATTTGATTATGATGCCCGCGGGGCGTTCCGTCGCGGAAATTATTTCCGCGCCATTCAGCGCCGGTTCAGGCGCGGCCGCGCTTTCAGCGCCGCAAGGGCAGTCAGTCCAGGCCGCCGAATCGCCGGTAGAAATACTCCGCCGTGGCGGGCAGCGGGCCGTCTGCCGTTTCCAGGGTGGCGCCCAGGTATGCCTCGGTCAGACCATGGATCCGCTGATAGACATTGCGGCACAGCGCATAAGCGGAGCTGCCCGCCCAGTGCGCGGGCAGCAGGTCGAGCGGCAACTTGGGATCACGCAGCAGGATGCGGCGGTATTCGTGCATGAGCAGCGTGCGCACGAGGAAAGCCTGGCCGGGATCCACTTCCCGCTCCCGCTCGAGCGCCGCGTAGACCGGCCGGAAACGATCGAGAAAACGCTGATAATCCACGGTCAGCTCGCCGAGATCCCAGGCGTGCTCGATCAGCCGCCGTTGTGCGCGTCCGCCCGGCAATGCGTCCGTGCCCGCCCGCCACTGCACCAGATCGTCGCTGACGCCCAGATCCGCGAGCAGCTCGCGCAGCACTGTGCAGTCCGGCATCGGATGCGCCATGACGCCGGTGCCGATCGCGCCGAAGCCGAGCCACTTGAGCTCCTTGCGTACGGCGTCGCGCTGCGACGGGTCGACCAGTACCGTCGCGATCACGTGCCAGTACCCGTCCCAGGCCTCGTGCGGCCCGGTATAAATCCGCCGGTAGGCGTTCTCGAATCGCCGCCGGCCGGTCTCGGTCAGGCTGTAGTAGCTGCGCCGGCCGGACTGCTCGGCGGACAGCCAGCCGTCCCGGACCAGTCGAAACACCGAGGTGCGCACGAGACGCTGGTTGAGCCCGAACGGTTCGAGCAGCCGGATCAGGCTACCCAGCCAGAGCGTGCCGCCGCGGGGCGCCACCGCGTCGCCGAAGACGGTGATGATGAGCGAACCTGCCCGGATCCGCGGCTGCGCCGCGAACTCGGCGACGAGGTGGTCGATGAGCGCTAAACGGGACACGTTGACGCTGGCTACGGGCGGCGGCTGACGCGGCAGACTACCACAGGGCACGCCTGCACGCGCCGCTCTCCGCTTTACTCGCCAGGCGTTCGAGCCCTGCGCTCAGGAATTGCCGCTATGTCGGGTTACGTGCACCAGATTCGGAGAAATTCTGAAGCGACTTGAGGGGTTCCCTAATGTGCCGAGCCTTGCATCGTACTGGTAAATGTGAAAACTGAATATCTGACCCCGTAACTCTTTGCAAATTCTGAAGACCTGACCCTCATACCTGCGCACGCCGCCTGCGGCAGATCGAAGTCTCTCATTTTTCCGTTAGCTTTTTGTCCGAAAGTCGATGAAGCTACACAGCGATTTCAAGACCTGACCCTCGTGACCCAGCGATTTCAAGACCTGACCCTCGTGACCCTGACCCTCGTGACCCCTCTTTTGGCTCATTATGAGCCTTAGTGAAAGTGTCCGCAGAATCGGGGTAGAACCCTCTGCGTCTCCTTGAATCTCGACTTTCTCATCTGAACCTCCTGGCTAAAACATGCCAGATAGCTCTACTTATCACTCGTCGCTCAATTGGGGAAGCTTACGCGTCGAGCGGGCCTTTCGAATTCTGAAGACCCGACCCGCCTAACGGCATCCTTGATTGAATATCGGCTGTAGGTGCGGCTTCAGCCGCACACGCGCATTTTGCAAAT
>JADZEE010000074.1 GCA_020850735.1 Gammaproteobacteria bacterium | reverse complement strand
GCCGCCGTCGGTGCTGCCGCGGGCGGCTGCGCGACCGGCGTACCCGCGCCGTCCTCGCCGCACCCCGCCAGCAACAGCGCGATGACGCACGCTGCCCGCACGCCGCTGCCGGCCATCCGGTTCCTTTTCGTCTCGTTCACGTTGCTCGCGCTCCCATCCGCGTTCACACACCGGTGCGCATGCCACCGCTGACCGGCAGCGCCACCCCGGTGAGAAAGCTCGCCTGCGGGCCGGCCAGGTATACCACCGCGTCGGCGACTTCCTCGGGCCGGCCCATGCGCTGCAGGGCCGCCTCGGCACCGAGCCGGCGATACGCCGCGTCGACGCCGATGCCTTCCAGCGCGGCGATGAGCCCGGCCTCGGCCGCGCCCATGTCCGTGTCGATGTTGCCCGGGCACACCGCGTTCACGCGGATCCCGTCGGCGGCGAACTCGTCCGCCAGCACCCGGGTGATGCCCACCACCGCGTGCTTGGTGGCCGCGTAGGCGCCGTAACCGGCACGCCCCGACAGACCCGCGATCGAGGCGTTGTTGACGATCGCGCCGCCGCCGCGCCGGCGCATGTGCGGGATCACCTCGCGACACAGGCGCACCAGGCCGCGGACGTTGATCGCGTAACTGAGATCCCAGGCGTCGTCGTCGATCTCCAGGAACGGACCGGCGCCGGCGCCGGTACCGGCGTTGTTGAACAGAATGTCGATGCCGCCGAGATCGGCGACCGCGCGCGCGACCGCGGCGCGCAGCTGCGCCGCGTCGCGCAGATCGAGTGCCAGCGCCAGCGCCCGCACGCCCTGCGCCCGCGCCTCCTGCGCCAGCGCCTCGAGCGCGTCCGGATCCTCCCCGATCCGCAGCAGCCCACCGAACGTCAGCGCCTCGTCGTGCCGGCACAGATCCGTGACCACCACATCGGCGCCGGCCGCGGCGAAACGCAGCGCCGTGGCCCGGCCCATGCCGCGCGGATTGCCGCAGCCGGTCAGCAGCGCGACCTTGCCCGCCAGCGGCTTCATCCGCCGAGCACCGCTTCGATGGTGTGCATGGCGAAGCCCGCACTGACGCCGCCGTCCACGCACAGCGCCTGCCCGGTCATGTAGCCCGCCTCGGCCGTGGCGAGAAAATGCGCCACGCCGGCGACTTCCTCCGGATCGCCGACGCGCCCCATGGGCGCGAGCTTTTCGATCAGCGCGACCTCCGGATGTTCGGCGGTGAGCATTTCCGACCAGATCGAGCCCGGACAGATCGCGTTGACGCGGATCCGCCGCGGCGCGAGCTCCATGGCGGCGTTGCGGGTCAGGCTGACGACCGCGGCCTTCGTCGCGCTGTACTGCGCGTAACCGGGCACGCCGATCAGGGCCGCGACCGAGGCCGTGTTGATGATGCAGCCGCCGTCGCGCAGGTGGCGCGCGCCGTAGCGCAGGCCGTTGTAGACCGGCTTGACGTTGACGTCGATGAGACGCTGGAACTGCGCCGCGTCGGCGTCCTCGATCAGCGGCCCGGTATTCTCGATGCCGGCGTTGTTCATCACCACGTCGAGCGGCCCCAAGCGGTCCTCGGCCTGCGCGAATGCGCCGGCGAGCGCCGCCTCGTCGGCGACATCGCAGCGGATGAACAGCGCGTTCATGGCCGCCGCCAGGTCGCCGGCGTCGCGCCGGCCGACGATGGCGACGCGCGCGCCCGCCGCCGCGAAGCGACGGGCGGTGACGAGGCCGATGCCGGACGTACCGCCGGTGATGAACGCCGTGCGCCCCTCCAGATCGAACAGGGTCGTCATTCCCATCGCACGCTCAACGTGCCGCCCACCCAGCGCGGCCGGCCGTACATCTCCTGAGTCACGCCGAGCGCCGACAGATCGAAGGCATAGGCGCGATACTCCTGGTCGGCGAGGTTCTGCACGAACACGGCCAGCGCCCAGCGCTCGCCGGCGGGGCTCCAGGCGAGACGCGCGTTGCCGAGCACGTAACCGCTCTCGCGGGTGTTGTCGTGGTTCTGGATCTCGAAATAGTGTCTGGACTTGTAGTTGAAGTCCGCCTGCAGCGTCGCGGTACCACCGAAGATCCCCCACGAATACCGCCCCAGGCCGGTGAAGGTAATCTCCGGCGCGAGGATCATGTCCCGGTCGCGCACCGCGCCGACGGCATTGACGATGTCGAACGCCCTCGCATCGAGATAGCTCAGGCCGAAGCGGAATTCCCAGCGATCCGTCGGCCGGGTGATGAGCTCGGCGTCCACGCCCTTGACCTCGGCATCGGTGTTGAACAGCAACTGGCTCAGGCCCACGAACTGGAACGCCTGCAGATCCTGGTAATCGTAATAGAACGCCGCGACGTTCAGGTTGCTGGTGCCGTTGAACAGGGTCGACTTGAAGCCGACCTCGACGCTGGTCAGGATCTCCTCGTCGAAGGGAATGAGGTTCACCGGCGTGCCGCCGAGAAAACCGGTGTTGAAACCGCCGCTTTTCACGCCCCGGTTACTGCTCACGTAGACCAGCCAGTCGTCGTTCGGACGCCAGTCGAGCTCGATGCGCGCCGACCAGTTGTCCGAGTCCTGCTCGGTCTGGCTGCCGACCGCCGCGCGGGTGAAATCGAGCGGTCCGAACGCGAGGTTGAACGGAGCCAGGCCCTCGACGATGAGTTCCTCGAAATCCTGCTGCTCGCTGGTGAACCGCAGACCGCCGATGACCGTCCACTGCGGCGCGATGTCGTACTCGAGCTGGCCGAACAGCGCCCAGCTGTCGGTGTCGTAAGTCCAGTTCACGTCCTGGATCGACAGCGGGATGACCTGCGAGGCATCCGCGAGCTGCTTGCCGTCGAGGCTGCGGCTGAAATAGTAGAAACCCGCCGTCCAGCGCAGCCGTTCGAGCTCGCCGGCGACGCGCAGCTCTTCGCTGAACTGGTCGCCGTCGACGGCATAGTCGGTCGCCACCAGCGGCAAGGGGCCGACGTCCGGATCCTCGCGGTAATGACGGTCGATCTGCAGGTAGTCGGTGATCGAGGTGACGGTGACTGCGCCCACCTGCCAGGTCACGGTGCCGGTCGTGCCGAGGGTCTCGACCTCCAGGCCGAGCAGGCGATCGGCGTCGACCGTGTAGATGTCGCCATCGGTGTCGCGGTAGCCGAGCAGATCGCAGCCCGGGCAGGTGCCGTAGACATCGACGTCGTCCGGCACGAAGCGGCTGGTGCCGTCGACGTCGATGAACGAGGCGCGATGTCCGTACGCCGAGCCGGTCGTGTTCGAGCGCGTGCCGTGCACGTTGACGAGCACGCTCAGATCCTCGCTGGCGTCGAACAGAAGCTGGGCGCGCCCGGCCCAGTCGTCGGCCTCGTTGATGACGTCGCCGTCGCTCGGCGGCACGCGGTTGCTCATCCAGCCGTCGTGACCATTACGCGCAAAGGCGAAGCGGCCCGCCAGCCGCTCGCTCAGGGGACCGCTCACCGCGCCCTCGAACTTGACCTGATCGTAGGAGCCGAAGGTGAGGTCACCATAGGCCTCGGGCTCGCGCGTGGGTTTGCGGCTGATGAAGTGCAGCAGCCCCCCCGTCGTGTTGCGGCCGAACAGCGTGCCCTGCGGTCCGCGCAGCACCTCGACCCGTTCGACGTCGAAGAGCTGGAAGGTGAGACCGGCGAGCATCGACTTGTAGGCCTCGTCGACATACACCGCCACCGGGCCCTCGAGGGCGTCGTTGAAGTCGTTCAGGGCGACGCCGCGCAGCGCGATGACGGGGTTGTTGCCCTCGCCGGTCGGCACACCGATGTTCAGCCCCGGCGTCTGCGCGGCAATGTCCATGCTCGTGCTCATGCCGAGCGCCTTGAGCTGCTCGCCGCTGAACGCCGTCACCGAGATACCGACGTCCTGCAGGCTCTGCTCGCGACGCTGGGCGGTGACGACCACCTCCTCGAGCACGCCCGCGTACACCGGCGCCGCGGCGCCGATGACGGCGGCGACGACGAGCCAGCCGCGCCGGCCGATCGTAGTCAGTCCCATGATCTCCCCTCCCCTTGCTGTGGCCCGCGTGCGGGCCGGTCGGTGGCTCAACCCGCCACCGTCGTGTACTCGTGCAGAAAGCTCCCCAGGTAGCTCGTCGCGGCGCGGCGCGCTTCGCGCGCGTGCCAGGCGTCGATGCAACCCTGCTCGCGCGCGCCGGCGCCGGCCACGGCGTCGAAGATCTCGACGGTCACCTCGAGCGCGCGGCCGAGCGCGCCGTCGCGGTCGACGATGGCGCAGTGGCGGGCGATCTGTTCGCCCATGAACGCCGCGATCCGGCGGTTGAGCTGTTTGTCCAGCACCCGGATCGCACGCGAGCCCTGATCGCCGATGGTCAGCAGCCGGAAGGCGTCGTCTTCGTTGTGCAGGCGCACCGCAAGATCGATGGCGTGATTCACGATGCTCTCCCAGCGGCGGAAGCGGCGGCCGGCGAAGTGGTCGGCGAGCAGGCTGTCGAATACCGCCAGATGCCGGTCGGCCAGGCCGACCAGCAAGGCGTACTTGCTCGGAAAGTACTGGTAGACGGACGCCGGCGGCACGCCGGCACGCTGCGCCACCCGGTGACAGCTCAGCGCGTCGAGCCCGACCTCGATGAACACCGCCTCGGCGACGTCGAGGATGCGGTTGAAGCGCGCGCGGCTGCGCGCCTGTTGCGGCCGGCGCGGGGTGAGCCGGCTGCGCCGCGATCCCTGCGCGGGCGTACGCCTGGCCGGAGCCTCGTCTTCAAACCCGACAGATGTCATGTTCGAAAATATGACAAATGTCGGATTCAGGATCAACAGGGCACCGCGATCCCGGGCCCGCCTGCGGCGCGCGGTGCGCGCGCCGCAGGCGGCTCCGGGTACCGGGGCCGGGGGATCACCCGCGTGGTTTCGGCCCTGCGGATCGCTGCCGCACGCGCGCGGGGCAGCCGCGCGTTCAACCGATCAGCGAACGTCCCAGCAGCACGGCACTGCGCGGATTCTCGCCGATGCGACGCACGGCGTAGGGCCACCAGTCCCTGCCGAACGGCACGTAGATCCTGACGCGCTCGCCGCGCGCGACCAGCGCCTCGGCGACGTCGGTGCGCACACCCAGCAGCATCTCGAACTCGTACTCGCCCGGCTGCCAGCCGTTGCGCCGGGCGCACTCGATCGCGAAATCCTGGATCCGATCGTCATGGGTCGCGATGATGGGGTAAAAGCCGTTCGCACGCGCTTCGGGCGACAGCATCCGCGTCACCAGGCGCCGGTAGTTGTCCTTGATCCCGGCCGCACGGGTATAGGCGATCGCCGGGGTGCCGACGAAGGCGCCCTTCACCAGCCGCACCTTGCCACCCGCTTCGATCTGCGCGGCGAGATCGCACGCCGTCCGTCGCAGATAGGCCTGCAAGGTCAGCGCCACCGGATAACCCTGCGCGCGCAGCGCGTCGCACAGGGCGATGGTGTCGTCCACCACCGTCGCATCCTCCATGTCGATCATCAGGCAATGCAGGCCCGGGCGATCGCCGATCGCCGCGCGTACCGCGGCGGCGATCCGGCCGGCGTTGTCGCGCAGCAGCGCCGGATCGAGCGCATACCCGATCTGGGTGGGATCGACCGACAGGTGGATGTCCAGCTCGCTGTCACCCAGGAGTTGCGCGATGGCGAGCTTGTTGGCGAGGTTCTCCGCGACCAGCTCCGGGCGGTCCACGTACTCGCCCAGATAGTACAGCGAGCTGCGCAGTCCCTTGACGGCCAGCAGCTCGCGCGCGGTCGTCAGTCCGGCCCGCGGATCGTCGCCGGCGACGTACTTGCGCGACAAGCGGGTCGTGGCCCGATGATCCTGCATGAAGCGCGTAACCCGCGGCGAGCGGGCCAGCGCGATCATGGCGCGTTGCCACAGACGGTTGAACATGAACGCTGGCGGGATCGTGTCGGAACCGGGAAACGGCCCGATGATAATCCCGACACCCGCCCCGCAACACCCGCGGCGCCGCCAGGGGCGTCCGGGGGCCGTCGCAGCAGGCGCGGTGATGGTTTCACATGGCGCTCAGGGAAACCCCGATGTCGCACCGGCGCCGGCCCGACTATATGTATAGGAACGGGACGTCGCACGCAGCGACATCTGCCCGGATCCGGTTACGGATCCCGGGCGCAGATCCGCCGTGCAGTCCAGGCACCGGCAATGACGAGCATTTCGTCGCCGAGGTTGCGGGGGACCTTGGCGAGCACGCGGACCCGTCGTCACGACGCCCGTGCGCCCGGGCCGGCAGGCGCGTCGCGCAAACCGAAGAGGGAGACAGCCATGGCCAGACGCAAGAAGACCCCAGCCCCCAGCCCCAGCCAGGACTTGCTCGCCGCGGCGCACGCCGCGGCCGGGGACGAATGGCCCGCATGGCAGGGCGCCGTCGAACGCACGGCCGCTCGCGAGCTGCAGTTCCTCGACCAGCTCGCGCAAGCCTGCGGCGCCGGCGAGATGAACGCCGACACGCTGCGCATGCACCTGCGCAATGAATGCGACGCCTGGACCGCGCTGCTCGCCGAAGCCCGCGGCGGCGACGATGGCCGCGCGGCCCGGATCGCCGCCAGCGCCCTGGACGCTTTCGCCGAACATCTGACCCGGACACCCGCGCGCAGGGCGTCGCGCGCGCGCGCCGCACCCGGGCGTGCCGCCGCGCCCGGCAAAGCCACCCGGAGACGAAAGTCCGTGTCCGGCACGAGCGGACGCCGGCTCAACGCGCGGCCCGACACGGTCGACTTCCGCGACCGGATGTACACGCCCACCCTCGTCGAGGTGGGTACGACGCGGCCGCTGGCGAGCTACCGCAAGGCCGGCGTGCCCATCCTCGATCAGGGCCAGGAGGGCGCGTGCACGGGTTTCGGCCTGGCCACCGTGGTGCATTACCTGCAACGCACGCGCAGGATCGAGCGCGATCCCGTCGCGGTCAGCCCGCGCATGCTCTACGCCATGGCGCGCCGTTATGACGAATGGCCCGGCGAAGCCTACGAAGGCTCGAGCTGCCGCGGCGCGATGAAGGGCTGGCACAAGCACGGCGTGTGCAAGGAGACCCTCTGGCGCCACGATCCCGGCGCGCCCGACTACACGCTGAGCGAGCTTCGCAGCGCCGATGCGCAATCGCGTCCGCTGGGAGCGTACTTTCGCGTCAACCACAAAGACCTGGTGGCGATGCACGCGGCGCTGTCGGAGGTGGGCATCGTGTATGCCAGCGCCAGCGTGCACTCGGGCTGGGACGACGTCGCCGACGACGGCCGGATCCCGGACGCCGACGGCAACCTGGGCGGCCACGCTTTCGCCATCGTCGCATACGACCGCGAGGGCTTCTGGATCCAGAATTCCTGGGGCCGCGCCTGGGGCCTGGAGGGTTTCGGCCGCATCGGCTACGCGGACTGGCTGCGCAACGGCAACGACGTGTGGGTCGCCCGCCTGGGCGCACCCGTCGTGCCGCTGGCGCGCAGCGCTTCGGTCGGCGCCAGCTTCACCAGCTCCAGCCAGGCCAAGTCCTACGCCTACGACGAGATCCGCCCGCACGTGATCAGCCTGGGCAACGAGGGCCAGCTGCGCGCCAATGGCAACATCGGCACCACGGCGGCGGGCGTGCGCCGCATCCTCGGCGAGGACTTCACGCGCATTACCCGCGGCTGGCCGAAAAAACGCCTGGTGCTCTATGCCCACGGCGGGCTGGTCGGCGAGGACGCGGCGGTGCAGCGCGTCGCCGAATACCGGCGCGCCATGCTGGCGCAGCAGTGCTACCCGCTGGCCTTCGTGTGGAACAGCGACTACTGGAGCACGCTGGCGAACATGCTGCAGGACGCCGTACGCCTGCGCCGCAGCGAGGGCCTGCTCGACAGCGCGAAGGACTTCATGCTGGACCGCCTGGACGACGCGCTCGAGCCGCTCGCGCGCAAGCTGTCGGGCAAAGCCGCCTGGGACGAAATGAAGGAAAACGCCCTGGCCGCCACCAACAGCGCCACCGGCGGAGCCCGCCTGGCCGCGCAGGCGATCGCCGCGCTGCTGGCGACGGATCCCACGATCGAGTTGCACGCGGTCGGCCACAGCGCCGGCAGCATCTTCCTCGCGCCCCTGGTCGACCTGCTGACGCGCGACCGGCAGGCCGGCGGGCTGGCATTGACGATCGGCTCCTGCACACTGTGGGCGCCGGCCTGCACGATGGGCCTGTACGACAGCCGCTACCAGCCCGCGATCGCCGATGCGCGGATCAAACGCTTCGCGCTGTACACGCTGACCGACCGCGCCGAGCAGGACGACCACTGCGCGCACATCTACAACAAGTCCTTGCTCTATCTGGTGTCACACGCCTTCGAAGCCTATGCGCGCATCCCGGTGCTGCGCCCGCACGGTGTGGCGCTGCTCGGCATGGCCAGGCACGTGCAGGCACATAGCGGCCTGCAAGCGCTGATCGACGCGGGCCAGGTCACCTGGGTGCAATCGCCCAACACGCTCGCGGTCGGCGAAGCCAACGCCAGCGCCAGCACCGCCCACGGCGGTTTCGATGACGACAAGGCCACGGTGGCCTCGACGCTGCGCTTCATCCTCGGCGACAGCAAGGCCGCCGCGGCGCAGACCCGGACCTTGCAGTACGCGCCCCTGCCGGGTCCGAACCGCGCCGCCGGGCTGCGTGCCCGGCTGGAGACCGCGCGCTGACAGCGCCTGAAACGTTGTCGCGGATGGGAATCGGACCGACATCGTCGGCGTCGCCGAAGGTGCCCGTAGGTGCGGCTTCAGCCGCACGCCTCCTCCGGCGAAACCATCGCCGCGGACGACGCCGGAACACGTTCCGCTACGATGCGCGACTGGCTGAAGTCGGTCCGGCGTCCGCGACAGGAAGGGTCGGCGATCCTCGTGACAACGCTTTGGCCAAAACCATCAACGGGCTGTACGACTGCTTCGATCAGGTTGTCGATCTTGATGCGGGCTGTCGCTTCGTTCACAGACACTCGGGCTCCTCGTTCAGCGATGATGTTCAAGCCCCATAAGGACTGTCGTCACCGGCAGGAGAAAGCGAGCGAAGCACCACATTCGACTGGCCGGGGCAAGGCATTGTTATGCGGACTCTTCGAACGCCTTCGTTATCAGCGCAGCCAGAAAGTCCTTTTGCTTCATCGTGTCGCCCCTAGCGAGACGTATTCTGTACCGTCCCGATCGAGAATCGTAGTCCATGACGTCGAGGCCCGAATCATTGAGCTGCGCCTGCGTTTCATCCGAACGGTCCAGGCGCACTTCCAGCCGCAGCCAGTCCTTTTTCGGACGAAATATCACGAAATTGCGCGGCTCATCACGCTTGGCAAGACCAATGTAGAACTTGTTGTACTTGAGTTCGAGATCTGGATCGAGCGCGCGCACCAGATCGAGCATCTCGTCTGCCATCGCCAAGGTATGCTTGCTTGCGCGAGCCTCCCAATAAGACCGGTTGGTTACGGCCTGGATTTCTTCGTCCTCGTCCACGAGCCCGAACCGCATTTCGTCCAGTACCTTTGAGCAGACGAGGGATACGGTGTCGCCGAGCCGGATCGCGCTCAGCTGAATTGCAACGAGGGGGATGGATCCATTGAACAGACTGATGACGTTCAGGAATCGACTGGTCACGTCCTCTGCCACAATCACCGCCGTGTGATCGTATTGGGGATAGCGTTTTCGCTCGATGTCCCAGTATTCGATGGCCCGGATGATGTGCGCCTCGTCGGTCTTGCCCAATTGAACCTCGACCTCGTAGCGCTTGTTCGTCTCGGCGTCTTGGAGAAGAAGATCCAGACGCCCGGCGCGAGGTTGAAATCGCTCGCGGTCCTTCAGGACGAGCTCCCCGAGGCCAAGAAGCGCCGGGGTCTCGCCGATTCTGCTTTGGAGCCAACGCTCGTTCAGTTCGGGGTGACCCTTCAACCAAATGCGCTCGGGCTTAACGTACTTCAGTGCGGACATGCGGTTCTCCGGCGACCGTCAGAACGCAGCGCTTTAATTGTCAATTCCACGCCGGTCGGCTAAATAGCGAGGCTGATGTACCGATTCTAATCTGTGTGGCGCCGGCTTTATCCCGGAATCATCGCCTCTGACAGCCGTGCTTCAGGAATCGATAGCGGGTTGTTCGGTTCCACACAGTTGCCTGCTCGCGCCAGTCGGTGTTTTCAGTTACCCCATGCGACTGGAATCTACACGCGCCGCGGCTCACCGTCCACCGCCTGCTCGATCCGACGCAACACCGACGCGCGTTCCTCCAACCATTCGACGCTATCGACGTGAACGATGCGCCAGCCGCGGCGCCGTAATAACGCAGCCCGCTGCGTGCGGCGGAACGCGCCGTCGTCCTCGATACCTTCGTCACACAGGATCGCGACGCGGTAATGCCGGCCATCGGCATCGCCTTCCACGGCGACGTCGACCTTGAAGCGCGAGGCACCCAGCTGCACGGTCACCTTGCGTCCCTGCGCGAGCAACGCCTCGGCCACTTGGCCGGCGAGCGGAACGAACCCCGGTAGTGGCTCCCGGGCCCGCATGGCAATCGGTTCCGCCGCCGAACGCACGAGATCGAGCACGCGTTCGGCAAGCTTGCGCGATCCGCACGAGAGGTGATGCGCGAATTCAAGGTAGGCCTTGAACAGACGCGGGCCATCATTCTTCGCGCGGGCCACGCTGAGCTGGCTCGGCTCGAATGAAGCCACGACCAGCGCTTCGGCCCGGGCACGCGACACCGCGACATTGAGGCGTCGTTCCCCGCCACGCTGGCCGATAGGACCGAAACGCGCGGGTACGTAGCGCTCCACTCCGCGCGTCTTGTGCCTGCGCTCAACGGCTGCATGGCCCAGTGAGAAGATGATCACGTCGCGTTCGTCGCCCTGCACATTCTCGATGTTTTTCACAAACGGTCGATCGTCGAGAAGTTCGCACGATTCGGCCGCACCGTAGCGCTGTGCGAACTCCGGATTCGCGGCCCGCCGCCGATCGATCGCATCGAGCACCGTGCGGCGCTGCGACAGATTGAATGTCACGACACCCACCGTGGGCAACGGTACGCGTCCCAACAGCTCGTGCATCAAATCGACGACCTTGTCGGCCTCCTTCTCGTTCCGGCCGTCCTCATAGCGCGCATCCTCGACCGCAACCCAGCGCAGGACCGGCGGCACCAGCGGGGTCACCGGCGAAGGGCAGGTCAGCAACGTCCCACCATACATCGCGTGGTTGGAGAACGCGATCAACTCCTCCTCCCGGCAGCGGTAATGCCAGGCCAGGCTGCGCGACGGCATGCGTTGCCGCGCCAGCGTCAGTAGCGATTCGGCGTCGAGCAGATCCGCGATGTGTGACGCATTGTCCGTCGCGGTTTCCTCGTCGTCCCGCGCCACCTTGAAGAATGACGTCGGCGGCATCTGGCGATCATCTCCGGCAATCACCGCGCGGCGCGCGCGCAGCAGTGCGGGGAATCCGTTCGCGACCGTGCATTGCGACGCCTCATCGAAGATGACGAGGTCGAACACCGGCTTTCGCGGGAACAGCACCGCCAGCGTCTCCGGGGACAGCAGCCAGACCGGCAACACGTCGAACAAACTGTTCTCGGCATACGCGCGCACGAACGTCCGCAACGGCATCAAGCCCCGTTGCCGCGCCGTCTCTCGTTGCAACTTCTCGCGCAGCGTCTGTTCGGGCGTGCGCCGCGCGAACTTCTCCGGCGCTGGGATCCTGAGCAGCGGTGTTTCGTCGGTGCGTTGCAGTGTGAACCGACGGCGGGCGAGCGCGTCGGCTTCGAGCGCCTCGGCAAGCCGTGCCGTCGCCGAATCGTCCACGTGACCGCCGCGCAGGGGCGCGGGCAGCGCATCACGTGCTGCCTCCACGCGGCCGATGGCCCAGGCTTTGAGAATCAGGTCGGACCAACTCGGCTCGCTGGGCGCATCGGCGCAGGCCGCGATCGCGAGCTCCGCGCCCGGGGCCACAGCCGCTGCCTCGGCGAGATACCGATCGAGCTCGGCTGCCCGATCGGCCTCGGTGAAAAAGACGCGATACAAGGCCCGCAATTCGGCAAGCCGCGACCGTTCGTCGATCCGATGAAACACGCGTGCGGCTAGATCGACCGCCGCAAGATGCGTCTGCCACGATTCGGCAGCGGCGAGTCGGGCATCCAGTTCACCAAGCCACGCGGCGTGATCATCATCTTCCCGCCAGGCGTGCAGTGCTTCCAGCACAGGCCGCGCCACGCACAAGTCGTGCACGGGTTCCGCCACGGCGACGACGCGATCCAGCAGGCTGGAAATCTGATACGCGTCGCCCACCAGCCAATCACTCAGCCCCGCGCCGGCGGCCGCGGCGTCGAGCCGCGCCCATAGACCGGCGAGCCGAATGCGCCGGTGCAGCTCCTGCGCCAGCGCCGCATCGACCGGGCGGCCGAGTGCATCCGGCCATGCGACCGGCAGATGCCGCTGCACGATGCCGCGCGCCTTCCACCACGCCGGCGAAAGAAACCGGAACGGCGACGCCCCCTTGCGAAACAGCGCGAGTACCGCGGGTGTGAGTTCGGGCGCTGGCTCGAACCGTACCGGCGCCGGCACACTCTGCCAGGCACCGGACTCGCTCATCCACTCCGCGCGCAGCGCCGCCAGGGTCTGGAACGCGCGATCATTCGATGCCGCCAGCAGCGTCGCGATCAGGCCGTCGATCGATCCCAACCGCTGTAACGCGTCGCGGCTGGTCTTCAGTGCGGCGACGGCATCGGCACACTGGGCGGGTTCGATATGCTGCGTCGTGCCCAGAGACTGGATGCGCACAGCCGTCCCGAGGACCTGCGCCAGCGCGTCGCGCAGGGTCGTGCGTTCCTCCTCGGTGGTGCCGGCGAGCGAACAACGCGACGGCTCGCCCGGGGCCGGCTGCCACGGGCTGCCCTCGGCCAACAGGTCTGCCCACGGCCGACACGCCTGAGCCACCCGGGCGAGCTTCAATGCCGCCTCGGCCGGCAACGCGTCGAGCGGGGGCATGCCGGCCGGTACGTCCGCCGTGAACCCGGCGGCATAAGCGGCAAGCATGCCGAGGCTCGGCTCGCCGGCATCAGCCGATCGCAGATGAGTGATGCGCTGGCGCAACGACGTGGCCGGAAGATCCCGATCGCTCGCGTTCGCACCCGCCGCCGGGACCGAAGACTCCGGACTGCCAGCGGCGAGGCGCGCCTGAATCTTTCGATACAGCGCCTTGCGGTCGTCGAAAACATCGTGCACCACGCCCGTGAGAGCGCCGAGCCCGGCGCCGGCGAGGCGATTGGCCACGACGTCCAGGGCGGCGCGCTTTTCCGAGATCACCGCGACGCGTTCACCACGGGCGAGCGCGTCGGCGACGAGATTCACGATTACCTGGCTCTTGCCGGTCCCCGGCGGGCCATCGACCACCAGCGCCGGCACGGTACGCGCCATCCGCACGACTTCCACCTGCGACGGATCGGAAGGCACGATCGCCGCGACCGGCACGTGCGCGTCGCGCGGTTCGATCCCAATGGCGCGCAGAGAATCGCGCAAGCCGGCCGGCAGCAATTCGCGCGCGCACGCGAGTAGCGCACCGGCATCGGCATCGGGCCGGGCGAGATCGGCAAGCAATTGCTCGTAATCCTCCAGCAGATCCGAGCTGGATTGCGGGAACAGACCAACGACCGCGCAGGCTTCGAGTTCGAGGCGCCGGCCCTTCCATTCGTACACCGTCTCGGACAGCGGGTCCAGCGGATGCAGATCGGCGCTCAGCTCGAACACGTCGAAACCCGCGTCCCGCAGATGGGCGACCAGAGCGGGCGCACCCTGCGCGGGATCGGCGGCGAGCGCATCGAGCCGTGTGGCGAGTTCCTCGGTAAACGGCAGGCCCGCCTTGTGATGAATCGCCCGAAACACGGCCTGGTTGGCGATCGGGGGTTCATCGGCGAGCGGCACGAGCGCGATGCCGCTCTCGCCGGCCCGCTCCAGCGTCACCGGGTGCAGCAGCAGCGGCGCCCGCACCACGTAGCCGTCGGCCACACCGCAGATGAAGCCGGTGCCGATATGGAGATCGCGGGCACCCACCTCCTCCATGCGCGCCAGATGTTCACGGCGCAGCTCGTTCAGTTGCCGCACCAGAACAGCCGCTTCTTTGGATTGCGCGGCTTGTTCTCCATCGACGAGCACGGCGCGCCGGCCGGCCAAAAGGAGCGCGAGACAACGCTCCGCGTGGCCGACCGAGATTCGCGACAACAGATCGAGATCGAACGAACGGCCAAGTCGTACTTCGCGCAGCCGCACCGAAGGGCTGTGTCCATCGCCGCTGATCAGCTCGTCGCGCAACCGCTTGATGGCCCGCTCCAGCGCACCGGGCGCCGGACGCTCGATCGATTCGCCACGCACGGTGGCGGCGATTGGGGTGAGGGCAATCGGATCGTCCAGCCCGATGGCGGCAAGGTCGGCATCCGCGCGCAACCCCGCCCGATCGATGGCCGCCATGAGTTGAGCGATCACCTTCGGATCGCGGCGGATCGTGCCGGCGAGGCGCAACAGGCGGCGCACCGTCACCTGCGCACCACCGCGCCGGGCGACGGCGGCGAGGTAGGCATCGAGCGCCGGAGCGACGTCCCGGCTACGGACCGGCAGCGGCTTGGTTTCCGCCAGCTCGCGCCGTTCGACGGTGACCCGGCGCAGCAGGGATCGGGTGAGCGTCGCGAACAGCTCTTCGCAGCCGAGCACGCGGCCGATTTCCGCTACCCGGCGAAACTCCTGTACGTCCGCCGTGCCGTCCGCGGTCAATACGTGCACCAGCAGATTGAACAGGGGCCGCTGCAGCTCCGGGCCGTATGCCGCCGCGACCGGCGCCAACTCATCGAGGCGCCGGGCGGCCAGGTCGGGATCGAGCAGGCGCCTCCAATCGGGCACGAGCGATGCGAACGTCTTTTCGATGATCTCCGCTTCCTCGTCACCAAACGTCCCGTCGGCGGCAGCCACCAGCACGGCGGCCGCCAGCGCCAGCTCGTGCAGCTCAGGCGGCGGCGGTTCGAGATACTGGAACGAACCATCCAGACCGGGCCGGCGCAGTACCCGTTCGATCAGCGCTTCGACGTCCGCAATGGCGCGCGTGCCCGGGCCAAGACCCGTTAACTCTCGATAGAGATCCGTTTCGCTGAACAGCCACGCGGCCCACGCGCGCACCCCGTGTTCCGGATGCGTGACGCCGTGCGCCGCGTCGCCACTGGCAAGACAGCCTTCCACCAGCTCGCGACACTGAACGAGATAGCCGGCCGTATCACCGCCCAGCGCATCGGCGGGCAGACCGGTCGTCGCCACCATCTCCAGGCGCAGCAGCGCATCGAGATCGCGCGTCGCGATCAGTGCGAAACGATCGGCCGTCAGTTCGCGCGCCATCGACAGCGTGGAGGCGAGCAGCGACAGCTCCGGCGGGACACCATCCGCCAGCGCCAGCGTCGTGGCGAGCGCGCTGACCTGTGCCCGCGGCGAATCCGGCCCATGAGCGATGAAATGGCCGAATTCGTGGCCGAACACCGCGCGCAGCGCACCCTCGTCGAGCAACGACAGCAACCGCCCCTGAATCTCCATCAGGATCGGCTCGCGCAACAGATGCATCGCAGCGTTTTCACTGCCGGCAGACTGATAAATCTCGACGTCCGCGGACAAACCGAACGCGCGCTTGACGTCGCCCGCTGCCCGCACTGCGGCAGGCGCCATCGCCTCGGTCAGCCGGACCGCCCTCCCAAGCAACTGGCGCCGCACGGCATCCGGCGGCGGCAACGTCCGAACCGAGCCGATCGCCGCGAGGTCCAGCTTCCCGGACAGACGATCGAGCAAAGTCAGTTCGAGGGGCAGGCGGATGCGACCGTCCAAATCGCCGAAGGGATTCATCTTTCACTCTCCTTGATTGTTCCGCAGTGCGGGGAGCCCTCGATCTGTCGTCCGGTAACGCTGCATCCGGCTGCCTGGCTTGTCGGGGGATGGTGCGTTCCAGCCAGAAGTGTCTGAGCCGCAACTCGGCCACGTTAGTTCTGGCCGGTTACCGGCTCGCGACAAAACGCCATCACCTGTGTGTCGATTTCTGCGGTGACTTGCGCGCTGACTTCTGCGGTGATTTGGTCCTGGCGATCGCCCGCGACCATCTGCGCCTTGAACGGGACGACGAGAAATCCCTGCCGTTCCTCGCACGTCGGCGGTGCGGCTCCAGTTCACCAGACTGATACCGCCGGAAGGAAAACCAATTTTCCCTTTTCCTGAGCTAATCGGCGCGCACGCATCAAACAGAAAACACCACGCCGCTTCGCCGATACCCAGTCGTGCTGAACTTCGCTAGACCACAGCAACATTTTGATCGCGGACAACGTCAACGGCATATTCCAGAGAGGCCAAAAACAATCCACGGCGCCGCTATGCGGCGAAACCGATGAACCCGTCAAAGGTCCCCGTCGGTACGGTACAACGGGTAGACATGGCAAGGCATTGGCCGCCGGGCCCGGGGGCTCGATGCCGCTCGGCCTTGGCCCGCAGGGCGAACTAGGGTGGCGCGGCGCACGGATAGATGATACAAATCCTCGGAACCTAGGATCTACACATTGAGCGTTTGTATTAATGGAGAAACCGCGCTCGCAGCGTGAGCTGGCTCAGGCCCTTCTGAGAGAACGGGGAATCCCGCGCCTGCTTGAGCTACGCGAGGCCGCGTGACCGCCGCGACGCTGCGAAAGCTTGCGCCGACGGTCGGGGGTTGCCAATCAGGGTTTCCCTGATGGAGCGCCGTGCGCGGCGGCCAACGGGGGGCCGAGGCTCCGGAAGCGAGTTCCCCGCCGCGCCTGCCGGTGAGAGTGGCATCCGGCGACTCGCGCTAGGCCAGCGCTTTGTCGACGACCTCGCGGGTGTCGCGGGACAGGTGATCGCGCTCGCGCAGCTTTTCGAGCGCGGCGCGCGCATGGGCCTGGCGGCCGGCATCGAAACGGCGCCAGCGATCGAAGGCCCGGGCCATGCGCGCGGCGACCTGCGGGTTGAGACGGTCGAGCGCGTCGATCTGCTCGCCGACGAAGGCGTAGCCGCTGCCGTCGGCGGCGTTGAAGTGCACCTGGTTGGCCATGGCGAAGGCGCCGATGAGCGAATACACCTTGTTGGGATTGCGGATCTCGAAGGCGGGGTGGGCGGTGAGCGCGCGCACCCGGGCGGTCGTGCCGGGCACGCGCGAAGTCGCCTGCACGCGCAGCCACTTGTCGACCACCAGCGGCTCGCCCTGCCAGCGCGCGTAGAACGCCGCCAGCGCCGGTTCGCGCTCCGGGCAGTCGCAGTTGGCGAGCACGGCGAGCGCGGCGCCGGCGTCGGTCATGTTGTCCGCACCCTCGAGCTGGGCGCCGGCGAGCGCCCGCGCGCTTGCGTCCCCGTTCTCGAGCAGGTAGGCCAGGCACAGGTTGCGCAGCGCGCGCCGGCCGGCGTCGTCCGCAGCCGGCCGGTACGGTCCGCTGACCGCGAACGCGTGATAGGCCGCGAGCCACTGCGCCCGCAGCGCCGTGCCGAGATGGCGCGCCAGCGCATTGCGTACCGCGTGCACGGCGTCCGGATCGATTGCGCGCAGCTGCTCGGCGACGTATAGCTCCGAGGGCAGGCTGAGCGCCTCCGCCGCGAAGGCGGGATCGGCCGGCGCGTCGGCGAGGATGCGCGCGAAGGCGGCGACGAAACGCTCGGGCACCGCGAGCGGCTGGCGGCCGGCGTGCGTGTGGATCGCGTCCAGCATCAGGTTCAGCGCCAGGCGCTGACCGGCTTCCCAGCGGTTGAAGGCGTCGCTGTCGTGCGCCATCAGGTGGGTCAGTGCGTCTTCCCCGTAGGGATAGCGCAAGACCACCGGCGCGGAGAAATCGCGCAGCAGCGACGGCACCGGCGGCGCCGGCACGTCCTCGAAGGTGTAGCACTGCTCGGCCCCGGTCAGCGACAGCACGCGGGTCGTCCCGGACGGCGCGTTCTCGCCCGCCAGGCGCAGCGGCAGATCGGCACCGTCGGCGCCGACGAGCCCGACCGCGATCGGCACGTGCAGCGGTGCCGGGGCCGGCTCGCCGGACGCGCTGATCTGGCGCACCGTGAGCGTGTACCGTGCCGCAGCGGCGTCGTAACGGTCCTCGACCTCCAGCACGGGTGTGCCCGCCTGGTCGTACCAGCGGCGGAACTGCGTCAGATCCACGCCGCTCGCGTCCTGCATGGCCTGCGCGAAATCGTCGCAGGTGACCGCCTGGCCGTCGTGGCGTTCGAAGTAGAGATCCATGCCGCGGCGAAATCCCTCGGCGCCGAGCAGCGTATGCATCATGCGCACCACTTCGGCGCCCTTTTCGTACACCGTGGCGGTGTAGAAATTGCTGATCTCGATGTAGGACTGCGGCCGCACCGGATGCGCCATGGGCCCGGCGTCCTCGGGGAACTGCGCCGCGCGCAGGTTGCGCACCTCGCGGATCCGGGCGACCGCGCGCGAGTACATGTCGGCGCTGAATTCCTGATCGCGGAACACGGTCAGGCCTTCCTTGAGCGAGAGCTGGAACCAGTCGCGGCAGGTGACGCGGTTGCCGGTCCAGTTGTGGAAGTACTCGTGCGCGACCACGCGGTCGATGTTCTGGTAGTCGGTGTCGGTCGCGATCTCGGGCCGGGCGAGCACGTACTTGGTGTTGAACACGTTCAGGCCCTTGTTCTCCATCGCGCCCATGTTGAAGTCGCCCACGGCGACGATCATGTAGTGATCGAGATCGAGCTCCAGGCCGAACACCTCCTCGTCCCAGCGCATGGACTTTTGCAGCGCGGCCATGGCGTGGCGGGCTTCCTCCAGCCGTCCCGGCTCGACGTAGATCTCCAGGCGCGCGCGCTTGCCCGAGCGGGTGAGGAAGGAGTCCTCGAGCCGATCGAGCTTCGCCGCCACCAGCGCGAACAGATAGCAGGGCTTGCGGAACGGATCGCCCCAGCGCACCCAGTGCCGCCCGCCGGGCTCCTCGCCGCGCGCGACCGGGTTGCCGTTGGAGAGCAGGTGCGGAAAGCGGTCCCGATCGGCGTGAACCGTGGTGGTGTAGCGCGCCATCACGTCCGGCCGGTCGAGGAACCAGGTGATGCGGCGAAAACCCTCGGCCTCGCACTGGGTGAAGTAACCGTCGCGGGACGCGTACAGGCCCATGAGCTGGGTGTTGCGCTCGGGCTCGATGCGCACCACGGTGCGAACGGTGAAGGCGGCGGGCACCTGCGCGATCGTCAACCGCCCCGCTTCGAGCACGTAGTCGCCGGCCGCGAGCGGCCGATCGTCGATCGCGATCGACTCGAGCGCGAGATCCTCGCCGTCGAGCACCAGCGGCGCAGCGCCGGCGCCGGCATCCGGATTGCGCCGCAGCGCCAGCACCGCCGTCACGCGCGTGTACTCGGCGCGCAGATCGAAATCCAGATCGACGTCGTCGACGAGATACGCCGGCGGCCGGTAGTCGCGCAGATGGATGGTGGGCGCAACGGGATCACGCATGCTCGAAGTCCTCCGCTGGCGGCGTGCGCCCGAGCGAACGCGGCCCGCACGGGGCGGGACCGGCCCGCGGGCTGCGACGCCCCTCAGCCGCTGTAGAAGGTGTCGGCAATGGTGCCGAAGTACGCCTCGCTGCGCTCGGGCGGCAGCGTCAGGATCGGCGGCATGAGGGTCACCGAGTCGGCGATCTCGCGGATCCGCGCGAGCTTGCGGCGGGCTTCGTCGGGCGTGCCGGTGATGACGAAGCGGCTCGCCATCTCGTCCGGCACCAGGTGCGCGACGCCCTGGTAGTCGCGCTCGCGCACCCCCTGCTGCAGCCGCAGGCACTGCTCGCGAAAACCGTGCGCGGCGAAGTACTCCTCGTACTGCTTCAAGCCGGCGTAGAAGGCGACGCAGGCGCGGGCGTCCTCGACCGACTGCTTCGCGTCGGTGTTCGGCGTGGTCCAGAACCAGCAGTTCAGCTCCACCTGCGAACGCTCGCGACCAGCCTTGGCGAGCCCCTGCGCGAGCTCGGGCACGACGGTGTCCGTCACCCAGTCGATGGACCAGATCGGGTGCCCCATCACACCGTCGGCGACTTCGGCGCCGAGCCGGATCAGCGGGCTCCGCAGGGCCGCGACCCAGATCGGGATGCGCGCCCTGAGCGGCGGCGGCAGCGGTTGCAGCTCGGCGAAGTCGAGCTTGTGGTACTTGCCCTCGAAGCCGCGCAGCTTGCCGGTGTGCGCCTGCGCGATGATGAGCCGCACGCACTCGATCACCTCGCGCAGGTGCTCGCCCGGTTTGCCGTAGGGCATGCCGTAGAATCCCTCCACCCAGGTGCGCACGCTCGAACCGAGGCCGAGCACGAAGCGGCCCTCGCTCATGCGGTCCATGTCGATCGCCGCCATCGCGGTCTCGAACGGACTGCGGGTGAAGGCGATGGCGATGCCGGAGGCGATCTTCAGGCGCGAGGTCGTCGTCGCGGCGGCGGCGAGCGGTATGAACGGCGGGCCGTAGACCTGGGCGGCGAAAGTGCCTTCCATGCCCATGTCTTCCTGTTGTTTCGCGAGGGCGCCCACGGCACTGGCCGGCATGTGCGGTGACACGATCCCCCAGTAGCGCGGTCCACGGCTTCCGGTGCTCATTACGTCGTTTCCTCCTGGTGTCGTTGCGCCGTCGCGGCGGCCTGGCGGCGATAAGTTCCCGGCGGGCAACCGAGCCAGCGCCTGAAGGCGTGGTTGAAGCCGGCCGCGTCACTGTAACCGAGGCGTGCGGCGATGTCCGCAACCGCGAGCCGGCTGTTGGCAAGATACTCGAGGGCGAGATTGCGACGTACCTCCTCGAGCAGCTGCTTGAACGAGGTGTGCTCCTGGGCGAGCTTGCGCTGCACGGTACGCGCGGTGAGCGACATCTTGTCGGCGAGTTGATCGAGGCTGCAGATCTCGGCGACGTCGCGCACCAGGTTGTAGCGCACGATCTCGGCGAAGCCGCCGCCCGTGCCGAGCCGGCTGGAGATGCGCCGGCACTGTTCGGCGAAGATGCGGTGGGTGGACGCCTCGCTCTGGGCCAGCGGCCGGTACAGCCAGGCCTCGTCGAACACCAGCTCGTTCGCCGGCGCGCAGAACGCGATCGGGCAGCCGAACAGGGCGTCGTACGGCTGCAGCGCGTCGGGCCGCTCGTGCATGAAGCTCGCCCGGCGCAGCGGCAGGCGCTCGCCCAGCGCCTCCGTGAAGATCGTGTAGGTCGCGCTCAGGCCCCGATCGCACATGTAGCGGAAGCAGCGGCCGAGATCACGCTCACGGGCCATGGTGAACGTGGCCACGTCCCGCTCGGCCCGCAGCTGCAGGCCGAAATAGGTCCAGGTCAGCATGACGTTGTCGAAGACCGTCTGCAGGGCCTGTTTGAGGTTGGCGCTGGTCATGATGGCGAGCCCGAGCACGCCGTAGGCCGAGAGGTGATAGCGCGGCCCCATCTCCAGGCCGATGCCGGGCGATTGCAGCGCGTCCAGCGCGAGCCCGGTGAAGGTCAGCTCCTGCGCGGGCGTGATCTCGTATTCCGGGTTGGTGAGCGCGTGGCTCTTGAGGTTCGCGGCGCTGAGCAGCGGCTCGACGGCGACGCCGCGCGCACGCAGCAGGGTGATCAGGGGGTTCAAGCCGTAGACCAGGTGCCGGATCCCGGACAGGTGTCTGTTGCTGGTGGCCATGGACCACATGTCGGCACGCCTCGGGGGAGCATTCAGTGTCGTCAAATAACAATAGTTTTGTCGGTGACGAACATCAACAGCCGGGCGCGGTTCTTCTACGATGACGGCCAGTGGCGGGTTCCCCGGCGGGATCCGCACCCGTCCCATAACGACGGTTCGCCCCCCCGCGACGCGGTCAGGGTGGCAGGCGGGCCCGCAACGGAGGTCATCATGGCTGAGACTGCTCTGGCCGGCGACGGCGCACGCGCGTCCGACGCCCCGCCCCCCGGTTCCCCGCGCAGTTGGCCGGCCGTGCCGCGCCGCGCCCTGACCCTGTCCGGGGCCGAGGCGCGCCTGCCGGACACCATCGCCGAATTCCAGCAGACGCTGCGCCGCTTCGCGCTGGAGGTGCTGCGACCGACCGGCATCCGTCTCGACCGGATGACGCCGGAGCAGGTCATCGCCGCCGACTCGCCCTACTGGGACGTGCGCCGGCAGTACCTCGATCTCGGTATCAACCTCGAAACGCTCGCCGGCATGGAACCGGCCGAGCGCGCGCTGATGTTCAGCATCGTGTTCGAGGAGCTCGGCTACGGCGATGCGGGCCTCGCCATCTCCATGGGCGCCGCGCTGCTGCCGCAGTACATCTCCGCCAAGTTCGGCAACCAGGCGCTGCTGCAGCGCTTTCCCGACACGCTGATCGGCTGCTGGGGGATCACCGAGCCCGATCACGGCTCCGATACCCTCGATCCGTCCGCGTCGGCGGCGCGCCCCGGCGGCCAGTACGGCCGCCCCAACTGCGTGGCGACCTTCGGCGCGGACAAGATCGTGCTGAACGGCCAGAAGTCCGCCTGGGTCTCCAACGGCACCATCGCCAAGGTGTGCATCCTGTACTGCGCCGCCGACACCGGCGCCGGACCCGATCCGCACCGCGGCTGCGTGCTCGTGCTGCCGCTGGATCTCGATGGCATCAGTCGCGGCAAACCGCTCGACAAGCTCGGCCAGCGCGCCCTGAACCAGGGCGAGATCTACTTCGACAACGTCGAGGTGCCGCTGCAGTACGTGCTCGCGGGTCCCGAGGACTATGCCCGTGCCGTGTACTGCATCCACAGCGAAGCGAACAGCCTGATGGGCTCGGTGTTCACCGGCCTCGCCCACGCGGCCTACGATCTCGCGCTCGACTATGCGCATGAACGCCGCCAGGGCGGCGCGCCGATCATCCGCCACCAGTCGGTGCAGACGCGCCTGTTTCACATGTACCGCAAGGTCGAGATGGCGCGTGCCCTCACCCGCCGGGTGCTGGCTTTCAACGGCACCGAGCCGATGCCCGCGCTCCAGGCCGGCATGGCGGCCAAGATCTCCTGCACGCAGATCGCCTTCGAAGTCACCAGCGACGCGCTGCAGATCTTCGGCGGCAACGGACTCACCCGTGAGTACCCGCTGGAGAAAATGCTGCGCGACGCGCGTGCATCGATGATCGAAGACGGCTGCAACGAGATCCTGGCGATCAAGGGCGGCACCTACCTGATGGACCACGAACGTCTGCACACCGACGGGGACTGAGCACCGATGCCCACGCGAGCGGTAGTGGCCGGGGTCGGGATGACCGCCTTCGGCAAGCACCTGGACCGGTCACTGAAAAGCTTGGCCGGCGAGGCGATACGCGAGGCGCTGGCCGACGCGGGGCTCGAGACCGGAGATCTGCAGGCCGCCTACATGGGCAATGCCGCGGCGGCGCTCATCACCGGACAGGTCTGCGTTCCCGGCCAGGTGGTGCTGCGCGCGCTCGGGATCGGTCACATTCCGGTCATCAACGTCGAGAATGCCTGCGCCACCGCCGCCACCGCGTTTCAGCAGGCGGCGACGATGGTGGCGCACGGCGTGCACGACGTGGTCCTCGCCTGCGGTTACGAGAAGCTCTACCACCCGGACAAGAAAAAGACCTTCGAGGTATTCAGCGGTGCCATCGACGTCGAGGACAAGGAGCACGTGCTCGCCGAAGTCGCCCGCGCGATCGAGGCGGCGGGGGGCCTGAGCGACATCGACAATGCCGGCCAGAACCGCTCGTTGTTCATCGACATCTACGTCACCTGGGCCCTGCGGCTGATGAGCGAGCAGGGCATCACCCGCGAGCACTTCGCCATGGTCTCGGCGAAGAACTCGGTGCACGGCAGCCTCAACCCCAAGGCCCAGTACCGGGACGTCATTTCGGTGCAGGAGGTGCTCGCGGCCCGCGAGGTGGCCTGGCCGCTCACCCTGCCGATGTGCTCGCCCGTGGGCGACGGCGCCGCCGCCGCGATCCTCGTCAGCGAACGCAAGGCACGCGAACTCGGCATCGCCGCTCCGGTACGGGTGGACGCGACGATCCTGCGCAGCGGCTGGGACTACGCGGACGGCGAGATCGGCATGGCCGAGGCGTCGGCGCGTGAGCTGTACGAGCTCGCCGGCATCGGCCCCCAGGATCTCGACTGCGTCGAGCTGCACGATGCCTCCGCGCCTTCGGAGCTGATGTACTACGAGCACCTCGGACTGTGCGGCCGCGGTGGCATCACCGAGCTCATCGAGCAGGGGCACACCCGCCTTGGCGGGCGCATCCCGGTGAACACTTCCGGCGGTCTGATGCGCAAGGGCCACCCGATCGGTGCCACCGGCCTCGCCCAGATCGTCGAGCTCACGGATCAGCTGCGCGGCCGCGCCGGCCCCCGGCAGGTGGCAGGCGCCCGCGTCGCTCTGGCCGAAAACGGTGGCGGCTTCATCGGCCGCGACGCCGCAGCGATCGCCCTGACCCTGCTGAGCCGCTGAAAACCGGGGTCAGACTCGCATTTCCACGCCATGAAGAAAAAACCGGGGTCAGACTCGCATTTCTCATCACCGGCAACACCGGGGTCAGACTCGCATTTCCACGCCCGTCGCCCTGCTGCGCCGCGGGCGTGCT
>JADZEE010000073.1 GCA_020850735.1 Gammaproteobacteria bacterium | reverse complement strand
TACGCCACCGCATCGAATCGCTGCCCACACACCGCCGCCGTCGCGATTGCCTCGACCCGATCCGCCCGCCCCGGCTGACCGTCCGCTGTGCGTAAATATTCCAATTGATTCACAGCCTCTCAGAGCTTGTGAAACATTCGCCCGCCGTAGCGAGACGGTTCCCGGGCGTTCCCGGCCAGGCGCGGGGGTGCACAAAATCGCGCGCGTAGCGGGCCAACGTAAGCGATTTTGGGGGTCCCCACAACGCGGCCAAGGGCGTCCAGGAGCCGTCGCAGCAGGCGCGGTGATGGTTTCACAAGCGCTCAGCTCACGAGCCGGTCCACCATCGAGCCGACCAGCAGCAGCGTGAGCTGCAACAGCGATGCGTGGAAATTCGCCCGCGCCGTCGCGATGCCCGGCTTGCGCGCAAAGGCGATGCTGCGGGCCAGGAACAGCGCACCGCCCGTGGCCGCGGCGAGCAGGTAGACGGGGCCGAGGCCGAAGCGCACCGGCAGCAGCGACAGCGCGACCAGCACCACGGTGTGCGCGAGCACGACACGCGCCGCGGTGCTCTCGTCGACCACGACCGGCAGCATCGGCACACCGGCCGCGCGGTAGTCACTGCGATGGACGAAAGCGAGGCTCCAGAAATGCGGCGGCGTCCACAGGAACAGCACGACCGCGAGTATGAGCGGCGCCGCTGGCAGCCCCGGATCGACCGCGGCGGCACCCGCGAGCACGGCGAAGCTGCCGGACAGGCCACCGATGACGATGTTCAGCCAGGTACGGCGCTTGAGCCAGACCGTGTAGACGACGCCGTAAAAGAATGCGCCCAGGAACACGAACAGCGCTGCCGGCCAGTTGACCGCGAGGCCGGCGGCCATCACCGCGCCCGCGAGCAGCAGCGTGATGGCGGCGATCCAGGCGGGCCCCGCACGGTACTCACCGGTCGCGAACGGCCGGCGCCGCGTGCGCGCCATGTGCAGGTCGAGATCACGCTCGATGAACTGATTGAACGCACCGGCGGCCGCCGAGGCGACCAGCACCGCGAACGCGAGCACGGTGATCTGCCAGGCCGGCGGGACGGCACCGGGCGTCACCGCCAGGCCCGCGACCGCCGTCAGCATGATCGCGAAGCCGATGCGGAGCTTGAACACGGAAAACAGTGTGCGCAGCGTCGATCCCATGGTTGCCCCTCCTGACGGCCGATCATCCGTGGGCGGCCACGCCGCACCCGCACACCGGGGTCGCGGCGCGACCGCCCACACGCGCAAGACTCAGCGCAGCGGCCAGACTTCGGCCAGGTACTTCCAGTTGACGAAGTAATACAGAACGAAGGAGGTGAAGAAGATCGCCACCAGCATCAACGTACCCGGTATCGCGTGCACGCCGCCCTCGGCGCTGCCGTAGCGTCCGACGACGGAGGCCGGCGTCGGCGTGCCGAGTTCGACCTTCTGCTCGCCGATCCGGCGGCCGAACAGCACCGAGCCGACGACCACGATGACGAAGGCAAGCCCGCCGATCGCCGCCAGTATCGCCGACATGCCGTTCAGGCCCATCATCAGGAACGCCGCCCCCGGCAGATCGTAATGCAGCATGGAGTCCGAGAAGGTGATGTCCCAGTGCCGCCGCGGCACGCCGAGGGTGCCGGCACCCATCATGAACAGCGAGATCCCCATCACACCGAAACCGAACAGGTAGGGCTGTATCTTCGCCAGCCCCGGCAGGATGACCTCGCGCCGGAAGATGAGCGGTAGCAGCAGGTAGGTCACCGCCATGAAGGCGAGCGTGGTACCGGCCACCACCGTGGCGTGGAAATGCCCCGGCACATACAGGGTGTTGTGCATGATCAGGTTGAGCTGCTCGGTACCGAGCACGACACCGGTGATGCCGCCCAGGAACCCGAACATCACCAGCGACAGGAACATGCCGGAAAAAGCCGGGTTGCCCCAGGGGGCCTTGCGCAGCCACTCGAACATGCCTTTCGTGTAGCCCTTGGCCCGCTGCGCCGCCTCGACCGAACCGGGCACCGTCATGCCATGGATCATGCTGCCGAGCACCGCCAGATACATCGCGTAGCTGGTGTTGAAAATCTTCCACTCGGAGCTGATGCCGGGTTCGACCAGCAGGTGATGGGCGCTGGCGAGCTGCAGAAACAGGATGTAGAGAAAGAATGCGCCACGGCTCACTTTCTCCGACAGCGGCTTGGCGCCGAGCACGATCGCGGCGATGAGATACCAGATCGATACGTGCGCAGCGACGTTGATCTGCTGCGAAGAATGCCCCATCGCCCACCACACGGTCTTGTACATGAGCGAGTCGATGTTCGCGATCAGCCCCATCGACCACAGCCATGTCGGGATGAGGATGATGGCACCCGAGGCGAGCGTGAACACGGCGATGATCGCCGCGACCAGCGCGCCGAAGGTGACCAGCGGAATCGAACCCTGGTAGGTGCGCTCTTCCTTGGCGACGACCAGCGTGCCGAAAAAGATGAAACAGGCGGTGAGCGCTCCCACGGCGAACAGGATGAGGCCGAGATAAAAGTGCGGCGCCGCCTTCATCGGCACGTAGGACGTGAACATCACGCTCGACTGTCCCTGCAGCACGGCGACGTTGGTGGTCAATGCGCCGATGAGCATGAGCGCGAAGGCGACCCAGCCGATCCTCGGTGTCGCCAGGCGCGAGCTGAGCAGTACGGCCGAAGCGAAGTACAGCACGGCGACCTCGAAGAAGATGATCCACACGAGCAGCACATCGAGCCCGTGCGCGGTCAGCGCCAGGTAGAACCAGTCGGCCGGCAGCAGGTGGATCTTGGGCCAGCGCGTGAGCGCGACGGAGAGGCCGAACAGACCGCCGATGGCGAGAAACACCACCGCCGCCACGGCATTGGCCTTGATCAGGCGCTCGGCGGACAGGTGGACTCTCAGCCCGGTGGTCGGGCAAACGCGGAAATCCGGTGCAGTAGCCATGAATCCTCTCCTCCCCCTACTGTTGCTCGACGACGTACAGCTTGCCGAGCATCGTGTGATGGCCGATGCCGCAGAACTCGTTGCAGATGATGCCGTACTCGCCGGCCTGGTCCGGTTTCACGGTCATGACCATGTCGTAACCGGGATGGACCTGGATATTGATGTTGACGGGCTGGAGCGAGAAGCCGTGCTGCCAATCCATCGACATCACGTGCAGGCGGTAGCTCTGATCTTTCTCGAGTTCGAGGATGGGCCACCACTGCCACAGTCGCGCGATGAGGTACACGTCGCTGCCCGCCGGCGGACGCACGACCGGGAAGCCGTTCTCGTCGCGCACCGTGTACGCGGCGATCATCTCGTCGGCCTTCTTGGAGTAGGCCTCGGGCGTGTTCCGATACGCCTCGTTCGAAAGGTTCTGCTCCCCGGCACCGTGCCACCAGATCATCATGAAGAACATCACCAGTCCCCAGCAGAAGGCGATGATGATCCACAGCACCTCGGTCTTCGGAATGGACTCGTTCCACCAGATACGCTGGCTCGGCGGCGTGAGGGACATGGACGTCTCCTTGAGAAGAGTTTTCTTACTTGGCGATGGGGATCTGGACGATCTCCATCACGCCCCAGATCACATACAGCACGGTAGGAATGGTCACGCCCAGGAACAGGAGGAGAAACGGGTTGTCGAGTATCCGCTGCATGGCCGGAATACGCTCGGCTTGCGTGTCCGCTCCACCTTGTTCGGCGGCGGTATCATTTTGGTCTGCCATGGCACCCTCCCCTCGGATTGATGGCCTTAGTCTGTCGCGGCACCGCCTCGGCCGGCGGCGGTTCGGCCACGACCGGACGCCGCAGCAGCCGGTCTGGCACCACTGCGGATTGTAGCAAGACTTTGAAAATCAGCTTCTTGATGTTAATCAAGCGTCGCGGCGATGGCGGTCTGCATACGCCGCGTCGCGCTCGCGTACCGGCCATCGCCCGCGCCGCCAGTGTAATAGCCAACGCGGCGATCGCCAATGCGCCCGGTCGCGGGCCGGCACCCGAGCCCGTGAGTGGTCCGGCCCGGATACCAGGCCGGTCGCACCCGGGCAGCGCACGACCCTGACGACACGCCCTCGGTGCGCGGATTGTTCCGGTTCGAACGCCCGCCCGCCCGCGCGGCGGTGCCGGCGCTGCGGCGCGACGGCCGGGCTACCCCGTCGCCTCTGCACGTCCGCCATGCCCCGCGGGCGGCCACCGTCCGCGACAAAATTATCCCGGTCCCGGGCCGCGCCGCGCACGGCAGCTCCACCTTCCTGCCGGGTCCCGCCGGTGCGTCGCGACGGCCGGCGGCGGCGACCCGGTTGCCGGCGCCCGGTCGGCTGCGGTCGCCGCGCTTTGCTACGATGGCTGCGGGCCATCGCGCGCAACCGCCGCTGGCACGCCGAAGGAATGCAGATGCGGCAATCCATGATCTCCGACCAGATGGTGGTGGCGAGCAAGCTGGCGCCGCCGCGCTACGGTCGCGACCTGGTCCCGCGGGCGAACCTCGTCACCGCGCTCGACGACGCCCGCGGCCGCGCGCTGCACCTGCTGATCGCACCGGCCGGTTTCGGCAAGACCACACTGCTGACGCAGTGGCGCCGGCGGCTGCTCGAACGCGGATGCGCGGTCGCCTGGCTCACGCTCGAGCAGTCCGACGACGAAGAGACCCGGTTCGTGGCCTGCCTGGTGGCCGCGATGCGCCTGGCGGGCGTTGCCCTGGGCAGCGCGGCGCTCGATGTCGTGAATCGTGGCCGCCAGCCGGAAACGGTTGCCAGCATTCTGGTCAACGAGGTCCATGAGTACGCCCGGGAGCTCTACCTCGTACTCGACGACTACCATCACGTGCATGCGGCGGGGATCACGCGTCTGCTCGACCACCTGCTCGCCCGCGTGCCCGCCAATCTGCACATCGTGCTGGCCTCGCGTACGACGCCCACCCTGCACCTGTCCGCTCTGCGCCTGCGGGATCTCACGCACGAGCTCGATTTTCGCGACCTGCGTTTCGATCTGGAAGAAACGCGTACCTTCCTCAGCGCGCGCTGGGACCACCCGCTGGCGCTGGAGGCGGTGCATGCGCTACACCGGAGCACGGACGGCTGGGTAGTCGGGCTGCAGCTCGCCGCGATCGCATCCCGCGGACACCACGGCGGCGCAACAGACGCCGCGGCACCGCTCGCGGCCGGCCTCGCCGGCTTCCTCACCGAGAACGTCCTCGACGGCCTGCCCGCCCCCAGCCGCGATTTCCTGATGAAGACGAGCATCAGCGAGCGCTTCACGGCGCCGCTGTGTGCGGCCCTCACCGGACGCAAGGACGCGGCGGAACTGCTGCAGCGCGCGGAATCCGACAACCTTTTCGTACTGCCGGTCGAAGGCGCCGACGGCTGGTACCGCTTTCATCCGCTGTTCGCGGAATTCCTGCGCGAGCGCCTGCAAGCGCGGCGCGACGCGGACCCCGCCGACCTGCACCGGCGCGCCGCGGCGTGGTTTCGCAGCAACGGCCTCCCTACCGAAGCGACCCGACATGCCCTCGAGGCGGGCGACGTCGCGAACGCGGTCGCGTTGGTCGCGCAGAGCTCGCGCCAGCTGGTCGAAATCGGCCACTATCAGACCCTGGTGCAGTGGGTACGAAAGCTGCCGGCGCAAGCGGTCTTTCAGGACACGCACCTGCTCACCAATACCGCTTTCGCCCTGGCCATGTGCATGCAGTTCGCCGAGGCGCGAAGCTTGGCCGACGCCGCCGCGGGCCGCACGCTGGCGCCCGCGGATTTCGACCCCGAAGTCGTACGCGGTCTCATCGAGTTGTTCAGTGATGACACCGAGGGTGCCTTGAGCCACCTGCCCGAGTGGGTCGCGCAGACCCCGAGCACCGATTCACTGCAGGTCTGTGCCGCGAGCAACGTGCTGACCTGCGCCTACGCCCATGCCGGGCGCTTCGACGAGGCTCGCGGGCTGCGCCGGGTGACCGGTCGCTGGCGCGCCGCCGAACGCACCCCGGCGGAGTTCGTCTACAGCAAGTGCGTCACCGGGCTCACCTGGGCCATCGCCGGCGACATGCAGCGCGCCGAGCCCTGGTATCGCGACGCGCTCGCGCTCGCCGAACGGACCTCGGGCCACGGCTCGCATCCCGCGGGCTACGCGGCCGCCTTCCTCGCCGAAGTGCTGTACGAGGCGAACGCCCTGGAACAGGCCGAAGCCGTCCTGGCCGGGCGACTCGAAGTGATCATCGACGGTCCGATCCCCGATTCGCTGATCCGCGGCTTCGTCAGCATGGCTCGTGCGCGCGCGGCGCGCGGCGATCACGCCAGCGCGCTGGCGGTGCTCGAACGCATGCAGGCGCGTGCGGAAGAGCTCGGTCTGGCGCGGGTCCACGCCGCCGGACTCGGCGAGCGTATCCGCATCCTGCTGCTGTGCCGCGATGAGGACGGGGCCAGGGCATTGCTCGGGAAGCTGACCGCCCTGTCGCAGACACGTCCCGATGCGCACGGAACCTTCGCCACCGTGCGCCACGAAGCCGTCCTCGCGAAACTGCGCATGCAGGTCGCGCTGGGTGACGGGGGTGGCGCACTGCCCGAGCTGCAGTCCCAGATCGCCGTGGGCGACACCCGGGGTCTGGCACTCGCGGCGTTGCGGTTGCGCGTACTGCGCGCGGTGGCGCTGGAGGCCGGCGGCCGGCAAAGCGACGCGGTCGCGGCGATGGCCCAGGCCATGCGCCTCGCCGCAACTCGCGGCCTCGTGCGACCACTGGTGGACGAGCCCGGTGCGGCGGCGCTGGCACGCAGCGGCGCAGTAACGGACGCAGTGGCACCGGAATTCATCGCGCGCGTCACGGCCGCGGCACGTGCGGCGATGCCGGTCGACGCCGCCGCCCGGTACGGCGCGGGGACCGAGGGGATCGGCGCGCGCGAGCGTCAGATCCTCGCTCTGCTCGCCCGCGGTTACTCCAACAAGCGCATCGCCAACGCGATGGGGCTGTCGGCCGAAACGGTGAAGTGGTATCTGAAGCGGATTTATCCCAAGCTCGGCGTCGGCGACCGGGACAGCGCCGCCGATCAGGCCCGTGCCCGCGGCCTGGTCTGAGCCGCCACTCCTTCCCCCCGCCGCGGGGGGAGATCCGCAATCCGGGCAGTTGCATGCTGGGTCGCATGCGCAATAATCGCTGGCCACCCGCGCGGCGCCATCACCCGACCACCGACGAGGTGCGAGCATGAGTCTGCAGGTCGAGATCCTCGGTATCGATGCCGGTGGCACGATGACCGACACCCTGTTCGTCGATGCGCAGGGCCGGTTCACGGTCGGCAAGGCCCGCAGTGTGCCCGAGGACGAGTCGCTCGCGATCATCCGTTCGGCCGACAACGCGCTCAGCTACTGGTCGCTCGACAAAGCGACTGCGCTGCCGATGCTCAAGGCCAGCATCTACTCGGGCACGGCGATGATCAACCGGCTGGTGTCGCGCACCGGCCGCCCGACCGGGCTCGTCATCACCGCGGGACTCGAGGACACGCTGCGCATGGAGCGCGCGGTGCAGGTGTGGCTCGGCAAGTCCTACATCGACCGCCTGCACTCGGTAACTCACGAGCACAACGTCCCGCTGATCCCGCGCGCATGGATCCGTGGCGTGCGCGAGCGTGTGGATCCGCTCGGCGAGGTCGCGATCCCGCTGTACGAGGCCGAGGCCGCGCAGGCGATCGGCGAGCTGCTCGATGCGGGTGTGCAGGCCTTGTGCGTGTGTTTGCTGTTTTCCTATCTAAATCCCGTGCACGAGCAGCGCCTGAAGGCCATCGCGCTCGAGGTGATGCGCGAGCGGGGCGTCAGCGTGCCGCTGTTCCTGAGTTGCGAGGTGCATCCGTTTCGCGGCGAGCTGCCGCGCCTGAACACGCTGATCGCCGAGGCCTACGCGGCCGAACCGTCGCGCCAGCAGGTGATCCGGGTCGAGGAACGCATGCAGGCGAGCGGCGCACGCGCGGACCTGCGCATCATGGCAAGCCACGGCGGCACCATCGATATCCAGACCACGCAGCTGTCCCGCTCGCTGGTCTCCGGACCCATCGGCGGCATGGTCGGTGCCCGCTTCCTGGGCGCGAAGCTCGGCATCGATGACATCATCGCCACGGATCTCGGCGGCACGACCTTCGAGGTGGGCGTCATCACCCGGGGGCAGATCGGCATCAGCCTGCGGCCGGTGCTCGATCACTTCTACTTCAACCTGCCGATGGTCGATCTGACCTCGGTCGGTGTCGGCACCGGGGCGTTTCTGAGCTTCGACGAGTACTCGCGGCGCGTGCGCATCGGCCCCGAGAGCGCCGGAGACCGCGTCGGCATGTGCTATCCGGACGGCGGCTGCACGCGCCCGACCATTACCGACTGTGCGCTCATCACGGGCCTGCTCAGCCCCGACAATTTCCTCGGCGGCGAGATGCGGCTGGACGTCGAGCGCGCGCGGGCCGCGCTCGATACGCAGATCGCCGCGAAATTCGGTCGCGACGTGCACGAGATCGCCGCCGGCATCCTCGACATGCAGGAAGCGAAAATGCGTGACGAGCTGCGCGCGGTGGTGCTCGGCAAGGGATACGCCTTCTCCGATTACGTGCTGCTGTCCTACGGCGGCGGCGGGCCGCTGCACGTGGGCAACTACAGCGCCGGACTGGGCTTTCGCGACGTGCTGATCCCGGCCTGGGCCGCCGCCTTCTCGGCCTTCGGCTGCACCTGCGCGCCGCATGAGTACCGTTTCGACCAGTCGACCCTGCTGAGCATCCCGCCGGGCGCCGGCGCGGACGCCAAGATGGCTGTCGGCGCCGCGCTCAACGCGACGCTGGACGCCCTGAGCCAGCGGGTGCTGAAGGAATTCGAGCTCAAACGCTACCCGCGCGAGACGATCCGGCTGAGCTCGATCGTGCGCATGCAGTACAAGGGACAGGTGAGCGATCTGGAGATCGTGATGCCGGTGGCGCGGATCGCCACGGCCGCGGATATCGACGCGCTGGTGGCCTCCTTCGAGCGCCATTATGCCGAGATCTACACGCTCAGCGCGCAGTTTCCGGAGGCCGGTTTCTTCATCGCCGGTGCCGCGGCGGTGGGCTCGGTGGCAACCACCGCACCGGCGCTGCCGCGCCAGGCGCTCGGCGCGCACGCGCCGGCGCCACGCGCCCGCAAGGGCAGCCGCGAGGTGTACTGGAACGGCGCGTGGACCCGCGCCGAGGTGCTGGAGATGGAGGCCCTCGAGGCGGGCAACCGGGTCGCGGGCCTGGCCATCATCGAGGACCCCGCGACCACACTGGTCGTGCCGCCCGGCAAACACGTGATCCTCGACGAGTACCGTATTTTCCACCTTCGCGACGACTGAACGGCCGTGTATCGATCATCACACCGGCGCCGGCAGCGCCATCTCGCGACGGCCGGCCACTGATCCACAACCTCTGAGCGGGAGTCCGGCATGGATATCAAGGCAAGACCGCGCATCGGCTGGGGCGGCACGACGCTCAAGGAGATGCTGACCCACAGCGAGCAGCTGCTCGCCGACAGCGGCCATTACTACGGGCTGCGTGATCTGAAGCTCGCCGATGCCACGCCGCTGCTGTTCGAGCGCATGCACCTGAAGCTGCGCGGCGCCCTGGTCAGTGCGCGCGAGATCGCGCGCAACATCTCGGCTTCCCCGATCGTCAAGGAGCTCGGCGAGCTGGCCTTCACCGTGTTCACGCCCGAGGGCGATTCGGTGGCACTGTCGACCGGCATCATCGTCCACGTCCACACCATGAGCGACGTGGTGAAATACATGATCCGCAACGACTTCGAGGACGATCCCGGTTTCGCACCGGGCGACGTGTTCTGCAACAACGACGTGCTCGCGGGCAACGTCCACAACTGCGACATCCACACCATCATCCCCTTCTTCCACGACGGCGAGCTGGTGAGCTGGATCGCCGGCGTCACCCACGTTCCCGACGTCGGCGCGCGCACGCCCGGCAGCTCCCCGGTCGGACCGATGAGCACCTACGACCAGGGTCTGACCATTCCACCGCAGAAGATCGGCGAGAACGACCGCGTATTCCGCGCGTTCCGCGACACCTACAAGCGCACCAGCCGCACGCCGCTGCTGCTCGAGCTCGACGAGAAGACCCGGCTGGCCGGCTGCATGATGATCCGTGGCGCGCTCACGCACCTCATCCGCGAGGAGGGCATCGATACCTACAAGCAGTTCATGCGCGAGGCCATCGAGAACGGCCGGCGCAGCTTCATCCGCAGGGTGCGGCGCATGCTGGTGCCCGGCCGCTACCGGGTGCCGTCGTTCTGTGACGTGCCCTGGCAGGACGAACGGGGCCACCTGCCCCAGGCCGCGGTCAACACGCTGATGAACTCGCCGCTGGAGATCACCGTCAAGGTCGACGGCACCATCCGCACCACCCTCGACGGCGCCACCGCCTGGGGCTATCACACCATGAACTGCTCGCCGAGCGCGCTGCAGGGCGGGATGTGGGTGATGCTGAGCCAGAGCCTCGCCGACGCCGAGAGCATCAACGACGGCAGCTACTTCGCCCTCGATCAGTACTTCCCATCCGGCAGCTGGAGCAATCCGGGCAATCCCGAGGCCGGCACGGCGCATGCCTGGCACTTCCTGTGGTCGGGTCTGAACGGTCTGTTCCGCTTCCTCAGCCACGGCTACTACGCGCGCGGCTTTCTCGAGGAGGTGGTGGCCGGCTACGGCACCACCACCAACATCCTGTACGGCTCGGGCCTGAACATGTTCGGCGAACCATTCGCGGCGACCAACATGGAGATGACGGGCGCGGGCCTGGGTGCGCGCGGCTGCCGCGACGGTCTCGACTGCGCCTACGCGATGTGGAATCCGGAGTCGGACATCGGCGACATCGAGACTTCCTGGGAGTTGTGGGAGCCGATGCTGTATCTCGGCCGGACGGTGAAACCGAACACCGGCGGCGCCGGCCGCTTCCGCGGCGGCAACGCTCTGGAATCGGTGCGGCTGGTGTGGAAATCGCACAACGCGGTATTCCAGCACGTGGGCCATGGCATGGTGTTCGTGAACTCCGGCATGTTCGGCGGCTATCCCTCCGCCACCGGTTACCGGCGCAGCGTGCACGACACCAATGCGCTGGAGCTGATCGACGCCCGCGCGCCGCTGCCCGTGCACGACCACGATCCGCAGGACTCGGAAATCGAAAGGCTGATCGAGGGCCGTCACGTGCTCGACGACAAGGCGCTCACGCTGCCCGAGCCCTATGCCGATGGCGATATCTACGTGAGCTGCATCCAGGGCGGTCCGGGCTTGGGCGATCCGATCGAGCGCGCTGCGCATCTGGTCGCGCAGGACCTGAACGAAGGACATCTGCTGGCGCGATTCGCCGCGCCGCTGTACGGCGTCATCGCGCACCAGGACGCCGGTGGCGTCTGGTCGGTGGACGAGGCCGCGACCGCCGAACGCCGGGCGGCGATGCGCCACGAGCGCGCCGCCGGCGCCGTGCCGGTCAGCCAGTGGCTGGCCCGGGAGCGCGAACGGGTGCACGCCGGGAATTTCGCGCCGTGGGTCCTGCGCATGTACCGGGAGAGCATCCGGCTGTCGGGTGACTGGGGGCGGGAGTTCAAGGCGTTCTGGGGTATCGCCGACGCCAGCGCCGTATACGAGCCGCCGGCCGGCCGGGGCGTGCGGCGCTGAGCCGATCGCCATCACGCGGGAGAGCACAGCCATGACACAGGTCAGCGAGGAAATCATCGGCAGGATGATCGACGGCACCAGCTCCTGGGAGGAGCTGTCCGGCGTCATGCGCGGCGACAAGGAGCCCGATCGGTTCCGCAAGTACGTCGCCGTGCTGCAGGCGCGGGTGCCGTGGGCGGAGCGCATCCTGCTGCCGCTCGCCGCGCACCTGTACATCGTGCAAAAGCGCGACGGTGCACGCGTGGTCAAATGCGACTGCGGCCACGAGTTCGGCGACTACCGGCAGAACTGGAAGCTCGAGGCCTTGATCCGCGTGCGCGACAGCGCCGCGACCATCGACGAGCTGTATCCGCACTTCATGGGCTGCAACCCCGAGTGGATGGAGCTGCGCGAGTATTTCTGCCCCGGCTGCACGACCCAGCTCGAGGTCGAGGCGGTGCCGCCCGGTTATCCTATCGTGTTCAGTTTTCTTCCGGATCTGGAGGCTTTCTACCGCGACTGGCTGAACGAACCGCTGTAGCGGCGCGGCATGACGCCTTCAGGACGGATCCGGCGCCGCCTGCTCCGGCCCGGCGAAATCGGCGGCGGACCCGCCCAGGGCGGCGGTCATTCGCTCCACCACGAAAGCCGTGATCCGTCCGGCGCGGGACAGCTGCCGCCAGAACCGCCACAGGTAATGCTGTGCCCGCTCCTCGTCGGTCGGGGCGCTGATGCCGTGCAGCTGGTAATTGCGGGCGTCCAGGGCGGCGTTGATGCGCCGGATCGCACCACACCCTTGCCGGCGGCGTCCGGGACTTCGAACACCAGGATCGTGGAGATGCCGCGCGCCCGCGCCGGGCGGTGGAGCAGGTGCAATGGCGCCTGATAGCCGGTCAACTGCTGCGCATAGTCGATCTCGATCTTCTTGTAAGTGCCCCGGGCGATCTTCTGCCCGAGCTCGGCAGTTTCGAACATGGACCCATACTGGCGTCAGGGTGCCCGCTCGACAATAATCCGCGCTGCGCGCGCCGGGGATTCCGGCGGCGGCGGACGATCACCATGAGGGATAGACATGCCTGCGATCAACGAGGGCGATCTGCTCTGGACGCCGGACACGGCGTTTCGCGAGCGGGCCCGCATGACCGACTACATGCGCTGGCTCGCCCGCGAGCGGGGTGTGCGCGTCGAGGACTACGACGCACTGTGGCGCTGGTCGGTCACCGATGTCGAGGATTTCTGGGAATCGATCTGGGACTACTTCGGGATGCGCTCGCCGACACCGTACGAGTGTGTGCTCGCCGAGCGGCGCATGCCGGGTGCGCGCTGGTTCCCGGGCGCGCGGCTGAACTACGCCCGCGAGCTGCTCGCGCGCGGCGCCCCGGACTCGGTGTGCCTGCACCACTACTCTGAGCTGCGCGAGAGCGGGCGCATCACCCGCGCCGAGCTGGCGCGACAGGTGCGCATTGTGGCCACCGCGCTGCGGCGCATGGGGGTGGAGCCCGGGGATCGCGTCGTCGGTTTCCTGCCCAACATCCCCGAGGCGGTGATCGCCTTCCTCGCCGCCGCCTCGATCGGCGCGATCTGGGCCGGCTGCTCGCCCGACTTCGGCACCCGCAGCGTGCTGGATCGCTACACCCAGATCGAGCCCAAGGTCCTGTTCAGCGTCGACGGTTACCGCTACGGCGGCCAGGATTTCGACCGCCTGGCGGAGCTGCGCGAGATCGTGGCCGCGCTGCCGAGCCTAGCGCAGGTGGTGCACCTGCCCTACCTGCACGATGGCGACGATCGCCTGCCGCACGCCGGCGCGCTGGCGTGGCAGGATGTGATCGGCGGCCCGGATCCCGGTGCCGAAGCCTTCGAATTCGCCCTGCTGCCCTTCGATCATCCGCTGTGGATCCTGTTCTCCTCCGGCACGACCGGTCTGCCCAAGGCGATCGTGCACGGTCATGGCGGCATCGTGCTGGAGGAGCTGAAGTACATGTGCCTGCACTCGAATCTCGGCCCGGATTCGTGCATGTTCTTCTACACCACGACCGGCTGGATGATGTGGAACGCGCTGTTGAGCTCGACCATCAGCGGCGCGGCCGCCGTGCTCTACGACGGCAACCCGCTCGCGCCGGCGCCCGACACCCTCTGGCGCATCGCGGCCGAGTCCGGCGCCACCTTCTTCGGCGCGAGCCCGACCTACGTCGGCCTGATGATCAGGCAGGGCATCGTACCGCGGGAGCACTACGATCTGGGGCGCCTGCAGGCCATCATGCTCACCGGCTCGCCGGCCACGCCCGAGGCCATGGCATGGTTCTACGACCACGTCGGGGAGGATCTGTGGGTGACCACCCAGAGCGGCGGCACCGACGTGTGCTCGGCGTTCGTCGGCGCCTCGCCGCTGCTGCCCGTGCACGCGGCGGAGATCCAGACCCGTATGCTCGGTGTCGACGCGCATGCGTTCAACGACGCCGGCGAACCGGTCATCGGCGAGGTGGGCGAGCTGGTCATCTGCAAGCCGATGCCGTCCATGCCGCTGCGGTTCTGGAACGATCCCGGCGACCGGCGCTACTTCGAGTCGTATTTCGAGATGTTCCCGGGCCGGTGGCGCCACGGCGATTTCATCCGGATCAACGCGCGCGGCGGCAGCTACATCTATGGCCGCTCGGATTCCACGCTGAACCGCCACGGCGTGCGCATCGGCACGGCCGAGGTCTATCGTGCCGTGGAGCAGATTGAGCAGGTGCTGGACAGCCTGGTGGTCAATCTCGATCTGCCCGGGGGCCGCTTCTTCATGCCCCTGTTCGTGGCTCTGGCACCGGGGGTGCAGCTCGATGCCGGGCTCGAGGCGCGGATCCGCAACAGGCTGCGCGAGGACTACTCGCCCCGGCACGTACCAGACGCGATCTACCAGGTCGAGGCGATTCCCTACACACTGACCGGCAAGAAAATGGAAGTGCCGGTGCGGCGCGTGCTCATGGGCACCGCGCCGGAGCAGGCGTTCAGCCGCGACGCCATGGCCAACCCGGCGGCGGGCGAGTGGTTCGTCCGCTTTCGGGCCGAGCACAGCGGTGACGTGCTGGCATGAACCGCGGCGCGCGACGCACTGACCCGCCGCGCCGCGCCCCCCCGTGATCGACGCGACAGGAGTTTGCCATGACGGATGAAGCCCTGTGCTACCTGACGGCAACCGAGGCCATCGCCCGCTTCCAGGCGAAGACGCTGTCGCCGGTGGAACTGATGCAGACCGTGATTGACCGCTACGAGGCCGTCAACCCCCTCGTCAACGCGCTGACCTATACCTTCTTCGAGCGTGCGCTCGAGCAGGCCAGGGCGACCGAGCAGCGCTACGTGACGGGCAACGCGGTGCGGGCGCTGGAAGGCATACCGGTGACGATCAAGGATCTGCATCCGGTGCAGGGCGAGATCAGCACCTGGGGATCGCGCGTCTACGCCGGGGTGCGCTCGGACTACACCGTACCCGCCGTGCAGCGGCTGTTCGATGCCGGCGCGATCATGCACGCGCGCACCACCACGCCGGAGTTCGGCCACACCGGCCACTGCCACAGCCCGCTATGGGGCGCGACCCGCAATCCCTGGAATCTCGCTTACAGCAGCGGCGGCTCCTCGGGCGGCAACGGCGCGGCCGTGGCCGCGGGCATGACCACCGTCGCCGACGGCACCGACGGCGGCGGTTCGATCCGCATCCCGGCCTCGGCCAGATGCTCGTGGCCGGAGTAGCCCCGATCGGTCGTGGCCCCCGACAGCGGCACCGCCGCGTCGGTCCAGTCGGGGTTACGACGCTTGCCGTGGGGATCGCAGGACAGGGCCTCGACCGGCGCTCCGGCCTTGTCGGTGATGGCGGTGATGGAATCGAGGTGGCCCCGTGCAGGTAGCGGGTCTCCTGCGTCATGTCCGAGCGGGAGCGGTAGAGGGCGACGACGCCCGCGTCGCCCGCGCCTAGTTAGTCCCGAGTTCCCTCAAGTGATCTACATTTCGGAACTGAAGATCTCACTTAACACGCCTCGACTCCTGTCCAACCGGCCGGATCCACCCTTGCGGCTCTATACCTGATCACGACCAACAAGGGCATCAAGGACTGTCCCGAACTGCTCGCTGGTGACGACATCCTGGCCACCGCCATTCTCGACCGCCTGCTGCGTCACAGCCATGTCCTGAACATCAAGGGCCGTAGCTACCGGCTGCGCGACCCCGAGCAGGCGGTGAGCCTGCGCCAATGTAAGACTGGGTGTCGCTTGACATCTGCCCTCGGTTCGAGTCGAATCCGGATGGTTTGGAACGTGGATTAGTCGCCTAGGTGCCGGAATTCCGCCCGTTCCGTGGACAGGTTTCGGCTTGGGGTTCAAGCCGGCTCTGGTGTCGGTTGTTGACTCGTTGCGATAGCTATCCTCCTCATCGTAGTTGACGGGTGACAAGTAGTGGATCGAGGAGTGCCGGCGATGCGGGTTGTACCAGCCCTCGATGAACTCGAAGATTGCCATCCTGGTCTCTACCGGGGTCGTGAAGCGCCGGCCCTCGAGCAGATCGCACTCGAGGGTCGCGCAGAAGCTCTCGCACATGGCGTAGTCGTAGCAGTCGCCCACAGAGCCCATCGACGGTCTTACGCCCGCTTCCCGGCAGCGCGCTCCAAAGGCCACCGAGGTGTAGTACTGCGAGCCCTGGTCGGAGTGATGGACGACGTCACATGGTCGGCGTTGGAAGATGGCCATGTCGAGCGCTTCGAGGATGAGTTCGGTGCGCAGGTGTGTCGCCATCGCCCAGCCGACGACGCGCCGACTGCAGACATCGAGCACCACGGTCACGAACAGGAACCCTGCCAGCGTCGGGATGTAGGTGCTGTCGGCGACCCAGAGTTGATCGGGCCGCTCGGCAACGAAACCCCGCACGACCAGTTCGGGGGCCGGATGCACCGCGCCGTCGGACACCGTGGTCTCGATGCCTTTGCAAGGGCTCACCCCGGCCAACCCCGCCAGGCGCAGCAGCCGTGCTACGCGCTTGTGATTGACGACCTCACCCGCGTCACGCAGGTCGTGCACCAGACGCGGCACCCCATAGGCTTGCCGAGAGCGTGCATGAAACGCCCGCATGCGCTCGGCCAGCCGCGCATCCGATTGCGCTCGCGCCGACGGCTGGCGACTCGACCACGCGTAGTAGCCGCTGGTCGAGACCCCCAGCACGTGGCACAGCGTGGTCACCGGATACTCGGCCCGGTTCGCCTTCACGAACTCGAATCTCCGCTCGGGACCGAGCCGGTCTCCCGCGCAAACCAGGCCGCGGCTTTTTTTAGGATCTCCCACTCGACCTCGAGCTGGCGGTTCTCCCGGCGCAGCCGCGCCAGCTCCTCGCGCTCGACCGTGGTCAATCTGTCGTGGCGCCGGCCATCGTTACGGTCGGCTTGCGCGACCCAGTTCCGAATGGCCCGGGCCGTGGGTTCAAACTCCCGCGCCAGCTCCTCCCGGGTTACGCCCGGCGCGGACCAGCTCGACCATCGGTCGCCGGAACTCCGACGGATACGTTGGATGTGATTTCGGCATCGTGAAATCCTCCTTCCCAAAAGATCGGATGTCCATGAAACGGGGGCAACTCCAGTACCGCGGATTGATGCTCCTCTTACTGGTCGTTTTCGCGGCTTGCGGACTCGGGCTCTCTGGCTGTTCCAAACGTGGCGCTGAGCAGGCACAGGCTACGGCTGCGACCCGGGAGGCGCAAACCGACTCCGAGCCTGCGAAGGCTCAACGCCCGAATATCCTGGTCATCGTGGCCGATGATCTCGGCTACACGGATATGGGTGTGTACGGCGGCGGGGACATTGCCACGCCGAATCTGGACCGGCTCGCGAACGAGGGTGTGCTGTTCACGAACTTCCACTCGGCGCCGGCCTGCTCGCCGACCCGCGCGATGCTGCTCTCCGGCGTCGACAACCACGCCGCCGGGCTCGGCAACATGTTCGAGGAGCTGGCTCCCAACCAGAAGGGCCAACCGGGCTACGAAGGGCACCTCAGCTTTCGGGTCGCCTCCATGGCGGAGCTGCTGGCCGACGCCGGCTACCACACCTACATGACCGGCAAGTGGCACCTCGGGCTGAAGGAGGAGACGAGCCCTGCGGCGCGCGGCTTCGAGAAATCCTTCGCGCTGCTGCAAGGCGGCGGCGGGCACTTCGATCGCCAGCCGATCATCGGTCCGAACCCGGCGGTTTATAGCGAGGACGGCAAGTCCGTGGAGGAGCTGCCGGCGGACTTCTACTCCACCCGCTATTATGCGGAGCGGATGATCGAGTACCTGAAGGCGGATGCCGGTGACGGCCGGCCGTTCTTCGCGTACCTGGCCTTCACCGCCCCGCACTGGCCGTTGCAGGCACCTGAGGACTCCGTCGCCAAGTACGCCGGACGTTACGACGCCGGCTACGACGCGCTGCACGCCGAGCGCATCGCGCGCATGAAGTCGCTCGGTCTGGTCGCCACGGACATCGAGCCCTTCCCGCGCCAGCCCAATGAGAAGAGTTGGACAGACCTGAACAAGGAGGAGCGGCGCCGTGAGGCGCGCCTGATGGAGATCTACGCGGCCATGGTCGACGACCTCGACGTCTACACCGGGCGCGTGATCGATTACCTGAAGCAGACGGGCCGCTACGACAATACCTTCATCTTCTTCATGTCTGATAATGGCGCCGAGGGCCATCACCTCGACCGGGAATGGGGGGTCCTGCGCGACTGGGTCGCCAAGTGCTGCGACAACAGCTACAAGAACATGGGCAAGGCGAACTCCTACCTCTGGTACGGTCCGAACTGGGCACGGGCGGGGACTGGTCCGTTCCGTCTGTTCAAAGGCTTCACCACCGAGGGCGGCATACGCGTACCCGCCTTCGCGCACTACCCCGCGCGCATCGCCGGCGGCCGGCGCTCCACCGGTTTCGCCTCGGTGATGGATGTGATGCCCACCGTGCTCGAACTGGCCGGCGTCAAACACCCCGGCGGCCGCTACCGCGGTCGGGAGGTGCTGCCAATGCAAGGAAAATCCATGCTGTCGGCATTGGACGGTACCGCGGCGTCGGTGCACGGCGAGGACTACTGGATGGGTTGGGAGTTGTTCGGCAAGCGCGCAATTCGCAAGGGCGATTGGAAGCTGGTGTGGACGCCTGCGCCCTACGGGCCGGACGGCTGGGAGCTGTTCGATCTGCATACGGACCCGGCGGAGCTACGCGACGTCGCCGCCGGGAACCCCGAGCGCGTTGCCGAGCTGCGCGCGCTTTGGGATCGCTACGTCACCGACGACGGCATCATCCTCCCGAATGAGATGTCGGGCTACTGACGGGCCGGACCCCTGCTCGCGTCGTTATTGCGAGTGTTGCGACCGACTGAGAATTGACCATCTGGAGACGGTTCTGCCGATTGAAAACTGACCAGGGTGTTAAGGAAGGTCCGAACAACTCGCGCAAAATGAGCTTGCGCTGCAGCTGGCGTTCCAGCTCCTTGATACGTCGCCGGTCGCTGCGGGTGTCCTGCGCACTCGCTCGGGCTTCTTCGGGCTGGGCCAGTGCCGCAACCGCACTGGCCCCTCCAGCGTTCGAGATCGCTGGGAAAGATCCCCTGCTCACGGCACCAGGCGCTGCGCTCCGCTTCGCCCATCGCGGGCCGTGCCGATCACCGCTTCCAAGCGCGCTACCGCCGTCCAGCTGCGCTCTCGACTTCCCCCAGCCAACGCCAACACCACCGCTCCAGCGTCGCCACCGAAACTCCGATCTCCCTCGACATCTCGCTCACGCCAGAACTCTCCGGCGGGAGCAATCGCGCCACCGAACGAGCCTTGAAACCCTGTCCATATCTAGCCACTCGTTCACCTCTCTGCCCCCAAGGTTACGGAGCAATAGAGGCGACAACTATTCTGACGCGGGGGGCACATCGCCCGGCACCTTCCTTACACGCATGAGGAGGTGACCAACGACGACCTGATCACTACACTCAGCCACAACCGTGCCCGCATCGGCACGGCATCTATCCCTGGTCAGAATTTAATCTGCACAGGGGGTCAGTCTTAAATCGGCACGAAGCATTCTTCCACAAACAGAACGTCGCCTCGCTCACCCCCAACCGGCGACGGATGTCCACCACGGACGGAATGCCAGTATCGTGCTGGCGGGGCGCAGACGTGACCTGCTCGTCCATGAAGTTGGTCGACAATGCCTGTGATTACCACTTATAACTGGCCTGGAACGACAACCATCGCGGTGGCTCCGGCAGAAAGAAATAACTACCCAAGGCTCCCGGGATCATGTCGTTACTGAAGCTGCTCGTATATTCATCCGTAATGTTCTTCGCCAGAAACGCAAGCTCCCACGCCCCGTCTTGACTGCCTACCGCCACTCTGGCATCGACCTTCCAGTAGGATTCCTGCTTGTACGCGTCATCTAGGTCCTGCTGCGTATGGAACTCATCTGAATAAAAGACATTCGTCATCGCGATGACTTGGAGCGGCTGGCCAAAGGCGGAGACTGGCAACGGTCGTTGATACGTAATTCGCAGATTGCCGGATATTTCCGGCGCGAAAATCGAGGGCCCGCCCGTAATATCCTGCGTGCAGGTGCCGGGCCCAAATACTGCCAGCTGCGCTGCCGTACAGGGAGCCGCATCAAATTGTTTCAGCTCCGAGTCGATATACGACAGGTCAAACCTCACGTCCAACCCGTCGAACACCGCAATGATGATCTCTGCATCTATACCCTGGTTGACCAACTCGCCAATATTGCCGACGGCGAAATCCAATGCGCCCGTTTCCAGCGTCTGCAGCGTCGTTGTTTGCAGATCCGCATATTCCGAGCGGTAGAACGCCAAGTTCGTCCTCACCCTTCCGTCCAAAAAGTCAGCCTTTACCCCAATCTCGTAAGCGTCCACTGTTTCCGGAGCATAACCGTCTCTGAGAACTCTTCCGCCCGTCGTGCTATTGAGGTCGAACCCTCCCGCTTTGAAACCCTCGCCATAGCTGACATACAACATCGCGAAGTCGGTAACGTCCCACTGCGCATTCACGGCCGGCAGCAAGTCATCGTCGCTTCTATCGCTCAGCTCATTGTGCACACCAAATGCGGTCGCGATTGATGGCAGTGCCGGATTGCCGAAAAGACGCGACGCCAAGGCCGCATCAGAGAACGGCGTAACGGTGTTCATCCCGGTCTGGCTGTTCCACACGCCCGTAACATTTGTGTGCGCAAAGTCCTTGTCCACGACGGTGTAACGAAGGCTGAATGCCAGACGCAGCCGTTCGGTGATGTTCCATGTAGCCGAGCCGAAAGCCGATATCGACTCGGAATCGATATCACCGAACAAGCCGACTCCCGGCATCGACCCGGCTGGGATTTCCGCAGCGGTCGCTGGGGTGAGGTAGAATGGCGCGGGGAAACCCAGGCCCTGGCGATTCGAGTAGACGATCGCGTCGGTCTGATAATAGACGCCTGCAAGCCAATCGATGGTCTCGCCCCCGGGCGAGGTAATCCGGAACTCCTGACTCCACTGATCGTACTCTTCGGTCTGCCTGACGTTGGCGAAGTTTATCGTGGGATCAAACGGACTCACCAGCCCGCCGATCTCATCGATGTCGAAAATCATATTCCAATCGAAAGTCGAGAACGCGGTGATCGAGGTCAGAACATAGCCCTTGCCGAATTCCCAGTCGATGTTCAGCGCGTATTCCTGATATTCGCTTTCGCCGAAAGATTCGTCCTGATGCGTAATCCAATTCTTTTCGTTGTCAATCGGGATTCCCTGGGCAATGGCAGCCGCACAGGAAGCCCGTGGACCGGCGAAAGCCGGGCCCGGGGGACAGTCCGTAATTTCGACAGCGAACAAGCCATCGTTGAAATAGTCGCCATATTCGCCACGAAACGTTATGTCCAGGGCAGCGTTCGGTTGCCAATTAAGCGTCGCGCGTACGAACTCGTTGTCTTCCGACCTCACCCTCTTTTCCAGAAAGGTGTTCTTGACGTAGCCATCGTCGTAGTCCTTCCGGAAGGCGATCCGCGCTCCAAGCGTGTCCGACAATCCGCCGCCCGCAGCCGCTTCTACGTCGACCTCGCCATACTCGCCGACGGTTGCCGTAACATAGCCGTTGAAGTCCTCACCGGCGACGGCCTTCTGGGGGATTACACTGATCGCGCCAGCAATTGTATTGTTGCCGAAAAAACTCGTCTGCGGTCCTTTCAGCACCTCTGCGCGATTAACGTCGACAAAAGCGCTGCGCGACAACCTGGACCTGCCGTGATAGACGCCGTCCATGAATATACCGACCGCCTGCTCAAACGCGGGATTGAAACCCGAGCCGACGCCACGAATGAATATCAGATTCGAACTGCCAGATTCAGCCATGTTCAGTGCCGGCATCTGCGCGGCCATCTCGGACAGGTTTCCGATATTCTCGGAGCGCATGTCATCGCCTTTTTTCAACGCAATTGAGATGGGCACGTCCTGCATGTTTTGTTCGCGTTTCTGGGCCGTTACCACAACCTCCTCAATCTGGGCGAATGTTTGGCTTTGCCCCAGAAGGCAAACCACTGCAACAATCCCCCTCCATCTCATCCTGCCGCTTATCATTTCGCGCCCTCCCGGTTTGCCACGTTGTGGTCCTGACACGCTATTACCAAAGGTTTGCTCGCGGCGCCACGCCGTCTAAATAGCTGTTCCGAAATGTAGATCACTTGAGGGAACTCGGGTGCATCTGGTTGATCTTGAAGGGTGACGAAACCTGTTCCAACAACCGGACCAGAGCGTCACCCGATTATGCCGATTGTAGACCGAGCGCCGCGAGGCGAGCGCAGGCGATTGCAGCACATGATCCAACGGTCGCGAGAGGAGGAAGAAATGCGTCGAGCGACGGCGATCCTGGCGCTGATGACTGACGAAAGCGTCACGACGGTAGCCAAACAAGGTGCGGCGGCGCGCTCGACGGTGTACCGCTGGGTTGGCCGGTATCAAACTGCCGGAATTGACGGGTTGCGTGTGTCGCAGCGCGGGCGGTCTCACTGGACGGTGACCGATGAGCTGGTCGATAAGCTGCTGTCGTTGCTGAAAGAAACGCCGCAGGCACTGGGCTATCTGCGCAGCACCTGAAGCTCGGAGTTGTTGTCGGTGGCGTTGCAGCGCTTGCATGGGTTGACCGTGCATGCCTCCACAGTGCGCCGCTTGCTCAAACGGTTGCGCTGGGGCTGGCGCCGGGCGCGCCCTACCCTGCATCGGCGGGACCCGCGTAAAGCCGTTCGAATGGCCGCTATCGATGCCGCACTGGGCCAGCGCAGTCCCGACGTTGAAGTGCTGTACGCCCACGAAGCCGATATCGACCTCAACCCGCATTGGCTACGCCTGGCAGCCCCAAGGCGAACAGCTTGCCGTGCCGACGCCCGGGATCAATCGCAAGCACTATGTCGCCGGGGCCTTGCATGCCGAGACCGGCAAGATCGTGTGGACCTTCCATCCGCGGAAGAATACCGACCTGTTCATCGCGCCGCTCAAGACCTTGCGCCGCACCTATCGCCGCGCCCGCAGTATCGTGCTCATCGCCGACAACCACATCATCCACAAGAGCCGCAAGGCGCTGAAATGGTTGAAGGCGAACCCGAAGTTCACGGTGGTCTTCCAGCCCGCCTGGCATCCTTGGGTCAACGAAATCGAGAAGCTCTGGCGACAGATGCACGAGACCGTTACGCGCAATCATCGTTGCCGCGTCGTCGACGAACTGCTCTGCCATGTCGACCGATTCCTCTATCTCGCGCAGCCCTTTCTCCGGCGCGGGCCACGGTGTAGCACAATTCGGAGCAGCTATTTAGGAGATGTAACCCTTTCTCGCCGTACCGGGCGGCGTCGCTCGCGACGCACAATGCCGCCTGCCTGTCGAACGCGAGCGCCCGATCTTCCCATCCTTCTGAGAGCCGACAATCTGCCGCCAGGGCCGCCCCCCAAGAGTAAGGAGACGATATTCGTTCTCCGAGATAAATGCGTTCCAACCCTCGATGGCACTTGCGCCCAGCGCCATTTACTCAGGTACTCCGCCCGACGCGCTATCCGAAAAATTATGGGTGCAGCCATTTCTTCTAATTATAGTCGTGCCCGGTGGTTCCACCACTTCACTTCCCGGCGTATCTTGCTACATGCTGAATTCCATACAGAATAAACGACGTAGACAAAGCCGGGTCTGGACCCCGACGGGGTGCCGTCGGGGTCCACGTCGGCTGCGGCCGATGTCGCGGCTGTCGGTAACGGTAGCTGACGCGGCTCGCGCGGTCTTAGGCGCTAATCGCAGCTTCAACCACTGATCCGGCGCACGCGCGCCTTAGTCGCGTTCACCGTCGGATCGATCCCGTCGTTCAATGACTTCAGCATCGGCGTCAGGTTGTTGAAGCTCGGCATCAGCATGTACTTGGCGTAGGGCGTCTTCCAGTGCCCGAACTGCCCGATCATCAGGATTACGTCGCGCCCCAACCGTTGTTCACGGACTTACGTGTTGCCGACGCCGAACTCCACGTCATCCTCGGACGCCTCCAGCGCGTGCGCCACTTACAGTTCTTGCTCGACCGCGGGAAACGTCCGAAAGCTTCGTCGCAGTATGGCGGAAGTTACTTAGCGTAACTTTGCTTGGCGTTTCCTTCGGGTTTCATTTTGCCCATCTCGTCCAGGCCCCAGCCGATTTGCCCGGTGATCTCGTCCTCCCATTTTCCCCAGAGATCGAGCATCTCGTAGACAAGTCCAGGCTCGATCGGGCGGTTGGGGAACCAGACGGGGCCCAGCGCTTCGCCGGCGTGGAAAACAAGTTTGTGCACTTTCCCATTGACGTCCTGGAGCTCGTAATAGATCCTGTCAGGCACTTCTTCGCCCTTCGGTTCCTCGTGAAAATCGATACGAACGATGGCGATGTTTCCGTCTTTGTCGCAGATACCGCCCCCGTGCTTACGCGAGGGCTCGGCTGTGATGTCTTCGATGGCACAGAAATTGATAAACCTGTTCTCGAAATTGATACCCGTCCAATGGTGCCATTTCTGCACGATCTCATTGCGCAGTCCCCAGGAATGGTCACGGTTGGCGATGCCGTCAATTTCAAGTCTTGTGCCGTCGATATCTACAGTCCCGGACACTGTTAGCCCCTGAACGATGTGATTGTAGTTAAGCGGCATGCGGCCCAGATCTCCAAGGGGCGATTCGCCCGCCAGCGGACATTGCTTGTAGTCGAAGACCTCAAACCGGCCTTCGTAATGCAGGTCGCTCTTGAACCGTTCCCCTTCGTAGGCCAGGTGGATCTTCTTTTTCGGTTCGATCATGTTGATAGTTAGCTTGCCGTCAGACATCTTTCGCATGCCCTCCAGATCGGCAGGAATCTTGCTTAGATTGGAGTAGCGTTCCATGGTGTCCCCACGCAGATAAACGCAGTTGAAAAAGGCCTTTTGCGCGCCCGGAACGAACTGGAAATGGTGTACCGCCGCAAAACCCAGATTACGGTCATATACGTTTATGTACATGTGCTCGCGCCACTCCAGCGTGACTTTATGCAGCAGCGGAGTGCGGTGGAACAGATCATCTTTGGGATCGACTATTAGCATTGTAGGTTCTCCTGTGGCTGCAACTGCGACCGCCTAAATCACCGAGAAATCTGCAGTTTGCGGCTGCTAGTAAACTGGCATTAGTTTACGAAACCGTAGACGTCTCATCGAAAATTCTGATTTAGGGAATCTCTGTCCCCAAAGTTACAGAGCAATAGAGGCGACAACTATTTTGACGCGGGGGCGAGGGCATGTACCTCGCCAGCGAGTCGAGCTTCCAGCGGATCCTACGCGAGCAGGGGCAGACCCGCCACCGCGGGCCTGCCAAGGCGCCGCAGCGCCGCCGTCCCCCGACCACCCACGTGGGCGACACGGCGCCAAACGAGGTGTGGTGCTGGGACGTGGTGCGCCACGAGGCGCTTTCGAACCGTGTGGAGGTGAAAGGCCACCGCGCACCGGCTGTCGCAGCAGCCGAATGCAAGCTGGGGGCAGCCTGAACCGGGGAACGCCGGGAAAGGTGGCAAGCAGCCC
>JADZEE010000072.1 GCA_020850735.1 Gammaproteobacteria bacterium | reverse complement strand
GGATCTCAAGGGCGGTCTCGAGGCCGTCGAGGAACGTGCCCGCAGCGAGATGGGCATGATCAAGGAAGGCGAAATCTTTTATCAGACCATCGACGGTGCGCAGGCCGGCGCGCCCGGGCCCGGGGACACCAACCCGTGAGCGTGCGGGTCTGGGCGGTCGTGCCGGCGGCCGGGCAGGGCCGGCGCATGGGGGGGACGATCCCCAAGCAATACCTGCTGCTGGCCGGCAAACCCGTTCTGCAGCGCACGGTCGAGCGCCTGATCACACATCCGCGCGTGCGCGGGGTCGTCGTGGCCCTGGCCGCGGACGATGCACGCTGGGCAACGCTGCCGTGCGCCCGCATGGTCGGGGTGAGCACCGTGACCGGTGGCGCGCAGCGCTGCCACTCGGTGCTGGCGGCGCTGAACGCCGTCGCCGGGCACGCCGCGCCCGAGGACTGGGTCATGGTGCACGACGCTGCGCGACCGTGCGTGCGCGCGGTCGATATCGAGGCGCTGGTAGCGGTGGCCGGACGCCACCCGGTCGGCGGGCTGCTGGCGGTGCCGGTGCGGGATACGATGAAGCGGGCCGGGCCGGGCAACGAAGTGGTGGCAACCGTGGATCGGGCCGGCCTGTGGCACGCGCTGACGCCGCAGATGTTCCGGATCGGCGTGCTGCGCCAGGCGATCGAAGCGGCGTTGGCCGCTGGCGTCGTGGTGACCGACGAGGCCCAGGCCATCGAGCACACCGGCCTGGCGCCGCTGCTGGTACCCGGCCATGCCGACAACATCAAGGTGACCGAGCCACAGGATCACGCGCTCGCGCAGCTGTACCTCGGGCGCCAGGAGGAGGAGCCATGCGCATAGGCCACGGATTCGATGCCCACCGCTTCGCCGCCGGGCGCCGCCTCGTGCTGGGCGGCGTCGACATCGTTCATCCGCTGGGAATGGAGGCTCATTCCGACGGCGACGTCGTCATCCACGCACTGTGTGACGCGCTGCTCGGCGCCGCCGGGCTCGGCGACATCGGTCGTCATTTCCCGGATACCGATCCGCGCTGGAAGGGCGTCGACAGCCGGGTGCTGCTGCGCGACGTGGGTGCGCAGCTGCGAGCCGCCGGTCTGCGGATCGCCAACGTGGATCTGACCGTGGTCGCGCAGCAGCCGCGCTTGTCGCCCTATTTCGAGGCGATGCAGGCGAATCTCGCCGCGGATCTCGGGCTGGCCAGGCCACAGGTGAACCTGAAGGGTACGACCACCGAACGGATGGGCTTCACCGGCCGCGAAGAAGGGATCGCTGCGTTCGCCGTGGCGCTGCTCGAGGGTCCCTGACCCGGCGCTGGCTGTCCGCCGCGACCATGCCTGGTGACGCCGCCTGCCCGGGCTGCGCCCGGGCAGGAACGATCTTCAGGACGACGCCGCGGTCGCGGCGTCGCCGACGTAGTCGAGCAGGGCCGCACGGGTCCGCTCGAACTCCTGCCCGAGCTGTTCGGCGCAGGCCGCGCGGCTGCGGCGCAACTCGTCCGGTGATTTCTTCGGCAGCTCACCGCACAGGGCTGCCAGCGAGGCCGCGCCGACGCTGCGGGCGCTGCCCTTGAGCGCATGTGTGTGCGCGGCCAGTCGGTCGGCGTCGCCACTCTCGATCGCTACGCAAATGGCAGTCACCAGTCGCTCGCCGTCCTCCAGGAAGCACAGCACCAGCTCGCGCAGAAAACCCGGCTCGGGCGCGAGCGTCGCGAGCTCATCCAGAACCTTGCGCGCGAGGACGGGTTCGGTGCTCGCCGGCGCCGGTGTCGACGACACCAGCTTGAGCTGGGTGTCGCGGCGCCGCGGGCGGGGGTTCTCGACGCGCGCCGCCAGGAACACCTGGGCGACCGTTTCCAGCAGCCGCTGCGGTTCCACGGGCTTGGTGAGGTAGGCGTCGGCGCCGGCTTCCTCGCATTCGCGGGCCGCCGCGGTCGTCGCGTTCGCCGTCAGGATGATGACCGGAGCACGTTGCTTCGGCGGGCTCATGAACCGGTACAGCTTGAGCGCCTCGACCCCGCCCATCACCGGCATCTGCATGTCCAGCACGACGACGTCGAAGGATTCACGTTCGAGCGCGTCCAGGGCATCCTCGCCGTTGCCGACGACTTCGACCTGATGGGCGCCGAGCTGCAGGATCCGGGTGATGACCTTCTGGTTGGTCGGATTGTCCTCGCCCAGCAGGATGCGCAGGCCGGCGACCGCGCCCACCGCCGGTTCCCCGGCGGCCGGTGCTTTGTTCGCCTGCGGAGCCGGGCGGCTGAAAGTCATGCCGGCCGCGTGCAACGCGTTCGCCAGCAGCGGTTGGGAGACCGGTTCGTCGAGCACGCACAGGTAGCCCGCCTGCAGTGCCGTTTCGGCGGCGGCGCCGCCACCCCACAGGAGCAGCTTGGGCGGTGGTGTGAACCCGATCTCACGCACCTTGCCGGCGAAGCGCAGGGCCTCCTCGGGCGAGGTGGCGACGATGACGGCGCCGACCCGCTCGCCGGACCAGGCGCCGGCCAGATGGGCCAGCGCCGCGCCGCGACTGTCCACCCGCTCGAAGTGTGTTCCGGCCCGGCGCAGGCCGGCACCGATCGCCTGGGCGCGAGCCTCGTCATCGGCGAACACCAGCACGTGCCCGCCCGCCAGCGGCGTGCCGTGATCGATGGCGGCCTGGCGCTCGAACGGTATTTCGAACCAGAAGGTGCTGCCGCGACCGACTTCGCTGATGACGCCCATGCGCCCGCCCATCAGTTCCGCGAGCTGCTTGGCGATGGCGGTACCGAGGCCGGTACCGCCGTAGCGCCGGGTCGTCGACTCGTCCGCCTGGGTGAATTTCTCGAAGATGCGCAGCTGCGCCCCGGCGCTGATGCCGATGCCCGTGTCGGTGACGGCGACGTGCACCGTGGCGTCACGGTCGCTGAAGCTCAGCGCGGCGACACGGACGCTGACGTGACCGCGCTCGGTGAACTTCAGGGCGTGGCTGAGCAGGTTTATGAGGATCTGGCTCAGGTGCAGTGAATCGCCCCGCAGGCGGTAGGGGACGTCGGGCTCGACGTTCAGGTCCAGCCGCAGACCCTTGTCCCGCGCCTGCGCTTCGAACATGCGCACCGTGTTGTCGAGCACCTCGTGCAGGTCGAAGTCGACGCGTTCGAGCTCGAGCTTGCCGGCCTCGATTTTCGAGATGTCGAGAATGTCGTTGATGAGCGCGAGCAGGGTGCGCGCGGACGTCTGGACCGTATCGACGAATTCGCCCTGGTCCCGCGACAGTGGCGTGCGCGTGAGCAACTCGCTCATCCCGATCACGCCGTTCAGCGGCGTGCGGATCTCGTGACTCATGTTGGCCAGGAACTGGCTCTTCGCGTTGTTCGCCTCCTCGGCTTCACGTACCGCGGCCTGCAGGCGCGAGATGAGCACCGAAACATAGAACGACAGGATGGCGAGCCCGATGAGCAGGCCGATGCCGAGCACCGGCTGGCTGCGCCAGTAGTCGTTGGTGGCGATGACCACCGCAAAACCGCTGCCGCACAGCAGCGCGCTCCAGAACAGATAGCGGTTGCCGTAACGGAAACCGTGACCGAAGGTGACGAACAGCAGCAGGGCGAACAGCCAGGCACCGAGCTCGCCGGTCACCCACATCGCGTAGGTCAGGGCGAGCGCGTCGACCACCATGCCGAGGGTACGGCGCGGGATGGACACGCCCCGGTCGGCCAGGATCCAGCCGATCAGGACCAGACAAAGCGCGGTGTAGCTGCCCGCAACGACGGCGGCGTGCCATGGCAGGGTGACACCGGTGAGGCCGGCCACGCCGAAGTAAACGAGCCAGACGGTTCCGGCCATGGCGAGCCGCAGCAATGCCTGCTCGTGCTCGGAGTCCGGCCGGTCGCGCAACCGCAGCCGCAGCCAGTCGATCGGGCCACGGGACACAGCGGGGTTGGCGGACGACATCGGGTCGCTCTCAGTCAACGTTTCGCAACAGACCCTGACGCTGTTCCCACCCGGCAATCTGATCGAGCTGTGCGTTGAAGGCCTCGATGCAGCGCGGATCGAAGGCCGTGCCCTTGTGCTGGTTCATGTGCACAAGGGCTGCGTCCATGGCGATGGCGCGGCGGTAGCAGCGTGCCGAGGTGAGCGCGTCATACACGTCGGCGACCGCGGCGATGCGTGCCGCGAGCGGAATCGCCTCGCCGGCGAGCCCCCGCGGATAGCCGGCGCCGTCCCAGCGCTCGTGGTGACACAGCGCGACGTCCGCGGCCAGTTTGAGCGTCGGCGACCGCTGGCTGCGCAGCAGAGTCCAGCCGGCTTCGCAATGGCCGCGCACGATCTCGAATTCCTGCGCTTCGAGCGCGCCGGGTTTGAGCAGGATCGCATCGGGTACCGCGACCTTGCCGACGTCGTGCAGCATGGCGGCGAGCTCGAGCTCATTGCACTCCTGCGCGCTCAGACCGAGGCGCTGGGCGATGAAGTGGGCGCAACGGCCGACCCGGGCGGGGCCGGCCGGATCCTCGCGGAACTCGGTCGCGCGGGCCAGGATCTGGAGTGCCTCGTGCTCGCGGTCGTACAGCAGGTCGCTGCTGTCTGCGACCTGGCGCTCCAGCCACTGCGCGCGGTGGCGCAGGATCTGCCCCTGGCGGCGCAGGGTCAGCAGGTTCTGGCAACGCGCCCGACACTCGTGGGGGTCGACCGGCTTGTTGAGGACATCGGTGGCCCCGGCCTCGAGCACCTGGTAACGGATGACCGGGTCCTCGACCACGGTGATGACCACGACGGGAACGTCCGCGCAGCTCGGCAGGCTGCGGATGCGCCGCACGAGCTCGGCACCATCCATCTGCGGCATCCGGAAATCCGTGAGTACGAGGTCCGGCTCGTTGGTCGTCGCCCATGCGAGCGCTTCCTTCGGGTTGGCGAAGCTCTGCACGACGATCGAAGGATCGATGCCCGAGACGACCTCCTCGAGGATGATGCGGCTGGTCGACTGGTCATCGACGATCAACACGGATGTCACGGCCTGCTCCTTCTACCCCGGCCGGGGCGACGACCCGGTTCGCGGGCGATGTCACCGGCACCGGCGACGAGCCCGCCGCGGCCGGCCCCGCAAGCCGGGGAACGGCGCCGGGTCGGGCGCTGCGATCGAGTCTAACTGTTTGTTTTTGAATTATATGGCCTGAGGTGAGGATTTGCAGCCCCGTTGACGAAGTGTTGCAAGGTCAGGGTCATTGTCCGGACCGGCGCAGAAGCACATAGACGGCGCCGGTGCCGCCGTCGACCGGACGCGCGGAGCAATAGGCCAGCACCTCCTCGCGCAGGCGCAGCCAGTTCCCGAGCTTGCCCTTGAGCACCGGTCGGCCGGCGGGGGAACCGCGACCCTTGCCGTGGACGATGCGCACGCAGCCGAGCTGCGCCGCGCCGGCGCGGCGCAGAAACGCCGCTACCGCCGCTTTCGCGGCGGCAACCGTGCAGCCGTGCAGATCGATCTCGTCCTGCACCGCATACTGGCCGCGGCGCAGACGGCGCCAGACGGCGCGGGGAACACCAGGGCGCGCAAACAGCAGCTCCTCACCGGTTTCGAGGTCTTCCGGCGCCCATTCGCCGTGCAGGGACTCGAACACGACCTGCCGCTGCTCGGCCACCGTATGCCGCGGTTCGGGGGGTGGCCGGCGCGACGGCCGTAAGGCCAGGCGGTTGTGGCGCAGCCGGGTCACGCCGGCAAACAGCGTGCCGAAATCGAGGTCGTCGCAGTCGTCGTCACCCGGTTGACCCATACGCGCTGGCCCTGCGGTGCCCGGCGGATGGGGGCCCGGACAGTCTAGCCGGTGCCCGGCGCCGCGTCAGTGGCGGCGCCTCCGGTGTCGTATGCTGGTAGTCGGGGGGGGAACGATCGTCAGTGCGAAGCGACAATTTCGCAGTTCCGGCACCGACTTGACGGACAGGTCGCAAGGGGCTGATCAGATGGGCTGCGTTGCGTATACTCCCGACAGGAGGCCACGCGGCGTGTGGCGATATTGCAACGAAGGGGAGCTGCCTTGACCAGATTTCGACCCGGAATCCGCCTGCTGGCGGTTTGCCTGCTCGCCGGTGTGGCGCTGGCCGTGCGGGCGGATGCACTCCTGGACCGGGCCCAGCAGCTGCTCCAGTCGGGGCACGCCGGCGAGGCCTACCAGTTGCTCGACGCCGAAGCCGATGCGCGTGCGGGCGATCCGCAGTTCGACTTCCTGCTCGGAGTCGCGGCGCTCGAATCCGATCAGGCGGTCGAAGCGGTGTTCGCGCTCGAGCGGGTTATCGACCTCGAGCCCGACAATGCGCCGGCGCGCGCCCACCTGGCGCGCGCCTACCTGCGGGTGGGCGAGATGGATTCCGCGAAAAAGGAGTTCGACACCGTCAAGGCCCAGAAGGTGCCGGCCGATGTCGCCGCCACCATCGACAAGTACCTGGCCGTGATCCAGTACCAGTTCGACCGCACGCGCACGCGCTACGATTTGTACGTGCAGACGACACTCGGCTACGACACCAACGTCAACAGTGCCACGGACGAACGCCAGGTCGCGGTGCCGGGGCTGGGCGGTGTGCTGTTCAATCTCGCCGACACGTCGCGCGAATCCGACAGCGCCATCTGGGGGCTGCGCGGCGGCTTCACCTTTTCCTCGCCGTTGCGCGCGTTCAACGACGTGCGCCTGTACGGCGGTGTGGATCTGGACAGCCGTACGGCGCTGGAGCAGAGCGAGTTCTCGACCAAAACCGGTGACGGCGCGCTCGGCCTGCACTGGCTGCGGGGGGCCGACCAGTACCGCCTGGCGGTGCAGGGGCAGCGCTTCGAGGTCGACGGTACGTCGCGTTTCGACGCCGATCGTGATCTGGGCGGGCTCACCGGACAGTGGCAGCACACTGTGGACGCCAGCAATCAGCTCACGGCTTTCGCCCAGGTCGCGGCGGTTCGCTATCCGGAACAATCCGTCCGCGACGTGAACCGCTATGCTTTCGGCGCGGGCTGGGGCCATGCGTTCGGCGGCCAGGGCGCACCGGTGACGTTCCTCAGCGTGTTCGGCGGGGTCGAGGATGCGCGCCACGACGCCAGCGGCGGCCATTTCGGCCGCGACTTCGTCGGTGTTCGCGGCGGTGGTCAGTACACCGTCAACGCCCGGACCACGGCCTTCGGTTCGGTGACCTACCAGTTCAGTGACTACGACGAGGCCGATCCGGTGTTCGGCGTCGCCCGCGAGGAGGATTTCGTCGACGTCGGCGTCGGCTTGCGCTATCGCTGGATGGGCGGCTGGTCCGTGACGCCGGAGCTGCGTTACACCACCAACGATTCGAACGTGGCGCTGAACGACTTCGACCGCTTCCAGGTCCAGTTCACCGTGCGCAACGACTTCTAGCGACGGGAGATATCGACCATGCATGTACGAGACAGCTTGCGGCTCGGCGTCGCCCTGATGCTCGCGGCCGGCGCCGCGCCGCTGGCGTGGGCGGCGGTGGAGGCGGGTACCGTGCTGTACGCCTTCGGGCAGGTGCAGGCCGACGGTGCCGACGGCGCGCGTGCGCTGCGCAAGGGCGATACGGTGTATGCCGGTGAGACCCTGCGCACCGGTAACGGCCGCACCCAGGTGCGCTTCACCGACGGCGGCTTCGCGGCCCTGCAGCCGGACACCCGCTACGCGATCGACGAGTATCGCTTCGCCGGCGGCGACGGCGACGACCGCAGCTTCTTCAGCCTGCTCAAGGGCAGCGTGCGCTTCGTCACCGGCGCGATCGGCAAGGTCGATCGCAAGAGCTGGAAGATGCACACGACCGTGGCCACTATCGGTATCCGTGGCTCGGCCGGCCGTGCGACCACCGACGGCGAGACCTTTGCCAACGTGGTCTGCCATCGCGACGGCCTCACGGTCACCGATCTGGGCGGCAAGGAGCTGCTGCTGGATCCCGGCCAGGGTGCGGCGTGCGGCAGCCGTGCCTGCGACCTGGTCGACACGGGCAGCACGGCGGGCTCGGAATCGCAGGAGGTCGTGCTGAGCGAGGAGGAGCGGGCCGCCTACACGCAGGGAGAGACGGAGCTGGCCGTCGGCAGCGACGTGACGCTGTTGTTCGATCAGGCCGGCGGCATCGCCTACGGCTATTCGTGGATGGGGCAGAACATCGCCGACATCGACCATTTCAAGCACGTGGCCATCGCGCTGCGCAACGGCGAGCCCATCGCCGGCGTGGATCTCGAGGAAGACCAGACCTCGACCGGCTTTCTGGCGGTGGATCTCGACGCGCTGTTGAGCTCGAGCGACCCGCGGGTGGTGACGGGCGTCCAGCAGCTCATCGCCGCCGTCGATGCCTCGGATCTGCAGTCCCTGCGCCAGATGCCGGCCACGCTGTCCGAATTCGACCAGGTGGGTGACTTCAGCTGGGGCGGCTGGAGCAACGGTTACATACTCGACGGCGAGATCTTCGATTACAACGGCGAAACGCAGGTGTACTACGATCTCATCCGGCTCCAGGATCACCAGGCGGTGCGCATTTTCTACGGTCCGAAGCCGGACGCCGAGCCCACCGGCGTGTTCATGGCCACCTACGACCAGCTCGGCGATTTCTTCGCTTCGTCGGCCAGCGGCAACGCGGCCGGCACCGTCAGCAACGGCGAGCTGCAGTACGTGTTCGGCATGAACCAGGGCTGGCTGTACTTCGACGTGAACATGGACAACGGTCGCAGCTACAGCACGGAGCACTTCGTCTCCGCGTCCAACTTCCCGCTGTTCAACGGCTCCGGCTTCGCCCTCGGATCCGTGAACAGCCCGAGCTGCCATCCGTCCTGCTCGACGCTCGTCAATGGCGCGTTCATCGGCCACGACGCCACCGCGAACGGGCGCGCGGCGCCGGAATTCTTCGGCGCGAGCTGGTTCATCTACGAGACCGATGACGGCATGACGCCGAATCCGGTGGTCGGCACCGTGGGTGGCCGCCTGAGCGGCACGGCGCCGTATCTGCCGTAAGCGGCGCGGGGGCGGCGTCATTCACCGCAAGCAGGTCGCGCGGGCGGGGCGCCGGGCGGCATGCCTGGCCGCATGGCTGCTCGCCGCGCTGACAGTGTCGGCGGCGCGCGCCCAGGATGCTGCCGGCAACGTGCTGTTCGCCTCGGGGCAGGCCGGGGCGCTGCGGGCCGGGACGGTGCTGGTGCTCGCGCGCGGCGCCGAGGTCTACCCGGGCGACACGCTCGTCACCGCCGACGGCCGGTTGCAGATCCGGTTCAATGACGGTGGCACGGTGTCGCTCAGCCCGCACGGGCGCTTCCGGATCGACGAGTACCGCTATGCCGGCAGCCCGGACGGCAGCGAACGGGGTCTGTTCTCGCTGCTCAAGGGCAGTATCCGCGCCATCACGGGTGCCATCGGCAAGACCCGCCGCGACGACTACCGCGTGGACGCCGTCGTCGCCACCATCGGTATCCGCGGCACTGCCTACAAGGCGCAGCTGTGCCAGGGAGACTGCCGTGAGAGCGACGGCACGGCGCGCCGCGACGGCCTGTACCTGGTCGCCAACAGCGGCGTCGTCGCGCTCACCAACCCGGCCGGCACGCTGGACGTGAGCGCCGGTCAGTCCGCCTTCGTCGCCGATCTGCAGACCGCGCCGGCGCTGACCGAACGCCCGGCGGAGATCCCGAACGTGCCGCTACCGGGAGCGGAGCCGGAATTCCGCGCGGGCGAGCAGAGTTTCCCGGAACCCGGCGGGCACCACGATCACCCGTGAGAGCGGGTCAGCCGATCCAGCTCCGGGCGTTCAGGAATGCCGGCAGCCACGGCCCGTCGTCGCCGCGCCAGTCCGGCGGCCGCCACGACAGCTGCGCGGCGCGGAACACGCGTTCGGGATGCGGCATGAGGATGGTGACCCGGCCGTCGCTGCTGGTGAGGCCGGTGATGCCCAGCGCCGAGCCGTTCGGGTTCGCGGGATAGCGTGCCGCCGGCCGGCCGCGATTGTCCACATAACGCAGACTGACCAGCCCGCGGGCCAGCGCCGCCTGCGCGCCATCGGCGGCGGCGAACACCGCCCGCCCCTCACCGTGAGCGACCACGATCGGCAGCCTCGCCCCGGCCATGGGTCCGAGCAGGATGGACGGTGATGCCAGGACCTCGACCATCACCAGCCGTGCCTCGAACTGCGCCGAGCGGTTGGCCAGGAAGCGCGGCCAGTGCGCCGCGCCCGGAATGATGTCCTGGAGGTGGGCGAGCATCTGGCAGCCGTTGCACACGCCGAGCGTGAAGCAGTCCGTGCGGGCGAAGTAGGTCTGGAAGCGATCGCGCAGCGCCGGGTTGAACAGAATCGACCGGGCCCAGCCGCCGCCCGCGCCGAGGACATCGCCGTAGGAAAAACCACCGCAGGCCACCAGGCCACGGAACGCCTCCAGCCGCACCCGGCCGTCGACGAGATCGGTCATGTGCACGTCCACCACCTCGAATCCCGCGCGGTCGAAGGCGGCGGCCATCTCTACATGTCCGTTCACGCCCTGCTCGCGCAGCACGGCGATCGCCGGTCGTGTCAGGGCCAGTGCCGGCGCCGGCGCCGGCGTCGCGGTGCAGGTGAACGACAGGCCGGGATCGTCCATGTCGAGCACGCTCTCATACTCCTCGAGCGCGCAACCGGGATCGTCGCGCAGGCGCTGCATGTGCCAGCTCGTGTGCGACCAGAGCCGCTGCAGTCCGGCGAGCGTTTCGGCGTAGATCTCCCGCTCGCCGGCGCGGATGACGAGTGTTTTCCCGGCGCCGACGCGCGCCAGCGCGTGCGTGCAGCCGGCGAGCGCCGGATCGCATTCGAACTCGCGCCGCACTGCATCCGCGTCGCCGGCGCGCACCTGCACCACGGCACCGAGCTCCTCGTTGAACAGGAAGGCGAGCGGATCGGCGCCGTCCGGCAGCACCAGATCGACGCCGAGACGGCCGGCGAGCGCCATCTCCACGACCGTCGTGAACAGGCCGCCGTCGCTGCGATCGTGGTAGGCGAGCAGCAGGCCGGCGTCATTGAGGATCTGCACGGTCCGGAAGAAGGCCCGCAGGCGCGCGGGCGCGTCCACGTCCGGACAGTCCGTGCCGAGCTGGCCGTACACCTGGGCGAGCACCGAGCCCCCCAGGCGCTGGCGCCCCGCGCCGAGGTCGACGTACAGCAGCACACTGTCGCCGGCGTCGGCACGCAGCTGCGGCGTCAGGGTCAGGCGCACGTCGACCACCGGTGCGAAGGCGGAGGCAATCAGCGACACCGGCGCGCTCACCTCGTGCTCGCCGTTCGCGTCGCGCCATACCGTGCGCATGGAAAGCGAATCCTTGCCCACCGGGATCGCGATGCCGAGCGCCGGGCAAAGCTCCAGACCCACGGCGGCGACGGCGGCATACAGGGCCGCGCCGTCGCCTTCACGGGCGATCGCAGCCATCCAGTTCGCCGACACGATGACGTCGCCGATCGCCATGATGCGCGCCGCGGCGATGTTGGTGAGGGCTTCACCGACCGCCATCCGTGCGGACGCGGCTGCGTCGATGAGCGCGAGCGGCGTGCGTTCGCCCATCGCCATACCTTCGCCGGTGAAGTCGCGGTAGGAGGTCGCCGTGACCGCGCAATCGGCCACCGGCACCTGCCACGGACCGACCATCTGGTCGCGCGCGACCAGTCCGCCGACGCTGCGGTCGCCGATCGTGATCAGGAAGCGCTTGTCACCGACCGCCGGGAAGCTCAGGACGCGCTCGGCGGCGGCGGTGACGTCGATGCCCGAGAGCGCCAGCGGCGGGAGCGTGACCGCTGTGCGGCAGGTGTCGATGGCGAGCCGGGGTGGTTTGCCGAGCAGCGTTTCCAGTGCCAGGTCCACGGCGGGTTCGCCGAGCAGACTGTCCGCGACGTGCAACTCGCCGCCGGCGGTGGCCTCGCCGATGACCGCGCAGGGACATCGCTCGCGCTCGCAGGTCGCGAGAAACTCCGCCAGCCGCGCCGGATCGATGGCGAGCACATAGCGCTCCTGTGCCTCGTTGCACCAGATCTCCAGCGGCGACAGTCCGGTGTCGGCGCTCGGGATCGCACGCAGCGCCAGGTGCCCGCCGCGGCCTCCGCCGTGCAGCAGCTCCGGTACGGCATTGGACAGGCCGCCCGCGCCGACGTCGTGGATGGAGAGCACGGGATTGGATTCGCCCAGGCTCCAGCACCAGTCGATCACCTCCTGGCAGCGCCGCTGCATCTCCGGGTTGGCGCGCTGCACCGAGGCGAAATCCAGGCCCTCGTCGCTCGCGCCGGCGCTCACCGAGGAGGCCGCGCCGCCACCCAGGCCGATCAGCATCGCCGGACCGCCCAGCACCACCACGGCGGCGCCCGCCGGTAAGGGCAGCTTGTGGACGTGCGGGGGGCGTATGCTGCCGTAGCCGCCGGCGATCATGATCGGCTTGTGGTAGCCGCGCCAGGTGCTGCCCTGCGGCGTCGGCAAGCGTTGCTCGAAGGTACGGAAGTAGCCCGCCAGCACCGGGCGGCCGAACTCGTTGTTGAAGGCGGCGGCGCCTATCGGCCCCTCGAGCATGATGTCCAGCGCCGAGGCGATGCGCGCCGGTTTGCCGCCGTCGCCCTCCCAGGGCTGCGGGCATTCCGGGATACGCAGGTGCGAGACGCTGAATCCGGTCAGGCCGGCCTTGGGTTTCGCGCCGCGCCCGGTTGCGCCCTCGTCGCGGATCTCGCCGCCGCTGCCGGTGCCGGCGCCGGGATGCGGGGCAATGGCCGTCGGGTGGTTGTGGGTCTCGACCTTGGCAAGGATGTTCGTGGCCTCGGCGTGCCAGCCGTAACGCTGGGTGACGGCGTCGCGGAAGAAGCGCTGGCCGGGGTAGCCGCGCGTGACCGCGCAGTTGTCGCTGTAGGCGGACAGCACGCGTCCCGGATGCGTGGCCATGGTGTTCCTGATCATGGCGAACAGCGACGCCGGCTGCGCCACGCCGTCGATGGTCCAGGCGGCGTTGAATATCTTGTGCCGGCAATGCTCGGAGTTGGCCTGTGCGAACATCATCAGCTCGACGTCCGTCGGATCGCGTGCCAGGGCCGCGTACGCCGCTGCCAGGTAGTCGATCTCGTCGGCCGACAGGGCCAGACCGAGGCTCGCGTCGGCCGCCTCCAGGGCGGCCCGGCCGCCGGCGAGCAGGCCGATCCGGGCGAGCGGGCGTGGCGGCTCGCGAGCGAACAGACGCGCCAGATCCGCGCCGGCCTCCAGCACGGACTGGGTCATCGGATCGTGCACCAGGGGGGCCATCGCCGCGACGGGATCGGCGCCGGCGCTCGCAGTCACGCCGTCCACGTACCAGCTCGTCACCCGCTCGATGCGGCGCACGGCCGCCAGTCCGCAGTTGCGGGCGATGTCGGTGGCTTTGGACGACCACGGCGAGATCGTCCCGGCGCGCGGCGCGACGATGAACAACGGCGTGTCCGGGCGGGGCGGGCCCGCCTCACCGTAGCTGAGCAGGGCCTCGAGGCGGGCCCGCTCCGGCGCCGGCAGCGGGTGGTCGAGGTCGACGACGTGCACGAATTCCACCGCCAGGCCTTGCGCCTGCGGCACCCGGTCCCGGATGCGGGCGAGTTGCCGCTCGAGCTGGAAGGGCGAGAGGGCCGGACAGCCGCGCAGTAGCTCCATGCAGTGCAGTCGGGGGGTGCGAAGGTGATGCCGTCGGGAAGACCCGCCATGATACGGCATCGACTGCCGCCGGTCAGCCGCGCCCGGTCCCCGGCGTGCGGGTCGCGGGGGCCATCGGCGCGCGACGGTTGCCGGGAACTCCCGGCACGGCGTCGCCGTCCTGCCGGGCACGCGCGTCGCTGCTCAGCACCCCCGTGGATCCGGGTGTCGCCGCCACGGGCGACACCGGAGCCGCGGGTCGACGCACGGGCTCAGGGCAGCGCGTCGACCCGCACGTGGATGGTGTGCAGCGTGCGTTCGTGCACGCGGGTGTGCGGCGCGCGAGCGCCGGCACCGGCGCGGTAATCCGCATCGCTGCCGCCGATCTCCAGCCATTCGCCGAGCCTCCCGGACACGATCGTGTCGGCTCCGCCGCGGTCGATGCGGCCTGAGCCGGACGGGTCCAGGCGTTCCCGGTGCGGGCTGATCCGCAGCGTGACACGGTCGCCGGCGAGTTGTGGCACGACGTAAAAACCACTGCTGAGATCGCGGTAACGCACCGTATCCTGCACCACCGGCGCACCGGGGCCGAGGTAGACGTTGCGTTCGGCGACGGGTACCGATTGCCCGGCCGCGATGAACGCCGGTTCTCCTTCGAGCGCCTGCACGCGTTGTTCACCGTGCTCGGTGGCGGCCGAGCGCGTATGCAGCTCGTAGGCGCTGACGCCACCGCCTTCGCCGTCAGGCGCAGTCCGGTACGCTGCCGCCAGCTCCTCGCGACGGTCGAAGACGGCGCCGTCCACGTCCTGGCGCACGGTGATCATCAGTCTGCGCGGAGCCCGGTCGAGCTCGGCGACGACCCGCAGGATGGTGGCCAGATCCGATTCGTTCGCGCGCACGACGAGACGATCACCGAGGCCCGTCACGGCCGCATCGGCCCCGACCAGCGGCCGCAATACCGGCAGCAGTGATTCGGCACTGCGATGGTGCAGGGGTACGATCTCGACCGATTCCGCGGCGGGCGTACCGGCCGCGCCAGCCAGCGCCAGCGCGAGGACGGCGATGCGCACGGGTCCGTTCACAGGTGCAGGGCGCGGAAATTCGGATCGATCTCGCCGTGTTCCCAGACCGTATCGAAGCGACGCAGCAGGTCCACGACTGCATTGGGATCGTTGAAGTCGGCTCTGCCTTCGTAGCGGTCGGAGAGCAGGCGGTGGATGTAGGCGCTGCGGTCCACGACCAGCATCGCCTCGTTGAAGTCCTGGTGATCGGTGCCGGGAACACGGACCTCGATGAACGAGCTCAGGGTATGGGCGAGCTGCAGCAGCCGGTGTCCGCGGGTGACGACTGCGTCGGGTTGCAGCACGAGGATGCGCACGCGGGCGTAGCGGCTGCCGAGCACCATGTGTTTGAGGGCGTCGATGAAGCCGGGCGTATCGTACACGAGCGGATCGAGCTGACGGCTGGCGAGCTCGATGGTGCGCCTGCCCTGCCGCGCCATGGCGAGTGCGACGGCGCGGTTGCTGTCTGCGTCGTCCACACGGATGCGTCCGGTGGTCTCGCCCAGTACGAAACTGTCGATGTCGTGCTCCATGACGCGATCTCCCGGCCCGGCGGTGCGGTTCACACGGCGCGTGCCTGCATGGCCGCGTTGCCGGTATAGCTCGCGGGCGTGAGCGCCCGCAAGCGCTCCTTGTCCGGCTCCGGTATCGGCAGAGCCGCGATGAAGGCGTGCAGGCTGGCGCGGTCGATGCAACGCCCGCGTGTCAGGGTCTTGAGCTGTTCGTAGGAGTCGGTAATGCCGTGGCGGCGCATGATCGTTTGAATCGGTTCGGCCAGCACTTCCCAAGCGCCGTCGAGATCCCGCGCCAGCGCCGCGGTATTGACCTCGAGCTTGTCGATGCCCTTCAGCGCCGACTGGTACGCGAGGAGCGCGTGGGCAATGGCGACGCCGGCGTTACGCAGGACCGTGGAATCGCTGAGATCCCGCTGCCAGCGCGAGATCGGCAGCTTCGCCGCGAGGTGCTCCAGCATCGCGTTAGCGATGCCGAGATTGCCCTCGGCGTTCTCGAAATCGATTGGGTTGACCTTGTGCGGCATCGTCGAGGAACCCACCTCCCCGGCGATGCTGCGCTGGCTGAAATAGCCCAGACTGATGTAGCCCCACATGTCGCGGCACATATCCAGCAGCACGGTGTCGAATCGCTGCACCGCGCCGGCGTACTCGGCGATGAAATCATGCGGTTCAATCTGAGTCGTGCACGGATTCCAAGTCAGGCCCAGATCGCCGACGAACGTGGCCGCGAGCCGGGGCCAGTCGACCTGCGGGTAGGCCGCGAGGTGGGCATTGAAGTTGCCCACCGCGCCGTTCATCTTGCCGAGCACCGCAACGGACCGCAGCTGTCCAATCTGGCGCTGCATACGGTGCACGAACACGGCCATTTCCTTGCCCAGGGTGGTCGGCGACGCCGCCTGTCCGTGCGTGCGCGCCAGCATCGGCAGCTCGGCGTGTGCATGGGCGAGACTGCGCGCGGTGTCGACGAGCCGCTCCATGACGGGTACGAGGTGGCGGTCGCGAGCTTCGGCCAGCATCAGCGCGTAGGCGAGATTGTTGATGTCCTCGGAGGTGCAGGCGAAGTGCACGAACGCGACGGCGCGTTCCAGTTCCGGGTGTCCGGCGATGCGCTCGCGCAGGTAATACTCCACGGCCTTGACGTCGTGATTGGTGCGCGCCTCGATGGCCTTGACGCGTTCGGCCGCGGCGCGATCGAGATCAGCGATGATCCCGGCCAGCAATGCGCGCGCCCCGGTGTCGAACGGCGGCAACTCGGGGATGCCGGGCTCGGCGGCGAGCGCCTCGAGCCAGCGCACTTCGACCGTGACGCGCTGGCGAATGAGCCCGAGCTCGCTGAACAGCATGCGCAGATCGTCGAGCCGTGCACCATAGCGGCCGTCGACGGGCGACAGGGCGGTCAGGGGAGTCAGTTCCATCGGGGTCCCGGTGTGAATCGCGCGACGATCATAGCCCAGGCGGCGGGGCCCGGGCTGCACGGCCTGCGGGCCGCACACCGAGCGGGGTGATCAGAGCGCCGGCGCGCGTGGGTGGCGTCCACGGTCCGGGTGCGCGCCTGCCGCCGCCGTGGCGCCGGGTTGCCGCGGCGCATCGGCGTCCGTATTCTGTCGGCCCCGGGTCATCGTGCCCGGGCCGATGGCGCCGGGCCTGCGAGTCCGATTGCCCGCGCGGGCGCTCGTTCATTGCGTCGTCTCCCGTTGCCGTGTGGGTCGTACCGCCGCCGTGGCGGCGCGACGGGCTGCGCCGCTCGCGCCGGGGACGGGGTGCCGGCTGCGGGCGCGGCGCGGAGCCCCGGGTGGCGCCGCGCAACCGTCCGTCGTAGCCTGCGGTCCACCCTGGCGGAGCAGTGCGGCGGCGCGCAAACGCGACCGGAGTCGCAACGAGGCCCACGATTCAAGGCATGCAGACCCTCGAGATCACCCGCCCCGACGACTGGCACGTCCACCTGCGCGACGGTGCCGAGCTCGCCGCTGTCGCCGGTCACACGGCGCGCCGCTTCGCGCGCGCGATCGTCATGCCGAACCTGCTGCCGCCGGTGACCACCACGGCACAGGCGGCGGCCTATCGTGATCGTATCCGTGCCGCGCTGCCCCCCAGCAGTGAGTTCGAGCCCCTGATGACACTGTACCTGACCGATCGAACGACCCCGGAGGAAATCGCCCGCGCCGGCGCGTCCGGCATCGTGCACGCCGTCAAGCTCTACCCCGCGGGTGCGACGACCCATTCCGATGCCGGCGTCACCGCGATCGAGCGCACGCAAGCCGTGCTCGAGACGATGGCCGCGACCGGACTGGTGCTCAGTGTGCACGGCGAGGTGACGGCGGCGCAGGTGGACGTGTTCGATCGCGAGGTCGCGTTCATCGATAGCGTCCTCGCGCCGCTGATCGAGCGCCTGCCGGACCTGCGCATCGTGTTCGAACACATCACCACGCGCGCCGCGGTGGATTTCGTTCTCGCCGCGCCCGTGACCGTGGCAGCGACCATCACGCCGCAGCACCTGCTGCTGAACCGCAACGCGCTGTTCGCCGGTGGCCTGCGCCCGCACCATTACTGCCTGCCGGTGCTCAAGCGTGAACGCGATCGCGAGGCCCTGGTCGGTGCGGCGACCGGCGGCAGTCCGAAGTTTTTCCTCGGCACCGACAGCGCACCGCATGCCGAGGCGGCCAAGCTCGCCGACTGCGGCTGCGCGGGATGCTATACCGCGGTGGCGGCACTCGAGCTCTATGCCGAAGTATTCGAAGATGCCGGCGCGCTCGCCCGCCTGGAGGGTTTCGCGAGCTGGTTCGGCGCGGATTTCTACCGTCTGCCCCGCAACCGCGAACGGCTCACGCTGGTGCGTGAGCCATGGCGGATCCCGCCCTGGTTGCCGCTCGGGGGCGGGCGGCTGATCCCGCTGCGGGCCGACACCACGTGCCGCTGGCGGCTCGCATGAGCGGCACCGAGCTCGCGCGCCGCTTTCGCGGTTTTCTGCCGGTGGTCGTGGACGTGGAAACCGGCGGTTTCAATGCGGAAACCGACGCCCTGCTCGAGATTGCCGCGGTGCTGCTCGACACCGATACCGCCGGCCGCTGGATCCCGCGCGACGTCCACGCTTTCCACGTGCAGCCGTTCGAGGGCGCGCGGCTGGAGCCGGCGGCGCTGGCGTTCACGGGCATCGATCCCTGGCACCCGTTCCGGTTCGCGGTGCCCGAGGCCGAGGCGCTCGGCAAGATCTTCGCGGCCGTGCGCGCGGCCGTGGCGGCACACGGGTGCACGCGCGCGATTCTGGTCGGCCACAATCCGTCGTTCGATCTCGCGTTCGTGAAAGCAGCGGCCGTGCGGACCGGCGTAAAACGCAATCCCTTCCATGCTTTCAGCACCTTCGATACCGCCTCGCTGGGTGGCCTCGCTTACGGTCAGACCGTGCTCTCGCGGGCGGTGTGCGCCGCGGGCTTCGAATGGGACGAGGCGCAGGCCCATTCGGCGATCTACGACGCGGAGCGGACCGCGGACCTGTTCTGTGCGATCGTGAACGCATGGGACGCGTCCCATCGCGTGCGCTGACCGCGGCGCCTCAGTCGATCGCTGCGCCTGCAATCCGGTCGCGCCAGTCGCCGGCCCGGGCGCGCAGATCGTCGCCATCGAGGTACAGGGTGCGCCGCTGTTCGACCACCTGGCGGCCACCGACCCAGACGTGCTCGACGTCGGTGCGCGAAGTCGTGTAGACGAGTTGCGAAAGCGGGTCGTAGAGCGGCTGATGATGCAAGCCGTCGAGGCGCACGGCCACGACGTCGGCGTCCTTGCCGGGAAACAGGGAGCCTATCCGCTCTTCCAGGCCGAGCGCGCGCGCGCCGTACAGGGTCGCCATCGCCAGCGCAGTAGCGGCCGGCACGGCGGTCGGATCGCCGGCGACCGCCTTGCCGAGCAGCGCCGCGGTCCGCATCTCTCCGAGCATGTCCAGATCGTTGTTACTGGCCGCGCCGTCGGTGCCGAGCGCGACGTTGACACCGGCGTCGAGCAATCGCTGTACCGGGCACAGCCCGCTCGCGAGCTTCAGGTTCGACTCGGGGCAGTGCACCACGCTGACACCATGGCGGGCGAGCAGCGCGGTGTCGGCCTCGCCCGCCTGGGTGACGTGCACCGCGAGCAGTCGTGGTGACAGCAGGCCGAGGCGATCCAGACGCCTGAGCGGCGTCTCGCCGCCGCCGGCGAGCGCCTGTGTCACTTCCGCGGCCGTTTCGTGCACGTGCATGGTGATCGGGATGTCCAGTTCCTCCGCGAGCGTGCGGATCTTGAGCAGCGTGGAATCGGAGACGGTGTACGGTGCATGCGGCGCAAAGCAGGTGTGCACGGTCGACGCGTCGCGGAAGCGGTCGTGGACCGCGGTACCGCGTGCGAAGTATTCGTCGATCGAACCCGCCCAGGCGCTGGGGAAATCGATCACGATGAGGCCGACCGTGGCGCGAATACCGGCCTCCAGCGCCACCTCGGCGGTCACGTCCGGGAAAAAGTACATGTCGTTGAAGCAGGTCGTACCGGACAGCAGCATCTCGGCCGCCGCGAGCCGCGCGCCGTCTCGTACGAACGCGGCATTCACCCAGGTCCGTTCAGCGGGCCAGATGTGTTCGTTCAGCCACTCGGCGAGCGGCCGGTCGTCGGCAAAGCCGCGGAACAGCGTCATGGCGGCATGGGTATGGGCGTTCACCAGCCCGGGGATGAGGGCGTGCGCGGACAGCTCGTGGCACTGCCGGGGCCGGAAGCGCACCAGGGCCTCGCTGCGCGGCAGGATCGCCGCGATGCGTCCCGCGTCGATGGCCAATGCGTGATCGTGCAATACCGTCCCGGCCGGCTCGACCGGTATGATGAAGCGTGCACAGAGCAACGTATCGATGTCCATTGCGTGCGTTTCCCGTCGGTCCGCCGGTGACATCCGGCGCCAGGCGCAGGGGGGCGCCCACGCGCCAGTGTAAGCGCTCGCCGGGGCGGCGCGCGCGTCCTGGCGCATGAGCGCGTCGCGGCCCGGTGCCGACTCGCGCGTGCAGGCGCTCAGCTGGTGCGAGGAGGGGCTGCGGCTGCTCGATCAGCGCCGTCTGCCGCACACGGAACAGTACCTGCTGGCGCGATCGGCCGACGCCGTCACCGACGCCATCCGCAACATGACCGTGCGCGGTGCGCCCGCGATCGGCATCGCCGCCGCCTATGCCGTCGCGCTCGCGTCCCGCGAGGCATGGCGCGCCGCGTCCGCCGGCTGGCGCGACCGGATCGCACCGGAGCTCGCGCGCCTGCGCGGCGCCAGGCCGACGGCGGTCAACCTGGGCTGGGCAGTGACGCGCATGGAAGCGCTGTTCGCGGGGATCGACGGTGATCCCTATCCCGTATTGCGTGACGCCGCACTCGCCCTGCACGCCGAGGACGCGACCGCGAACGTCACCATGGGTGCCGCGGGCGCGCGGCTCATCGACCCCGGCGCGGTGGTGCTCACCCACTGCAACGCGGGTGCGCTCGCCACCGGCGGCTGGGGCACCGCTCTCGGCGTGGTCCGCAGCGCCTGGCAGGCGGGACGGATTGCACGCGTGTACGCCGGCGAGACCCGCCCGTGGCTGCAGGGCGCGCGCCTGACCGCCTGGGAGCTGCTGCGTGACGGGATCCCGGTGGATCTGGTCGCCGACGCCGCGGCTGCGCACCTGATGCGTACGCGCGGCGTCGACTGGGTCATCGTCGGTGCCGACCGGATTGCCGCCAACGGCGACGTCGCGAACAAGATCGGCACCTACGGTCTCGCCGTGCTCGCACGCGCGCACGCAACCCGGGTGATGGTGGTCGCGCCGGTGTCGACGATCGATCCGGCGGTCGCCACCGGTGCGGACATTCCCATCGAGGAACGCGCCGGGGATGAGCTGCTCGACTGTGGCGGACGGCCGGTCGCGGCGCCGGGCGCAGGCGCCTGGAACCCCGTGTTCGACGTCACGCCGGCGGCCTGTGTAGACGTCCTCGTCACCGAGCGCGCGGTGCTCGCGCCCGTCGACGGTGCCGGCATTGCCCGGCTGCTGGAGCGCGCCGGCCGCTGAGAGCTCGTGCAACGATCACCGCGCCGGTTGCGACGGCCCCCGGACGCCCCCGGCGCCAGCGCGTGGACCCTGGAATTCGCTCACCCCGGCCGGCGTAGCTCGCACTGTCGTGCGCACCCGTGCCGCGCCGGGACTGTCCGCGCGGCGGCTCGCCAGGGCGGGCGAATGCGCTAGGCGTCCGCCGTCCGCCGCCGTCGCCGCGGCGCCGCTGCGCAGGCGCCCGCGAGGTGCAGAAAGGGGGCTGTCTGTGCTATAGTCAGACGCTTCGCGAGCCAGAAAATCCCTACTTTTTTCAACATCTTCCCCGATGCCAGAGTTCGCCCGCCAGCTGCAGCCGGTCAACATCGAAGACGAGATGCGGCAGTCCTACATGGACTACGCGATGAGCGTCATCGTCGGCCGGGCGCTGCCCGACGTCCGCGACGGTCTCAAACCCGTTCACCGGCGCGTGCTCTACTCCATGAGCGAGCTCGGCAACGACTGGAACAAGCCCTACAAGAAATCCGCGCGCATCGTCGGTGACGTCATCGGCAAGTACCATCCGCACGGTGACGCGGCGGTCTACGACACCATCGTGCGCATGGCCCAGCCGTTCTCGCTGCGCTACATGCTGGTGGACGGGCAGGGCAACTTCGGGTCCGTGGACGGCGACGCACCGGCCGCCATGCGCTACACCGAAGTGCGCATGTCCCGCATCGCCCATGAGCTCATCGCCGACATCGACAAGGAAACCGTCGATTTCGTCGACAACTACGACGAGTCCGAGCGCGAGCCGACCGTTTTTCCGACGCGGATCCCGAATCTGCTCGTCAACGGCTCGAGCGGCATTGCCGTGGGCATGGCCACGAACGTGCCGCCGCACAACCTGGGCGAGATCATCGACGCCTGTCTGGCGCTGATCGACGATCCGGCGCTCGACGTGACCGCACTCATGCAGCACGTGCCCGGGCCGGATTTTCCGACCGCCGGCATCATCAGCGGCGTGGCGGGTATCCGCGAGGCCTACCGGACCGGCCGCGGCCGGATCTATGTGCGTGCCCGCGCCGAAATCGAGGCCGATGACGAGGACCGTCCTCGCCTGGTCGTGACCGAGCTGCCCTACATGGTCAACAAGGCGCGGCTGCTGGAGAAGATTGCCGAGCTGGTCAAGGACAAGAAAGTCGAGGGTATCCGCGAGCTGCGCGACGAGTCCGACAAGGACGGCATGCGCATGGTCATCGAGCTCAGGCGCAGCGAGGTACCCGAGGTGGTGCTGAACAACCTCTACCAGCACACCCAGATGCAGACCGTGTTCGGCATCAACATGGTGGCGCTGGTCGACGGTCAGCCCAAGACGCTCAACCTCAAGCAGCTCATCGAATGTTTCGTACGCCATCGCCGCGAAGTCGTGACCCGGCGCACGCTGTACGAGCTGCGCAAGGCCCGCGAGCGCGCGCACATCCTCGAAGGTCTGGCCGTGGCGCTGGCCAACATCGATCCGGTGATCGAGCTGATCAAGCGCTCCGCCGGTCCCGCCGAAGCCAAAGCCGGGCTCATGGCGCGCGCATGGCCGCCGGGCGCGGTCGCCGATATGCTGGCACGCGCCGGATCGGAGCTGTCGCGCCCGCTCGATCTGGCGCCGGCTCTGGGCCTGCGCGACGGCGGCTACCACCTGTCGGAGACGCAGGCACAGGCCATTCTCGATCTGCGGCTGCACCGTCTCACGGGTCTCGAGCAGGACAAGGTATTCAAGGAGTACGAGGAGATCCTGGCGGCGATCCGCGATCTGCTCGACATTCTCGCCCGGCCCGACAGGCTCATGCAGGTGATCCGCGACGAGCTCACGGATATCCGTGACCGCTTCGCCGACGCGCGCCGCACAGAGATCGTCGTCGATCACAACGAGCTGACGCCCGAGGACCTGATCACCGCCGAGGACCTCGTCGTCACCCTGTCGCACGCCGGCTACGCAAAGTCGCAGTCGCTCGACCTGTACCGCGCGCAGCGCCGCGGCGGCCGCGGCAGGGCCGCGACGACGATGAAGGAAGAGGATTTCGTCGACAAGCTGTTCATCGCCAACACCCACGACACGCTGCTGTGCTTCTCCAGCCACGGCAAGCTCTACTGGCTCAAGGTCTACCAGCTGCCGCAGGCCGGACGAACGGCGCGCGGGCGGCCGATAGTCAACCTGCTGCCGCTGGCAGAGGACGAGCGCATCACGGCCGTGCTGCCGATCGACTCGTTCGAGGAAGGTCGCTACGTGTTCATGGCGACCACGCAGGGCACGGTGAAAAAGACCCCGCTGCTGGATTTCTCCAGGCCCCGTGCGAGCGGCATCATCGCCATCGACCTGAACGGTGACGCGCTGGTCGATGTCGCGCTCACCGACGGGCGCCAGGACGTGATGTTGTTCTCGAGCTCCGGCAAAGCGATCCGCTTCCCCGAGACGGACGTGCGACCGATGGGGCGCTCGGCGCACGGTGTGCGCGGGGTCCGGCTCGGCGAGGGTCATCACGTCATTGCACTCATCATCCCCGAGCCCGAGGGCGCCATCCTGATCGCGACCGCGAATGGCTACGGTAAGCGTACGGCGATCGCTGATTTCCCGCGTCACGGTCGCGGCGGGCAGGGCGTGATCGCGATCCAGACGAGCGAGCGCAATGGTGCCGTGGTCGGCGCGACCACAGTGCATGGCGACGACGAGGTAATGTTGATCAGTGACGCCGGCACGCTCGTGCGCACACCGGTGGCTGACATCTCCCTGCTCGGCCGCAATACGCAGGGCGTACGCCTCATCAAGCTCGGCGACGGCGAAACGCTGGTCGGTCTCGGGCGCATCGTCGATTACAACGGCGAGGCGAACGAGGAAGACGGCGAGCCGACGCCGGACAGTGACGGGTGATGCCGGCCGCCAGCCGGCTGCAGCCGTCGATTCCGGCCGGTGGCTGAGAGCTCGTGAGACAATCGCCCCCGCGCCGGCCGCGACGCTCCCCGGACGCCCGTGGCGGCGTTGCGGGTACGCCCGCAATCGCCGACGCAGGTCCCCCAGCTGCGCGATCCCGTGCGCGCCCGCGCCTGGCCGGAGCTGTGCGGGAAACGACTCGCTGCGGCGGGCGATTGTTTCACGAGCCCTGAGCCGCCATGGGTGATTCCGACGCGCTTTCGGATCTGCGCGCGCGTATCGACGCCCTCGATCTCGATCTGCTCGACCTGCTCAATGCCCGTGCCCGGCTCGCGCAGGAGATCGCCGCGGTCAAGAGCGCCGGCGGCGACACGGACGAGTTCTACCGGCCGGAACGCGAAGCCCGGGTGCTGCGGAACATCAAGGCGCGCAACGCCGGTCCGCTGGCGGGTGAGGAGGTCACGCGACTGTTTCGCGAAATCATGTCCGCATGCCTCGCGCTCGAACGGCGGCTGCGCGTGGCCTGCCTCGGTCCGGTGGGGACTTTCACCCAGGCGGCGACGCTCAAGCACTTCGGCCATGCGATCGACGTCGTCCCGCTGGCGGCCATCGACGAGGTTTTCCGCGAGGTCGAGAGCGGCGGCTGCAGCTACGGCGTGGTGCCGGTGGAAAACTCCATCGAGGGCGTGGTCAATCACACCCTGGACAGCTTCATGCTCTCACCGCTGCGCATCTGTGGCGAGGTGGAGCTGCGGATCCATCATCATCTGCTCGCCCGCGACGGCGCTCCCGGGACGCTGCGCCGGATCTATGCGCACCAGCAGGCGCTCGCCCAGTGCCGGCGCTGGCTCGACCGCGAGCTGCTCGGCGTCGAGCGGGTCGCCGTGAACAGCAACGCCGAGGCGGCGCGCCTCGCCGCCGAACAGGCGGATACCGCTGCGATCGCCGGCGAGGCGGCAGCCGAGATCTACGGCCTGCAAACGATCGCCGCGAACATCGAGGACGAACCCAACAACACCACCCGCTTCCTGGTCATCGGCCGGCGCCCGACGCCGCCCAGCGGTGATGACAAGACCTCGCTGCTGTTCTCGACCGCGAACCGGCCGGGTGCGCTCTACCACGCACTCGGTGCGTTCGCGGAGCACGGTATCAGCATGACCCGCATCGAATCGCGCCCGTCCCGGCGCGGCATGTGGGACTACCTGTTTTTCGTCGACATCGCGGGCCACGCCGACGAGCCGGGTGTCGCCGGAGCGCTGGAGGAATTCGAACGCCGCGCGCACATGGTAAAGCTGCTCGGCTCCTACCCGCGCGCTGCGCTGTGAAGTCGTCGCCGTGCTGAGCAGGTCCACGGCCATCCTGGGCGTCGGTCTCATCGGCGGCTCGCTCGCCCGTGCGCTGCGCCGTGCCGGCGCCTGTGCCGAGATCGTCGGCTGTGCGTCTACGCCGGCCGAGGTCGGAGAGGCGCTCGAGCTGGGTGTGATCGACCGCGGGACCACGGCCGTGGCGGCCGCGGTCGCGGGCTGCGATCTGGTCGTACTGGCGGTGCCCGTCGGTGCCATGCGTGCGGTATTCGCGCAACTGGCGCCCGCGCTCGGCGCGGACACCGTGGTGACCGATGTCGGCAGCGTCAAGGGGGCCGTGATCGCCGACGCCCGCGCGGCCCTTGCGGCGCATTACCGTTTATTCGTTCCCGGCCATCCGGTCGCGGGTACGGAGCGCAGCGGCGTGCAAGCCTCATTCGCCGCCTTGTTCGACAGCCAGCGCGTCATACTCACGCCGACGGCCGAGACCGACCGCGGCGCCGTCGATCGAGTCACGGCGATGTGGCAGGCCGCCGGCGCGCGCGTGGAGGAGATGGACGCCGGGCACCACGACGAGGTCCTCGCGGCCACCAGCCACCTGCCGCACGTGCTCGCCTTCGCGTTGGTGGAGTATCTCGCCGGCGTGCAGGAAGCGCGCGAGGTGTTCCGGTTCGCCGGCGGCGGCTTCCGTGATTTCACCCGCATCGCCGCTTCGAGCGCACCATTGTGGTGCGATATCGTGTTCGCGAATCGCCCTGCCGTGCTGGCCAGCCTGGAAGGCTATGACGCCCGCCTGCGGGTCCTGACCGAGGCGCTGCGCAGGGGCGATGTCGACGCGGTGCGGGCGTTGTTCGAACGTGCCGGCGCGGCGCGCCGCACCTATGCCCGGGACGCCGACCCCCCCGCGGTGCCCGGGGGGTCGGGCTGATGCGTCTGCGCGTCCAGCCCGGCGGCGTGCTCGCGGGCACGCTGCGCGTGCCCGGTGACAAGTCGATCTCCCATCGCGCGCTCATGCTGGCCGCGGTGGCGCACGGTGACTCGCGCCTGACGGGACTGCTCGAGGGCGAGGACGTGGTCGCCACCCGCCGTGCACTGGTGGCGGCGGGGGCCGACATTCGGACCCAGGCCGATGGCAGCGTGCTGGTGCGCGGCCGCGGGCCGGCGCAGCTGCGCTCGCCGGCGGCCGCCGTCGACCTGGGCAACTCGGGCACCTCGATACGCCTGCTCACGGGTCTCGCTGCCGGGATCGGTCTCACGGTGACCTTCGTCGGCGATGCCTCGTTGATGCGCCGGCCGATGCGGCGCGTGATCGAGCCGCTCGCGCGCATGGGGGCGCAGGTGCAATGCAGTGCCGCCGGTACGCCGCCGGTACACGTGCACGCGGCCGGACCATTGTGCGGCATCGACTACACCCTGCCCGTGGCGAGCGCCCAGGTGAAGTCGGCGATCCTGCTCGCAGGCCTGTTCGCGCGCGGCGCGACCCGGGTCACCGAGCCGCTGGCCAGTCGTGACCATACCGAGCGCATGCTCGCCCACTTCGGCGCCGGGCCGACGGTCGACGGTCTGACCGTGTGTGTGCCCGGCTTTGCACGCCTGCGCGGCGGCGACCTCGCCGTACCCGGCGACATCTCCTCGGCGGCGTTCTTTCTCGTCGGCGCCGCCATTGCGCCGGGATCACGGGTGCGCATGCCCGGGGTGGGCGTGAACCCGACCCGGACCGGGATCCTGGAATTGCTCGCCGCGATGGGTGCCCGCGTGCATGCCGGCGCGGCGCGCAGCCTCGGGTCCGAGCCGGTGGCGGATCTGGAGGCGGAAAGCGGACCCCTGCACGGCATCGCCGTCCCCGAACAGGCCGTGCCGCGCAGCATCGACGAATTTCCGGCGCTGATGATTGCCGCCGCCTGCGCCGAGGGTGAAACGCGCGTGAGTGGTGCCGCCGAGCTGCGCGTCAAGGAAAGTGATCGCATCGCCGCCATGGCCGAAGGGCTCGCCGTGCTGGGGGTCGAAACGCAGCCGAGCGCCGACGGTATCGTGGTCCGGGGCGGGCCGCTGCGCGGCGGCGTCGTCGACAGCCGTGGCGACCATCGCGTGGCCATGGCGTTCGCCATGGCCGCACTGCGCGCCAGCGGTCCGATCGAGATCCTGGGCTGCGAAAACGTGGCCACGTCTTTTCCGGGCTTCGCCGCCGCCGCCGCCGGTCTCGGTCTTCGCATCGAGGCGCTGGAGCGCTGAGCCGCGCACATGACGACGACCGCACCGGTCATTGCCGTGGACGGGCCCAGCGGCACGGGCAAGGGCACGCTGTGTGCTCGCCTCGCCGAGGGGCTCGGCTGGCACCTGCTCGACAGCGGTGCACTGTACCGGGCCGTGGCCCTGGCGGCGCTCGCCGCCGGCGTGGATCTCGATGACGAGTCCGCGCTGGCACGGCTCGCGGCCGGGCTGCAACTCGACTTCACGGCGGCCGCGGATGCCGGGATCGGCGTGCACCTGGGCGGTGAAGACGTCACCGAGCGCCTGCGTACAGAGGATTGCGGCGCCGCAGCATCGCGGGTCGCCGCGTGTCCTGCCGTGCGTACGGCCCTGCTCGCACGCCAGCACGCCTGCCGGCGGGCGCCGGGCCTGATCGCCGACGGGCGCGACATGGGGACGGTCGTTTTCCCCGACGCCGTGCTCAAGATTTTTCTCACGGCGAGCGCCGAGGAACGCGCCCGCAGGCGCCATAAGCAGTTGAAGGAAAAAGGAATGAATGTTAGTCTCGCCCAGCTTTTTCAGGACATCGCCGGCCGGGACGAGCGGGATCGGGAACGCAGTGTGGCCCCCCTGCGACCGGCTGTGGACGCGACCGTCATCGACACCACCCAGCTCTCCGTCGAGGATGTGCTGGCCGTCGTGCGCCGACTCGTTCGCGAACGCGACCTGAAAACCGGCACCACGCACGTGTGACGGTGAGGACACCGGCCAACGTGTTTCGTTCAACCCAACCGAGTAGCTAGGCACAGCCGGCACGCCGGCCAGCTGGGCAAGAGGTGGAAGGCTCCAAGGCACATGACGGAAAGCTTCGCAGAACTGTTCGAGCAGAGTCAGATCGAACGCAAAATGCGTCCCGGGACGATTGTCTCCGGCATCGTGATGGAAATCGGTCCCGACGTCGTCGTCATCAACGCCGGTCTGAAATCCGAAGGCATCATCCCGACCGAGCAGTTCTATAACGAGAACGGCGACATCGAGGTGGCAGTCGGCGACACGGTCGACGTGGCGCTCGATGCGGTCGAAGACGGATTCGGCGCGACCCGCCTCTCGCGCGAGAAGGCCAAGCGCGCCATGGCCTGGCAGAAACTCGAACAGGCATTCGAGGGTAACGACACCGTTACCGGGGTCATTACCGACAAGGTCAAGGGCGGATTCACGGTCGACATCGAAACCATCCGCGCGTTCCTGCCCGGTTCTCTGGTCGACGTGCGGCCGGTTCGCGACACGACCTACCTCGAGGGCAAGCCGCTCGAGTTCAAGGTCATCAAGGTCGACCGCCGCCGCAACAACGTGGTCGTATCGCGGCGGGCCGTGGTCGAGAGCGAGACCAGCGCCGAGCGCGAAGCGCTGCTCGAGAGCCTCAAGGAAGGCACTGTCACGCGCGGTATCGTCAAGAACCTCACGGACTACGGTGCATTCATCGATCTCGGCGGAATCGACGGCCTGCTGCACATCACCGACATGGCGTGGCGGCGCGTGAAACATCCCAGCGAAGTCGTCAAGATTGGTGACGAGCTCGAGGTCAAGGTGCTCAAGTTCGATCGTGATCGCAATCGCGTCTCGCTCGGTCTCAAGCAGCTCGGCGAGGATCCGTGGGTGGATCTCGCGCGTCGCTATCCGGTCAGTACGCGGCTGTTCGGCAAGGTTACGAACATTGCCGATTATGGCTGCTTCGTCGAAATCGAGGAGGGCGTGGAAGGCCTGGTGCACGTTTCCGAGATGGACTGGACGAACAAGAACGTGCATCCCTCCAAGGTCGTGCATCTCGGCCAGGAGGTCGAGGTCATGGTTCTCGACATCGACGAGGAACGCAGGCGCGTGTCGCTCGGCATGAAACAGTGCATGCCGAACCCCTGGGAAGAGTTCGCCGCGCGCTTCAACAAGAACGATCGGGTCGCCGGTACGATTAAGTCAATCACCGATTTCGGCATCTTCGTGGGCCTGGAAGGCGGGATCGACGGTCTCGTGCACCTGTCGGACATCTCCTGGAACGTCCCGGGCGAGGAAGCGGTTCGCAACTACAAGAAGGGCGACGAGGTCGAAGCCGTGGTGCTGGCCGTGGATGCCGAGCGCGAGCGCATTTCCCTCGGCATGAAACAGCTGGAGAAAGACCCGCTGTCCAATTACCTCGCCGTACACGAGAAGGGAACCATCATCAAGGGCGTCGTGCGTACCGTCGACGCCAAGGGCGTGGTCGTGATGCTCGAGGACGGTGTCGAAGGCACGATCCGCGCATCGGAGTTGTCGCGGGATCGGATCGACGATGCCCGCAAGATCATCAAGGAGGGTGACGAGATCGACGCCATGTTCATCGGCGTCGACCGCAAGAAGCGCAGCATTACTCTGTCGGTGAAGGCGAAAGAAACCGAGGAGGAGGCTGTAGCGATGCAGGAATATGGATCGGACAGCGAAGCTGGCACGACCAAGCTCGGAGACTTGCTCAAGCAGCAGCTGGACAATCAGGACTGAGAGCTTGTGAAACCATCACCGCGCCTGCTGCGACGGCCCCTGGACGCCCCTGACGGCGTTGCGGGGACCCCCGAAATCGTTTCCGTAGGCCCACTACGCGCGCGATTTTGTGCACCCCCGCGCCTGGCCAGGAACGCCCGGGAAGCGTCTCGCTACGGCGGGCGAATGTTTCACGAGCTCTGAGAGTGCGGCTGCCGTGGTCGCCGCCGGTGGCCACGGCAGTCGAACGACGGCTGAATGTGCGGGGCAGCGAGTCGGATTGACGTGGAGTTGCGAACAACAATGACCAAGTCAGAACTGATCGAAAAGCTCGTGCGCAAGCAGGCCCAGCTCGGCTACAAGGATGTCGAGCTGACCGTCAAGACCATGCTCGAGCACATGGCGCTGACGCTGGCATCCGGCGAGCGCATCGAGATCCGCGGTTTCGGCAGCTTCTCGCTGCACTACCGCCCGCCACGTGTCGGGCGCAACCCGAAGTCAGGCGAACCCGTGTCGCTGCCGGCCAAGTACGTGCCGCACTTCAAGCCCGGCAAGGAACTGCGCGATCGCGTCAACGAAAGCGCCGACGAACCGATTGCACCGGTGTCCATGGCGCTGCCCGGCCGCGCTTCCTGAACCGACCGGCGCCGGCGCGGGCGGCAGACGGCGGCATCTCCTGTATTGCGTGCGACCCGGGTGCGGCTGCCGCGCGCGGCCGGCGCGTCCCTTTGTCATGGTGAACCATGAGCCGGATATTCAAGATCCTGTTCCTCGTCTTCCTGCTGTTCTTGTTCGTGCTCGGCGTGCTTTTCCACGTCCGTAACAGCGCTCCCGTGCCGCTCGACGTCTACGTGCTCGAGATCGAGTGGCCGGTGTCCTGGATCGCCATCGGCGCATTCAGCGTCGGGGCGTTGATCGGCTGGTTCGCCGGGGCGCTGCAGTCATTGTCGCTGCGCCGGCGTCTGCGGTCGGCCACGCGCGCCCGGCGGGGCGCCGAGGCGGCGCTGGCAGGTGTGCGCGGATCGATCGAATCCGATGCTGGCTGAAACCGGTACCGGGTTGTTCTGGTTTCTGCTGCCGGTCGCGGCGCTCTCCGGCTGGTTCGCTGCGCGCCGTCACTACGGCGAACGCGATGGCAGATCATCCGCAGCGGGCAGTCTCGCCCCGGATTATTTCCGTGGCCTCAACTATCTGCTCGATGAGCAGCCCGACAAGGCCATCGAGGTATTCATTAATCTGCTCGACGTCGACGGCGAAACCGTGGAGATGCACCTGGCCGTGGGCAACCTGTTCAGGCGCAAGGGCGAGGTCGATCGAGCCATCCGCATTCATCAGAACCTCATCGCCAAGCGCAGCCTGAGTCACGAGCAGCGCTGCGACGCGCTGCGCGAGCTCGCCATGGACTACATGCGTTCCGGTCTGCTCGATCGGGCGGAGAGCCTCTTTCGCGAGCTGCTGGAGCAACGCACCGACAGCGAACCGGCGCTGCGCCAGCTCGTGCAGATCTACCAGCAGGAACAGGACTGGGACAAGGCCATCGAGGTCTGCCGCCGTCTGGAGGGGGAGTCGCGCGAAAGCCTCGGCAAGACGATTGCGCATTTTCTGTGCGAAAAGGCCGAACAGGCCTGCGGGGAAAACGATTTCGCGCGGGCGCGCGAGCTCGTGTGCGAGGCCCTGCGCTCGGACGCGAGCTGCGTACGGGCTAGTCTCATCGAAGGGCGTCTCGCGATGCGCGAAGATCGCTACGAGGCCGCAATCAGTGCCTTTCAGCGCATCGCCTCGCAGGATCCGGCCTTCCTGCCCGAGGCCATCTCGACCCTGGTCGCCTGTTACCGGCACTGCGATCGCGTCGACGACGCGCGTACCTACCTGGAGGAGATCTCCCGCACGCACGTCGGTATTACGCCCGTGCTCGCACTCGCCGCGCTGGCGGCGGAGGCCGGGGATCTGGATGCGGCGATGCGCTACATCAGCGAGGAGCTGCGCCGGCGCCCGTCGGTGCGCGGACTGGATCGATTCCTCCAGTACGCCTTGGCGACCGCCGGCGTACCGGCACGCGACAATCTCAACCTGATCAAGGGATTTACGTCACAGCTGCTGGAAGGACGGGCCGCGTATCGTTGCGCGGTATGCGGCTTCACGGGCCGTTCCCTGCATTGGCAATGCCCGAGCTGCAAGAGCTGGAACACGGTCAAACCGATCCAGGGCATCGAAGGTGAGTGAGCCACGGATCATCGTCGCGCTGGATTTTCCCGCGGCCACTCCCGCGCTGGAGATCGTCGCGCGGCTGGATCCCGCGCGCTGCCGGCTGAAGGTCGGTAAAGAACTCTTCACCGGCGCGGGACCGGTGCTGGTGGAGCAGCTCGTGGCGCGCGGCTACGGGGTGTTCCTGGATCTGAAGTTCCACGACATACCGAACACCGTGGCCGGCGCCTGTGCCGCCGCGGCTGAGCTCGGTTGCTGGATGGTAAACGTGCACGCGAGCGGCGGGCGGGCGATGCTCGAGGCGGCCCGCGAACGTCTGGATCGGCGCTCGTCGCGACCGCTGCTCATCGCGGTCACCGTGCTCACGAGCCTGGACGATACTGCGCTCGCGGAGATCGGTTTCGCGGCGGACAGCGGCAGTCTCGTCGACCGCCTGAGCGCTCTCGCGCTCGATTGCGGGCTCGACGGTGTGGTGAGCTCGCCACTCGAGATCGCGCGGCTGCGTCGCCGCTTCGGCAGGCGCCCCTGCCTGGTGATCCCCGGGATCCGGCCGGCGGACGCCACGCACGACGATCAGAAGCGCGTTGCCACGCCGTCAGCAGCCATCGCCGCGGGCGCCGATTATCTCGTCATCGGTCGTCCGATCACCCAGGCTCCCGAACCGCTCGCCGCACTGGCGGCGATCGAGGCGTCGTTTGCCACCGGCGCGCCGGCGCGCGGCTGAAGTCCCGACCACGATCCACGCATGCCCCGGCACCCGGATCCACAGGAATCGAGCGAGAGCGTACTCGCGCCGCCATTGCCGGCGCATACCGGTGAACGCCTGTGCTGGCATCGTCTCGCGGGCGGCGCCGCCACGCTGGCGCTGGCCTGCGCGGTACGCCGGCACAAGGCACCGGTACTGGCGCTGTGTGCCGATACGCTGCGCGCCGACCGTATGGCCGCGGAGCTCGAGTTCTTTCTCGACAACGATCCGGCCACCCCGGTGCTGCGCTTTCCGGACTGGGAGACGCTGCCCTACGAACAGTTCTCCCCCTACCAGGACATCATCTCCGAGCGCCTCGCAACCCTTGCGGGTCTGCCGCATGCGCGGCACGGGGTGCTGGTGGCGGCGACCGCGCCGATACTGCACCGCCTGCCGCCGCGCAGCTTCGTGGCTGCCCACAGTTTCATGCTCGAGCTGGGCGAACACCTGGATCGCGATGCCTTCCAGGCGCGCCTGGACGAGGCCGGTTACCGGCGCACGGGCCAGGTGCTGGAGCACGGGGACTATGCCATCCGGGGTGCGTTGGTGGACGTGTTCCCGATGGGCGCGGAGCAGCCGTTCCGCATCGATCTGTTCGACGAGGAAATCGAGGGTATCCGCCTGTTCGACGCCGAAACCCAGCGCTCCACCGAAGCGGTAGCCAAAGTACGCGTGCTGCCGGCGCGGGAGTTCCCGCTGACCGACGCGGCCGTGAGCCGGTTCCGCTCGGCCTGGCGCGCGCGGTTTCCCGGCAATCCGGCCCGCTCGACGCTGTATACCGATGTGAGCAATCGCTTTGCCCCGGCCGGTATCGAGTACTACCTGCCGTTGTTCTTCGAGCAGACCGAATCCCTGTTCGACTTCCTCCCGGCCGATACGCTCGTAGTCGTGGATGAGGGTGTCGCCGAACAGGCGCAGCGCTTCAGCGCCGAAGTCGCCGAGCGTTACGAGCGCCTGCGCCACGATGTCGAGCGTCCGATCCTGCCGCCGGCGGAGCTGTTCTACGAGCCGGAGTGGATCCCGCGGTCACTGGCCCGATTTGCCGTCGTCGAGATCACGGGCGCGGGCGATGAGGGCAGCGCCGCGGCCTGCACATTCGCCGCCGAAACGCCACTCGCCATCCCCATCGATGCACGCGCCCGCGATCCGCTCGCGCACGTGGAGCGATTCCTGGCCGAAGCCGACCGCCGCGTGCTCTTCGTCGCCGAGTCCGGCGGCCGGCGCGAGACGCTGCTCGAAGTGTTCGCGAGCCGCGGGATCCGGCCGGCGCCAGTGGCGGGCTGGGGCGAGTTCGCCGCCGGCAACGAGCGGATCGCGATGGCCGTGGCACCTCTCGAACGGGGTGTGGTCCTGACGCGACCCGCGCTGGCGGTGGTGGCCGAGACGCAGCTTTACGGTGAACGTGCGGCGCAACGCCGGCGCCGGCGCCAGAGTGGCCGCGACGCCGAATCGGTACTGCGGGATCTCGGCGAGCTCGCGATCGGTGCGCCGGTCGTGCACGAAGAGCACGGCATCGGCCGTTATCTGGGCCTGGTGATCCTGGACGTGCGCGGACACCCTGGCGAGTTTCTGTCCCTGGAGTATGCCGACGGCGACAAACTGTACGTGCCCGTCGCGTCGCTGTACCTGGTAGCGCGCTACACCGGTCCAGACGGCGATCATGCGCCGCTCAACAAGCTCGGCACCGGGCAGTGGCAGAAAGCGCGCGAGAAGGCCGCGCAACGCATACGCGACGTTGCTGCCGAGCTGCTCGACCTGCACGCGCGGCGCGCGGCGCGGTCCGGGCACGGATTCGCGCTCGATGCCGAGAGCTACCGCGCATTCGCGGCGGCGTTTGCGTTCGAGGAAACCCCCGACCAGGCGGTCGCCATCGAGGCCGTGATCGCCGACATGGTTGCGCCACGGCCGATGGACCGGCTGGTGTGTGGCGATGCCGGATTCGGCAAGACCGAAGTCGCCATGCGCGCCGCTTTCGTCGCCGTCACGGGAGGGCGGCAGGTTGCGGTGCTGGTGCCGACGACCCTGCTCGCGCAGCAGCATTTCGAGAACTTCAAGGATCGCTTCGCCGACTGGCCGGTGCGCATCGAACAGCTCTCGCGATTTCGCAACAACAAGGAGCAGGGCGTCATACTCGCCGGCCTTGCCGCCGGCACCATCGACATCGTCATCGGCACGCACAAGCTGCTCCAGAGCGATGTCAAGTTCAAGCAGCTGGGTCTGCTCGTGGTCGACGAGGAGCATCGTTTCGGCGTGCGGCAGAAGGAACGGCTCAAGGCACTGCGCGCGGAGGTGGACATTCTGAACCTCACCGCGACACCGATTCCGCGCACGCTCAACATGGCCCTGGCGGGGATCCGGGACCTGTCGCTCATCGCCACTCCGCCGTCGCGGCGCTTGCCGGTAAAGACGTTCCTGCGTCGCTGGGACGACGAGTTGCTGCGCGAAGCGATGCTGCGCGAGGTGAATCGCGGGGGCCAGGTCTATTTCCTGCACAACGAAGTCGAAAGTATCGAGCGAATGACCGCCACGGTGGCCGCCATCCTGCCGGAGGGACGGGTGCGCCTGGCCCACGGGCAGATGCGGGAGCGTGACCTGGAACGGGTGATGCTCGATTTCTACCACCGTCGTTTCAACGTGCTCGTGTGTTCGACGATCATCGAGTCCGGCATCGACGTTCCGAGCGCCAACACGATTATCATCAACCGCGCCGACCGCTTCGGACTCGCGCAGCTTTACCAGCTGCGCGGCCGCGTCGGCCGCTCGCATCACCGCGCCTACGCCTACCTGCTCGTGCCCGAGCGGCGTGCCATGACCGCCGACGCCCTCAAACGGCTGGAAGCGATCGAGTCGCTGGAGGATCTGGGCATCGGTTTCACACTGGCGACCCACGATCTCGAGATCCGCGGCGCCGGGGAGATACTCGGCGAGGAGCAGAGCGGGCACATTCAGGCAATCGGTTACGGCCTGTACATGCAGCTGCTCGAGCGTGCAGTCAGTGCGCTGCGTTCGGGTCGCGAACCGGTACTGGATCGCCCGCTCGACGCCGGCCCCGAGATCGATCTCGGTGTCGCCGCGCTGATTCCCGAGGACTACCTGCCCGATGTGCACGCGCGCCTGACGTTCTACAAGCGCTTGGCGACCGCCGCCGACGAACAATCTCTGCGCGGGCTCGCCGAGGAGATGATCGATCGCTTCGGTTCTCTGCCGGTGCCGGCGCGCAACCTGTTTCGCATCGCCGCGCTCAAGATCAAGGCGGCGCGCATCGGCGTGCGCCGCATCGACATGGGCGCCGAGGGTGGGCGGATCCAGTTCGACACCGAGCCGTGCGTCGACGCCGCCGCGATCATTCGTCTCATCCAGACGCAGACGGACGATTACCGCCTGGATGGTCGCGAGAAGCTCAGGATCCGCAAATCGCTGCCCGACGTCGAAGCGCGGTTTGCCGAGCTCGACTCGCTGCTCACGCAACTCAAGCTCGAGGACGCCGCCTGATGAATGCATCGCTGCGCGCCCGTATCAGCGCCTGGCTGCCCGTGCTCGCCTTGCTGTGGCCAGGCGTGGCGGGAGCCAGTTGGTACCACGTGGAGGTCATCGTGTTCGCAACCATCGAACCGATCGCGGTCGGTGGCGAGCGCTGGCCGCTCGACCCCGGGATCCCCGACGCCGCCCGTTCGCTAAACCTGATCGAGGCCTTGCCTGCCTTCGAGGACGAGCCCGAGGGCTATGCGCCGGCTGCCGGCGAGACCGATGCGCTGGTCAACCCGGTCGCTTTTCTGCGCCTGCCGCCGGAGCAGGAGCGCCTGGGGGCGGTGGCGGACCGGCTCGGTCGCAGCCGTAATTATCACGTCCTGGCGCATCTCGCCTGGCGCCAGCCCGGCGGCGGAGCCGGCGGCCGCGCGGTGCGCATCGGCTCCGCACCCGCGACGCAGGATTACACCGGCGCTGCGCCGGCCGGCGGCGGCGAACGGTCTACTGCCGCGGCGCCCGGTGACGCGCTGATCGAGGGGACCGTCCGGCTGCGTGTCGGCGGCACCCTGCACATCGACACGGACCTGCTCTACAAGGGCGTGGATCCGCCCGTGCGTCTGACCGAGAGCCGCGTCGTGAAGCTCGGGGAACTGCACTACCTCGACCATCCCCTGTTCGGCGTGATCGTCCAGGTGACGCTGTTTCGCCCGGACGCGGGATCGGAGTCTGGCGCCGGCGTGCAGGACGGAACCGGTGGCGCGGACGGCGTCGCCGCGGCACCGGCCGGCGCCGAGTGACCGGCCGGCCGCCGGATCAGCCTGTGCCCGCAACGGCGGGATCGACGCGCGCGAGGGTGGGTAGCGCCTCGCGGAGGAGGCGCAGGACGTCCGTCATGCCCGCGCCGAGGTGCCCGGCGATGACCGCCGCGGTGATGGGGCCGTCGCCGCGTCCCGCCGCGCGGTTGACCACCACCGCGCAGCACACGTAGGGCAGTGCCAGCTCGCAGGCGAGCGCGGCCTCGGGCATGCCGGTCATGCCGACGACGTCGCAGCCGTCGCGCGCCATGCGTTCGATCTCGGCCGGGCTCTCCAGCCGTGGCCCCTGGGTCGCGCCGTACACACCACCGTCGATCACCACGACGTCCGTCGCCGTGGCCGCGGCCAGCAATGCACTGCGCAGGCGCGGATCGTAGGGCGTGGAGAAATCCACGTGCTCGAGCGGTCCGGCGACGCCGTCACGGTAGCTGTGTGCCCGGCCCCAGGTGTAATCGATCACCTGGCTCGGCACGACGAGCCGCCCCGGCAGCATCGGCGCGCTGATGCCACCCACCGCGGCGACCGCGACCACGCAGCGTGCGCCACAGTGTCGCAGCGCCCAGACGTTCGCGCGGTAGTTGATCAGGTGTGGCGCGATGGCGTGGTCGCTGCCGTGACGAGGGAGAAACAGTACCTCGACCTCGCCGAGCCTGCCGCGCTGCACCGGTGCCGACGTGGCACCGTATGGCGTGTCCACTCGTGCGCGTTCACTCGCTGCGATTCCCGGCAGCGCGTCCAGGCCGCTGCCACCAATGATGGCAACGGCCACTTCAGGTTTCCACGGCGAAGATCCCCGGCCCGTTGCGCCAGTAGCCGTGGTAGTCCATGCCGTAGCCGAACAGGTAGCGATCGTCGGCGACGAGCGCGGCAAAATCGGCGCGCGCGAGGGCCCGGGGGCGTTGCAACTGCTTGTCGACCAGTACCGCGCTGAGCACTTCGCGCGCACCGAGCGCCTGGCACCGGGCGATGATTGCGGCGAGCGTCACGCCCTCGTCGAGAATGTCGTCGACCACGAGCACGACACGATCGCGCACCCGTGTGTCGGGCGCGCGCAGCCAGCTGATTTCACCGCCGTGCGTCTCACTCCGGTAGCGCGTGGCGTGCACGTAATCGACCTCGAGCGGAAAATCGAGCCGTGGCAGCAGCATGCCCAGTGGCACCACGGCTCCGACCATGACGCCGATGACGAGGGGGTTGCTTTCCCGGAGACGGTGCGTGATGGCCGCTGCCATGGCGTCGACGGCGGCCTGGATCTCGGCGTCGCCGAACAGCCGCACCGCGCGACGGCGCACCGCCGCCATTGCCTCGGGCGTCGCCGGCATGCTCACGCCTCGCAGTCCCTGAGGCCCTTGCGCCCGACCCAGTCCTTGGCGAACTGCCAGGCCGATCTGCCGCTGCGCGAGCCGTGCAGCAGTGCCCAGGTGAGCGCTTCGCGCCGCATCGCCTCGCCGTCCTCGCGGACGCCGAGGCGATGCAGCCAGTGCGCAACGATGCCCAGATAGTCATCCTGGCTGAAAGGATGAAACGCGAGCCACAGGCCGAAGCGTTCCGACAGGGAGATCTTTTCCTCCACCGCCTCGCCGTGGTGGATCTCCCCGTCCACGTTGCGCGCCTCCAGGTTCTCGGCGAGACGCTCGGGCAGCAGGTGGCGCCGGTTCGATGTCGCGTACACCAGCGAGTTCGCCGGCGCCCGGTGGATCGAGCCGTCGAGCACTACTTTCAGGGCCTTGTAGCTCGCGTCGTCGGCCTCGAAAGACAAGTCGTCGCAAAAAATGATGTAACGCTCGGACCGATCGTAGAGGGGCTCGACGATGTCGGGGAGGTCGAGCAGATGCTGGCGGTCCACCTCGAGCAGGCGCAGGCCCTCGCCGGCGTATTCATTCAGCACAGCCTTGATGAGCGAGGACTTGCCGGTGCCGCGTGGTCCCCACAGGAGCACGTTGTTGGCGGGCAGCCCGGCGAGGAACTGGCGCGTGTTCAGGCAGATCCGGTCGCGCTGGCGGTCGATGCAACGCAGATCCGCGAGCCGGATGTCGGCGCGGTGGTGGACCGGTTCGAGCCAGCCGGCGCGACCGCTGCGGCGCCAGCGGAACGCTACCGCGGCGTTCAGGTCCGGCCGTTGCGGTACCGGTGGCAGCAGCCGTTCCAGGCGTTCGATGAGGCCCTCGGCCCGCGTGAACAGGGAGTCGATTTCCGCCATGTCGGTCGTGTCCGTCGTCGTGGCTGCCCGGCAGGTGCCTGTAGCCGGCCGGATGGTGATTGTAGCGTGCCGACCACCGTCCGGAAGAGCCGCACCGTCGCGGCGACCGGCGGGCGCCGTGTTCAGGATTGGGCGCTGGCCTTGTTCAGGTAGCCCTCGATGGTGTGCTTGTATTGCAGCAGATGGACGGTCTGCAGTGACTCGATGCCACGCCTTGCAAGCAGCGCCGCGGACAGATCGAGGTCGGTGATGTACAAGGGGTAGTGCTCGCCGCTCGCGCGGCGCGCGAGGATGTGGCGTGCGGCGGCATCGAAGACCCCGGCACCGTGCTCGAGGGACGAGAGCTCGATGGCGTCGCAAAAAATGGTGAACGTCGTCTGGCCGGCGGCATCGACATCGCCAATGACCTGGACTTCGAAATAACCGCCGCGCTGCTCGCGTGGTGGTTCGATGCGTTCCAGACGCCAGTGCCCGGCGCTGCGGCACGCCCGGTAGTACTCGACCGTGAGCGCCGGAGCGCCTGCGGTGCCGGCCCGCATGACGTCCAGACGCTCGAAGGCGCAGCCGAAAAAGCGTGCGAGCTGGTCGACGGCGAGATCCAGCGCCGGCGCGGGCAGGCGCTGCGCGTTCAGTGCACCGCGTTCGTCGAGCACGTAGACGTCCGTCCCCTGCGCCGTTTCACTGAGCACGACCTGGACGCAGTCGCGGCGGTTGATCTCGTACAGCTGCGGCAGCGGTGAGTCCTCCAGGGAACCGGCGGCGATCTTCAGCCGCCGGAAGGCGGCGGTCGGACTCTGGAGCGCTTTGCGCAACTCGTTCCAGGTTTCGCAGACGCTGTGCCGCGGACCGGTTTCCTCCACCTCGAGCAGATGGTAGCGGCGATCGATCTCGATGAGGTAGCGACGTCCGATACGCGAGCGGGTGGCGAGAAAGTGCTGCAATACGTCGGTAACCAGCGTTTCGATGCGCGCTGCGATTGCGCTGCCATAGCCCGGGTTGAAGCAGTGCACGGTCAGCGGGGGTGGCTGGCCGGCCGCCAACGCCCAGCGCAGCAGCTCGGCTGCGCAGCTCATGAGGCCGTCAGCACCGTGGTACTGGAACACGAACACCTCCGCCCAGCTGGTCACCAGCACGAGCTGAAAATCGTGGGCAAGATTTCTGCGCAGGCCCCCGTAGCTCAGCGCGTCGCTGCGCGAGGTCGCCAGATGCTCGCCGCCCTTGAGATTGGTCCGCATCGGATCGATGCCGACGTTCACGAACAGGCTCGCCGCACGGATCCGCGGCGTATGCGTGAGTTCCTGTGCGGTCGGATCGGCGAGCGCCCGGGCGCCGAGCGTAGCGGCGAGAACGGAACCGATCTGGCGGATCTCGCGTGCTTCGAGAGTGCCTGTACGCGTGCTCAGGGTGACGGTCGTATCGCTGCGCATGATGCGGTTGAGATGACACCAGGTCAGCACCTCGGTCACGCTGCGCGAGCGCTTGAGCACGGCCCCGTCGCCGTGTACGCCCGTGCCAGCCGGGTCGCGGCACAGCATCCAGCCAGCCTCTGCGTCGGTGCCGGATTCCTGCAGGGAAAGTCGCTTTTCACCGACATCGGCGCCGATGCCGCGATTGAACTGCTCGATCTTGCCCGCCTTGCGCTCGAAGGCGGCGTAGAGCTTGCGACCAAGCACGGTCAGGTCGCGCTGGGTGATGCGCGGATTGCCGGCCTGGTCGCGCGCGAACCGGGATAGGAACCGATAGCTCTGCGACAGAGTATTGACGATGTCGCGCCGCTCCGCGAGCACGGTCTCGAGACGCCAGTTCTCGCGCCGGTCGATCAGCGCGATCCGGTCCTGGTCCCAGCCCCAACGGAACACCAGCTTGCTGACGATGTCGCGGCGCCAATCGCTGGCCGGACCGGCCGGCGGCATGCTGAGCCGCTCGTCGACCTTGATGTAGAAGCAGCGACGCAGCAGGTCCAGACGCGCGCTGTCGCCGCGGGCCATGAGGTATTCCTCGGTCTTGCGGTACATCAGCGCGTAAGGGTCGAGATCGATGTGGCTGGTCACACCCTCGTATACGGCGCGCTTGTAACGCAGGCTGAGCAGCTCGATGTGCGGGTATTCGTCCGCATAGACCTCGGTCAACAACAGCTTGAGCACCGATTTGTAGGGCGAATCGATGCTCTTGTAGAGCTGCCACACGGTTGCGCCGAAGAACTCTTCGGCCGGTACCTGCGGGATACCGCCGAAGTCGATGTAATCCTCGGTGCGGATCAGGCGCCGGCGGGTGAGATCGGCGACGTAGTCGTCATAGTCCTTTTCGTGTTCCGGGGGGACCAGCCACCACAGGGGGCTGCGACCGCACAGCACCAGCCCGGAGCGGTAGAACTCGTCGAGCAACAGGTAGTGCTGGGTCGAACCGCTGCTTTGCGTCGACAGCGACTGGGTGCGGCCGGCGCGAAAAGTCGGCGCGTCGAAGACGAAGAAGTGCACGTCCAGGCCCCGTTCCGCCGCGAAGGTCTCGATGAGCCGCGCTTTGCCGACGAGCTCGGCGACTCGCTCGGGGGCGATACCGGGAACGTGGCACAGCCAGATGTCGAAATCGCTGCCCTGCGAGAAACCGATCGAACCGGCGCTGCCCATGACGTACAGACCGTCGATTTCATACTTGAACAGTGCCCGCTTCCACGCGAACGAGCGCGCCAGCTTGTGCGCGACGTTCAAAGCCCCGGCACTCGGCTGGTAGTCGAAGATCCCGGCGGGCGTGGCCTGCGTGACGTAGCCGGGCAGCGTCGGGTGATTGGTGTGGACGAGCAGGGGCAGCAGGTCGAAGAATTCGCACTGCCTGGGCGTCAGGCACTCCCGCCCGCGCCGGACGCGGTCGCGGTTGATGGCGAGGAAGCGATCGTGGAGATCGCGACGGGAGTGATGGTCGACCCTGCGGGCGCCGGATTCGTCTGCCATGTTGCGGTTAGCGGCCGTCCGCTACCGTTCTGCACCGGGGCCGCGGTCAGCGGCCGCGCCCGATTCGCGCTATCCTTGGGCCTCGGGCGCGCGCCGCCGCCGGCGCCCGCTCGAACCGGCGACGCTGCCCGGGAGGTGCGCCCATGGTTGAAGATCGGACTTGGCCGTTCGCTGGTTCGGGGACCGGCGCCCCGGCCGGCCCGGGCGCTGCCCGGCCACGGCCTCGCGTCCGCTGGGGTGCTGTGCTCACCGTGTTGTTCACCGTGGCCTGGTCCGGACGCCTGCCGGCCGCGGAGGTCGTCGTCGTCACCGTGGCCGATGCGATCGGGCCGGCCACGGCCGATTACGTCGAACGGGGTATCGCGAATGCGGCGCGGCAGGACGCCGCCCTGGTGGTGCTGCGTCTGGACACCCCCGGCGGGCTAGACGCCGCCATGCGCGACGTCATCCGCGCGGTGCTCGCTTCGTCCGTCCCGGTGGTGACCTGGGTCGCGCCCCCCGGGGCGCGCGCCGCGAGCGCCGGCACCTACATCCTGTACGCCTCGCACGTGGCGGCGATGGCGCCGGGCACGAATCTCGGCGCCGCGACACCGGTGGAAATCGGCGGCCTGCCCGAGATCACACCGGGCGCCGCGCCCGCGCCGGATGCCGGGGGCGATCGCGCCGAGAGGGGCGAGCCGGACGCCGCGTCCGACGAACCCGCCGCGCCGGACGCCGGCAGCGCCATGCATCGCAAGATGGTCAACGATGCCGTGGCCTACATCCGCAGCCTCGCCGAGCTGCGCGGCCGCAATGCCGACTGGGCCGAGCGGGCGGTACGCGAAGCAGCCAGCCTGACGGCGGACGATGCCCTGGCCGCGGGCGTCATCGACGTGGTCGCCGGCAGCCTCGCCGAGTTGCTCGCCGCCATCGACGGACGCACTGTCCACCTGGGCGGCCAGGAGCTGCAACTGCGCACGCAGGGGCTCATCGTGCGCGAAATCGAACCGGACTGGCGCGCCCGTCTGCTCGCGGTCATCAGCCACCCCAACGTTGCTTACGTGCTGATGCTGCTCGGTATCTATGGCCTGATTTTCGAGCTCGCCAATCCCGGTTACGTGCTGCCCGGCGTCGTCGGCGCCGTCGCGCTGGTGCTGGCGCTGTTCGCGTTCCAGGTGCTGCCGGTGAACTTTGCGGGCGTCGGGCTCATCCTGATCGGTACCGCGTTCATGGTCGCCGAGCTGTTCGTCCCGAGCTTCGGTGCGCTCGGCATCGGCGGTGCGCTCGCCTTCGTCATCGGTTCGGTGATCCTGTTCGACACCGAGGGCGCCGACTACGCCGTGTCGAAGGCGCTCATCGGCGCCGTGGCGCTGCTCGGCGCAGGCTTCGTCGTCATCGTGGTCGGCATGGCCAAGCGCGCCTGGCAGCGGCCGGTGGTCACTGGCCGGGAGGAGCTGATCGGTGCCGTCGCCGAGGTGCTGGAGGACTTCACGGGCAGCGGCCGGGTCCGCGCCCACGGCGAAATCTGGCAGGCGCGTACCGGCGTGCCGGTCAAAGGTGGCCAGTCGGTGCGGGTGCGGGCGGTCGCCGGTCTGACGCTCGAGGTTGAACCAGTCCCAAAGGAGTGAAAGCCATGCCGATATCGATCTTTGTCGTCGCCTTCGTACTGCTGTTGGTATGGTCGGTCTTCAAGGTGCTGCGCGAGTACGAACGCGCCGTGGTATTCACGCTCGGACGCTTCACCTCGGTCAAGGGGCCGGGCCTCATCGTCATCATTCCGGGAGTGCAGACCATCGAACGAGTGGACCTGCGTACGGTCGTCATGGATGTACCGAGCCAGGATGTCATCTCCCGCGACAACGTCTCCGTGAAGGTGAACGCGGTGGTCTATTTCCGCGTCATCGATCCCGAGCGCTCGATCCTGCAGGTGGAGGATTTCAACTCGGCGACCAGCCAGCTCGCGCAGACGACCCTGCGATCGGTGCTCGGCCAGCACGAGCTCGACGAGATGCTGGCCGAGCGCGAGAAGCTCAATGCCGACATCCAGATGATCCTCGACAAGCAGACCGACGCCTGGGGTATCAAGGTGGCCAATGTCGAGATCAAGCACGTCGACATCGATGAAACCATGATCCGGGCGATCGCGCGCCAGGCGGAGGCCGAGCGCGAGCGGCGTGCCAAGGTCATCCATGCCGAGGGCGAATTGCAGGCCGCGGAGAAAATGACCCAGGCCGCGGAAGTGATGGCCCGCGCGCCCCAGGCGATGCAGCTGCGGTATCTGCAGACGCTCGTGCAGATCGCGGGTGAGAAGAGCTCGACCATCGTCTTCCCGCTGCCCATGGATCTCATCGACCCGCTGTTGTCGGCCGTCACGCGTAGTGGCCGCGCAGCGCCCTGACGCGCGCCGCGCATGTGTTGCGCAACGCCTGATTCTGCTAATCTTTTGATCTTTCCGCCCCGTTCGGACTATGTCGTCGCGCGATAGTCCGTCGCGGTCCTTCGCGCCGGTGTCGACGTCCCGCGAGAACGCCGGCAGCAGCACGCAAGCCCAGGTATTTCGAATATCGGGAGAACACAAGTCCATGTTTGCCAACGACATGCGTATCGCCGGCTATGACGACGAGCTGTGGAGCGCGATCCGGGGTGAAGCACGCCGCCAGGAACAGCACATCGAGCTCATTGCGAGCGAGAACTACACCAGTCCGCGGGTCCTCGAAGCGCAGGGCACGCTGCTGACGAACAAGTACGCCGAGGGTTATCCCGGCAAGCGCTACTACGGCGGTTGTGAGCACGTGGACGTGGTCGAACAGCTCGCCATCGACCGGGCCAAGGCACTGTTCGGCGCCGATTACGCCAATGTCCAGCCGCATTCCGGCTCGCAGGCGAACGGTGCCGCCTATCTCGCGCTGGTCGATGCTGGGGCAACGGTCATGGGCATGAGCCTCGCCCACGGCGGTCACCTCACGCACGGGGCCAAGGTCAATTTCTCGGGCAAGACCTATCACGCGGTCCAGTACGGTCTGGATCCGCAGACCGGCGAGATCGATTACGACGAGGCAGCCCGCCTGGCGCGCGAGCACAAGCCGCGGCTCATCATGACCGGGTTTTCGGCCTACTCGCGCGTCATCGACTGGGCACGCTTTCGCGAGATTGCCGACGATGTCGGGGCCTACCTCGTCGCCGATATGGCCCACGTGGCGGGGCTCGTGGCCGCGGGTCTGTACCCGAGCCCCGTCGCGATCGCCGATGTGACCACGACCACGACGCACAAGACGCTGCGCGGTCCGCGCAGCGGCCTGATTCTCGCGCGCGCCCGCGATAACATCGACAAGAAGCTCGGCTCGGCGGTGTTTCCCGGGCTGCAGGGCGGGCCGCTCATGCACGTGATTGCGGCCAAGGCAGTCGCCTTCAAAGAGGCGATGGAGCCGCAGTTCAAGGCCTACCAGGCGCAGGTGATCGCCAATGCGCGGGCGATGGCGGACACTTTCATCGGCCGCGGATACAAAGTCGTGTCCGGTGGCACGGACAATCACCTGTTTCTCGTCGATCTGATCGACAAGGGGCTGACCGGCAAGGACGCGGACGCGGCGCTCGGGCGCGCACACGTCACGGTGAACAAGAACGCGGTGCCGAATGATCCGCAGTCGCCGTTCGTGACCAGCGGTATCCGTGTTGGCACGCCGGCGATGACCACGCGCGGCTGCGACGCGACACAGGCCCGTGCCCTGGCCGGGTGGATGTGTGACATTCTCGATAACATGGGCGACGAAAAAGTCGTCGAACGCGTCCGCGGCCAGGTACAGGAGCTCTGCCGCCAGTTCCCCGTGTACGGGGGCTGAGCGCGGACGGGGGCGCCGGGCGCACGCACCACGGGGAACGTCGCGGACCATGCGCTGCCCTTTCTGCTCTTCGCTCAATACCCGGGTCGTCGATTCGCGCCTGGTCGGGGAAGGCGAGCAGATCCGCCGCCGGCGCGAATGCGACGACTGCCGCGAGCGCTACACCACGTACGAAACCGCGGAGTTGTCCATGCCGCGGGTGGTCAAAGCGGATGCCCGCCGCGAGTTGTTCGACGAGGGCAAGCTGCGCAGCGGCATGGAGCGGGCGCTGCGCAAGCGACCGGTGCCCGCCGACTCGGTGGAGCGTGCGGTCGCCAGCATCAAGAAGAAGCTGCGGCTGAGTAACGAGCGCGAGGTCGATTCGCGCCGCCTCGGCGAATGGGTCATGGAAGAGCTGCGTGCGCTGGATCAGGTCGCCTACGTGCGCTTCGCCTCCGTGTACCGGAGCTTTGAGGACGTGCAGGCTTTCCGCGACGAAATCGAGCTGCTGGAACGGGATATTCCCCCCGACGTCAAGCGCCAGCAGCTCGATCTGCTGAGCGAGGGCGAAGACGCGGGCGGCTGAAGCCGGGGCACGCCCTGTGAGCGACCGCTTCACTCCCGCCGACGCGCGCTGGATGGCACGGGCGCTGGCGCTCGCCCGTCGCGCCCTGATGGCGACGCGGCCCAACCCCGCGGTCGGCTGCGTGCTGGTCAAGGACGGCAGCGTCGTCGGCGAGGGCTGGCATCACAAGGCGGGCGAGCCGCACGCGGAGGTGATCGCCCTGCGCGCTGCCGGCACCTCGGCGCGCGGTGCGCACTGTTACGTCACCCTCGAACCGTGCGCCCATCACGGTCGCACGCCACCGTGCGCGGACGCGCTCATCGACGCGGGCGTCGCCCGCGTGGTCGCGGCCATGCACGACCCCAATCCGCGCGTGGCCGGCGCCGGCCTCGCCCGGCTGGCGGCGGCCGGGATCGGGACCGCCTGCGGCCTGCTCGAGGCAAACGCCCAAGCGCTGAACCCCGGTTTTCTCAAGCGCATGCGCACCGGATTGCCCTACGTACGGTTGAAGGTCGGTGCCAGCCTGGACGGTCGTACGGCCATGGCGTCCGGCGAGAGCCACTGGATCACCGGCGCTGCGGCCCGGCGCGACGTGCACCGCCTGCGGGCGCTGAGCGGCGCGGTGCTGACCGGCGTGGCCACGGTGCTCGCCGACGATCCGCAGCTCACGGCGCGCGACATCGATTTCGAGCTGGTTGCCGGACAGCCCCTGCGGGCGATCGCCGATCCGCGCCTGCGCACGCCGGCGGCCGCGCGCGCGGTCACCGCGCCCGGTGGCGCGGTGTTGTTCGCGTGCGCACCCGAGCACGCAGCGACCGCGGCGCTCGCCGGGCGCGGCGCCGAGATCGTGGTACTGCCTGCCGTGCACGGCAGGCCCGCGCCACGCGCAATGCTCGAGTGGCTCGCCGGGCGCGAGGTGAACGACGTGCTGATCGAGGCGGGCGCCACCCTCACCGGGGCCTTTCTGGCTGCTGGTGTCGTCGACGAGGTCGTCGTGTACCTCGCGCCGCGGTTGCTCGGCGACGCGGCGCGCGGGATCGCCTGCCTGCCCGGACTCACGCGGCTCACCGACACCGTGGCGCTCGAATTCGCAGACCTGCGCCGTATCGGCGCGGATCTGCGTATCATTGCGCGCCCGGTCCCCCCCGGCCCGTGAGCATTGCGATACACTGCGGCTGCACAGCGAGGACCCGCCTGGATGTTCACCGGAATCGTCGAAGCAGCCGGCCGCGTCGCCCGGGTTGAGCCGCGCGGCGAGAACGTGCGTCTTGCCGTGGAAACGGCGCCGTTGTCGATTGCCGATTCGACGCCCGGCGACAGCATCGCCGTCAACGGCGTATGCCTGACGATGGTTGCGCACGGTCCGGATCGTTTCGCAGCCGACGTGTCACGCGAGACGCTCGAGTGCACGACGCTCGGCGATCTGCGGGCCGGTTCGCGCGTGAATCTCGAGCGCGCACTGACGCTCGCGAGCCGTCTCGGCGGACATCTGGTGAGCGGTCACGTCGACGGCCTCGGCACCGTCGTCGCACGCACGTCCAATGGCGGATCGGAACGGTTCACATTCGAGCTGCCGGCGGGCCTCACGCCCTACGTGGCGCGCAAGGGATCGATCTGCCTCGATGGCGTCAGCCTGACGATCAACGACGTCACCGACTGCCGGTTTCAAGTGCAGATCATCCCGCACACGCTCGCGCATACGATCATCGGCGAGTATCAACCCGGTACGCGGGTCAACGTCGAGGTCGATCTCGTCGCGCGTTACGTCGAACGACTGCTGCGTGCCGATGCCCGGGCGCAAACGCATGCGGTCGTCGATCAGGATCTGCTCGAACGTGTCGGTTTCCTCGCCGGGCGCTGACGGCGCGCGGCCTTAGACTGTCCGGACTGCATTCGCTACGATATGTCTGCCCCGCCGATGAATGCCGACACCACGACCATGCAATTCGATTCCATCGACTCGCTCATCGATACTGTACGTGCCGGGCGGATGGTCATCGTCGTCGACGACGACGACAGCAACAACGAGGGACAGCTCGTCATGGCAGCGGCGGCGGTGCAGCCGCAGGACATCAATTTCATGGCGCGGCACGGGCGGGGGCTCATCTGTCTGGCGCTGTCGCCCGAGCGTTGTGAGCAACTGCGGCTGCCGTTGATGGTCGCCGGCGGTTTCGGGGGCGACGACAATCATTTCACCGTGTCGATCGAGGCAGCGCGCGGCGTAACCACCGGTATTTCGGCCGCCGACCGGGCGCAGACCATCCGCACCGCGGTCGCGCCCGACGCCAAGCCGGCCGACCTGGTCCAGCCCGGACACGTGTTCCCGCTGCTGGCCCAGCCCGGTGGCGTGCTGGTGCGGGCCGGACACAGCGAGGCCGGCTGCGATCTGGCGCGACTCGCCGGGCACGAATGCGCGGCCGTCACGGTCGGCATACTCGACGAGACGGGCGAACTCGCGGACCTCGAGGCGATGGGGCGTCTGGCGCGCACGCACGGTCTGCCGATGGGCACGATCAAGTCGCTCATCGAGTACCGCCTCCAGCACGAGATGACCGTGCACAGAATCGCTGAATGCACGCTGCCGACTGAGTTCGGCGAGTTCCGCCTCCTGGCCTATGCGGAATCGATTGGCGACGAACTGCACCTTGCGCTGGTGAAAGGGGACGTTTCCCCGGAGCGCCCGACGCTGGTGCGAGTGCACATTGAAAATCCACTGTGCGATCTGACGGGTAACACGCGGGCCGATTGCGGGTGGCCGCTGCGCGACGTGCTGCGCCGCCTGGCCGGTGAGGGTGGCGTCGCGGTCATTCTGCGCAACAAGCTGCGGCGGGCCGATCTGGTGCTGCAGATGCAGCGCTGGACGAGCGACTCGGGCAGTGGCTGTGAGGCGACACGCGAATCCGTGCGCTCGGAACTGCGGGTCATCGGTCTGGGAGCGCAGATACTGGTCGATATCGGCGTGCGACGCATGCGCGTCCTGAGTCTGCCGCGCACGTTTCATGGCATCTCCGGCTTCGGGCTGGAGGTGGTCGAGCACATCACCTGAAGGCCCGGCACCGCGGGCAGCGTGCGGAGAGCACCATGAGTGAGTACACCGTCATCGAGGGAGAGCTGACCGCGTCCGCGGACGTGCAGGTCGGCATCGTCGCCGGACGCTTCAACTCGATCATAGTCGAGCATCTGCTGGACGGCTGCCTCGATACCCTGCGCAGGCAAGGTGTACGTAACGAAGGCATCACACTGGTGCGTGTGCCGGGGGCATTCGAGATCCCCGTGGCGGCCAAGCGCATGGCCGAGCGCGGCCATTACGATGCCCTCATCGCGCTCGGCGCCGTCATCCGCGGTGCCACCCCGCATTTCGATTACGTGGCCGGCTCGTGTGTGCGCGGACTGGCCGAAATCGGCCTCGTGCACGGCATACCGGTCGCCTTCGGCGTGTTGACCACCGATACGCTGGAGCAGGCCATCGAGCGCGCCGGCAGCAAGGGTGGCAACAAGGGTGCCGAGGCGGCGCTCACCGCACTGGAGATGATCGCCGTGCTGCGCAAGCTCGGCGCATGAGCTCGACGACCAACCGCGCACGCATGCGGGCGCGGCGCTGCGCCGTGCAGGCACTGTACCAGTGGCAGCTGGCCGACCAGGAGCCGGCTGACATCCGGCGCGAATTCCTCAGCGATCGGGAGATGCAGGGAGTCGATCCCGCGTATTTCGAGCGCCTGGTGGTGGACATTCCGCGCTACGCCGACGCGCTCGTCGGGCGGCTCGGGGCGGTCGTCGACCGGCCGTGGCGGCAGATCGATCCCGTCGAACGCGCCGTGCTCCTCGTCGGGGCCTATGAGCTCGCGCATTGCCCGGAGATCCCGTGGCGCGTGGTCCTGAACGAGGGCGTCGAACTCGCCAAGATGTTCGGGGCTGAACAGGGGCACCGCTTCGTGAATGCCGCGCTGGACCGGCTCGCGCACGAGCTGCGCGAGGCCGAGGTAGCCGCGGCTCGCTGACGACGCGGTCGGTGCGGCACCCCCAGCCGTGACACCCTCGCCGTCGGAATTCGAGCTCATCGCGCGTTATTTCAGCCGCACGGGCCGCGTTCGTGAGGACGTGCTGCTCAGCGTGGGCGACGACGCGGCGCTGGTCGCCGCGAGCGCCGACGCCGCGCTGGCAATGGCCGTCGACACGCTGGTCGCAGACGTGCACTTCGACACCGCGACGCCGGCACAGGCCGTCGGCCACAAGGCGCTCGCCGTCAACCTGAGTGATCTCGCCGCGATGGGTGCCGAACCACAGTGGTGCCTGTTGGCACTGACGCTGCCGCGCGCGGATGCGTCCTGGCTGGAAGGGTTCGCCCGCGGGCTGGGGCGGCTGGCGGAGCGGTTCGGCGTGGCGCTGGTCGGTGGCGATACGACCCGCGGACCCTTGTCGGTCACCGTGACCGTGCTCGGCCGCGTGCCGGCCGCAACGGCGCTGCGCCGCGACGGTGCGCGCCCCGGTGATCTCTTATACGTATCGGGGACGCTCGGCGACGCCGCCTGCGCGCTCGCGCTCGACCGCGGCACGGCGGGTGCCGGCGCGGCGGCCGGCGCGGCGTTGCACCGGCGGCTGCATTTCCCGGAGCCGCGCGTGGCGCTGGGCGGGTTGCTGCGGGGTTTCGCGAGCGCCGCGATCGACGTATCGGACGGCCTCGCCGCGGACGTCGGTCACATGCTCGCGGCGAGCGGGGTCGGCGCGCGGATCGACGCCGGCACGCTGCCGTTGTCGGCGGCTCTCACCGCCACCTGCGCACCCGAGCAGGCGCTGCACCTGGCGCTTACCGGCGGGGACGACTACGAGCTCTGTTTCGCATTGCCTGCGGCGCAGGAAGAAGCGCTTGCCCGTCGGCTCGCCGGCAGTGACGTCAGCGTGACCCGCATCGGTGTCGTGCGCGCCGGCAGCGGCCTGGAGCTCGCGGGCGTGCCGCCCGATTTCGAGGCCGGTGGTTACCGCCATTTCTGACGCGCACGGCCGGGATTCAGAGCTCGACATAGCCCGCCCTGCGCAGCCGCTCCAACTCGTCCGGTCCGTAAGGCACCATGTCGATGAACTCGGGCAGATCGGTGTCCTCGAGGCCGTGGCTGCGCGCGGCCGTCTGACAGGCCTTGAAATCGATCACCTCGCGCTGCTCCAGCGCCGCGGCCAGGTCGACAATGGCCTCGTAGCGCTGGTAGTTCCGGCGTGCGAACAGCTCGATGTCGGGACCGTGCAGCACCACAGCCACGCGCGCGCCGCCGCCGGTCCCGCCCGCCGCCGCCAGTTCGCCGGCGCGCCGCAGCAGCGCGGTGAACTCCTCGGGGCCGTGATCGTGGACGTCAAACAGATAGCGCGTGTGGGCGTCGATGACCGGTCGCGCCGGCGCAGCGGTTCCAGATCCGGCGCCGGCAGCCGCGAACGGCGCCGGCTCCGGTGTCTGCCGTGCGAGCAGCGCAGCGGCGGCGACCGCCAGCAGCGCGACGATGAGCACAAAGCGGGTGGGCATGACGGGCGGATTATCAACGAGCCCCGGGGGGCCGGGCAATTGGCTACCTATTGGCAGGTAGGTACACTGGAGCGCATGTCCGCTACCACAACGACCGCCGAGCGGATCCTCGACAGCGCCGAGGATCTGCTGCAGCGCCGCGGCTACCACGCCTTCAGCTTTCGTGACGTGGCAGCTTGTGTCGGCGTTCGGGCTTGTTCACTATCACTTTGCGACCAAGGACACCTTGGTCGAGGCCGTGCTGGAGCGCGCGCAGCAGCGCTTCGAAGGGCGATTGCAGGCGCTGGCCGGTGAGGGCGCCGGCCCGGTTGCGCGGCTCACGGCATTCGCCGCACTGTTCGCCGATGCCCAGGGCGCCGGCGATCGCTTGTGCCCGTTCTGTACGGTCACCACGGCGCAGGACTCGGTGCCGCAGTCCTTGCGGGCACGGCTGCGGCGCTTCTGGCTGGCGGCCGAGACGTGGCTCACGGACGTGCTCGAGGAGGGGCACGGCCGCGGGCTGTTTACGGTACCGGGCGGTGCCGCGGCCACCGCCGCGACGCTGGTCGCGGCTTTCGAGGGCGCCATGATCGCGGCCTGCGCCACCGGCGAGAACGATCGCCTGTGCCTGGTGGTCCAATGGCTCAGAGACGTGCTGTGCGGTTCCGCAGCCGGCGCCGTGGTGCCGCAGAGGGCCGTCAGCGCCCCGGATCGATGACAGGAGAAACCACCATGCCCGCGTATCCGACCCGAATTGCGCGCGCCGGCCTCGTGCTGGCCTCGCTCACCGTGTTCATGGCGGCCGCTCCGGCCCAGCAGTCCGAGGTCGACGTCTGGGACGCGTTCCTCAAGCCGAAGTACTTCGACGCGGTCGAGCTGATTGAGAACGATTCGATTTTTACGCTGGACACTCCCTACCGTGCCGAGGATGCCGCGCTGACCCCGGTCAGCATCAAGGCCAGGATCCCGCAGACCGAGCAACGCTACATCAAGACGATCTGGCTCATCGTGGACAAGAACCCCGAGCCGCTGGTCGGCGTGTTCCAGCTCACGCCGCAGATGGGGCAGGCCAATCTCGCCATGCGCGTGCGTATCGACGCCTACACCAACATCCGCGCCGTCGCCGCGCTCAACACCGGCGAGCACTACATGGTGGCCAATTTCGTCAAGGCGCAGGGCGGCTGCTCCGCGCCGCTGGGCTCGGATCTCAAGGAGGCCATGGATCGCCTCGGGCAGATGAAGTTTCGTACCGTCGGCGCCGAGAACCCCGACGCCACGCTGGTTGGACAGTTCATCGTCAGCCATCCCAACATCACCGGCATGCAGCTCGATCAGAAGACCCGGCTCATCCTGCCCGAGCACTACGTCAAGAAGGTCACACTGACCTACAACGACCGGCTCATCATGCAGGCCGAGACCGGGATCTCGGTGAGCGAGGATCCGAGTTTCCGGTTCTTCTTCAAGCCCGAGAGCGGTGGCAAGCTCAAGGCTGCCGTGGAGGATTCCAAGGGCATGCATTTCGAGCACGAGTTTGACGTGCAGATCTGAGAGCTTGTTATATGGACTCCCCCGTTACTGCAAGTCGGTCGCTGGGTGGCCACAGGGGATCGGACTGCGCGGTTATATCCGGCCTGTTGATGAGCCGATGCTGGCTCGGGCCCTGATGGCAGT
>JADZEE010000071.1 GCA_020850735.1 Gammaproteobacteria bacterium | reverse complement strand
GCGGCTTCGTCCGCATGCACCTCCCCAACGCGCACGGCCACGATGCGTCCCTCGCGGTCCGAGAACACCGAGAACGGCAGAACCGGTTCGAGGCCGAACGCGGCGGCGGCGTCGAGGCCGTCCTGTTCGCCAATGAGAAGCGGGTAGTCGAGGCCAATTTCGGCCGCATACTTCAACACATCGTCGCGAAAATCGACCGCGATGCCGATGACTTCGAGACCCTCGGCCGAGTAATCCTTCCGGAGCTGTTTGAGCAGGGGTATCTCGCGGCGACAGGGTGCGCACCAGGTCGCCCAGAAGTTCACGAGCAGCGGCTGTCCCGCCCAGTGCGCAAGCGTGCGGGGCACGCCGTCGCGGTCCTTCAGCGTGAACTGCGGCAGTGTGTCCGGAATCCTGCGGGGCGCAAGCCGCGCCTCGGCAGTGGGCAGGCTGGTGAGGGCGCCCACCGTTACAGCAGTCGCGACAGGGGCTGCGACGCGCGCCATGTTCAACGCGCGGTACGCGACAAAGCCTGCGGCGGCAGCGCAGCCGGTAACCGCGATCAGGGCAAGGATTCGTGGCGGTGTCATTCCGGCCAGTGTGCCACGGGCTTCGGTGTGTCGCAGGGCTAGTACACTTCGCGAGATGAGAGTCCGTCCACTCGGGTTGTTGTGGCCTGTCCTGTGTGCGCTCACGGCTTGCGAGCGCGCGCAGGTGGATCTGCCGCGAACCGTGCCGCCCGAACCGGCGAGGGTCACGGCGAAGGCGAACGGCTTCGAAGGCGAGATCACCATCGACGGTGGCATTGTGTCGGTGCCGCGGCTGCACGAACTCATTGAGCCGCGCATGCGTGGCTCGCTCGCGGAAGCGCAGGTCGCCTCGCAGGCTGACGCCAGGGCGCGCGGCGCCGCCACCGCCGACGGATATTTCTTCACGGCGTCCTGGACGAGCCGTCCCGCCGGAGATCGCTACCTCGATGTTCGCGGGCAGGTGTCCGGCTATACGGGCGGCGCGCACCCCATGACCACGCTCGAGGCGTTTGTGTGGGACCGGCTCGGGCAGCGGCGCCTCGCGCTCGCCGATCTTCTCAAGGATCCGGCGCCCGGCTCGCCCGCAGTCCTCGCGCTTGCGGGCGCAGCGCGCGATGCGCTCATCGCGGTGAAGCGTTCGCGCGCGCCTGATTACGATCCGGCGAAGGATTCGTTCATCGGCACCACCGGCGATGGCCCATTCGTGCCGGACCTTGCGAAGTTCGCCCGCAACTTCCAGCTGTTGCCGCGAGGCGCGGACGGCGCGGGGGGCGGTCTCCTGCTTCTGTATTCGCCGTACGACGTGGGCTCGTACGCGGAGGGGAGCTACGAAGTAATGGTGCCCGCGGCCATCGCCGCGCCGCTGCTCAAGCCGGACGCGGCGAGGCTACTGAAATAGGCGTTGGTGCCGGGTTTTCGGTTATTCGGTTATTGCGCCGCTGGGGCGAAATAACCGAATAACCGAAAACCCGGCACCATTCTTACCTCATGGCTTGTGCGGCGAGCGGCGCGAACTCCTTCGCCTTCATGTAGCCGACCACGCGGAAGTTGCGCCGCTCGGTGCCGTCGGTGCCGTAGAAGGCGATCGTCGGTGGGCCGAAGATGCCGAAGTGCTTGAGAAGGGCCTGATCCTCGGCGTCGTTCGCGGTCACATCTGCCCGAAGCAGGACCGCCTTTGCCAGCGCCGCCCGCACCGCGGGTTCCGAGAACGTGTACTTCTCCATTTCCTTGCACGACACGCACCAGTCCGCGTAGAAATCGAGCATCACGGGCCGGCCTGACGCGCGCGCCGCGGCGATTTCGGCATCGAGGTCTGCGACCGACTTGATGGTCTTGAAGGGTAGGTCCGCGTGCCGGCCGGCAAGCTGCGGAATCGGTGCAAGCGGATCGCTGCCGCCGAGCGCGGCGCCCGCGATGAGCGCGAGGCCATAGAGGCCGGCTACTGCGCCGATCGTGCGCGGAATCCATTTGCGCCGTGTCTGTGCGATCGCGGTCCAGCACACCCAGGCGGCGACGAACGCGGTGACCGCCCAGGGCAGGAGCCCCATGCGGCCCGGGAGAATGCGCCCGAGCATCCACGCCGCGACCAGCAGGAACAGCACGCCGAATACGCGCTTCACTGTGTCCATCCACGGGCCCGCTTTCGGCAGGAGCTTGCCTGCCGAGGCGCCGACCACGAGGAGCGGCGCGCCCATGCCGAGGCTCATCGCAAAGAGCGCAAGCCCACCGCGCAGGACATCGCCGCTCTGGCCGATCACCGCAAGGGTGGCAACGAGCGCGGGCGCCACGCAGGTCGTGACGATCAGCGCCGAGAGGGCGCCCATCACGGCAACGCCGCCGAACGTGCCCGCGCGCTGCCGGTTGCTCGCATCGGCGAGGCGTGTCTGGATGACGGCCGGCATCTGGATTGTGAAGAGGCCGAACATCGATAGCGCAAGCAGGATGAACAGCAGCGCAAATACCGTGACGATCCACGGTTGCTGGAACACGGCCTGAATCTGTGCGCCGGCCGCCGCGGCGGCGATGCCCGCGAGCGTGTAGGTAAACGCCATGCCGAGCACGTAGCTCAGGGAGAGGAAGAACGCGCGGCGCGTGGTGACGCCTGCGCCCTGGCCCGCAATGATGCCGGACAGGATCGGCACCATCGGCAGCACGCACGGCGTGAACGCGAGCAGAAGGCCCGCGCCGAAGAAGAACCCGATGACGAGAAACAGGTTGCCCGAGCGTATGAACCCCGCCATCCAGTCCTGCCTGGACACGAACCCTGCCGAATCCCCCGTAATTGTTCCACCGGCGGGCAGATCCACGTTCAGCGTCTTCGTGATCGGCGGGTAGCACAGGCCGGCGTCGGCGCAGCCCTGATAGGTCACCTCGAGCGGTACGGCGAGGGCGCTGCCGCCGGGTCGCGCGACGGGCAGGGTCGCGATGAGTTCCTCGCGGTAAACCTCCTGCTCACCGAAGTATTCATCGGTGTGACTTTCCCCCGTGGGCAACGCGAGTGGCCCGAGCGTGGCCTGGGTGCTCCCGGTCGTCACCTTGAGCCGGTTGCGATAGAGGTAATACTCGGGTGCGATCTCCCAGATGATCTTTACGCGATCGGGACCGTCGGCGGTCGCGGCGAGCTGGAAGGCGATGTCCGGATCGAGGAACTCATCGCCACCCGCACCGGACCCACCTCTGCGCGCTTGCGCGAGCACGGCATCGATACCCGTCGCTGCGCCCGATGGCGCGGCTCCGGGAGTCGCCACGACCGGCACGGTGACGGTCGCGTTCCAGGTCGTCGGCGGGTAGCACAGACCCGCATCGGCGCAGCCCTGCAACTTCAGCGTGATGGGTACGGTGCGCGTGCCGGTATTCGTCACCGCGCCCGACGCGAGCGTGACCGGGACCACGACATCGAACTTGCCGCGGAAGATCTCCTGCTCGCCGAAGTACTCGTCGGTGTGGATCTGCCCCTGCGGATAGACGGGCTCACCGAGCGTGATACCCGCATCACTCGTCGCGACACCCATGCGCTTGCGGTAGAGGTAGTAGCCCCCTTCGACATTCCAGTGCACGACGATCTGCCGGCCATCACTGTCGAGCGTGTAACGGTAGGCCGTTTCGGGCGGCAGGAACTCGTCGGCGGATGCAGGGGCCGCCAGCGAGGACAGCAACAGGGCGAAGGTCGCGATCAGGCGCGCGGCCATGGGAAACATCGGCATCGGGTCATCCTAAGCGAGGCGGGCAGGGCATTCCTTGGAGTGCCGCCTGATTCGAAGGTTCTTGGGCGCATTATGTCAATTGAGGGGCCGGGGTCTTGAAATCCTGCCGACTGCCCTTATCATTAGCAGCCAATCGGGGAGAGTGCTAACACTACCTCCCTGGCGAAGCGAAAATTCCATATCAATCATCAGTCTCACAGGAGCGAACTCCATGAAGATTCGTCCGCTTCATGACCGCGTCATCGTGAAGCGCCTGGAGGAAGAGCGTACTTCCCCGGGTGGCATCGTGATTCCCGACACCGCGGCCGAGAAGCCCATCCAGG
>JADZEE010000070.1 GCA_020850735.1 Gammaproteobacteria bacterium | reverse complement strand
CCTCGTCCGCGACTGCTGCTCGATGCGGGGCAAGTTGTCGTGCCCGTTGATAACCACCCTGCAGAGGCAGTGAAACAAGTGAAACGCCGCGTGTTGGACGATTGTTGACGCAGCGAATTCAACATAACGGGTGTAGGTTGTCCATCACGGTTGTCTTGCCGCGCCCATTGGCGCCCGCGATGGCCACCAGCGTGGCGCCGCCGGCCATCGCTTCGATGTCGAGCGTGATCGTATCGCGCCCGAGTCCGCTCCGGATGCCTTTGAAACCCGTCAGCGTCAGCGCCAAGGGCCGGTAGCCACGCGCTGGATTTTGTTGCCGGTCCGATGCCTTGTCGTTCATCGCATTTCCCCTTTCCCCGATACGCTCGCGAAAACACTCTCGTCACGCTCATGAGTCTCGGGCCGGCGGCATCATCGTCAACCGACTGCGAACGACGATCCATCGTCCAGTGGATCGATTCAGCGGATCGGCACGGCATCGCGCCCGCACGCTTCGCGTGCAGGACATGGATGACGTGAGTTCCATCGACCTCGACTCCGCCTTGACGGAGGACGGCACCGGTGCCGTTCCTGCCACCGGCGGCGCCGACGACGCCGCCGGCAGCGACAGCGAAGCACGTCTGCGCCGCGGCCTGCATCGCGCGACGGCGACAAACGCGAGGCTGAGCGCTGTGGTGCTGGTCCTCGCGACGATCTATGTCGGGTGGCTGGCGGAACGGTTCGCTGCTTCACGGGCGCTCGCCATGGCGCTCGTCGCCGTCGGCCTCACCACCGCCGCCTGGCGCTGGTCGATCGCACGTGCCGCCGCCGTCGAGGTCATCCCGGGCCGGGGCCGCGAGCCGCGCTTCTACGGCGCGCTGAACCAGAACGCCTACCTGGTCTGTTTGCTGTGGGCGCCGGCGACGCTGCTGGTGTATCCGACCATCACCGACAAGGCGCACGGGGTCACGTACGCTCTGTGCGCCGTGGGTTCCATGAGCATCGGCTCCATGTACCTGCTGCCGGCGGCGCATCGCGGCTACTGGGCGCTGACGGCCACCCACATCGCCACCTTTTTCATTGCCTCCGTGTTCATCGAGTCATCGCGCTCGTGGGTGACGGCGTTCCTGCTTGCGGTCTATGGCCTGGCAGTGGTCCGCATTTCGGATCAGGTGCGGCGGACGACGCGCAGGCTCCTGCGAACCCACCGGATCACCGACCGGCTGCGACACGAGGCGATCCAGCGCGAGCAAGCCCTGCTGGTCGAGGCGGCTTCCGCCGCCCGGTCGGCCGAACTCGACGCGACGGAACGCCAGCAGCTCTTCATGGCAAAGATCGGCCACGAAATCCGGACGCCCGCGCAGATCATCATGTCGGATGTCGAGTTCCTCGAGCACAGGCTTGCCGAGATTCCGGAGCTTCACCTGACCCTGCGCAGGCTCCGCTCCGCAGCCGACCTGATGTCCCATCAGATGCAGGGCATCGCCGAATACGCGCGCAGCAAGTCCTGGCGACCGGACGATCGGGTCGAACGCGTGAAGCTGTCCGCCTTGATCAACGACATCGCCAACCTCCACGCGACCGCCGCCGGAGCCAAGGGACTGAAGCTCAGGGTTGCGGCACAGGACGTCGAACTGATGCTCGATCTGGGCAAGGTGCGCCAGATCGTGGAGAACCTCGTCGGCAATGCCGTCAAGTACACCAGCACGGGTGAAGTCAGCGTCTGCGCGGACGTTCGCGCAACACAGCAGGGGGCACGCGAACTGCTCATCACGGTCGCGGACACCGGCATCGGCATCCCGGAGGAGATCCAGGACCGGGTGTTCGAACCCTTCTTCAGGGCACCCCAGACCTCACACGGAAAGGATGGTCTCGGCCTCGGTCTGGCGATCGTGCAGGCACTCGTCAGCAAGCTGGGCGGCCAGGTCGAACTGCAGTCCCGCGCGGGCAAGGGAACGACGGTCATCGTCGCCATTCCGCTGGTCGGATAGGCCCCTTCCGCCGCGCGAGTTCAGAACGGTTCTGTCTCTGTTTCGGCGGCGGCGCGGGCCGGGCGAGAGTCCGGGACCGCAACCTCCTCGCCAAGCGGCGGCAATTTCGTCCACGCCGTTCCCGCCGCATCGCCTCGCGACAGCACGTCGGCGGCGATCTGCTCCGGGGCCTGGTGCGAAAGCCGCTCCAGGTCGGCCAGCAGCGGCTCGGCCTTCGCGCCGGTGACCGCGGCCCAGGCGCTCACCTTTGCGCTCAGACTGGCGCAGCGCGATATCCCTTCCGCCCGGCTGCGCACGATGGGCACGATGCGCCCCTCGAGTTGCACGTCGGCCGCGCCGGCCAGTGCCCGCTTGATGGCCGCTCGATCGACCTCGTGCCGCTCTTCGTCGGCGACTGTCCACCGAACGCGGACCCAGGCCCCCTGCAGGCCGTCCTCGGTCATCGCTGCTTCGATGCGCCCGAGGTCCGGCTTGCCGTCGAAGAACAGATCGACGGTCCGCCGCGCCGGCGTGGGCACCAGCTCGAACCGGGTCATCGACGCGCCGACCTCCCACAGCACGAAGCTCTTGTCACCCGATTCGCCGTGATGGAAGCGGCCGATCGATCCGGCGTAGGCGACGATGCGCCCTTCCTGCTCCCAGTGCTGGTGCCGGTGGATGTGTCCGAGCATGAAAGCCTGTGCCCGGGCCGAGAGGAGCGCGCCCGACGTGAACTCATGGTCGAAGCCGGCCATCGGAACGCCGTGCTCCGTGATGCACCCGGTGACCGTCCCGTGCGATACGCCGACGGTGGGCACCCGCGCCTGCCTCGCCGCATCGTTGATCGCACCGTAGCCGGCCAGCAGCGCCGCCAGTTCCTGGCCCAGCGCGACGCCCGCGTCGGCTGCGCCGACGCTCGCCGCAACGATCGCCTTGTTGACGGTCGGCACGCAGGTGAAGACCACCCGCGCGTCGTCGGGCACGCGGTCGAACCGCCAGCCGTCGGACTCGCGCCACGTGCGGCCCGAGAGCAGCGCGACCTGAGCGATCCGGTCGGCCACGTGCACGCCGTATCGGCCACCGAGCAATCGGAAGATCGCCAGCGTCCCCGGCGGTTCGTGCGAGTAGGTGCCCTGGAGCATCAGCACCGGGCAGTGATCCGCCAGCCGGCGCACCTGGCGCGCCAGCCGTTCGACCGCGGGACTGTGCACGTCGAGCGCGTGGTCGGTCGAGTCGCCCGAGATGACCGCGACCTCCGCACCGCGCCGGATGGCCTCGTCGACCGCGAAGCCGAAGCACCGGTCGGCCTCCATCAGGTTCTTCTGGCTGTAGTGCAGGTCGGAAAACTGCGCGATCCGGATCATGGCGTCGCCTCGTCAGCGTTTGATTCGCAAAGCCATCGTCGCGCGCGGCCTCGACCCGTCAAGACAGCTCCCGGGGACTTCAGCTGAAGATGTCCCGTTCCGCGTCGACCTTGGCCCGGAAGCCTTCGCCGTCAGCGCCGAATCCGGTGACTTCGTCGAGTGCCCGCTTGCGACCGTTCGCATTCATCTTCCAGCCCTTGCCCCAACGCTCCTCGGCGTAGCGCTCGAATCGCGCCGCATCGACCCCCAGCGTGGCCGCTGCCAGGAACACACGCGCGATCTCATCGCCGGCGGCCGCGGGGCCTTGCCGGCGCGGTTCGGGCTGCGCACCCGTGGCCGGCACCCGATGTCCGGGCGGCGCGCCCGGTGCGCTTGTGCGCGCCACCTGAACGGCCGGTTCTCCCTGGCCCCTGCCGACCCGACGCTGCGACGCCGGCGCGTCGATCACGCCGCCATCACCGATCGTTGTTCCGGCATCGATGCCACTGCCCGCAGGCACGCCTTCGAGCACGGTCACCGCCTCGGCCGCCCGCGCCTCGGCGGCTTCGAGCCCTTCGTCGGGACGCAGCAGGGCCGCCACGTCCACCGGGGCCTCGAGCTCGATGAGCCACTGCGAGGTCCGCACCGCCCGACCCTCCTCGTCGATGCGCGGCACGTCGATCAGCCGCTTGGTGATGTAGAACGGCGTGTGCCTGCCGTCCAGGAAGCCGGAGATGCGGCCGCCGCGCATGAAGCCGATGGTCTGGAACTTCTGGATCGCGCCGTTCATCGCGTAGAAGCTGTTGGTCGGCAGCTCGAACGCGCTGATCGACTTGATGCCGGGGATGAAGAAGATGAAGCGGCCCGAGAGGTTGCACTTGCGATCCTGGTACTCGCGGCAGGACTCGGG